>JBDTRR010000019.1:0-89345 GCA_039931615.1 Acidobacteriota bacterium
GCACGATCTCGGCGGTCGGCACGAACCAGAGGCCGGTATCTCCGAAGAACGTCGTGGTGGCTGGGCGTGTGGATGCGTCGGAAGACGACGTCGCCGTCGTCTGCGCACCCGCCACACCGGCCCACAGCAGGCAGGCGGCTGTGAAAGCTATGGAGCGGAGCGAGTGTCTCATGTGGCTGTACCTCCCGCGGTTCAGCGCAATCAGTATAAAACGGATGGTCTGCATGTGGTCAATCAATCATCGGGCAATCATCGGGCAATCATCCGGCAATCGGGGGCAATCGCGGGCGGGGGTTGCCGGTGATCGTGACAAAGCGTGCAATCAGCTCTTCGGCGCCACCAACCAGGCGATGACGATGCCGAGCAGGTAGAGGCCGACCATCGGCGCCGCGAAAATGGTCTGCGTGACCATGTCGCCGCTCGGCGTGATGACCGCCGCCGCCACGAAGATGATCAGCAGCGCGTACTTGAAGTTCCGGGCCAGGAACCGCCACGTCACCAGCTTCATCTTCGCCAGGAAGAAGATGATCGTGGGCATCTGGAACACCAGGCCCATGCCGATCAGCATCTTGGCGTACAGATCGAAAACGTCATCCAGCTTGGGAAGGAACACCAGGTCGGGCGTGTTGAAGCTGGCGAAAAACGTCATCATCCAGACGAAGACGACGTAGTGGTTGAACAGTGCGCCGGCGAGGAAGCCGAGCGTCGACATCAGGACGAACGGCACGGCGAGTTTTTTTTCGTTGGCGTAGAGGCCGGGCGCGATGAACAGCCAGACCTCGTACATGATGACCGGCGCGGCGAGAACCACCCCGGCGATCAGGGCGATCTGGATGTTGAAGCCGAATGCTTCGCCCGGCTGCGTGTAGATCAGTTTGCTGCCGGGCGGCAGCAGCCGGCGGGTCGGGCCGAGCAGGAAATCGGAGATGCGGTTGATGAACGCAAAGCCGATCAGGACGCCGACGGCGACCGCCAGCAGCGAGTGGACGATGCGCTTCCGGAGCTCGTCGAGATGCTCCAGGAAGGACATCTGCCCGCCGGGGGCTTCTTCGTCTTCCTCTGGGAGAACGCGGGCGGCCCCGACCTGTGATCCGGGGAAGGGAACGAGGGCCAATTACGCGCTCTTGTCGACCTTTCCAGCCGCGCCGACGCCGACTGGCTCGTGATGCGGCTCAATCGGTGCCGGCGACGACTCGACGCTCGGCGGTGGTTCGGTCCTGGGTTCTTCGACCTTGGGTTTCTGCTCCTCGAGGCGGATTTCCTCTTCGAGCGTGTTGCGCAGCTCGTTCGAGGCGCGCTTGAATTCGGCGAGGCTCTTGCCGAGGGACCGCCCCAGCTCAGGGAGCTTGCGGGGGCCGAAGATGATCAAGGCGATCACGAAAATAATGATCAGCTCGGGCATCCCGATCGAACCTAACATGATGTCGCTCCTGTGTGGCGGAACCGATGGGTCGAGCGCCAGTCGTCATTATAGGAACCGCCGGCGCGCCGGGTCAAGGAATTACGCGATTGAAGCTGCCAGAAGTCGTTGCCCGTAAGGAAGTTATCTGCTAGGATGCGACCATGCGACGTTACCGCCCTCTGCCCATCGTCGTCTTTGCCATCGCGCTGTCCGCACTGGTCGGAGGGCTGTTCGGCAAGAACGCGCTCGCGGTCGACGACAAGATCCCCGAGCACTACAAGACCTTCGCCGCCGCGCTGCAGGCGGTCGAAGCCAACTACGTCGAGAAGGTTGAGTCCGACAACCTGGTCTACAGCTCGATCCGCGGCATGCTGGGGACGCTCGACCCGCACTCGAGCTTCTTCTCGCCAGCCGAATACGCGCGGATGCGCGAGCGCCAGGAAGGACGCTACTACGGCATCGGCATCCAAATCGTCGCCGCCGACGGCGACATCACCGCGACGACGGTGTTCGAAGGATCGCCGGCCTATAAGAAGGGGTTGCGGCGCGGCGACGTCATCGCCCGGATAACCGGCGAGGACGCCAAGGGCTGGACGACCGAGCAGGCGGTCGCCAAACTCAAGGGGCCGAAGGGCACCAACGTCGAGATCGAGATCAAGCGGCGCGGCTACGAACAGCTGATTCCGATTCAGCTGATGCGCGACGAGGTCTATATTCCCACCGTCCCGACCTACTTCATGATCGATGCGACGACCGGTTACGCGCGCCTGCAGGATTTCGGCGAGAACACCGATCGCGATCTCAAGCACGCGCTGCACGAGCTGGCGTCGAAGGGCATGCGCCGCCTGCTGCTCGACATCCGCGGCAACCCGGGCGGTCCGCTCGATCAGGCGATCAAGGTCTCGAATGAATTCCTGCCCAAGGGCCGGATGATTGTCTACACTCGCGGCCGCGTCCAGAACTCCGATCAGGACTACCGCGCCACTGAGGACGGCGAGTTCGTCGACATCCCGATCGTGATGATCGCCAATCGCGGCAGTGCCAGCGCCTCGGAGATTGTCACCGGCGCGCTGCAGGATCACGATCGCGCCTATATCGTCGGCGAGACGACGTTCGGCAAGGCGCTGGTGCAGTCGATCTATCAGATCAGCGGCGGCGCCGGGCTGGCCCTGACCACCGCCCACTACTACACGCCGAGCGATCGGCTGATCCAGCGGCCCTGGGACGCCACCTTCGACGAGTATCTGAGCTACGCGTCGAAGGATCAGGATGTCGAGCCGGCGCACAGCCCCAAGGACCTGCGGCGGACCGACTCCGGCCGCCCGGTCTACAGCGGCGGCGGCATCGAGCCGGACAAGCGCATCGCCGGCCCGATCGAGGGCTTCAACCCCGGACGGTTTGCCCGCCTGCTTTACAACCGGCTGGAGTTCGAGAACTACGCGCAGAAGTTCACCGCCGACGGCGATACCCGCATCGCGCAGCAGGCGAGCGGCCGGCGCGTCGTCAAGCAGAACTTCGTCGTCGACGACGAGATGGTGGCCGACTTCCGCGAACAGCTCAAGATCGACAAGATCGCGATCGATGAAGAGGGGTTCCAGAAAGACCTCGCCTTCATCCGGGCGATGATCCGGTTCCGGATTGACGAAGTGGTGTTCGGTCTGAACGACGCCCGGCGTCACCTGTTGACCGCGGATCCGCAGTCGCTGATGGCGCTGAGCATGTTCGGCGAGGCCCAGAAGCTCAACGATCTGTCTCGCGCGGCGGTTCGGAACAAGGCGCACTAGTCGATCGACAGGACTGCACGTTGGGGCACACGACCACAACAAATTGCGTTCGAGTTTGCTCTTGCCACTATAGCTAGGTCTTGTTACACTCACCACCGCTTTGCGGCCCGGGGCCGCTTTCCAGCTCGGAAGGCGAAAAGGTCGTCAATCGGTGCGTCGTCGTCCTCCGGCACGGCTCGGGTGTTCCCGGGCCGGTTCGGAGGGTCGGCCTGCCTCCCAGCCAGCTAGATTCCTAACCCGATCGCGGGCATCGACACCGATGCCGGGGTGTGCGTCATGCGCCTGGAACGTCTCGAAATCAACGGCTTCAAATCGTTTTCCGATCGCTCGGAACTCGCCTTCGACAAGGGCGTCACGGCCATCGTCGGTCCGAACGGGTGCGGCAAGAGCAACGTCGCCGATGCCATTACCTGGGTGATGGGCGAGCAGAGCGCCAAGAGCATGCGCGGCGAACGCATGGAAGACGTGATTTTCAACGGCAGCGACGCGCGCAAGCCGACAGCCACGGCGGAGGTCCGGCTGCGCTTCAGCGGCGTGCTGAAACAGGTCACCGGTCCAGCGTTTGCCGGCGAACCTGGCAACGGCCACAACGGGCACGGCAACGGCAATGGCCGCAACGGTCATGGCCATGACGGCGACGGTAATGGCGCCGATGGTAATGGCGCCCACGGCAGTGGCGCCCACGTCAGTGGCTCCAACGGCAATGGCCCCGACGATAAGGGCCCCGACGATAATGGCCATGCCCACCATGGCGACGGCAATGGCCACGGCCATTCTGCGGCGCTGCTCTCGCCGGGTCTGCCGGTGGAGTTCGCACCGGCGGAGTTGAGCGCCCAGGAAATCATCCAGTCGATCGCTCGCGAAGTCGAAGTGACGCGCCGGCTGTATCGGTCGGGCGACAGCGAATATCTCATCGACGGCCAGGTCTGCCGCCTGCGCGACGTCCACGATCTGCTGATGGACACCGGGCTCGGCGCCAAGGCCTACGCGATCATCGAGCAGGGAAAGATCGGTCTCATCCTGAGCTCCCGTCCGACCGATCGCCGTCAGCTCATCGAAGAGGCGGCCGGTGTCACCAGATACAAGGCCCGCCGCCGGTCGGCCGCGTTGAAGCTCGAGGCGGCGCAGCTGAACCTGACGCGGATCGACGACATCGTGTTCGAGGTGGAGAAGCAGCGCGGCACGCTGAAACGGCAGGCGGGTCGCGCGCGGCGGTACCAGAAGCTGCGCGATCAGCTTCGCGGCTGGGAAAAGGCCCTGTTCGCCCGGAAGTACCGGCAGCTGGCCGAAGTGGTGGAATCGGTGCGCGCTCGACTGAGCGATGCGCGCGAGCGCGAGACCGCCGCGGCGGGACGCGTCGCTGAGATCGAATCCGATCTCGGGCGCCTGCGCGCCGGCCTGTTCGACGCCGAAGCGCGGGCGATGTCGACGCGCGAGAGCGCGCACGCCAGGGAGCTGGCGATCAACCGGCGGCAGCAGCAGATCGCCTTCGACCGCGAACAGATCGAGGCGCTCGGCGGCCGCCGCACAGTCGTGGCGGCCGAGCTCGAGACCCTCGACGCGCGGCGCGAGCCGGCGCGTGCGGCGCTCGCCGCCCGGCGCGTCGCTGCCGCCACCGCGCTGACCGACCGCGACCAGGCCGAACAGGCGCTGGCCAACGACTCCGAGGCCTACGACCTGGCGCATCGCGAGATCGAGGGGCTCGAGGCCGATGTCGAGGCGGCGCGCAGCGAGGTGTTTTCCGCCATCAACTCGGCCACCGCGCTGCGTCACGCCCTCGAACACGCGGCGTCCGCCCGCGACAAGGTGGCGACGACGTTGACCAAGCTGGACGTCGAAATCGACGACGTGCGGATTGGATCGGAGCGGGTGGCAACGGAGCGCGAGGCGGCGGCCGAGCGGCTGCGCCGCGCCCACGACGCCATCGAGGCGACCCGCATCGCCCAGCTGGCGCGCGAATCAGAGCTGGCCAGCGCGCGCATCGAACACGAATGGCGCGCCCGATCGGTGCGCGGCCGCGAACAGGAGCTGGCCGGCGTCGAAGCGCGGCTGACCTCGCTGCAAGAGCTCGAGGCTGCTCGCGCCGGATATGGCGACGCCGCGCGCGTCGTGCTCGCGCAGGCCAACGGTCACGTCGCCCAGCAGGGGGCGGTCGCCGACTATCTCGAGGTCGAAGCGGGATTCGAGCTCGCCGTCGAGGCCTGCCTTGGCGATCTGTTGCAGCACGTCGTCGTCGAGCGGCCGGAGCACGCCGCCGCCGGATTTCAACTGGTGCGGGAGCAGGGCGCCGGACGCTGCGGCTTCGTCGTCGCCTCTGAAGCCATGGCGGCGCCGGCGGAGCCGGCCGGGTCATCCGGCGCCGGTCCGGCGGTTCCCGACGGCATCGTCGCACTGTCATCGGTCGTCCGTGTGACCGGCACATTCGCCGGCGCGATCCGCTCGGCCATCGGCGAGGCCTGGATTGCCGACGGTTACCACCAGGCCGCCGCCGCGAGCCGGCTGACCGCAGGCGCCGTCGCGACCCGGGCCGGCGACGTCTTTCGCCGCCCGCACGTCGTCAATGGCGGCGGCCGTGAGGAAGCGCGCGGCATCCTGCAGACCAAGCGGGCGATCAAGGAACTGCGCGACCGGATCAGTGAAGATCGCGAGGCCCTGGCTCACCTCGCCGAGGAGACCGCCGGCTTCGAGGCGACCATCGCCCTGGCGAGCAGCAGCATCGCCGCGCTGAATGCCGAACGGCACCGGCAGGAGAAGGCGATTGTCGGCTACGACGCGCAGCTGCAGCACGCCGGTGACGAAGCAGCCCGTCTGGCCCAGAAGGGCGAGCAGCTGGTCCGGGAGCGGCGTCAGGCGGAAGACGAGCGGGACGCCCTCGATCGCCGGCAGGTGGAAGCGCGGGAGTCGATCGGACGGCTCGAGCACGACCAACGGCTGGCCGACGAGCGGCTGACCGCGGCCCAGCGGAGCCAGTCGGACGCACGCGAAGCGATCGACGAACTGAATCGCCGCGCCGCCGAAGCCGGCGCCGTGCACGCCGCCCTGGTCGAGCGGGCCGGCGCGCTCGAGGCGGACGTGCGGCGCCTGGAAGAGGCCGGCGCCGAGCTCGAGCTGCGGGCGCGGGCGCTGGCCGGCGAACTCGATCAGATCGGCGCGCAGACCGACAGCCTGGCGGCCGCGGTCGCCGCGGGCGAGGCCGATCTCGAGGCCGACACCCGAGCGCTGGAAGAACTGCAGCAGAACGTGCGCACCGCCGACGAGATCGTGTCGGCGCTCCGGGTCGAAACCGACCAGCACGAGATCTCGGTCAAGGACGCCCGGGCCGCCCGCGAAGCGCTCCGTGCCGTCGTCGCCGAGCTCGACATCGCCCGCGCCACCGCCGACAGCGACCTCGCCCATCTGGCGGCGTCGTGCCTCGAGGCGGTGCAGGCGGCGCTCGAGGAGGTGGTGCTCGAGGTCGAGGCGATGGAGGCCCGGGGCGAATCGACGCCCGACGCACCCGCGTTCGGCGCCGAGGAGCCCGACGAGCCGGCCGACGACGACGCCGACGCGGTCGAGACCGTCACCGCCGCGGAACAGCGGGCGCTGAGCGCGGAAGAGGCGATTGCGACACTGCGCGGCAAGATCGATCGGCTCGGCCCGGTCAACATGATGGCGATCCAGCAGTTCGACGAGCTCGAAACCCGCTACGCGTTCCTGACCACCCAGCGCAAGGATCTGATTGATTCGATCGCCCAGACCAGCGAAGCGATCAAGCGGATCGACGAGACGACGCGCGACCGCTTCGCCGCCGCGTTCGCGGCGATCAATCACAACTTCCAGCAGACCTTCAGTACCCTGTTCGGCGGCGGGCGCGCCGGCCTGACCCTGCTCGACGAGAACGATCCCCTCGAGAGCGGCATCGAGATCATCGCGCAGCCGCCCGGCAAACGCCTGCAGAGCGTCCAGCTGCTGTCCGGCGGCGAGAAGGCGCTGACCGCGATCGCGCTGATGTTCGGACTGTTCAAGTACAAGCCGAGCCCGTTCTGTCTGCTCGACGAGATCGACGCCCCGCTCGACGAGGCGAACATCGGCCGGTTCGTCGAGATGCTGCGCGGCATGCAGCAGCACACTCAGTTCATCCTGATCACGCACAACCGCAAGACGATGGAGATCGCCGATCGCCTCTACGGCGTGACGATGGAGGAGCCGGGCGTGTCGAAGTTGATCTCGGTCCAGTTGAACTGATCCGCGGCCGTCTCCGTCTGAAGCCGGTATGGTGCATCGCCACGCCAGGGTCATGTTGATCGGCGCCGTCCTGTGGGCGGCGCCGGTGCTGTTCAGCGCGTGCGGCGGATCGCTCGGCGGCCTGAGCGCACGCGCCGGCGACGAATGGACGCGCAGCTATCCCCTGGCCGCCGCCGGCGAGGTCCAGATTACCAACCGCAACGGCAGCATCGACGTCGAAGGCGTCGAGGGCGGCGCGATGGTCGACGTCAGGGCCGAGCGGATTGTCCACGCCGCGACCGAGGCGGCCGCGCGCGAACTGCTGCCGCGCATCACCATCAAGGAAGACAGCCAGCCGAACCGCCTCGCGATCGAGACCGCCCAGTTGAGCGGCATCCTCATTGGCGTCAGCATCGAGGTGAAGTACCACGTCCGAGTTCCCAGTCTGGCGCTGGTGCGGGCCCAGACCGCGAACGGCGGGATTACCGCGTCGGCGCTGGCCGGCCGGCTCGTCGCCACCACCGCCAACGGCGCCATCACCGGGCGGAACCTGGGCGGCGGCGTCGAGGCGCGCGCCGTCAACGGCGCCGTGACGATCGATATCCGGTCGCTCGGCGATCAGTTGATCGACCTCCGGACCGTCAACGGGGCGCTCACGCTGACGCTGCCGCAAGACGCCAGAGCCAACGTTTCGGCCAGCGTCACCAATGGCGTGATCGACACCACCGGGCTGGCGCTCGACCTGATGGGCGAGCAGACCAGGCGGCGCGTGCGCGGCCGCCTGAACGGCGGCGGCACGCCGATCGAGGTGTCGACGACCAACGGCCCGATCGGCATTGCCACTCGATGACGAGGCACTCTGAATTGCAGAGGGCGATGCTGCAACCTGAAATGCAGATTGCAGAATGCGGAATGCAGATTTCCGAACGGTGAACACAGGGTCCCGGTGAACGAAGACAAAGCCACCCGCTACCATCGGCTGAAGCGCCGGGCGCACCTGGCGTCGCTGGTCTGGAGCGTGGCCCTGCTGGTCGGCCTGCTGTGGAGCGGCCTGACCTTGACGCTCCGATCGGATGCCGCTGGCATCGTTTCGCCAACCGACCACACGGTGACGTCCCAGCCGGTGCCGCCGCTGTCCGACCTCGCGCCCGGGGCGGCGGCGTCCGGCGTCAGCGGGACGACGACCATCCTGATCTACACCTGTCTCCTGATGCTGGTGAACGAGATCGGCGCCGCCCCGATTGCGCTCTATGCCGGCTTTCTGCTCGAGCGGCGGTACGGCCTGTCCAATGAACGGTTCGCCGCCTGGGCCTGGGCGCAGCTGAAGTCGCTGGTGATCGGCCTGCTTCTCGCCTCGGTGAGCGCGCTGGCCCTGTACGGCCTGATCGCGCGATCGCCGCGGCACTGGTGGGTGATGGCCGGCCTGGCATTCGCCGTTTTCATGGTCGGTCTCACCCAGCTCACGCCGATCCTGCTGCTGCCGATGTTCTACCGGGTCAAGCCGCTCGAGCGGGAGTCGCTGCGGGCCCGGTTGCTGGCGCTCGCCGAGCGGGCCGGCGCGCACGCCCTGGGTGCCTACGAGTGGGGGCTGGGCGACCGGACGAAGAAGGCCAATGCGGCGCTCGCCGGTCTCGGCTCGACGCGGCGCATCCTGGTCTCCGATACCATGCTGGCCGACTATTCAGACGAGGAGATCGAAGTCGTGCTCGCGCACGAGCTTGCGCATCATGTCCACGGCGATATCTGGAAAGGGATCGTCTTCGAAAGCGGGCTGAGTCTGGCCGGGTTCTTCCTCGCGGCACGCCTGCTCGAGGCGCTGGCGGTGCCGCTCGGGCTGCGCGGCGTCGGGGATATTGCCGGTCTGCCGCTGCTGGTGCTGGCGGCCGGGGCGGTGTCGCTCGTCATGCTGCCGATGGCACACGCCATCTCGCGCGCGTGCGAACGCAATGCGGACCGGTTCGCGCTCGACCTCACCCGCAATCCCGACGCGTTCATCTCCGCGATGCGCCGCCTTGGTGCGCAGAACCTGGCGGAAGAGCACCCGTCGAGAATCGTGCAGTGGCTCTTCTACAGCCACCCGCCGCTGCGCGATCGGATCGCCGCCGCCCAGTCGTTCGCCAACCGTTGACGGCGAGCGGCAGTACGCAGAAACCAAAAATGACTCCCGACCCCTTTTGCACTTTCTGCGACCTGGCGCGTCGCCCTGGATGTGATATAGATCGCCGTGATTTCTGCGGTTGAGGCCATTGTTCCGGACTTCTCGATCAGCCCCGGATGAATAAGGCGCCACCGCATCCGGGCAGGGTGCCGTGACGGCACGAAAGGGTTCCATGAAACGCATCTTCAGCATCGCCGTTCTGGCAGGGTTCGTGCTCGCCGGCCAATCGGGCGCGGCCGGGCAGCTTCTGAGCTACAAAGAGGCGCCCGTCCGCATCAGCCATTACCACCTCAATGTGACCAGCATCGAGGCGCAGAAGAAGTTCTGGGTCGACGCGCTCGGGGCCACCGCGATGCAGTTCGGCAGCGCGAAGGTCGAGACGATCAAGCTGCCCGATGTCCTGATCTTCCTGCACGTGCAGAAGCCGGCCGGGCCCAACCGCGGCACCGCGTTCGACCATATCGGTCTGGCCGCGACCAGCGTGCCGGCGGTGGTCGAGAAGCTCAAGGCGAGCGGGCTGTACCGCGCGACCGTGGGCCGCGAGCCGGTGCCGGGTGCCCCGCCGCCGGCCGAGGGTCAGGGCGGCGCCGGCGGTGGCATCGCCTACCTGCTGGGGCCGGACGACGTCAAGATCGAGATCGTCACCAACCGCGAGCCCAACGCACCACCGCTGAAGGGCCACCACATGCACTTCATCAATAAGCAGTACGTCGAAGCCTGTGAGTGGTATCAGAAGGCGTTCGATGCGCCGTGCGGCCGGAGCAAGACCGATTTCTTCATCGGCGGCGATCTGCCGGGCGTCGGCTACAGCCTGAACTTCTTCCGCTGGGAAGGCGACCAGGGCGTCACGCCTGTCCCGACCAAAGGCCGCGTCACCGATCGGGTCGGCTTCGAGGTGAAGAACCTCGAAGCCTTCAGCAAGGCGCTCGAGGCCAAGGGCATCAAGCTGACCGCGCCCTATCGAAAGGAACCGGGGCTGAACAACATCGGGACTGCGACGATCACCGATCCATGGGGCGTCTCGATTGAGCTGACCGAGGGATTGGACAAGGTGTCGTAGCCGCGCGTTCTGTCTGGCCATCGATCGAATCGCCCATGAATCGAACCGCCCATGAACCGAATCGCCCGTAAGAATCGAAGCACACCATGAATCGCACCCGCGGCCTCATCACCTCGATCGCCTTGCTGCTCGCCGCTCCCGTGCCGCCCGCCTCGGCCCAACTCCTGCCCGCCTCGGCCGGGCCGATCGTCGCCGGCCATCAACATCTGAACACGATGAACATGGACGCGCAGCGGAAGTTCTGGGGTGAGACGCTCGGCGGTACGGTCGTCAAGATCGGGACCGACAACCTCGAGATCGTCAGGTTCAGCGGGGTCGTCCTGTTCTTCCGTCCGATGCAGGCGCCGACCGGCGGCAGCAAGGGGACCACCGTCGATCACCTCGGGTTCTCGGTACCCGACCTGCGCCGCGTGATGGACAAGGTCAAGGCGAATGGCTACCGGATCGTGACCGCGGCGGAAGCGCCCGCCAACGTCACCGTCAAGGACGATATCGGCCAGGTCGATGCCGGCGGAGTGACCGGCATCGCGTACGTGATGAGCCCGGACGACGTCAAGGTGGAACTGCTCGAGGTCAAGGCGCAGACCGCTGCGATCGTGTCCCACCACGTTCACTTCTTCGGTCAGCAGTCCACCGAGATGCGCGACTGGTACATCAAGGTGTTCGGAGCGACCGCCGCGGCCTCGACCTCGCCGGCGTTCATTCGTGCCGAGCTGCCGGGCATCGGCCTGAACTTCACCCAGGCGCCGGGGCCGGTGGTCGGCACACGCGGCCGCGCGCTCGATCACATCGGTTTCGAAATCACCAACCTCGACGACTTCGCGAAGAAGCTTGCCGCTCAGGGCATCATGACCACCGTGCGCAACATCCCGGCCATCAATACCAAGGTGGGATTCGTCACCGATCCCTGGGGGACGCTGATCGAGCTGTCCGACGGGCTTCGGGCGATTCCGTAAACAGAGGCGGGAACCGGGGCGGGCGAATGCCGTTTCGCCGCCATGTCGGAGGACTGACCGATGAGACGTCTGGCCCTCGCCGCCGCGCTGCTGTTGTCGGCTGTTGCGGTGCGCCCCGGGGCGCAGCCGCCGGCCCGGTCCTCTCCGCTGGATCCAGTGGGGACCTGGACGCTCGCGGCGGCCGAGCCGGGCGACGGTGTGCCGGCGCCCGGCCGCGGCGACGGTGCGGCAACCGGCCGCGGCGCCCGCGGCGACGGCGCGCCCGCCGCCGGTCGCGGCGGTGGTGGAGGCGGGGCGAATCTCAAGGGACTGCTGGTGTTCGATACGGCGGGACACGCGTTCGAGATGATCACGCGCGCGATGGCCTTTCACCAGATCCTGTCCGGCATCAGCGACACCGGCGGCACCACGCTCAAGCGGCCGCTCGAACTGTCCGGCTCCGGCGACGACGTCACCATCAAGTTCCCGCCGACCACCAACCAGCAGGGTGAGCAGACGACAACCCTGGTGATGTTGCACCGGTTGAGCGGCGAGAAGGACATGATCCCTCCGGCCGCAGCGGCGCGATAGCCGCACGACACGGCACTCCTCACCAAGAACAGCGAGGCTCTCATGCGTACCGCCCGGCTCACGTGTGTCGTCGGTCTGCTCCTGCTGGTTCCGTCGGCGCTCTTCGCACAGGCGTCGATCACCGGTGTGGTCAAGGACACTTCGGGCGCCGTGCTGCCCGGGGTGAGCGTCGAAGCGTCGAGCCCGGCGCTGATCGAGAAGGTTCGCCTCGCGGTCTCGGACGCCGCCGGTCGGTATCGGATCATCGACCTGCGGTCCGGCACCTACGCAGTGACGTTCAGCCTGACCGGCTTCAGCAGCATCCGGCGCGAGGGGATCGAGCTGCCGGGCACCTTTACCGCCACCGTGGATGCCGAGCTCACGGTCGGCAACCTGGCCGAAACGATCACCGTGTCGGGCGAGCTGCCGGTCGTCGACGTCCAGAGCGTGCGGCGGCAGACGGTGATCAACAGCGAGGTCATCAGCTCGATTCCGGCGGCGCGCTCCTACAACGCGCTGATGTCGCTGATGCCCAACACGGCGCTGCAGTCCGGAGCCGCGTCGGACGTCCAGGCGACGTCCGGCACGGTCGTGTTCGGCGGTATCGGCGGCCGGGCGAACGAGGGGCGGTTGACAGTGGACGGTTTGAACGTCGGCGCGGTCACCAATGGCGCCGGCGTCTCGTCGTACCGCGCCGACGTCGGCAGCGCGCAGGAAGTGACGATGACGACTTCTGGCGGGATGGGCGAAGCCGAAGTCGGCGGGCCGTCGCTCAACATCGTACCCAGGGAAGGGGGCAACTCGGTCAAAGGGCTGTTCTTCGCCTCCGGCGTGACCCCCGGGATGATCGGCGACAACTACACCGACGATCTGCTCGCCCGCGGCCTGACGTCATCGGGCAAGATTACCCGGATCTGGGACTTCAACTTCGGCGCCGGCGGTCCGGTGGTCAAGGACCGGGTCTGGTTTTTCGGCCAGGCGCGCGAGGAAGGCAGCTATCGGAAGGTGGCCGGCATGTTCGCCAACGCCAACGCCGGCGATCCGACGCGCTGGACCTACGTGGCCGACACCTCGCGTCCGGCGGCGACGGTGGCGTCCAGCCGCAATTTTGCGCTGCGCCTGACCGCGCAGGCCTCGACGCGTCACAAGTTTTCCGGGTTCTGGGATGAGCAGCTGCCCTGCGAAGGGGCCGCCGCGCCGAACGCTCCCGAGACCGTCAAGGCCTGCCGGCATTCCAACGCCAACGAGGCGATCGGCGGCGCTCACGGGAGTCTGGCGCCGGCGACCAGCGCCACGGTTTCGCCCGAAGCGGGCTCATATCGCGATTACGGGCAACGCGTGCAGCAGTTCAAGTGGACGGCGCCGGTCACCAACCGGCTGCTGCTCGAAGCCTCGGCAGGCAGCTACACGACGCGCTGGGGCGGCAACCCGATGCCGGGCGGCAGCACCCTCGATCTCATTCGCGTCGTCGAGCAGTGCGCGGCGGGCTGCGCCGCCAACGGCAACATCCCCGGCCTGACCTACCGGTCCGGCAATTGGCAGTCGAGCTGGCAGGGCAACTACACGTGGCGGACGTCGGCGTCCTACGTCGCCGGCGCGCAGAGCATGAAGGTCGGCTACCAGGGATCCTTCCTGGTCGACAATCGCAAGAGCTTCACGAACAGCGAGAATCTCCAGTACCGGTTCAACAACGGCATCCCCGATCAGTTCACGACGACGATCAACGCCATCCCGACCACCAATCGGACCAGGTCTGACGCGTTCTACGGTCAGGACCAGATCACGTTCGGACGCGTCACGCTGCAGGGCGCGATCCGCTACGACCATGTGTGGAGCTACTACCCCGAGCAGCAGGTCGGTCCGGTGCGGTTCTTCCCGACGCCGCGGAACTATCCGCGCACCACCGGGATCGAGGGCTATCACGATGTCACGCCTCGCGGCGGCCTGGCGATGGACGTGTTCGGCACCGGCCGGACGTCCCTCAAAGTCAATGTCGGAAAATATCTGGAGGCGGCGCAGGCGTTCGGCATCTACACCGCGATCAATCCGGTGAATCGCCTGTCGACGACCGCGACCCGGACCTGGACCGACGGGGATCGCGATTTCGTGGTCGACTGCGATCTGGCGAACGCCGCGGTGCAGGATCGGCGCGCCAGCGGCGGCGATTTCTGCGGCGCCCGCAACGCCAACTTCGGGCTGGACGTGTTCGACGCCACCTACGACCCGATGGTGCTGGGAGGATGGGGCGTCCGGCCGGGGGACTGGCAGGTCGGGGCGGCGATCCAGCAGGAGCTGTTCCCGCGCGTGTCTGCCGAGTTCGGCTATCAGCGGCGCTGGCTGGGTGGCTTTACGGCGACGGACAACCGCGCCCGCACGGCGGCCGATCACACGAGCTTCACGATCAGCGCCCCGGTCGATGCGCGTCTTCCTGGCGGCGGCGGCTATGCGCTGGCGCCGATGGTCAACGCCAACCCGGATGTCGCCACCCTGGTGGACAACTACATCACCTGGTCGACCAACTACGGCGACCAGACGCAGGCGACCCATTCGTTCAACCTGAATCTGACGGCGCGGCCGCGGAGTGGACTGATGCTCCAGGGCGGGTTCAACACCGCCCGTACCATCAGCGACTCCTGCGAGATCCAGGCGGCGCTGCCGGAAACGGCGCCGACCAATCCCTGGTGCCACCAGTCGAGCGGCTGGGGCACCAGGATGACCGCCCTCGGGGTCTACACGATTCCGAAGATCGACGTGCTGGTTTCCGGCACGATGCGGAGCGAGCAGGGCGCGGCGCTCAGCGCCAACTGGGCGGTGCCCAATTCGGTCATCCAGCCGTCGCTGGGCCGGCCGCTGTCGGCCAATGCCGCCACCGTCACCGTCAACCTCGTCGAGCCGGGGACGCTCTACGGCGATCGGGTCAATGAGGTCGACGTCCGGATCGCCAAGATCCTGAAGTTCGGCCGCACCCGGACCAACGTCGGGTTCGATCTCTACAATCTCATCAACGCGGCGCCAGTGCTGACGTATACGCAGACATACTCGCCGACTACCACCACCTGGCTGAGGCCGAACACGGTCCTCCAGCCGCGGTTCCTCAAGTTCAGCGCGCAGATCGACTTCTAGCGGGCCTCCGGCCCAGCCAGGGCCTCGGCCCGCTATAGGTCACTTGCGAGCCCGGAAACCTGACTCATTGAGTCAAGTTTCCGGTTCTCAAGGGTTCTAGGTGTGCACACCGGCAATCTGATCGATCAGAAGAGTTGTCGCCGGCCATTCCAGTCGTCTGTTTTTTGACGTACAATCGCCCTGCTTCTGGCCGCGGGAGATTGAACCGGCTGACGCCGCTCGCGCGCGACTCTTCGAATGGGATCGAGGCGGATGACACAGGCGACGACTCTCACCTTCGCTTGCGCGCTGACCCTGGCAGCCGCGGCCGCACTCGGCGCACCGCAGCCGCAGCGTGGGCAGGCGCCGGCGGGGCCTGGCCGGGGGGGCCGCGGGGCCGGCGCGGAATTCGGCGGGCCGCCGCAGGGACCCAATGACGTGCCGATCGTCGAAGTCGTCGGCTGTCTGACGCAAGGACCAGGCAATGCCTGGATGGTCACCAGCGCGACCGAACCGGTGAAAGCTCCCGTCGGCTTCTCGAAGCCCGAGGAATTGAAGGCCGCGGAGGGCAGGGCGCTCGGCACGCTGCGGTTCCGTCTGCTCGGGCTGGTGGAGTTCGCCCCGGCCGATCACAACGGCCACCGTGTGGTGGTCAGGGGCTTGTGGATCAAGGATGCCAGCGATCCGCGCCTGAACGTCACGTCGCTGATGACGGCCTCGGCGGAGTGCAAGTGACGCAGTGACGCCGGGATCCGGCCGATCGCCGGCCCTTTTTTAGGGGATGTTCAGATATGAAGCCTCTGTTCGCGGCGATCATGGTCGCCGGCCTGCTCCCCTGCGCAACCGCGTCGGCCCAGCACTCCGGCGGGCCGACCGGTGTGCCGCGGGAGCAGTGCCTGAGCCCAGACGATCTCGAACTGATCACCAAGCTGAAGGGGCTCACCCGGGCGACGACCGAGAAGGATCCGCCGCCGCCGTTCAACCCCGACTATTTCCTCGGCGCCTGGGCGATGGAATGGGACGCGCCCGAGACGCCGCTGGCTCCCGAAGGCGTGCACTCCGGCACGCTGATCGTCAAGCACGTCGACGGATGCCTGTACGAGGGCGACCTGGCGGGCAAGGGACCAAGCGGGCCGGCCTACAAGGTCAAGATCCAGATCGTCTACGACCCTGTCGCCAAGTATCTGACCTGGGTCGAAACCGACAGCCGCGGCTACACGCTGTTCAAGCCGGGCACGATCGGGGCTGATTCAGGGGGATATTTCACCCACTATTTCGAGACCGCCGCGTTCAAATCGGGCGGGAAGAATCTCCACCTCAAGGGCAGCACCTTTCTGGCGTCGCCCGCCAATTTCCGCATCCGGCGCGCGCTGTCGATCGATGGCGATCCTTACATGAACATCGGCGAGATGTGGTTTCGCAAGCAGGCAAAATGAGGAGCGTATGAAAAGCACCGCTGCGATCGTCATCGGCGTCCTGGCGGCCATCGCCACCGCGGCGCCGGCGCGGGCCCAGTCGCCGACCTTCTCGAAGGACGTCGCGCCCATCCTCTACAAGAACTGCGTCGTCTGCCACCGGCCGGGCGAGGTCGCTCCGATGTCGCTGATCACCTACCAGAACGTGCGGCCCTGGGCGCGCGCGATCAAGAACAAGGTGGTGGCGCGCGAGATGCCGCCCTGGGGTGCCGGACCGGCCAGCATGAAGATCGCCAACGATCGCAGCCTGTCGCCGCACGACATCGAGACGATCGTGCGCTGGGCCGACAACGGCGCGGCGAAGGGCGACGACGCCGAACTGCCGGCGGTCCCGACGTTCCCGGCCGGCGGCTGGGTCTGGGGCCAGCCCGATATCGTCATCGATCTGCCGATTGAAGCTCAGGTGCCGCCGACCGGCGAGTATCCGCAGTTGTCGTACTTCGTCAAGTCGCCGTTCCCGACCGATGTCTGGATGCAGGGGATGCAGATCCGGACCAACAATCCGGCGATCGTCCACCATGCGACGCTGTTCATCCGGACACTGCCGGAAGATGTCGTGCTCAAGGACGGCAAGGTGATGATGCCGCCCGGCCGGGGCCAGACCACCCGCAACACCGAAGGCGGATTCAACGTGCTGCCGGCCGGCGCCGGACCAGGGATCCGGCTCGTCTCCTACACCCCCGGCCGCGGCTGGGAACGTTACACCGACGGCGTCGCCCGCCGGCTGCCCAAGGGCGCCTACATCGAGTTCAACATGCACTACCAGCCCTCCGGCAAGCCCGAGAAGGAGCGGGCGCAGTTCGGCATCTGGCTGTCGAAAGTACCGGTGCAGCACGAGATGCAGAACGCCTCGTCGCTCGACCGCGGGACGACGATGGTCGAAGGCAAGCCGCTCGGCAACGAGCGGGTCCCGAACATCCCGCCTGGCGTCGACAACTGGAAGATTTCCAACTTCAAGATCTTCCCGCAGCCGGCGACGCTCTACGCGATGTCCCCGCACATGCACCTGCGCGGCAAGGACATGAAGTTCACCGTGACCTATCCGGACGGTCGTGAAGAGGTCGTCCTCGACGTGCCGAAGTACGACTTCAACTGGCAGCTCTATTACGAGCTGGCCACGCCGCTCAAGCTGCCGGCCGGCAGCAAGCTGACGGCCTACGCCCACTACGACAACTCGGCCAAGAATAAATGGAACCCGGCACCGGACAAGGAAGTGTTCTGGTCCGAGCAGAGCTGGGACGAGATGTACAACCCGCAGATCCGCTGGACCTGGGATCTGCAGGATGTGTCGAAGGAATCCTCGACAATCGCTGGCGGCGCGCAGCAATAGGCAGCGAGTACGCTTCAACTGCGCGGGTCGTCAATCAGAGCGTGTGAAAAATCGATTCTGAAGTAGTGCGGACCTTCAGGTCGGCCAGACACCGCAGGCCTGAAGGCCTGCACGACATCGATTTTTCTTGAGATGCTTCGCGACTACTTCCTTGCCTTCACTACCAGCTCGCCGTGCATCTGACGGCAGCCGTCGTCGATCTGCAGATTGCAATAGAACGGGAACGTCCCGATCTGATCGGCGCGGAACTCGAACGTGATCGGCTGACCGGGATTGACCCGCTTGGCGATGCGGTAGGCGTCGATCGTCAGGCTGTGCGCGATGTCGTCGGTCCGCAGCTCGATCTTGACGACGTCGTCCTGGACGACCTCGATCCGCGGCGGGGTGAATTTGTATCGGCTGGCGATGACCGGCCACGGCCGCACGGTTGGCGCCTGATTCTGTCCCACGGCCAGCCTGAAGCCGGCCCGGGCGGGCGCCGTCCCGGGCCGGCTCGAGCCTGACACCACGGGCGACGGCCTGCCGACTGAGGCGACATTCGCACTCAGCGCACCTGCCACGACCGCATACGCGAACGCGCAGAGAACGGCGGCGCGCCGCAGGTTCGCCCGCTTCATGAAGTGCACTGATTGTACGACGGAGGGCGGGGCGGTATGGTTGGCTGGCGGGGGATCAGCGTGCAGCTCGGCCGCCCGACAACGGACCAGGGGCACGTCCTGGCCGTTGTCGGCGCCGGCCTTGAATCAGCTCGACTTGGGCGCGCTTCCGGCCGTGGCAGCGCCATCTTCCTGCAGTAGCGCCTTGCGGCTCAGGCGGATCTTCCCGGTCGGGTCGATGTTGATGACCTTGACGAGGATCTGTTCGCCTTCCTTGAGCTCGTCGCGGACGTCCTTGACCCGGTGATTGGCAATCTCGGACACGTGCAGCAAGCCGTCGGTTCCCGGCATGATCTCGACGAACGCGCCGAAGTCGGTGATCCGCTGGATTTTTCCGAGGTAGGTCTTGTTCAGCTCTGGCGTGGCGGTCAGCTCCTGGATGATCGAGATCGCCTTCTGCGCCGACGCGCCGTCCGCCGAGGCGACGTTGACGCGGCCGTCGTCTTCGACGTCGATCTTGACGCCGGTCCGCTCGATGATGCTGCGGATCATCTTGCCGCCCGGCCCGATGACGTCGCGGATCTTGTCGACCGGAATCCGGATGGTGACGATGCGGGGAGCGAACGCCGAGATGCTCTGGCGGGGCAGGTCGATCGCCTCGCGCATCTTCTCGAGGATGTGGAGCCGGCCGCGGCGCGCCTGATCGAGCGCCGTGCGCATCACTTCGGTCGTGATGCCGCCGACCTTGATGTCCATCTGCAGCGCGGTGATGCCGTCGGCGGTGCCGGCGACCTTGAAGTCCATGTCGCCGTAGTGATCTTCGGCGCCGGCGATATCGGAGAGGACAGCGTATTTGCCGGTCTTCTCGTCCATCACCAGCCCCATCGCAATCCCGGCGACAGCGCTCCTGATCGGCACGCCGGCGTCCATCATCGCCAGCGATCCGCCGCAGACCGACGCCATCGACGAGGAGCCGTTCGATTCGAGGATGTCCGAGACGACGCGTACGGTGTAGGGGAAGTGCTCTTCGGCGGGCATCAGCGGCGTCAGCGAGCGTTCCGCCAGCGCGCCGTGGCCGATTTCGCGGCGGCCCGGGCCGGTCATGCGACCGGTCTCGCCGACCGAGAACGGGGGGAAGTTGTAGTGGAGCATGAAGCTCTTCCACGTCTCGCCCTCGAAGCTCTCGATCTTCTGCGCGTCGTCGGCGGTGCCGAGCGTGCAGGTGACCAGCGCCTGCGTCTCGCCGCGGGTGAAGACGGCCGAACCGTGCGTCCGCGGCAGGACCCCGGTCTCGATCCAGATCGGCCGCACTTCGTCGAACCGCCGGCCGTCGAGGCGCACGCCGTGGGTGAGCACTTCTTCGCGGAGGACCTTTTCCTTCAGTTCCTTGAAGATCGCCTTGGCGTCGGCCTTCTTCTCGGGCTCGCCCTCGGGCAGCGCCGCCACCAGATTCTTGAGGGTGAGATCGACCGTCTCGTAGTTTTCGAGCTTGTCGGAAATGCGCATCGCGTCGGCCAGCGGGCCCAGCACCCGGCCTTCGACTTCCTTGTAGAAGTCGGCAGCGATTTCCTTCCTGGCGACCGTCAGCTTCCGCTTGCCGGCTTCCCTGGCCATGTCGTCGATGACCGCGACGATCTGCTTGATCGCCGCGTGCGCGGTGTCGAGCGCTTCGACGACCTGTTCCTCGGTCACTTCCTTGGCGCCCGCCTCGACCATCACCAGGCCGTCCATGCTGCCGGCGACCACGAGATCGAGCCGGCTCTCTTTACGCTGCAGGAAGGTCGGGTTGACGATGAACTGGCCGTTGACCAGACCGATGCGGACGGCGGCAATCGTCTTGGCGAACGGGATCTCGGAGAGGGCGAGCGCCGCCGAGGCGCCGGTGATCGCCAGGACGTCGGTGTCGTTCTCCTGATCGGCGGACAGGACCAGCGCGATGATCTGGGTTTCGTAGCGCCATCCCGCCGGGAACAGCGGCCGCACCGGGCGATCGATGCAGCGGCTGGTCAGCACCTCTTTTTCGGCCGGCTTGCCTTCACGCTTGAAGAAGCCGCCGGGGATGCGGCCCGACGCGTAGGTGTACTCCCGGTAGTCGACCGTCAACGGCAGGAAGTCGATGCCTTCGCGGGGCGACCCCGCGCGGCAGGCCGTGACGAGGACGACCGAGTCCCCGAAGCGGACGATGACCGATCCGTGCGCCTGCTTGGCGAGCTTGCCGGTTTCGAGGCTCAGAGTCTGCGGGCCGATGCGCAATTCGCGAGTTGTCATAAAAATCGGACTCACTTAGCACTGAGAACTGAAGGTGTCAGGTGAGTCTGTTGACGTTCAGCTCTACGTTTGACGGTGGGTTTCACGCGGGTTCCACGGGTTGGAACAGGATTACTTGCGGATGTTGAGGCGCTTGATCAGATCCGAATAGCGCGGCGCATCCTTGGCCTTGAGGTAGTCGAGCAGACGACGGCGCTTGCCGACCAGCATGAGCAGGCCGCGGCGGGAATGGTGATCCTTCGCGTGCGTCTTGAAGTGTTCCGTCAGGTAGGTGATGCGTTCGCTCAGGATGGCGACTTGCACTTCCGGCGAGCCGGTGTCGGCCTCGTGGGTCCGATAGCTGCCAATCAGCTCTGTCTTGCGATCTTTGCTCAGCGTCACACTGTCCTCCACGAACGGCCCAGAACCGCGTCGCGGATCCAGGCACGCCGTATAACCAGAAAACCCTTAATATAGCGAACTCAACATGTTACACCAGAACAACGGACGGATGCAAAACCCGTGAGGCGCCGTAGCGGGCCAGGCCGAGCAGCGCGCCGTCGCCGTCGAGCAGCCTGATCCAGTCGGACCCGGGGAGAGCGCGGTCGCCGGAATCCGACCGGACTGCCGGCATCGACGACTCCGGCGTCAGGTCGGCGGGGCCGAGATCGCGACCGTGGCAGGCGTGCCTCACGCCTGCCGCCGTCAACACCACCGACGGGAACCCGTGGAGCAGTCCGGCCAGCGGGACGAGCCTGGTCAGGGCGCCGTCTCGATCACGCTCGACCGCGTCCAGCGCGGCGCTGTCGCGCAGCGTGAAATCACCGCTGCGGATTCGCCGGAGCCCGGCGAGGTGCGCCCCGGTGCCGAGCCGGACTCCCAGATCGTGCGCCAGCGACCGAACGTAGAAGCCAGCGGAGCAGTCGATCCGCAGGCTGAGGGTATCGCCGTCGAGCTCCTGCACGTCGATCGCGTGTGCGGTGACACGCACCGGCGCGGGAAGAACAGGGTCCGCTCCGGCCGGCTCGGCGTCTGTGAGAGGGACGATGCCGGCGGCCGGCTGGCCGCCGCGCGCCCGGGCCCGCGCCAGCTGATAGCTCCGTGTGCCGCCAATCCGCTTCGCCGAGTACGCCGGCGGCTGCTGGTCATGGGCGCCGCGGAACGTCTCGAGCGCGGCGTCGATCGCCGTCCGAGATGGGAGTGCGCCGGTGTGCGCGACGCCGATGACGCGGCCCTGGGCGTCGCCCGTGTCGGTCGAGGACCCGAGCCGGATGATGGCGTCGTAGCTCTTGTCTCTGGCGCTGAGGAACTGCGCCAGCCGCGTCGCCCGGCCGACCACCAGCGGCAGGACGCCGCTGGCGGCGGGATCGAGCGTACCGGTGTGGCCGATCCGGCGCTCGCCGATCGCCCGCCGGACCCGGGCGACGACGTCGTGCGAGGTCGGTCCGGCCGGCTTGTCGATAACCAGGACGCCATCCATAGATTCAGATTCGGAATGTGAGGATGTCAGGAAGTAAGGATGTGAGGAAGTAAGGATGTGAGGATGTTCAGGAATTGAGTAGGACGGCCTCAGTTTCCATCAATCGCCCGTTCCATCTTCTCGACGAAGACCTGCTGCAGCCCCTCGAAGGCGCCGCTCACCGTGCACCCCGCCGCGTTCTTGTGGCCGCCGCCGCCGAACTCCTTGGCGACGGCGCCGATGTCGATGTTGCCCTTCGAGCGCAGGCTGACGCGATACTCTTCGCCGTCGCCCTGCTTGAAGAACACCACCGCCTGGATCTCCTTGACCGTCAGCGGCAGGTTGATCAGGCCGTCGGTATCCTCGTAGGTGCCGCCGGCAGTCCGCGCCATCTCGTGATCGAGGTAGACGATCGCGATCCGGCCGGTGCGGTCCAGCTGCATCGCGCTCAGCACCGCACCGAACAGCTTGAGCCGCCCCATGTTGTTGCTGTCGTAGACGTTGCGGGCCACCAGCACCGGATCGACGCCGGCGATCAGGCAGTCGCGGCAGATGTCGAACGTCCGGGGCGAGATGCCGGAATAATGGAACGACCCGGTGTCGGTGAGAATCGCGACGTAGATGTGGGTGGCAATCTCGGGCGACAGCGCCACGCCGAGCGCGCCGATCAGCGTGTAGACCAGCTCGCCGCACGCCGCCGCAGTCGCGTCGAACCAGTTGATCCGCCCGTATCCGGCATTGCCTGGATGGTGATCGATATTGATGACGAAGTACTGATCCAGGCCGGCGACGCCGGTCCGCGCCAGATCGCTGCACTCCATGATGATGGCGGCGTCGAAGTCCCCGTCCACTCGATCCGCGATCTCGATGCCGGGCACGCCCGGGAAGGCCAGCAGCGGGCCCGGGGCCGCGTCGGCATTGACGACCCGCACCTCTTTGCCGAGTGCGCGCAGCGCGAACGCCATCGCCAGCTGCGACCCGATCGAGTCGCCGTCCGGCCGGGCGTGGGACGAGATGACGAAGCGGCGGCGCGTGTGGATGGCGGCGGCGATCTCCTGGGCGGAGACCTGGTTAGTCGTCGGGCTCGGGCTTGTGGCCATGGATCTCGTTCAGCAGTTGCTCGATGCGGTCGGCGCCGGCAATCGAATCGTCGTAGACGAACGTCAGCTCGGGGACCCGCTTGAGGCGGAGCCGCGCGCCGATCTGCCGGCGCAGGAACGGCACCGCCCGGCCCAGGGCTCGCGCCGAGTTCCGGCGGGCGGCCTCGTCGCCGAGCGACGTGTAGAAGACACGAGCCGATTGCAGGTCGGCACTCAGCTGGACGCGGGTCAAGGTGACGAAGCCGATTCCCGGATCGTGCACCTCGCGGCTGATCACGAGTGCCAGCTCGCCGCGCAGCTGGTCGGCGACTCGATCCGATCGGGAGACGGGGGTCAAGGGTGCAATTAGGAATTAGGAATTAGCAATTAGGAATTAGCAATTAGGAATTCACAATTCACAATTCACAATTCGGAATAGAGAACGCATGTCCATTCCTGATTCCCAATCCATAATTCCTAATTTCGAGTGTCGAGCTACGCTGTGACCAGGACGCGTTCCATCGCGAACACTTCGATCAGATCGCCGGCCTTGAGGTCGTTGAACTTGTCGAAGCCGATGCCGCATTCGAAGCCGGTCTTGACCTCGCTGACGTCGTCCTTGAACCGTCGCAGCGACCCGATCTTGCCTTCGTAGACGACGGCGTGGTCGCGCAGCAGCCGGGCCTGGGAATCGCCGGATCGGGTGATCCGGCCCTCGGTCACCATGCAGCCGGCAATCGTGCCGAACTTCGGGACCTTGAACGTATTCCGAACCTCGGCCACGCCGAGCCGGACTTCCTTGAACGTCGGATCGAGCAGGCCGGTCATCGCCTTTTTCATCTCGTCCGTGACGTTGTAGATGACCGAGTGCTGCCGGATCTCGACGCGTTCGCGGGCGGCGATCTCCTCGGCGTTGCGGTCCGGGCGGACGTTGAACGCGATGATGATGGCGTTCGACGCCGACGCCAGCAGCACGTCCGATTCGTTGACCGCGCCAACCCCGGAATGGATGATCCGGATCTTGACTTTTTCGTCGGTCAGCTTCGTCAGCGTGTCGGACACCACTTCGGCCGAGCCCTGGACGTCGGCCTTGACGATGACCGGCAGCTCCTTCATGCCGCCTTCGGCGATGTGCGCCTGCAGCGATTCGAGGGTGAGCCGGCCGCCTTTGGCGCCGAGCGAACGCGCTTTGGCCTGGTCCTCGCGGAAGGTGGCGATCTGGCGCGCCTTGGCCGCATCGGCGACCTGGAACAGGTCGCCGGGCTGGGGCAGTCCGGCCAGGCCGAGGACTTCGACCGGCGTCGATGGTCCCGCCGACTTGACCGGTTTGCCGCGATCGTCGATCAGCGCGCGGACCCGGCCGACGATCGGCCCGGCGATGAACGTTTCGCCGACCCGCAGCGTGCCATCCTGCACCAGCACGGTGGCCACCGGACCGCGGCCCTTGTCCAGCTTGGCTTCCAGCACGGTCCCCGACGCGTTGCGTTTGGGATTGGCCTTGAGCTCGCCGATATCGGTGACCAGCAGAATCATCTCGAGCAGCAGATCGAGGTTCTGTTTCTTCTTCGCCGACACGTCGACCGTCACCGTCTTGCCGCCCCACTCCTCGGGCATCAGGTCGAGCTCGGTCAGCTCGCGCTTGACCTTCTCGGTGTTGGCGTTGGCCTTGTCGATCTTGTTGATGGCGACCACGATCGGCACGCCGGCTGCCTTGGCGTGGTCGATCGCCTCCCTGGTCTGCGGCATCACCCCGTCGTCGGCGGCGACGACGAGGACGACCAGGTCGGTGACCTTGGCGCCGCGGGCGCGCATCAGCGTGAACGCTTCGTGGCCGGGGGTATCGAGGAAGACGATGTTACGGTTGTTGATGGTGACGTGATACGCACCGATGTGCTGGGTGATGCCGCCGGCCTCCCGTTCGGCGACGCGGGTGGTGCGGATGGCGTCAAGCAGACTGGTCTTGCCGTGGTCGACGTGACCCATCACGGTGACGACCGGAGCCCGCGTCACGACGTCCTCGGCGCGAGCTTCGTCGGCGTCTTCCTGGATCAACTCCTGCTCGAAGCTCCGCATCTGGACCTCGGCGCCGAACTCACGCGCGATCATCGTCGCCGTGTCCGTATCGAGCGTCGAATTGATGGTCAGCATCAGCCGCTTCATCAGCAGCTTGGCGAGCACGTCCTTGACGCGCAGATCGAGCTTGTCGGCGAGATCCTTGACCGTCATGCCCTCCGCCAGGGTGATGCTCCGGGTCACCGGCGGCGGCTCCGACGGCATCGGTGCCGACATCGTTCGCGGCGCATCGCGCCGCGCGCCGCCCGACGGACGATGGGGCGGGCCGGGCCGGAACGGCGGCCGTGACGGCATCCCGGGGCGCTGCGGATACTGACCCGGCCGGGGCGGCATGCCCGGCTGCTGGGTCCGGATCGGCTGCGACGGCAGCGGACGCGGACCGCCGGGCGGTATGGTCGGCCGCGGGATCGATCCCGGATACAGTGGCCGCGGCGGGCCGGCCGGGCGGGCCATCGGCTGGGCCGGCGGCCGGGCGCCGGGTGTCGCTGTCTGGCCCGGAGCGGCGGCGCCCGCGGGTCGAGCGGTCGCCGGCACCGCGGGCCGATCGGGTCGTGGCGGCACGGGACGCGTCACGACGCGCGGCGGACCGCTCGGCAACGGAGCGGTCGGGGTCGTCGGCCGCTGTTCCTCGATCCGCAGCCGGAGTGTCGGCGGCACGATCCGCCCGGGGGCCGGTTTCGGCGGTGCCACCGGCACCACCGGCGGCGGCGCCGCGGCGGCAATCGCCGGACTGGGCAGCTCGATCGGCGCGGGCGGCGCTGTGGGAGCGGCCACCAACTCCGGCGGCGGAGCCGCGGGCGGTGGCGGCTCGACCGGTATCTCGGCGACAGGCGCTTCGACGACCGTCATCGGCGGCGGCTCGGGCTCCGGCTCTTCGATCGGCGCCGGTTCGACGACGTCCGGCGGCTCGATCTCGGGCTGCGGCTCCGGCTCCGTCGGTGGGACGACCGGTGCCTTGACCGTCTTGACCAGTCGCGGCGGCGGCAGTGCCGGCGCCACCGGTTTGGGCGGCTCGGCCGGCTTCCGGCCAGGCGCGCCCTTCTTGCCCGTGACGATCAGGTTTTCCGCGAAGATGTCGCCGCTCGGCAGCGAGATATTACGCTGCCGGGCGAGCCGGTCGACGAACTGGCGGGCGACGACTTCCTCAATCGTGCTCGAGGCGCTCTTGACCTCGATGCCGTGATCGCGCCTGAGCAGCGCAGTCACTTCCTGGCTGGTGGTGCCCAGCAGCTCCGCGACCCGGTAAATCCGAACTGTTGCCAACGGTTAACCTCTGGAAATGAGAAACGGAGCGTCAGTTGTTCATGACGGCTCCTGGGTTTCAGCGGTCGCGTCTTCGACCGGCTGGGTTTCTCCGCGCGCCGCGGACAGAATCTTCTCGGCGGTCTTTTCGCCGATACCCGGCAACTCCGACAGCTGCTCGACGGTCGCACCGGCGACGGCTTCAATCGAGCCGAAGCCACCCTCGACCAGCTTCCGGACGGTCTTGCCGCCGACGCCGGGCAGGACGTACGGCAGATCGGCTTCCGGCGCGGCCGCCTCCTGGTCCGCCGCGTCCTCGGCGTCGCCGCCGCCCTCTTCGGCGTCTCCGGTCGACTCCAGGCCCTCGAACTGCGCTTCGACTTCGCGCCGCTTTTCCTCTTCGCTCTTGATATCGATGCGCCAGCCGGTCAGCTTGGCGCCGAGCCGGACGTTCTGCCCCTTCTTGCCGATCGCCAGCGACAGCTGCTTGTCTTCGACGATCACTTCCATGATCCGCTCGCGATCGTCGACGATCGACACCCGCTGCACCTTGGCCGGGCTGAGCGCGTTGGTGACGAAGGCGATCGCATCCTCGGAGAATTCGACGATGTCGATCTTCTCGCCGCGCAGCTCGCGGATGATCGATTGGACGCGCGTGCCCTTCATGCCGACGCAGGCGCCGACCGGATCGACGTCGCGCTCGCGGGAGAACACCGCCACCTTGGCCCGGTCGCCCGCCTCGCGCACCGCGCCGCGGATCACCACCGTGCCGTCGTAGATCTCCGGCACTTCCTGCTCGAACAGCTTGATCAGCAGCGCCGGATCGGTCCGCGACAGCATGATCTGCGGCCCCTTGGCGCTGCGGTTGACCCCCTTGATGACCGTCCGGACCCGATCGCCCGGCGTGTAGCTCTCCGCGCGCGACTGCTCCTTGCGCGGCAGCACCGCCTCGATGCGGCCGATTTCGAGAATGATGTCGCCGTTTTCGAACCGCTTGACCTGCCCGCTGACGACGTCGCCGACGCGCTGGTTGTACTCGGCGAAGATGTTCTCGCGCTCGGCCTCGCGCACCTTCTGGAAGATCACCTGTTTGGCGGTCTGCGCCGCGATCCGTCCGAGCACTTCGGTCGGCTTGGGGAACTCCATCTCGTCGCCGAGCTCGATGCTGTTGGCGACCTCGTCCCCGTAGAGCGGCCGGTACATCTCCCGCGCTTCGGTCAGGGAGATTTCCGTCGCGACAGTGGCCACTTCCTCGACCACCGTCTTCAAGGCGAACAAATCGACCTGCCCGGTGTCGGTGTTGAAGCGGGTCTTCAGGTTCTCGCCGGTCTTGTAATACTTGCGGGAGGCGGTCGCGACCGCTTCTTCGATGGCGCTGATCACGACATCGGGTTCGATGCCCTTCTCTTTGGCGAGCGCCTCGATCGTCTGCAGCAATGGGTTTGACATCAGCCCTTCAGCTTTCAGCTAGAACTCCACTTCCAGATTCGCCCGCGTGATCACGTCGAGCGGCACACGATGCGCCCGTCCATCGTCGGTGTCGATGACAACATGGCGGCCGTCGACACCGCCCAGAATCCCCTTGAAGAACGTCTGCCCGTCCACCGCCTCCCGCATGACCAGCTTGGCGCGCCGGCCGGAAAAGCGCTGGTAATCGCCGGCGTGCCGGAGCGGACGATCGAGCCCCGGCGACGAAACCTCCAGGGTGTAGGCCGTCGGCATCACGTCCTCGACATCGAGCACGGCGCTGATATCGCGGCTGACCCGGGCGCAATCGTCGACGCTGACGCTGTCCTCAGCCGTCGACGCCGGACCCGGCCGATCGAGCCGGATCCGCAGCACCATCCCGCTCGCCTCACGACGGAACTGGACATCGAAGATGTCGAGCCCGTACGTGCCCGCCACCCGCGCCGCCAGCGCACGAACCTGTTCGACAATGTCCGCGGACGGCATGGCACTCCCGCGCACGGCCGCGATCGCCTTGCCGGGCTCCGTCGCCCGGACGACGCTCTCGCGCCTCGTACGTAGTGTCCGACTTCAGCCGGACCCGTTGCGCCTTGACGCAAGTAAAAGTGGGGCGCCTTAAAAGTAAAAAAGTGGGCACACGCCCACTGGGTCCTACAGCCAGGCTCCGAATCCGAAACTATAGCACAGTGTCGGCGTGATCCTGCGGCTCAGTCTGGCAGCACCGGCCTGGCAATGAGATCGTAATTCCGCGCCGCCATAATTTCCACCTCGGCGAAATCGCCGCCGGCGAATGCGGACGGATCGCACTCGGTCAGATAGACGGAGGCGTCGATGTCCGGCGCCTGGGTCGAAAGACGACCCTTGAGGACGAGCTCATGATCGCTGGCGGGACCGTCGATGACAATCCGGACCCGCTCGCCGATCCGGCCCCGATTCCGCACCCGCACCAGCCGGCGTTGTAGCCCCATCACCCGCGCCCGCCGCGCCGCCTTGGCCCGTCCCGTCACGTCGTCGCTCAGCGCGTACGCCGACGTCCCCTCTTCGTGGGAGTAGGTGAACACCCCGACATGGTCGAAGTGATGGTCGGTGACGAACCCGCACAGCTCGGCGACGTCGGCGTCCGACTCCCCCGGGAAACCGACGATGAACGTCGTCCGCAGCGCCACGCCGGGGACGCGGGCGCGGATGCGGGTGAGCAACTGGTCGTACTTCTGACGGGTGCCGGGCCGCTTCATCCGCTTGAGTACCGGGTTCGAGGCGTGCTGGAGCGGCAGATCGATGTAGTTGCAGACCTTGTCGCACTCGGCCATCGCGGCCAGCGTTTCATCGTCGATGGTGGTGGGGTAGAGATAGAGCAGCCGCACCCACTCCAGACCGTCGACCGCGTTGAGCTGGCGCAGCAGCCGGGCGAGCGCGCCCCGCTCCTGCCGATCGATGCCGTAAAAGGTCGTATCCTGTGAGATCAGGAGCAGTTCCTTGACCCCGCGCTGGGCCAGTGCCTGCGCTTCCCGGACGATCGAATCGGCCGGCCGGCTCCGATAGGCGCCGCGCAGCGTCGGAATGATGCAGAACGCGCACTTGTAATCGCACCCCTCGGCAATCTTCACGTAGGCATAATGCCGGGGCGTGGCGAGCAGCCGGGGTGTCTCGGCGTCGTAGATGTACGAGGGCCTCGGGGCTGGAGGCCGGAAGCCGGGGGCTGGCGCCTGGACATCGGGAACCGGAGCCTGGAAGCCGGAGGCTGGAGAGGAGCGGTAGAACGCCATCGGCGTCGCCAGCCCCCCGCCGCCACCGAGCGCGCCGACGATGTCCGGCACTTCGCCGGTGCCCAGTACGGCGTCAATCTCCGGGATTTCCGTCTTGAGCTGATCGCGATACCGCTCGGCCAGGCAGCCGGTCACGACCAGGCGACGTGCCGAGCCCTGCTTTTTGAGCTCGGCCATTTCGAGAATCGCGTCAATCGATTCCTGCTTCGCCGAATCGATGAAGGCGCAGGTATTGACGACGAGGACGTCGGCCGCGGCCGCGTTGCTGGTCAGCTCATAGCCGGCGTCAGTGGCCAGCCCCAGCATCACCTCGGAATCGACGAGGTTCTTGGGACAACCCAGGGAGATCAGGCCGATTTTCATTTTCAGAACTAGTGATCTTACCTCGGTTCGCGCGTCCCGTTCGCCCCTTTCTCCCGCCTTTGCCTTGTGCCTTTTGTCTTTTTACTTTGAAGCGGTATACGCCGCAATCGCCAGCAGGTCGTCGTTGGTCAGCTTCGCGACGACCGGCTTCATCAGGTCCGACCACACGCCTTTGCGGATGCCCTGCTGCATGTCATAGAGCTGCCGCACCATGTAGCTGGGCGATCGGCCGGCGATGCCGGGTACCGGTCCGAGGCCGTGCAGATCGGCGCCATGGCAGACGGCGCACGCCGTCGTCTTCCCGCCGCCGCCGGCGGTGACCAGCGCTTCGCCCTTCTTGACGCTGCCGACCGGGACGAAGGCCGTGAACCCGGAATGCGGATCGCGCAGCGTCTCTGTGCGCTCGGTATCATCGGGCGCCTCGATGATGCGCTGGCCGATCGGCTCCTTTTCCTCCGGCTCGATCTTGAGGAACATGCCGCCGGCGATGCGGGTCTTGGGAACGGTATTGGTCTCGACGACCTTGATCCAGGGCGTCCACTTCATCGCGCCGAAGTACTCGGCCGCCGCCTTGATCTCGTCGTCGGTCATACCCTTGGCGATGGTGATCATCGCGTTGGTATTGGCCTTCCGGGCATCCGCGCTCTTCCTGGCGTCGTTCCTGAAGTCGTTCATCGTCTGGATGAAATAGCTGACCGGCAGGCCGGCGACCCCGGCGTTTTCGGGCCGGCCCTTGCCGTTCGGGTAGTGGCACAGGCTGCAGGCGCGGACGTCCGGCCGCTTGCCGCGCGCGACGATGTCCGGCATGGTCGGGTGGTCGCCGGGGAACCAGTCGGCCGGGCCGAACCCGTCGCGAATCTGCGCCAGCGTGAACGAGGCGGTGCTGCCCGGAATCGTCTTGAGCGAGGTATCGGCGGGAGCCGGCGCGGCCCCGCCCGGCGCGGCGCCTCGCCCACCGCCCCCGGCGCCACCAGCTCGTGCGCCGCCAGGGGCGGCGGCCGGAGGCGTCGCTGGTGCGACGTCCGCGAAACCATAGGCCCACGGCGGCGGCGGATCGCCGGCCGCGACGAGGACGGCGGCCGCGAGGACGGATGTCAGAGCGAGAATCACCGGACGGACGACACTGTGCATACATCCCCCTTTCGCTGGAACTTGACGATCGCCACGGTTGTACACCGAAACGGCGGACGCCGGTGTGGAAAATCCGTCCTTCCAGCTACGGATACAGCCGATAGAGCATCCGCGGATACGGAATCGTCTCGCGGACGTGCTCGAGGCCGCAGATCCAGGCGACCGCGCGCTCGATGCCCATGCCGAACCCGCCGTGCGGGACGCTGCCGTAGCGGCGCAGATCGACATACCAGTCGAACGCTTCTTTCGGCAGCTGGTGCTGCTCGATCCGCTGCAACAGCAGCTCGAGATCGTCGATGCGCTGACCGCCGCCGATGATCTCGCCGTAGCCCTCGGGCGCGAGGACGTCGACCCCCAGCGCCAGCTCGGGGCGGTCCGGATCCGGCTTCATGTAGAACGCCTTGATGGCGGCGGGGTAGCGGTGCACCATCACCGGACGATCGAAGTGGTCGGACAAGGCGGTTTCGTCAGGGCCGCCGAAATCGCCGCCCCATTCGAAGGGCAGTCCCTTCGCCTGCAGGATGGCCACCGCCTCGTCGTAGGAGATGCGCGGAAATGGCGCCTGCACCCGTTCGAGCCTGGCGACGTCGCGCTCGAGCACGTTCAGTTCGTGCCGCCGTTTGTCGAGCACACGCCCGACGATCTCGACCAGCAGCCCTTCAGCGAGGACCATCACGTCGTCGAGGTCGGCGTAGGCCATTTCCGGCTCGACCATCCAGAATTCCGTCAGGTGCCGCCGGGTCTTCGACTTCTCTGCCCGGAAGGTCGGACCGAAGCAGTAGACCCGGCCGAGCGCCATGGCGTTCGCTTCGTTGTAGAGCTGGCCGCTCTGCGTCAGGTAGGCGGTCGTGTCGTCGAAATACTGCGCCGGAAACAGCGTCGTCGTGCCTTCACAGGCGGCCGGCGTGAAGATCGGCGTGTCGGCGAGGATGAAGCCGCGCTGGTTGAAGAAATCGCGCACCGCGTTGATGATTTCGTGACGGACCCGCAGGATCGACTGCTGGCGCTCGCTGCGGATCCAGAGATGGCGGCGGTCGAGCAGGTAGTCGACGCCATGCTCTTTCGGCGTGATCGGGTAGTCGTGCGATGCGCCGACCGCCTCAATCGACTTGACGTCGACCTCGTAACCGCTCGGCGCCCGCTGGTCGGCACGGACCGTCCCGGTCACGATCAGGGCCGTCTCCTGAGACAGGTGGTCGGCGGCCCTGAACATCTCCTCGCCGACCGCCGCCTTCGACATCACCGCCTGGATGAATCCGGAGCCGTCGCGGATGATCAGGAAATGAATCCTGCCGCTCGACCGGCGCGTGTGCAGCCAGCCCTTGAGCGTGATGTCCTGACCTTCGTGCTGGCCGATGTCTTCGATGTAAACGCGGTTCAATGCAGCCATGGAAATGCAGATTGCTGAATGCGGAATGCTGAATACACAATGCTGGATGTTGAGGGCTGAATGTCAAGGCCGAAACGCGAAATCCTGAATGCACTGCTATTCTGCACTCCGCATTCTGCACTCCGCATTTCTGATCACTCTACTAACATTTTCTCCAGTCTCTGCCTCGCCTGTTGAGCCTTGACCAGGGTCTGCTTCGGTGCGCCGTGGGCGGCGATTTCGAGCAGCAGTGTCTGGTCGTAGCCGATCTTCTGGATCGCTGTCATCGCCGCCGGCCAGTCGATGGTCCCTTCGAACGGGACCAGATGGTCGTCGGTGCGGCCGCGATTGTCGTGGACGTGTGTCGTGATCAGATGCCCCGACACCGTTTCGATGGCGTCGACCAGATCGCCGTCCATGTGCGCATGGCCGAAGTCGAGGCAGACGCCGACGTCGGTCGTCTCCAGGTCTTCCTCGACGAAATGGACCAGCGAGCCGGCCCGCGACAACTCGTTTGGCATCACCTCGACGGCGATCTGGACGCCCAGGGGTGCGGCGAGCCGGCGCAGTTCCTCGACGCTGCGCCGGGCGCCGTCGCGGCTGTTGTCGCCCGGCAACGGATTCTGGGTGCGCGGCAGCCCGAGATGCGCGACCAGCACCTTCGCGGGAATCCGGCGCGCCACGTGCAAGGCGCGCTCGGCCTCCGCCATCGCGTCGGCGCGCGCGGCCGGGTCGGCGCTCGCCAGCGACAACGACGCGCCCCACCGGCCGCCGAGGAAGCTGTCGGAGATCGGCGCATGAATGCCGTGCAGCTCGAGGCCGGCGTCGGCGAGCCACTGCTGCAGGTCGGCCACAGCCGCCGGGTTGTGATAGTCGAAGTGGGTCCGCGTCGCAAAGAGCTCGATCGATTCGAACCCGTGTGCGGCGATCTCCAACAGATGTTCGCGGCTCAACCGCTGACCGTGATAGAGATGCGACGACACGCCGAATTGTCGTTTAGCCACAACCTGGAACTCATTCTAACGCGGAGGACGCAGCGGACCACGAGGGCGCCGAGCGCGGAACGGAGCTCTGGCCCCCGTGACCTCTGCGTCCTCCGCGTCCTCCGCGTCCTCCGCGTTATCTACACTCAGCGCAGCTCGTCGATATATGCCGCCAGCAGCTCGCGCAGCCGGGCAAAGCGCGGATATTTCCCGAGGTTGGTGCGGGCATACCGGAGCGTTCGCGGCATGTACTGGATGTAAGTGGGGTTCTGCCGCGCCAGCGTCTGGTAGCCGAACGTGCCGAGCGCCTTGAGGTTCCGCTGCACCGCCATGACGTCGAAGCGCCGCCGGAACTCGAACTCGTCCCGGGTCCGGCCCCGCAATGCCAGAAAGTGCGCGATCAGCTCGTCGACTTCCACCTCCACCAGGTCGACATAGGAGTCGCGGAGCAATGACACCAGGTCGTAGGTGTCGGGGCCGAGGCGCGCGTCCTGGAAATCGATGATGAACAAACTGTCGCCGTGCAGCATCAGATTGCGGCTGTGATAGTCCCGATGACACAGCACGCGCGGCTCGCCGGCGAGCTCGCCGGCAATCAACGCCCACTCCTCGCCGATCGCCGCCCGCTCGGCGTCCGACAGCACGGCGCCGCGGTAGCCCTCGACGAAGTGCGTGACGAAGAAGTCGAGCTCCCAGCGCAGCTTGTCGACGTCAAACGCCAGCCGGTAGGGGAGATATCCGTCTGGATCGACTTCGGCGCCGCGCCGCTGCAGCACCTCGATGAACGAGACCGCCTGTCGATAGAGTGACGCGTGCTCGACCGGCGTCGCCGCGCCCAGATGCGCCTGCAGCGTGACGTCGCCAAGGTCTTCCAGCGCCACGATCCCCTCCGGATCGGAGTGTCCGACCAGCGCGGGCACCGGCAGCGGCATCCGCCGCAGCAGCCCGGCGACATTGGCGAACGGCAGTGCGGCGAAGTCGATCGGTCCGACGTGCAGCGCCAGCACGATCGAGCGGCCGTCGGGACCGATGATCCGGAAATAGCGCCGGTCCGAGGCGTCGCCGGTCAGCGGCACCACCCTGGCCGCGGCGCTGTCCATGCCGGAGGACTTCAGGTAGCGGTCGATCCGATCGCGCGGCTCGAAGCCTTCGGTCGGTTGATTGGGAACGGTCATCGCGAAAGCGGCGCGGTGCGGACGCTGCCGTCGGCAGCAGGCAGCAGAATGGTGCGGTGATAGCGCGCGCCGCGCGGCACCCGCACGCCGTCGGTGACCACGCATTCGTCGACGACGCACCCGCCGGCGATCTCGACGTCGTCCCACAGAATGGACCGCGACACACGCGCCGTCGGATCGATGCCGACGTTCCGGCCGGACGGGTTGCCGGCGATCCCTTCCGCCTGCGCGAACGACCACGATGTGAGCCAGTAGTCCGCCACCGTGCCGATGTCCCAGAACGTTCCCGTGCCTGACACGAACCCGCGAATCGCGCCGGGCCGGCTGGCAATCAGCGTGTCGTAGACCCCGCCGATCGAACTCGCCGGCTGTCCGGCCGGCAGCGGCGCGAAGACACCGGCGTCGACCAGCTGCACACCGACGACGTGGTAGGAGCCGTCCGCCCGACCGCGCCGGACGAACCCGGTCACGCGCTGCTCGCCATCCAGCTGCGCACCGCCGTAGCGATCCGGCTGGTGGTTGGGCTGCAGCGCCAGCGTCACCGACGCGCCGGTCGTTTGGTGCGCCTCGACCAGGCCAGCCAGGTCGACGTCCGCCAGGGTATCGCCGTTGACCAGGAAGAACGTCCCGGCGCCGACGATCGACAGCGCCTGGCGCGGACCGCCGGCGGTGCCAAGAAGAACTGGCTGTTCCCAGGAATAGCGAACCCGCGCCCCGAGGTCGCTGCCGTCACCGATCTCGGCGGCGATCGTTTCCGGCCGATGATGCAGGTTCAGCACGATCTCGGTGACTCCCTGGCTGACCAGCCAGCGGACGCTGCGCCGGATCAACGGTTCGCCGGCGACGGGGATGGCGGCCTTCGCCCGCACCTCGGTGAGCGGCCGGAGCCGCGTGCCGAGCCCGGCCGTCAGGATGAGCGCAGGAGGCTTTGGAGGCACAGGGAAATGCAAAATGCAAAGTGCTGAATGCTGAATGCTGACGGCAGAATGCCATCAGGAAGCACGCAGCATCAGCCGTCAATTAAAGCGTCGGGCGGCGCAAATTACAATGCGATCATCCGGCGGAGCCGATCCCGGCCGATGACGGCTGACACGACCAGGCGGACGAAGACGTACATCGTGAAGCATTCCACTGCGAACGCCGGAAAGCCGAAATAGCCGGGCACCGGCATCTCGAAGATCTTGAGGTGTTCCATGATCGGCACCGTGTAGTGCCACTTGGCGCGCGACCAGTAGTTCCAGAATTCCCAGAGTATTCCGCAGAGCAGGCCGCTCAGGATCAGGTTCACCAATCGACTCGGGTCGCCCCGCACGACGAGATCGTCGTACAGAGACTCGCCCCCCAGTCTGGCGTTGATCGGATCGAGCAGGAAGATGAAGCCGAGAAAGACCGGTGCCGCCAGGTAGGGCGACGGCCAGGCGAGCGGCAGGATCAGCAGTGCCGCTCCGACCGCCATCGAGAGACGTCCGAAAAAAATCACCCGCGCCGGGGGAAGCGGCGGCGGCCGCAGCCGCCAGCCTGGCCCGGGCATGAGGCGCGCCCGGCAGACCGCGGCGAGCTCGGCCCCCTCGAAGATCGCCGGCCAGATCGTCGCGAATGCCCAGGCGTAGCCGAAATACCTGACCGCCGGCTGCTCGGGCAGGCCGACGTAGTGCCAGTTCTCGATGAAGAGGTTGTAGAACTCGAACACCACCCAGAGCGGGATCGACAGCAGCGCCAGCCACGCCAGCTCGCCCGGCGCGGAACGGATCCACGACTGGCGGCGCGCCCGCCAGACGATGCCGTCGGCGAAGAGGATGAATCCGGTCCAGGCGATCGGAGTATTCCACGACCAGAACGGCTCGATGCGCGCCAGCGTCGCGGCTTCGGAAGCGATCATCGTGACGAGTCCGAGGAGGATCATGACCTGGCGTTCAGGTGACGCGTTGACGGAACGAGCAGCCGAGCAGCGCCGGCCGGCTGACAGCCTTGCCGAGGATCAGTACCTTGTGCGTGCTGCCGAGACCGCCCGGCAGCAGCAGCGTTCTCAAGGCGAGGCTCTCGCCGAGGCTGACCGGTGGTGCGCCGGCGGCACTCAGGCCGTGCAGGATCCCCAGGAGGAAATAGGTCTGGTCCATGAACCCGAGCGTGACCAGGCCCTGATCCTCGGCTGCGGCGCGGACGCTGGTGAAGTCGACGTGGGCCGTCAGGTCCTGGCCGCCCGGCCGCTCGAGCCAGGCCGGCCGGTCCGCCGTGGTCTCCGGACCGGCCATCGTGTGTCGCGAGAATGTCGTCAGCGTGCCGGCGGCGTGCGCCGCCGAGTAGAGGTGATCCGCTTCGTGACCATAGTCGATCAGAATCAGGAAGCCCCGGCGCAGGCGGCGGGCGGCGTCGCGGACCCATTCGATCGCGCGAAGATTGATCTCGCTGACCCACCCTGGCTGCAGCGTGACGTCGAGCCCTGCCAGGTGGGCGGCCAGCGCTGGCGTCGAGGGCGGCGCTTCAACCGTCGTCAGTCTGCCGTCGCGCCAGGCGACGAACACCTCACGCAGCCCCTTGTCGCGCATCACGACCTGATGGACCGGCAGCGCATCCAGGAGCTCATTGGCGATCAGCACGCCCTCGAAAGAGTCCGGCAGGGACGCTGACGAACGGTGTCGCCCGGCCTCGGCGAGGCCGGCGAGCGCCGCTGGATGGGCCAGCCGGGCCTCGGCGCTGGCTTCGACCAGGTGAAGGTCGATCCGCGCCAACAGGTCGGGATGCCGCCGGCGCGCGGCACGGAGGATATCGGCGGACAGCCGGCCGTTCCCGGCGCCGGCTTCAAGGAGATCGAAACGCTTCACGGACGCCGCCCCGGCGCCGAGAATCTCCGCCATCTCGGCGATCTGCTGTTCGAGCAGATCGCCAAACAGCGGCCCGACATCGACGCTGGTGAAAAAATCGCCCGCGCGCCCCGATCGTTGGGCCGCGCGGGCATAGTAGCCGAGGCGGGAATCGTAGAGGGCGAGGTCCATGAACGCCGCCACCGTCATCGGCCCGCGTTCACGCACCCGATCCTCGATCGTCAAATCATCAGTCAGCAATCCTCAATCTGCAATCTGCAATTAAGTCTGTCCTAATCCTTCTTGACCGGGACGAACAGCTCGTTCTGGTCGCGCCAGATGAGGAGCCGGGCCGTCCGGCCCGACAGGACCTTCTGCAGTTCACGTCCCGCGTCGGCGGCCGTCGCCACCGATCGGCCGTTGACCGAGAGGATGACGTCGCCGGGGCGGAGGCTGCGGGCCGAATCACTCGACGGATCGACGTCGGTGACCACGGCGCCGGTCTGGCCCGATGGCATCTGCAGGCGCCGCATGATCTGCGGCGTCACGTTCTGCAGCGTCAAGCCGAACCCGCTGGCGCCCTGCTCTTCCGGTTCGGGCGGCGCGTTGTTACCGCCGCGGCCGCCGCCGCGGACCTGCTGCTGCTCGGCCTCGAGGTCGAGCTCCTCGACCGTGACATTCAGCGTCTTCTCCTGTTTGTCGCGCAGCACCTTGAGCGGAACCGACATCCCGGGCTTGGTCGCGACGACCATCTTCACCAGCTCGTCGCGGCTGGCCACCGGCCGGCCGTTGAACTCGATCACCACGTCGCCAGGCTGGAGACCCGCTTTGGCCGAGGCGCCGCCCGGCACCACCTGGACGACGAGCGCACCCGTTCGCGACTTGAGCCCGTAGTCTGCGAAATCGTCGCGCGGCACCACCTGCACCTGCACGCCGATCCGGCCGCGGACGATCTTGCCGGATCGCAGCTGGGGCAGGAGCTCGCGGACGGTATTGGCCGGCACGGCGAAGCCGATGCCGATGTTGCCGACGTTGCCGCCCCGCTCGTTGCTGATGATCGCGGTGTTGATGCCGATCACTTCGCCGCGGACGTTGAGCAGCGGACCGCCCGAGTTGCCGGGATTGATGGCGGCGTCGGTCTGGATCATCTCGTTGGTCCGGCCGTTGGTGTTGAACGGCCGGCCGATGGCGCTGATCACGCCGACCGTCACGGTATGGGCGTAGCCGAATGGATTGCCGATCGCCACCACCCAGTCGCCGGCGGCCATCTGCGAGGAATCGCCGAACTTGGCCTCGCCGAGCGGGTGCTTCGGCATCTGGGTCAGCTGGATCAGCGCGCTGTCGGTCAACGGATCGCGCCCGATCACCTTGGCGGTATAGGTGTCGTCGTCTTCGTCGCCGAGGAACTGCACTTCGATCTTTATCGCGTCCTCGACGACGTGATTGTTGGTCAGGATGAAGCCGTCCTTGGCGCTGATGATGAAGCCGGTCCCGGCGGCGGCCGTCTTCTGCTCGCGCTGCGGCGGGCGGCCGCGCCCGGGAGTGTCCTGCTGATTGTCCTGGCCGCCGCCGGGGCCGAAGAAGCGGCGCAGGAAGTCGTCCGGCGCCTGGCCGCCGCCGCCGCCACCCCCGAAGAAGTCCTGCAGGTCCTGCGCCTTCGCCTTCATCTCGGTGCGGATGTTGACGACCATCGGCGACTGCGCCTTGGCGATGTTGCGGAAGGTCTGGGCGTCGATCGGTCCGCCGATCGGCGCGCTGTTCATGCTCGGCACCGCAATCGTCTGCGCGGACGAGGTCGGTGTCAGATCGAGCCGCGAGGCGATCACCAGCGCGACCGCAAACGACGCGACCGAAGTCAGCAGGACATAAAAGAACGTGGTCTTGCGCGTGGACATCGAATCCTCCTACACCAGTGGAACGATCGCGTCCTGCAGCGGTCCCGTGACCGCTGCCTCGCGAGCGCCAACGATCATGTTGATTTCACTGCGGACGCCAAAATCGTCGAAGTAGAGGCCGGGCTCAATTGTAAATCCGGTTCCGGGCAGCAGCCGCCGATCGTCGTGCGTTTCGTAGTCGTCCATGTTCACGCCGTTGCCGTGAACCTCGACGCCGAGGCTGTGACCGGTCCGATGCAGGATGTGGTCCCCGTAGCCGGCGCTGCGCAGGACCGAGGAGGCGGCTCGATCGACCTGCCAGCCGCGCAGTTCCTGACCCGCCGCGACGGCCCGCTGGACCAGGGCCACCGCCGCGTCCCGCGCCGCGCCGACCGCGGCGAACGCCTTGACCTGCCGTTCGGGTGGGCGCGCCCCGGTGTATCCGACCCACGTGATGTCCGCGAACACCGCGCCTGGACGATCGAGCTTGCCCCAGAGGTCGAGCAGGACCAGCTGCTCCGGGCCGATCCGGCGATGCGCCGGCTTCGTCGGGAGGTAATGCGGGTTGCCGGCGTTCTCCGCCACCGACACGTTCGGCGCGGAGTCGCTGATCAGCCCCTCGTCGCGGAACCACCCGGCCATCAGCTCCTGGATGTCAAACTCCGTCGTCGCGACGCCGCCAGCCAGCCGCGTTCGAATCGCGTCGAACGCGAGGTCTTTGATCCGATACAACCTGTCCGACGCCTGACGATGGGTGTCGATCGCCTGGTCGTCCCAAATCGCCGCAAATCGCTGGATCAGGTCGCCCGACGATACGACTTCGACACCGGTTTGCCGGACCAGCTCCACTGTCCCCGCGTCGACTCGTGAGATATAGGGGATCGCGCACTTGGGCGAATATTCCATCGCCACGCGCCGGAGCCCGGCCACCAGTGTCCGGAGGCCGTCGGCCAGCTGTTCCCGGCCGGCATACTGCTGAGCCACTCCCGGTAGGTGCGCGAGCGTATTCCGCTCGATGGAGTGCACCAGCCCGCGCGGCTCGCCGGCCGCCGGAATGAGGTAGTACCAACGCCGCGTGGCGAGGTGGCCCTCCTGCCGCGCGACCGCGGTCAGCTCGGCGGCGATCGGATTGACGCCGCGGAAGTCGTAGAGCAGCCAGCCATCGATGCCGTCGGCGGCCAGCGCCGTCTGGACGGCCGCGACGTCAAGCGGCGCCACCGCTGTTCCCGAAGGCATGCGTAAGTATATCCAGCTTCCGCCCTCCAGCTTGCAGCTTCCGAAGGGTCGTCGGCCGGATCCCGCCCCGGCCGAACCCAGCTCGGAGCGGGACACGGAAGCTCGCTATAATCGACCGACGCGTGCCAGCGCGTTTGGCGCCGTTCCGAACTGGCGCTGCGAGAGAGTTTCCATGAACCGACGCATACATGTGGCAGGGGTCGCCGTCCTGTTGGCCGGAGCGGTCGTGTTGACGGCAGGGCAGAACCCGCCGCCGCCGGGACCGGACTCGCCGACCTTCAAGGTCCAGGTCGACTACGTCGAGGTCGACGCCGTCGTCACCGACCAGCAGGGCCGCTTCGTTCGCGATCTCAAGAAGGAAGACTTCCAGGTCTTCGAGGATCGCAAGGCCCAGACGGTCAGCGCCTTCACGCTGGTCGACATCCCGGTCGAGCGCTTCGAACGGCCGCTCTTCGCGGCGCAGCCGATCGAGCCCGACATCAGGACCAACGCCCGCCCGTTCGACGGCCGGATCTACATCGTCGTGCTCGACGATCTGCACGTCCAGCCGCTGCACACCCAGATGGTCCGCCGCGTGATGAGGAAGTTCATCACGGAGAAGCTCGGCGCCAACGATCTGATGGCGGTCGTCCACGTCCAGGGCAAGAGCGAAAACTCGCAGGAGTTCACCAGCAGCAAGCGCCTGCTGCTGGCCGCCGTCGACACGTTTTTCGGCCGGGCGGAGCGGCCGGCCACGGTCGAAGCCTACGAACAGTACCTGGCGACGATCGGCATGCCGGGCGCCGGCATCTCCGACCCGATCGAGCGCAAACGCGGCTTCGATGCGCGCGCCACGCTGGATGAACTGCAGGCGATCGCCGACTGGTTCGGCAGTGTCCGCGGCCGGAAGAAGACCATCCTGTTCGTCAGCGAGGGGATCGAGTACGACATCGAAGACATGTTCAACAAGATCGATGCCTCGATGATCGTCGATCGGACGCGCGATCTGATCCGCTCGGCGACCAAGTCGAACGTCAGCATCTATGCGATCGATCCGCGCGGGCTGTCAGACATGGGCGATCTGGGCATCGAGTTGAACTCGGCGCCGCCGGGCGGTGTCGCCGACGAAGCGACCGGCCAGGTCACCGGCGGATTGACCGAACAGCAGGTCCAGAGTCTCGGTCTGCGCGGTCTCCAGAACGAGCTGCGGCTGCAGCACAACAGCCTCCGGACGCTGGCCGAGGAGACCGGCGGGGTCGCCTTCATCAACAGCAACAATTTTGCCGCCACCTTCGACCGGATCGTCCAGGACAACAGCTCCTACTACGTCCTGGCGTACTACCCGCCGAATCCGAAACGCGACGGCAAATTCCACAACATCCAGGTCCGCGTCAATCGCCCGGGAGTGACGGTGCGAGCCCGTCGCGGCTACGCGAATCCGAACGGCAAGGTGAAGGAGCCGGCCGTCAACCCGGCGAGCCGACTGACCGCCGAGGCCCGCGCGGCGCTCGACAGCCCGCTGCCCGTGAGCGGCCTGACCATCCAGGTCTTCGCGGCGGCGTTCAAGGGCACCGCACCGAAGGCTTCGGTCCTGCTCGGCGTCGAGATGCGCGGCCGCGATCTCCAGCTTGGCGCGGGCGACAAGCTGCAGCTTTCTTTCTATGCGGTGGACGCCAAGGGCAAGTACCAGGGCGGCAACAGCGAAAACGTGACGCTGAATCTCCGTCCCGAAACCCGGACGACGATCCAGGGGAGCGGGATGCGGACCCTGAGCCGGTTCGATCTCCCGCCGGGACGCTATCAGCTGCGGGTCGTCGCCAACGAGCTCGCGACCAGGGCGGTCGGATCGGTCCTCTACGATCTCGACGTACCCGACTTCACCAAGGGGCCGCTGGTCATGAGTGGGGTGGCGCTGACCTCGGCGGCGTCCTCACGCGTGCCGACGGTGCGGCCCGACGACGAGCTGAAGCAGGTGCTGCCGGCGCCGCCGATGGGCAACCGGGTCTTCCCGGTCGGCGACGAGCTGTTCCTGTTCGCCGAAATCTACGACAACGCCGCCGGCTCGCCCCACAAGGTCGACATCAAGACGACGGTGACGGCCGACGAAGGCAACGAGCTGTTCAAGTCGGAGGATACGCGCGACTCGTCAGAACTGCAGGGGAAGAGCGGCGGCTATGGCTACAGCACTCGCGTGCCGCTCGCGGGCATGTCGCCGGGACTGTATGTGCTGAAGGTCGAGGCGCGGTCGCGGCTCGGTCAGGGACCGACGACCAACCGCCAGGTGCAGTTCCGGATCGAGGCCGCCAGCCAGGAAGCGAAGTAGGCGTAAAAAAAGGCAGACGGGAGGTGCGCTCCCGCCTGCCCCTGGCTTACTGGTTCGCCGTACTCGCCCGACCTGGGCTCGCCCCTACTTCTTCTTCGGCGCGGCTTTTTTCGTGTCCTTCGGCGGATCGAACGTCGTCACCGGGTGCGGCTTCGGCACGGTGCCGTTGGCGTGGCTGAACTGGAGCATGCTCCTGGCCATGTTCGGGTTCGACGGCGTCCTGATTTCGACCGTCTGGATCTCGCCAGGCTGCAGCAGCCCAGGGACCACCCCCTTACCGCCCGGGATGATCTCGTTGTTCTTGTCGTACCAGACCTCGTCGATCGTCAGCCGCGGGATCGGCGCCGTCGACATGTTCTTGACCTGGATCTTCGTCACCAGCAGGTTGCCTTCGCGCCGGGTCGTTGACCGCAGGAAGTCGACTTCGGCCGATCCACGGAGGGGCGGCGTGAACTTCTTGCCCTGCAGGACCGACTTGAATTCCGGGGCTTTCGTCTCTTGGGCCGAGAGTGTCGACCCGGCCACGCCGAGCGCGCCGAGCAGCGTCGCGGCGAACGCATAACGCACGCGATTCATATGTCTCCTCCGAGGATGCCTGCGGATTGAAGTTTTCAAGATGGATTGTAGATTGGTTGGGTCAAATCTTCAATCAATCTTCAAACGTGCTCTGGAATCTCACATCTCGCCGTTCCAGTCCTCCGGCTCCGGATTCACGGATCGGAAGATCTCCATGTGCCACTTGCCGCCGCCCCAGGGCTCGATCACCTCGGCCGCGACGACATCGACGAGAATTTCCGAGAACAGCCGTCCTTCCGGATCGCCCTCGAGGTGATAGGCCGGTTCGTCCCAGCCGAAGTTCGGATAAAGCATCAGCGTCAGGAACAGATCGTAGCCGTCGTCGACGACGATGAGCTGCCCGCAGGGGCGCTTCAGCGTCGAGTGGTAGATCAGGTATTTCTCGGCGCTGTGGGCGCGGATGTAGCGCTTCAGGGCGAACTCGCGCGCGACGATCTCCTCGACGGCGATTTTCTTGTCCCAGCAGTCGCGGCAGTATTTCTCTTCGCCGCGCGGCTCCGACACCTCCTTGGCGCCGCACAGCGCGCACCGGGCCTTGACGACCGACTTGCGTGGCATACCTTCAATCTACAATTTACAACCTACAATGTCCAAAGCGATGGAACGCCCGGTACACGCGGGGCTGCGCCACCTGGCGCTGAGCGTCCACGATCTGGACGCGATGAAGCACTTCTACGTCGATCTGCTGGGATTCGCGATCGAGTGGGAGCCCGATGCCGACAACGTCTACCTGACGTCCGGGATCGACAACCTCGCGCTGCACCGCGCGTCCGAGCTGCCGATCGCGGTCGAGGACGATGTGCCGACGCTGCCCGTGTCCGGCGGCGCGCTCGATCATCTCGGTCTGATCGTCAGGACCGCCGACGATGTCGATCGCTGGGCGGCGTTCCTGGCCAGCCGGGGTGTCGTCATCGCGGCGGCGCCGCGGACCCATCGCGACGGCGCCCGGTCGTGCTACTTCCGCGATCCGGACGGCAACTCGGTCCAGATCATCCACCATCCGCCGATCAGCGGCAAGGTCTGACTGCGGCGGAGCCGCCTGGCTATCTGACCGGGATCCGCGCGGCGAGGGCCGGCGCGTACATCCGCTGCGAGTACTCCTTGACCATCCGCCGCGCCGAGAACCGCGGCGCGGTCGATCGGATGGCTTCCTTGACCGTCGCCACCCAGCGGCGCGGTACGGCGGACTGATCGCGGTCGTAGAACGCCGGCACGATCTCTTCTTCGAGCAGCCGGTAGAGGGCGCCGGCGTCCGCTGCATCGACTGCCTCGTAGTCGTCGCCGGTGACGCCGCCGTCGATGACCCAGCCGTTGGCGCCGTTGAAGCCTTCGGCCCACCAGCCGTCGCCGATGCTCAGGTGCGGCACCCCATTGAGCGCCGCCTTCATGCCGCTCGTGCCGCTCGCCTCGAGCGGTTTGCGCGGGGTGTTGAGCCAGACGTCGCAGCCCTGGACCAGGAAGTGCGCCACGTGCAGGTCGTAGTCGTCGACGAAGGCGATCCGGCCGCCGAACAGCGGATCGAGCGCGCGCCGGTAGACGCGCTGCAGATGGTGCTTGCCGATGTCGTCGGCCGGGTGCGATTTGCCGGCGAAGATGAGTTGGACCGGCCGGCCCGCCGCGTTCAGGATGCGCGCCAGCCGATCGGGATCCCGGAACACCAGCTCCGGCCGCTTGTAGCCGGTGAACCGCCGGGCAAATCCGATCGTCAGCGCATCGGGCTCGAGCAGGGTGCCGGCGGCGACGACGCGCGGGATGCCGACGTGTTCTTCCATCCAGCGCTGCCGCGCGCGCTCCCGGATGAACGTGAAGAGATACTGCTTGAGCGCCCGCCGGACCGCCCACAGCTCACGATCGGGGATCGACAGCACGTTGTCCCAGAGCGCCGGATCATCGTGGCGGTCGTACCAATCGGCGCCGAGATAGGTGGCAAAGAGACTGGCGAGATCGCTGGCAATCCAGGTCGGCACGTGCACGCCGTTGGTCACGGCACCGATCCGGCGGCCGGCCTCGGCGGCATCGCCCCAGATCGACGTCCACATGCTCCGCGTCACCTCGCCGTGAAGCTGGCTGACCGCGTTGATCGCGCCGGCGGACCGCATCGCCAGGGCGGTCATGTTGAATTGCGCCCCGCCGCCGGCGTCGTGCGATCCGAGCCCGAGGAAGCGGTCGCGATTCAGCCCGAGCGTGCCCCAGCAGCCGGCCAGATGCTTTTCGACCATCTGGAAGGGGAAGGCGTCGTGGCCGGCCGGCACCGGCGTGTGGGTAGTGAAGACGGTGGTGGCGCGGATTTCTTCGAGCGCCTGATCGAACGTCGAACCGCTCTCGATCAGATCCCTGATGCGCTGCAGCACGACGAACGCCGCATGGCCCTCATTCAGGTGAAACACCGACGGCGTCATCCCGAGCGCCTTCAACGCCCGGACGCCGCCGATGCCGAGCAGGATTTCCTGCTGAATCCTGATCTCGCGATCGCCGCCGTAAAGCCGGGCGGAGAGCTCGCGATCCCACGGCGCGTTTTCTTCGAGGTCGGTGTCGAGCAGGTACAGCTTGACGCGTCCCATCCGTACCAGCCAGACCGCCGCCAGCACCGATCGATCGCCGAGCGGTACGGCGGTGACGCACGGCTGGCCCTCGGCGGTTGTCGCCGGCGCGATCGGGGCGTCCGTCCAGTTGAGGTGCTCGTAGCTCTCCTCCTGCCAGCCGTCGGCCGAAATCCGCTGGTGGAAATAGCCCTGCGGATACATGAAGCCGACGCCGATCAGCGGGACCCCGAGGTCGCCTGCTTCCTTGCAGTGATCGCCGGCCAGCGCGCCGAGGCCGCCGGCATAGATCGGCAGCGATTGGTGCAGGGCGAACTCGGCGGAGAAGTAGGCGATCACCTGCTTTCCGTGCTCGGGAAACTGCGCCATCCACCAGGTGTTGCGGGCCGTCCGGGCATCGTCGAGCGCCGCGATCGCGGCGTCGTAGAGCCGGCCGAGCTGCGGGTCCGCCGCCGCGGCCTCGAGCCTGGCTGGCGCGACCAGCGCCAGCATCCGTACGGGATTGTGCGCGGTGGCGCGCCACAACGCGTAGTCGAGGCGGCGGAACACTTCGCGGGCGTCCGCATGCCAGGACCACCACAGATCGACGGCCAGTTCATCGAGTCGGGAGATGCGGGTCGGAAGGGCGGGCAGGTTCGCGTAGCGATTCATCAATCTTCAGCATACGCGCTGATCAGGGCGGCGAATCTCATCAAGTCGATATTTCCGCCCGACACCACGGCGACGACCTTGCCGGTGCCGGCGCCTCCAGCGAGCGCCGCCGCGACCGCGCAGCCGGCGGCGCCTTCGGCGATGACATGCGCCCGGTCGGCGACCAGCTTCATCGCCCGCGCGGCCTGGTCCAGCGACACGACGATCGATCCGGCGAGCGGCGCCAGCAGCGGCCACATCGAGGCGAGCACCGACTTGCCGCCGGCGCCGTCGACGAACGATTCCTGCCAGCCGTCGAAGTAGACCGGCCGTCCTGCCGCCAGCGATGCGGCCAGCGGCGCGGCGGTCTCCGGTTCCGCCGCGTAGATGCGGGTGTCGGGCTTCAGCGCGCCGACCGCCGCCGCCAGGCCCGACAGCAGGCCGCCGCCCCCGAGCGGCGCGACGATGGCGTCCACGTCGGGCAGGTCCTCGAGAATCTCGAGCCCCGCCGTCCCGTTTCCGGCGATGAACCGATCGTCGTCGAACGGGTGGACGAAGCAGCCGGTCATGCGATCCGAGCCATGCTGCTCGACCGTCCGCCAGCATTCGTCGTAGCTCGCCCGCACGATGCTGGCGCCGAGCCGTTCGATCGCGCGGATCTTGATGGCCGGCGCCGTGTCCATCACCATCACCGAGCAGCGTGCGCCCGCCTGCCGGGCGGCGTAGGCGACGCCCTGCGCGGCGTTTCCCGCGCTGACCGTCCACACGCCACCCTGCAGCTGGTCCGGCGTCAGCTGCCGGATGACGTTGCAGGCGCCGCGAATCTTGAACGACCCGATCGGCTGGAGCAGCTCGAGCTTGAGGTAGAGCTGTTTGAGATCCGTCGATCCGGCGCGATCGCGCAGGTCGAGACGGAGCAGCGGTGTCCGCACCGCGGTCGGGTAGATCGCGGCGGCGGCGTCCCGGACGGCGTCGAGCGAGACGTGTCGGGAGCGTGGCGCGGTCGGCAAGACGGTCGAATCGTAGTCGCGCCCGCCGACGAGCGTCAATCGGCCGGAGAAGAACAGGCCCATTGCGCCCTTTTTGGGAGCGGCGGAGACGCTGCGATAACATGCAGCATTCATGAATCGAGCTGTTGCGCTGCTGGCGGCGGCGATCTGTCTCGCCGCGGGGCGTCCGGCCGGGGCGCAGGACGCGCCGGGGCCAATCGGGCTGTTCGTCGTCGATCTGCACGGTGTCGTGCCGCGCTTCGGCGGCGACGCGGCGCTGGCCGAGAGCCGGGGATTGACCGAGGCGGAACTTCCCGGCTCCGGCCTTGGCGTCACTGCTGGGGGCTCCCTCTATTTCGCGCGTCTGCGCGCGGTCACGTTCGGCGTCGGCGCCGGAGTGATGCTCGGCCGCACGCCGATCTTTTCCGGGCAGTCCGATCCAGCGCTGGGACTGCGCGCCGTGACCGAAACGATCAGGTCGCTGTCGTCGGAGCTGTCGCTCAATTTCGGCAACGCCAGCGGCTGGAGCTACCTGAGCGGTGGCGTTGGTGTGTCGAGGTGGGCCGTGGTCCCGGACGGCGTGGCGAAGCTGCCAATCGACGACCAGTCGCGAAAGACGATCAACTACGGCGGCGGCGCCCGCTGGTTCGCCAGGAAAAGGCTCGCGTTCAGCCTCGACGTGCGGTTCTACGAAGTTGCGGCCGGCGCGCCACAGCTCACGCTGCCAGCCAGCCCGAGGTCAAAGCTGCTGGTCATCGGCGCCGGCATCTCTGTCAGATGATGAGTCCGGCGGAAGCCGGATCCCACGTACGAGGGGGCCGCCGAGCTCAACTCGTCCGGTCGGCGATCAGGTAGTTCGTCATCGCATCGATCGATCCCAGGTTGTCGATGTTGATTTCCTCGGGCCTCATCGACAGCTTGAACTCGTCCTCGTACCACACCAGCCGCTCCAGGATCGCCATCGAATCACGCAGGCCGGTCGCCGGAATGATCTCGTCGTCGGTCAGGCCGCTGGCGTCCACTCCCTGGGTCGTCGCCAGGTCGACCACCTTGGCGCGGATTTGTGCTTTCGCGGCGTCGCGTTCAACCGTCATCAGGTGGCATCCCCAGCGCCCAGGGTGCCGTCGCCGACCATGATCGCGACGATCGCGTCTTCGGCCCGCAGCCGGTGCGCCAGCGCGAGACCGGCGCCGATTCTGTTCCGCAGCGAGACGCTGCGCGAAGCGGACATCAGCAACTTCTATTCAGAAGCCGCGTCGCTCCCGCCATGACGCTGGAACGGGGCACGCTGATCGACGTGCGGGCGACCATGGCGCCGATCCTGTCGGTGGTGATTCACACCGAGGAGGAGTTCGACTGGGGCCGCAAGTTCGACCGTTCCGCCACGAGTGTGACGCATATGCGCCACATCGATCGGGTCCAGGATCTGTTCGACGCCTACGGGATCGTGCCCACCTATGTCGTCGACTATCTGATCGCCGATCAGGAGGCCGCCTGGCGTCCGCTGCAGCGCTTCGCCGCCGACGGCCGGGCCCTGATCGGTGCGCATCTCCACCCATGGGTGTCGCCGCCCCACACCGAGGAGGTCTGTCAGCGGAATTCGTTCCCCGGCAACCTGCCGCGCGATCTCGAATACGAGAAGTTGTCGCGGCTGACCGGTCGCATTGCCGGCAGCTTCGGCACGCGGCCGACCGTCTATCTGGCCGGCCGGTACGGCAACGGGGCCAACAGCGCGCAGATCCTCGAAGAACTGGGCTACGAAGTCGATGTCAGCGTCAACGTGCCGATGGACTTGCGGGACGATGACGGCCCTGACTACTCGGCGCGTACCAACCATCCGTTCTGGTTCGGCAAGGAGCGCCGCCTGCTCGGGCTGTGCTGCAGCGGGGCGTTTGTCGGATGGCTGCCGGCGGGGCGTCTGGCCCATCACCTGAGCACCAGGCCTGCCGTCCGCTGGACGCGGCTGCCCGATGTCTTGTCCCGGCTCGGAGCAGTCGACCGCATCGGCCTGTCACCCGAGGGTTACACCAACGCCGAACTGCGCCGTCTCACGCTCAGTCTGCTCGCCGAGGGCTTCCGCGTCTTCGTCTTCTACTTTCATTCTCCGTCCGTCCAGCCGGGGTGCACGCCCTATGTCCGCGACCACAAGGATCTGAAGGCGTTTCTCGCCAATTGTCGCGACTACTTCGAGTTCTTCCGGAACGAGCTGCAGGGCCAGACAATGACGCCGCTCGAGATCAGACGTTTGCTGTTGCACACGTCGTAGAGCCTAGTTTCCCTGCCCGACCATCCGCATCAGCTCAGCCCTGGTCACCTTCCGACCGTCCGCGGCGTAATGGATCGGAATGATCGTTTCGACATCGAGCTTAAGGCGTTCAAGATTCGCCGTCAGATTGGCGGTGTAGGGGCTGACCGGCGATGGCACCGGCGCCGTGGCCTGGGCCGGCGGATTGTAGGCATCCGCCTCCACCAGGATTTTCTCCTTCGGCAGGTAGGCGACGAGCAGGCCCTGATTGTGTCCGTTGTCCTGGAGGTGATGCAACTCGATGACGTGGTTGCCATCGGTCAGCACCTTCTTCTCGGTCATCGTCTCGAACGTCGCCTTCCGCTTCGCCTGGGCCAGCCGGTCCGGGTTCAGCGTGTGCGGGGCGGTGAAGATCTTCTCCAGGTACGGCTTGTTGATCTCGTGCGTCACGACGGTCGCCCCTTCCGCGACGAAGGTGCGCAGCCCGCTCGAGTGGTCGATGTGATGATGGGTGTTGACGACGTACTTGATCGGCTTGCCCGGGATCAACCGCTTCGCTTCCGCAATGATCGCGCTGGCCCGTTCTTCGCTCTGCGGGCCTTCAATCACCACGATGTAGTCGCGGAAATCGACGGCCAGGCTGGCGTAGCCGCCCAGGATCAGAAAGACGCCGTCGGCGAGCTTTTCCGAGAGCGTGCCGGTCGCCGCTGGTGCCGCCGCAGCGGCAGCGGGGGCGGGGGCGCCGCCCCGGCCGGGCGCGGCGGCGATGGTCACCGGCGCATTCGGCTTGACGTCGTAGACCGTCAGGTCGAAGATCGGGTAGCCGCCCTGGGTCTGGACGATCTTCATCGGGAACTTCACGCCGCCGAAATCCTTGTATTCGGAATAGCGTGCGTCGAACAGCATGTCGCCCAGCATCGCGTTGTCGAGCCAGGTTTCGACCTTCTCGACCAGGTGCTGATCGTTGATGTAGCCGTTCACGGCGGCCTTGTTCGGCGCCATGAACGTCACGACCTGATAGGTCTTGCCGGCGATCGTCTGCGGCTTGACGGTCGCGTTGTTGGTCGCCGCGGCTTTGAGGAAGCCGTACGGCGTCATCCAGATTTCCAGCTGCTGGACCCACGGCGTGCCCGTCGTCACCACGATGGTTTGATTCTGGCGCTGCTCGCCGCGCACCGGCTGCTGGCCGCCGCCACGCGGCGGATTCTCGCCTTGCACCCGAATCCGATCGACGCGCGAGGCCGGCACCTGGAAGTCGATGGCGCGCGTATAGCTCTTGTTCACGAAGCGCGGCCACGGGGAACTGGGGCTGTAGGCCTGGCCGAGCACGAAATCGAAGCCGGTGGCCGAATACTCGACCGTTTTCAGCGTGTCGGCGCCGAGGGCTTTCGACGCCTCGCTGATCACCGTTCGGGCATCCTGCGCCGTCGCCGGCGGCGCCAGCCAGACGACAAAGAGGACGATCGCCGCAGATGTCTTGACCATGCAACGCTCCAATCGTGGGGGTCGGGATGACGAGCGTGATCTTACTAAATCCCGACGAACAGGCGTTGCCGATGCAGGATCCAGACGATCCCGCCCCAGAATGCGACGTAGGCGATCGCGTAGAAGAGCGACGCGTTCGCCGCGCCGCAGCACGGCACGGCCCACGATCTGAAGACGGGTGAATAGATCCGCCATTTCAGGTCGATGCCGTTGATCTTCCAACGCGTCAGGATGGTGTCGAGCACCACCGAGCAGAAGTAGGCGAACAGGGGATTGCGTCCGAACGCCAGGAACGGCGTCGACCAGCCGCGCCAGTGCCGCCCGTCGATCATCCAGTGGCAGAGGGCGAGACCCTGCGCCGCCATCCCGGCGCTGAACAGCGCGAACGAACTGGTCCAGAGACTCTTGTTGATCGGAAAGGTGCGGCCCCAGAGCAGTCCGACCAGGGTCGCGGCTGCACCGGCCGTCCAGAGCAGCGCGCCACGGTGGCGGCGATCTCCGCTGCCAGAGATCCACTGCCCGGCGAACACGCCGCAGAGCGCCGTGACGATCGCCGGCGCCGTGCTGAGCAGTCCTTCCGCCTCCCACGGCGGATGCCACATGTGCCGCCCCAACACCCAGCGATCGAGGGCCGACGCCAGATTGCCGTCTGGCGTCAGGACGCCGGCGCCGAAACCCGGCACCGGCACCAGCTTCATCGCCGCCCAATAGCCGAGCAGCACGCTCACCGCGGCGATCACCTGTGTCCGCAGCGACGTGCGCCCGGTCAGCCAGGCGATCGCGACGTAGACGATGGCGATCCGTTGCAGCACGCCAAGGACGGGGAACGTCGACCAGGCAAACGGCCGGTTCAACTCGATCGCGTTGAGGAGCAGGCCGAGCCCGAACAGCATCAGCCCGCGCCGCATGACGTGCTGTCCGACCGGCCGGCCGCCGCGGCGCCGAGCCAGCGCGACCGGCACCGCCGCGCCCATCGCGAACAGCAGGAATGGGAAGATCAGATCGGTCGGCGTCCACCCGTGCCACACGGCGTGATCGAGCGCGCCGTAGACGGCTTCCCACGTGCCGGGCGTGCTGACCAGGATCATCGCGGCGATCGTCAGGCCGCGGAACGCGTCGAGCGACTCGAGTCGTCCCGGCCCCCCCGGCGCCGCCGTCGCCTTCACTCGAACTCGTCGCAGACGCTGGTCCGGAGCGGCAGGGTGACGTCAGGCGGCGCCGGCCGGGAGAACACCTCAGTGCGCCGCGCGAAGCCGTCGAGGAACCAGCCCATCACGTCCATCTGGCTCTTGAACTTGTTGAGCGCGTGGCGTTTGGCCGTCAGCTCGCTGTCGCTGAGCGAGCGGACGATCCAGCCCGACACGCCGCCATCCAGATCGTCCGGCGGTTTCAGGATCGGATCCTCGTCCTGGAAGCCCCAGTTGTTGTAGTGCACGATGTAGGTGACGAGATCGGTCCGGAACCGCCGATTGACGCGCACCACGTCGTGCAGGGCATCGGCGACGAAGAACCAGGTCGCGCAATGATCGGCATGCTGATCTTCCGGGCGCGGCACGAGCGTGATGGTCGGTTTGAAGTCGCCGATGATCTCGGCCAGCTCGACGGTGAGATTCTCACCGCGATATTCGGTGTCGGTGTTGATGCGCTCGGCGAGGGCCGGCCGCGCCTGCCGCGTGTAGGGCGATCGGAACGCGGGGTGGCGCTCCGACCAGTAGGTTGTCGTCAGGCGGTTGAGTCCGCCGTTGGGGAAACCGAGGAAGGTCAGTGACCAGGCGCCGACGCCGAGCGTCCGCAGGGCGGCCCGCGCTTCCTTTTCCCGCTGATGGCCGAGTGCCCGGTAGTCCGAGGGCTTCGGCCGGGCGCCCTCCGCGGTGATGTGTGCTTCGAATCTGGCGCTGTCGGTGTAGCTGTCGCCGCTGGTCAGGTAGACGACGTGCACCGTCCCGCCGGCCTCGCGCACCTGTTGGATCAGCCCGCCGGCCGCCAGCACCTCATCGTCTGGATGCGGGGCGAAGATCAACAGCCGTGTATCCGCCCCAACCGCCAGCGATGATGGCTCGGCCCTCGCCCCGAGTCGGCGGTCGTCGTGCGTGGGCACACCCGCCAGCACGACGAAAACCGTCAGGATCAACGCCGCCGTATCCCTGACCCGAGGCATCTCTCGAAGACCCACAGCAACGGTTGTGCCGTAGAGCGATGGCAGAGAACCGGGAGGTGTCGGGTTCCCGCTAGAGGTGCTTGTCGAGCCAGCTGAATACTTCGCCGTACCAGGCCAGGCTGTTGTGCGGCTTCAGGATCCAATGTCCTTCGTCGGGGAAGACGACCAGTCTGGACGGCACATCCTGCCGCTGCAGGGCGGTGTAGAACTCGAGGCTCTGCGTGTACGGCACGCGGTAGTCCTGTTCGCCGCAGATGACCAGCGTGGGCGTCTTGTATCGGCCGAAGTCGGCCGCATAGCTGTGCGGCGACAATCTTTGATAAGCGGACCGGTTGGTCCACGGCGTGCCGCCGAAATCGTGTTCCGGAAACCAGAGTTCTTCAGTCGAGCCGTACATGCTCGTCAGGTTGTAGACGCCGGCATGCGAGACCAGCGTGCGAAACCGCCCTTTGGCGTGCGACGCCAGCCAGTCGATCATGTAGCCGCCGTACGACGCGCCGGCGGCGCCGACGCGCTGACCATCGGTGAACGCATACTTCGCCAGGACGAAATCGAGGCCCTTCATCAGATCCTCGACCGGCTTGCCGCCCCAGTCGAGCGCGATCTCGTCGGTGAACTTCTGGCCGAACGCGGTCGAGCCGCGGCGGTTAATCATGACGACGACGTAGCCGGGGGCGGCGAACGCCTGGGCATTCCAGCGGTAGCTCCAGGCGTCGGCCCACTGCGTCTGCGGTCCGCCATGGAGCAGCATCAGGACGGGGTACTTGCGGGACGGATCGAACGCGGGCGGGCGGGTGAGGAAGCCCTGAACCTCGGTGCCGCCGGCGCCGGCGAAGGTGAACGACTCGGTCGCGGCGAGATCGAGTGAGGACAGCAGCGCCTGGTTGTGGCGGGTCAGCGGCCGGGGCGCGCCGTCCGGGTCCACCGCGTACAGCTCGACCGGCGCCGCCAGACTGCTGCGGGCGATCACGACAGCTTCGCCCCGCACGTCGAATTCGCCGGCGTGCAGGCCGGAGGCGATCGGCCGCACTGCGCCGCCGGCGGCGGGCACGACAAAGAGCGGCATCTGGCCGCGCTCTTCCGCGTTGAAGTAGATCGACTTCCCGTCGGTCGACCAGAGCATCGTGTCGACGCTGCGGTCGAACGTCTCGGTCAGGCTGGTGTGGCGGCCCGACGCCCGGTCGTAGAGCATCAGACGCCATTTATCGGCTTCGTATCCGGGACGCGCCTGCGAGTGGTAGGCAATGGTCTTTCCGTCGGGAGAATAGGCCGGCGCCCCGTCAAAGCCGGCGTTCGTCGTCAGCTGTTTCGGGGTTCCACCCGTGACCTCGACCTCGAACAGATCGCCGTTGGTGCTGGTGGCCTCGACGCGATCGGCCACCGCGGTGAAGGAGAGAGTGCGGCCGTCCGGGGCAAAGGCGATCGGATGCGGTCCTTCCCGCTCGGGCGGCGGCACGTCATAGTCGGCGCCGGCCGTGACGTCGCGCGGGTCCCCGCCCGCCGCCGGCACGACGAACAGATGGTTGCGTTTGCCCTCGCTCCACGTCGTCCAGTGGCGGTAGAGCAGACGATCGTAGACCCGGGCGCGGACCGGACTGGCCTCGCGCGCCTCGTCCCGTTTGACGTTGCATGCCTCGTCGCGGCAGTCCGGATACACCGCCGACGTGAAGGCGATCGTCCGCCCGTCCGGCGACCAGACGATGTTGTCGGCGCCGCCCGAGAGGGTGGTCAGGCGGGTCGGCGCGCCGGTTCCGTCGGCGTTGATGATGTCGATCTGCGCACTGCCGCCGCGGGTCGAGATCAACGCGATCCGGCGCCCGTCCGGCGCCCATTTCGCGCCGAAGTCCTGGCCGGTACTCGTGATCGGCCGTGCTTCTCCGCCAGCAGTCGGGATACTCCAGATGTTTCGCGCCGTGCGGTTCGCGGCCAGGTCGGGGACGCCGACCGTGTAGAGGACGCGGCTGCCGTCGGGGGAGAGCTGCGGTTCGCTCACCCGCTGCATCGCCAGCAGATCGGCAACGGTCATCGGTCGTCCGGCCGCGAGCGCCTGCCCGACCGGCACGACCGCGAGGATGATCATGAGATGAACGAGGCGCATAAGTGGATTATAGTGCCGCACTTTAGAACATCGCATGGCCCCCTCACGTCGAAGCACCTAGATGAAGTGGCGGCAGCCGCTGGACCGCCCAGCTTCCAGACTCGCCCGCGGCGCCGGACTGGTGGTGCTCGGCGCGGTGCTCGCGGCCGCGGCCGTCTTCGTGCTGCTGCCGCTGCTGGGCCGTTCGTTCGTCAGCGTCATCGAGCTGCTCGTCGCCGCCAGCGTGTGGCTGGCGACATCGATCGGGGTCGGTGTGAGCATCTGGGATGTCCTGGGGACGATTGCGCGGGCGGTGGCGACCGGGTTGACGACGCCGGCGGCGTCGGCGGGGCTGGCGGTGCTCGTGCTGGTCGGGATTGTCGCGCTCTACTGGCTGCAGCGTCTGCTCGAATCAGAGGAATCAGAAGAGGAGCCGTCATAATGAAACGCGTTGCCTTGACCGCTGCGCTCGCGGTGCTTGTCACGCTGCCGATGGTGTCGGGAGCAGCCGCGTGGGCGCAGGACCGTTCCGAACTGCAGACGCTGCGCCGGGACATCGAGCAGCGCTTCGAGGTGCTGCCGCGGCGCGGCAGCATCGTGCTGACGCCAAGAGACGGCAGCCAGCCGGTCCGGTCGATCGAGCTCACCGCCCGAGCGATCAACATCGACGGTGCCCCGGTGACGGGCGGCGAGCTCCGCGACCAGCTCGGGAGCGACGCCGATCTCGTGCTCAAACTGTCGTACCTGGAGCCGGCCGTCCGCATGGCGTTGTTCGCGCCGGCCGCCGCGGTGCCGGCGGAGGCCGTCACGCCCGATGAACCTGGCCAGCCGAATCCCCCCGGCGAAGCGGTGCCGGCGCCATCGCGGCCGGCCCGCCCGCAGCGTCCGCGTCGTCCGCCGCGCGGCTTCGGGGACCGCGAGAATGACCGCGTCCGGTTCGGCGGCAGCGTCAGGGTCGAAGCAGGGGAGACCGTCGACGGCGATGCCGTCGCCATTGGCGGATCGGTGCGCATCGACGGGATCGTCACCGACAACGCCGTCGCCATCGGCGGCGATCTCGTGCTTGGACCGGACGCCGACGTCCGGGGCGACGCGGTGGTGGTCGGCGGCACGCTGCGTCGCGACCCGGGCGCGCAGATCGGCGGCAAGATCGTCGACGTCGGCAGCGGGAACTTCGATTTCAGCGGCTGGCGCGGCTGGAGCGGGCTGCCGTTCGGCCGGATGTTCTTTCCGTTCACGGGAGCGGCCCTGGGGCTGCTGGCGCTGATGTCGACGCTGGCGCGCACCGCGCTGCTGGGGGTGCTGGCGTCGCTGGTGGTGCTGGTCGGCCGCGAATACATCGAACGGGTGGCGGCGCGGGCCGAGGCGGAGCCGGTGAAGGCCGGCGCGATCGGGTTCCTTGCACAACTGCTGTTCGTTCCGGTGCTGGCGCTGGCGTCCCTCGTCCTGGTCGTCACGATTATCGGGATTCCGCTGGCGATCGTGCTGATTCCCGTGGCGGTGCTCGGGTTGGCGGTCATCGGTCTGGTCGGGTTTACGGCGGTGGCGTTCTATCTCGGTGGTCTGGTCAAGGTGCGGTTCAACTGGATCGACCGCAACCCCTACCTCACCGTCATCACCGGCATCGTCGTCCTGATCTCGCCGGTGCTGATTGCGCGGCTGCTCGGTCTGGCCGGGGGACTGGTCTTTCCCATCTCCGGCGCCCTGTCTTTTTTTGGCTTCCTGCTCGAATACGCGGCGTGGACGGTGGGATTCGGCGCGGTCGCCCTGCTCAGATTCGCTCGCCCCGGCGGAACGTCGCCGGTGGTTACGGTGTGACGGGGGGGACCGGAGATCAGGAAGGGTCACGAAAACACGAAATCACGAAAGTCTCTTTGGGCCTTTCTATCTGTTGTCGTCCGCCTGAAGGCGGACGCTACGTACAGAAAGAAAGCGCCAGAAGAAATCTTCCTCGTGTTTTCGTGTTTTCGTGACCCGAGACGCCTCGAATACCGCTCTTCGCTAACTCGGCAGCCTGAACGCGACCAGCTCGCCCGGAAAGTTCGTGCCGCCGATCGCGACCACGATGTACTGCCGGCCGTTCAGCGCATAGGTCATCGGCGACCCGGTCTGCGGCGCCGGGATGAATTGGGCGCCCACTTCCTGGCCCGTCGCTTTGTCGTAGGCGCGCAGCATCGCACCGCGCCCCTGCGCGGTGGTCGTGAAGGTCGGCTCTCCGGCAATCGCCAGCGTCTTCGTGATCAGGGTGCCGATCACGCCGCGCTGACCGGTGCGCGGGATGGTCAGACCTTTCAGCGCCTCGTTGTTCTTGATGTTGTCCGGGGTTTCGCCGTGCGCGACCTGCCAGACGATGTCGCCCTTGTTCAGATCGATGGCGGTCAGCCGTCCGTATGGCGGCTTGATGAAGGGCAGTCCCTGGACGGTCAGCCCTCCGCCGCCGCCTTCGCCGCCTGGCGCCGCCGCCGGGCCGCCGGCCCGGCCTCCCGCCGCCGGGCCGGCGGCCCGGCCTCCCGCTGCGGCGCCGCCGCGGCCCTCACCGCGCCCGCCCGCCGCCGGCTGATTCGCCCGGGCAATCCCGGAGACCCACCCGGAGTCGTTGCCTTCGGGCGCCGGGATCAGTCCGAGTGTGCCCGGAGCGCTCTGCGAGTAGACGTAGAAGATGTGGGTGTCCGGATCGTAGGCGCCGCCGGGCCAGTTCGCGCCGCCGCCGGCGAGCGGCATGTGCAGTGTCGCCAGCGGCCCTTCCACCTTGCTCGCGACGGGCGGCGTGAAAATCGGACCGAGCTTGTAGCGCGAGACCAGCTTCAGCGCTTCGGCGCGCAGCGCCGGCGTGAAGTCAATCAGATCGTCGACCGCGACGCCCTGCCGGTCGAAGGCCGGCGGTTTGGTGACGAACGGCTGCGTCGGTGCGTACCACTCGCCGGGCACCGTGCCCTTCTCGACCGGCCGTTCGACGATCGGCCAGACCGGCTGGCCGTTGGTGCGATCGAAGACGTACAACCACGCCTGCTTGGTCGGTTGGGCGATCGCCTTGATGGCGCGGCCGTTGACCGTGATGTCGGCCAGGATCGGCGCCGCCGCCATGTCGAAGTCCCAGATTCCATGGTGCACGAACTGGTAGTGCCACTTGCGCACGCCTGTCTTCAGATCGACCGCGACCAAAGTTTCGCTGAACAGGTTGTTGCCGGGCCGCGTGCCGCCGTAATAGTCGCCGGTCGGCAGTTCGATCGGCAGGTAGGCCGTGTTCAGCTCTTCGTCGATCGCCACCTGGCCCCAGACGCCGGTGTTGCCGGTGTAGCGCCAGGAATCCTTCTCCCAGGTGTCGTTGCCGAACTCACCCAGCATCGGCACGGTGTGGAAGATCCAGAGCCGCTTGCCGGTCCTGACGTCGAAGCCACGGATGAAGCCTTTGACGTTGGTCTTCGAGCGCGGCACGCCGCCGGGCCGATGGGCGGCGCCGATGACGACGACATCATTGCCGATCGACGGCGTCGCATGCAGCCCGACCTCGCCGGTGACGAGGTCGATGTCCTGATCGTTGTCCTGCTTCAGATCGACCACGCCGTCCTTGCCGAAGCCGGGAATCCGGATGCCGGTCCTGGCGTCGAGGGCGATCAGCCGATAGCCGGGCGTGACGTAGAGGATCCGCTCCTCGCGGCCGTCGGTCCAGTAAGCCAGGCCGCGGCCGGACAACTGTCGCGGCGCGTTGGCGCCGCGCGGCCCTTCGTTCTCGCTGTGCTGCCACAACTGTTCGCCGGTCGCCGGATCGATCGCCACTACCGCCCGGCGCGTGCCGGCGGTCGAGTAGAGCACGCCGTTCACCATCAGCGGCGTCGACTCGAACTGGGTCTCGCGCCGGGGACCCAGGTTGTCGGTCTTGAACCGCCACGCCACCTCGAGATCCTTGAAGTTGGCGGCGGTGATCTGGTCGAGCGGTGAATAGCGGGAGTTGCCGAGATCCGCCCCGTAGGATGACCACTCGCCCTTGGTCGCGCCCTTCTGTCCAACCACCGCGGTTGGCTTGAACGACGCAAGCAGGAGGCCCAACGCGCCGAGGCACAGAAATCGTTTCAAGGGCTCTCCTTCTACAGGTGGGAAAAGGCAAAAGGCCAAAGCCAAAAGGCAAAAGGCCGGTTTTGACGTTCCTTCTGCCTTTTACCTTCTGCCTTTGGGTCTTACTGTTATTTCTTCTCTTCGACGCCGAGCTGCTTCAGCATCGCGGCCATGTCTTCAGCCGAGGTGGCCAGCCGCTTGCTGACGTCCTTGTCGATCGCCGAGATCTTCCCGGTCTTGTCGATGTAGAACGTCCAGCGGTTCGCGAAGCCGCGCTCGGTGTTGAGCACGCCGTAGGAGGTGGCGATTTCCTTCGACGGATCGCTCAGGAGCGGGAACTTGTTGTTGCCATGCTCCTTGGCGAACGCGATGTTCCCCTTGTCACCCTCGAGCGGGTCGACGCTGACCATGAAATACTTGGCCTTGTACTTCTCGATCATGTCGCCGTGCTCGGCCAGCGACTTGCACTCGATCGTGCAGCCCTGGGTGAACGCTTTCGGGAACCACGCCAGCACCACCGCTTCCTTGCCCTTGAAGTCCGCCAGCTGATAGGTCTTCCCGTCGCTCGCCTGCAGCTTGAAATTCGGCGCCTGATCGCCCACCTTCAAGTCGGCGGCCGCGGCGGGCGCAGCCGCCAGCCCGGCCCCCGCAAGGGTCAACATCGTCAATACCACTACTGCTTTCATATCACCTCCCGCGCCTTTCGACGCCCGGCGATCTTAACGGGTTTCGATGAATTCGCAAACAACAACCATGTGTTCCACGAAAAGGAGGCCGTCGGCCTATTTCGAAGGCCCCGTCACCTGCCGCGCTCCCAGCCGCGCCGGATCCCTGGCGACAAATTCGTCGAGGTCGCGGGCCGCCGCGCCGCGGCGCGGATCGCCGACCGCGCGGTAGCAATCACGGCGCAGCGTCAGAAACGACCGGCTCCATGGCGGGTGCGGCTCCAGCGCCGCAACCGCGTCGCGGCACTGCCGGTCGAAGTCCAGCAGCCTGGTCAGAGTGGCGACGGTCAACAGCCGTTCGTCCTGGAGCGCGCGAATCGCGAACGGCGAGTTGAGGCCGTCGAACATCCGGACCGCCAGACCCGGGCGACGTATCGCGACGGCGGTCGCCAGCGCCACGGCGCGCTCCTTGAACCGGTGCAGTGCCCAGGGACTGTCACGGAAGTCGGCGAACGCGGCTTCCAGCGCAGCGGCCGCATCCTCGAACCGGCCCTGGCGGAATCGCAGCGTCGCCAGGATCGCGTCGGCCTCTCCGGGTTGATACTGACGCAGCTGTTCGATCAACGGCAGGGCGTCCTCCGATCCGCTCTCCGCCCCAAGATCCGACAGCATCGCCAGCTCCGTCGGCCCCGCCGCGGTCCGGGTCTGCCGCTGCCAGGCGCTGCGCGCCGCCGCGAGATCGCTGTCGCGATAGTAGAGGAGCAGCGCCGACTGGCGCGCCTGCTCGTCGGACGGACCGGACACCTCGACTCCCGCAAGGTGTTGTTCGGTCGCCTGATACCCAACCCAGGCGGTGTCCACCGCGGCCCAATCGATGGCGGGTTGATCGGAAAACGCCGGGCGGGCATGACCGGCCGTCCGGGCCAGCTGACGCAGTTCGGCGATCAGCGAGGCGCCGCTGCCCATCGACCGGGCGAAACCGAACTCGACGACATTGCGGTCATCAGTGTTGATGCCGACGCCGGGGGTGTCCGCCACCACGCGCGCCAGGCGGTCGTTGGCCAGGAAGTGGGCCAGCAGGCCAGTCAGGTCAACCGTCCGCCAGGCCGCGCTCAGCGCGGTCTTGAACGGTTCCTGCTGGATGCGGGCGGTGAGGACATCGGCGCGATACGTGAGCCCCTTCTTCGATCCAACGAGCACGAGGTCCCCGCCGCCGGCCTGCCACGCTTCGACGCTCGGGAAGACGGCGGCAATCGTGGCGTAGACCGTGGCCAGCGTCCTGGCGTCGATCTCGTACAGCTGCACCCATTGCAGGAACACTCCGTCATCGGTCAGCCGTTCGCGCGCGGCCGCATAGTAGTCTCGGGTGAAGAGACTGGCGACGCCGGCGCGGAACGGATTCGACGGCTCCGAGGCGATCAGGTCGTAGCGCTCGCGTCCGGTCAGCAGCGTTTCGCGCGCATCGCCAATCGTCAGATGAACCTTGGGGTTGCGCAGCACGTCGCGGTTGACCTCGTCGCAGGCGCGCGCCACGTCGACGACCAGCGGCTCGAGCTCGACGACATCGACCCGCTCCATTCCGGGAACCGCGCCCAGCCAGCCGGCGGAGCTGCCGGTGCCGAGCCCGATCACCAGCGATCGGCGCGCGCCCGGATTGATGATGGCGCCGAGCAGTCCGAGCATCACCTGCGTGCCGGCATCGCCTCGCGCGCTCCCGTCGGACTTGCCGTTGACGATGAAGGCGTAGCCGTTGGGCTCGGCCGCCAGGGCGACGCTGCTCTCGGCGCCATCTTCGTCCCAGACGATCGCCCGCTGCTGCGCGTTCGCCCAGTCGCGGAACCGGTTCGCCGAATCGAGGGTCGCCGTGGCGCGCCCCGCCCCGATGCCGCTGTGACGCCAGACGGCAGTGGGACCGGCCGTGCCGAAGCCGGCTAGGGCGAGTGATGCAATCGCCAGTTGGACGGCCAGGGACGCGAAGGTCGGTCGGCGTCCGCCGTAGTGCCAGGACAGCGCCGCCGCCGAAACACCCAGCGTCACGAGCAACATCGCGGCGAACCGCCAGGCGCCGGGCGCCCCCAGCCACGGGAGCAGGCCGAACCCGCCGCTCAGGGCGCCGGCCATCGCCCCAAGCGTATTGGCCGCGTAGGCGAGGCCGACCTGACGGCCGAGCCCGGCGCGCCCGCGGCCAAAGAGGGCGATCAGCAATGGAAACTGATAACCCGCCACGATCGCCGCCGGCAGCACGACGACCGTCGTCACCAGCGTCCAGCAGGCCACGGCGATTCCGAACTCGAGCGACGCCAGGGGCCGGAGCGTGAGCGTCAACACCGCCAGCCGGTCGCCCAGCGCATAGACGCCGGCCAGCGCAGCGGCTTCGAGCAGGCAGGTTGCCGCAAATCGCGATAGCGACGCCGTCCGATCGCCCGGCGTCAGCGCGTACAGAACGCCGCCGATGCCAATCCCGGCGAGCGCCGCCGCCAGGATCAGGCTGAACGTGAAGATCGAGCCGCCGAGCAGCGGCCCGAGCATGCGATACCACACCAGTTCCATCAGGAAGAATGCGAAGCCGACGACGGCCGACGCGATGAGCAGAAACGTCGGCGGGGCCTGGTGGGAAGAGGCGGCGATGGGCGTCGCGATCGCAGACGTACGGGCCGGGATGCCTGCCGCGGCAGTCATCGTGCCATCGACCCGGGCCGCCACCAGCGCGACGATCAGATTGATCCCCGCCGCCAGCCACAGCGTGCCGCGAGTGCCGGCGTGCTCGAGGAGATAAAAGGTCGCGATCAGGCAGCCGGCGACAGCGCCCAACGCATTCACGCCGTACAGGATCGCCACGTCGCGCCGCCCGACATCCGACTGGCGCGTCACGCCGCGGGCGAGCGCTGGCAGCGTACCGCCCATGGCCACGGTCGGCACGGCGAGAACCAGCGCGCTCAAGAGGAGCCGGCCGGCAGTGCCGCCGGCCAGGCCCAGGCGTGCGGTCCCGCCGGCCGCGATATAGAGCGTGCGGACCAGGGCGAGCAGGAAAGGGCTGGCGGCCGCCGAGAGAGCCACGACGGCTTCCAGTTGCGCGTAGAGCCGGATCGGGCGCGGGTGGCGATCCGCACGCGGTCCCAACAGGAGCGCTCCGGCACCCAGGCCGCCGATGAAAATGGCCAGCACCGAGGCCGACGCTGCCGTCGAGGCGCCAAAAATCAGCCGGAACTCGCGCAGCCACCCGATCTGGTAGACGAGTCCGCACAGGCCCGATCCGAATACGAGCGATGCGATTCGCCAGTCAGGTCTACGCACGTCGTTGTCCATTCAGATCCTGGCACGAACGGTTGAGTGCAGGACACCGGGTCGCGGGCATCGGCTTTGCAATTGACCCGGCGATGACCGGCGTTTCCAGGTCCTCGACGACAATCGCCTGTCCTGGGGCGGGTTCCTGGCGCGGCCTCAGGCGGCTTTCGGGGCGGGCATGAATAAGCCGCCGCCGGGCCGCCGCCACACGCTCGGAACCGTACCCCGCACCCTGATTCTGAGTGCCGTGCTGGGCTGGCTTGCCCAGTCATCGGTGTCTGCCGCGGAGCCGTTCGATCCTCAGACGGCGGCTTTCACGGTCGCCTACAACGGCGACGCGTCGTCGTTTCGCGACGCAGCCGCCTTCGTCCTCCCGAACGCGAAACTGTCGCTGCGAATCACTCGCGGCCCTGCCGGCCGCTACACCCTGACGACACGGTCTGGTGTGGTCAAACCCGACGCGCCTCGGAAGTGGCGATGGCAGGCGCCGGCCGCGCCGGGAGTCTACGATCTGGAATTCGCCGCGTCCAGGTCCAAGGGCGCTATCACGCTGCACGTCTTCGTCATGGTTCCCGCGGATCGAGTCGCCAATGGCGCGCTCAATGGCTACCAGATTGGTCAATACCCGGAGCGGCCGCTGCATTGGTCGGCGGTGTATCGCCCGCCCGCCGGATTCATCGAGGTCACCAGAGCGAACGAGGACGTCAAGGTGTCGCCGCATTTCCGCCTGAAGCAGTTCGTCTGCAAGCAGGGGCCGTCGGGTCAGTTTCCCAAGTACGTCGTTCTCCACCAGCGGCTGCCGTTGAAGCTCGAGGCCGTGCTGCATCAGGTGAGCTCACGGGGCTTCGACGCCCAGACGCTGGCGGTGATGAGCGGCTACCGCACACCGTCCTACAACCAGGCGATCGGCGAAGTGCCCTACAGCATGCATTTGTGGGGGAGTGCCGCCGACGTGTTCGTCGATACCCGCAACACGGGCGTCATGGACGACCTGACCGGCGATGGCCGGATCGACATCCAGGACGCGAAATCGCTGTACGACGACGTCGACCGGATGCTGGCGCGGCGCGGGTTCGCAGCCTTGCAGGGTGGTCTGGGCTACTACCCCTCGACGTCGGCCCATCCGCCGTTCGTCCACGTCGACGTCCGCGGTACGAAAGCAAGATGGAAGGGATGATGACTGATTAATGACAGTCAACAATGGCGCCGCCTACAGCGCCGCGCGCAGGCCGAACTGAACGCGCCGAATCGCTTCGAGCAGTGCATCGAGGTCCGATTCCCGGGTCCTGAAATTCACGATGCAGGCGCGCAGCACGAACCGGCCCTGCAACTCGGTCCCCGTCAGGAAGACCTCGCCGGCGGTCTGGACCGCGTCGAGGATGTTCCGGTTGAGCCGATCGAGAATGGCATCGGGCAGCGACGCCGCCGCCGGGCGATAGCGAAAGCAGGTGATGCTGAGCGGTCCGGCCGATACCAGGTCGAAGTCCCCGGCTTCGCGCAGCCGCCGTTGTAGCGCCCGGGCCAGCGCGATGTCGTGCGAAATCAGCTGACGATATCCCGACACGCCGATCTGCCGCAGCACAATCCACAATTTGAGCGCTTTGAACCCGCGGCTCTGCTGGATGCCGAACTCCGAAAACCACGGCAGGGCGGAGTCGTCGCGCAGGTATGGCGGCACCAGCGAGAAGGCGTCGCGCATCGCCTGGCGGTCCTTCACCAGGGCGCAGCCACACTCGACCGGCACATACATCCACTTGTGGGGATCGACGGCGACACTGTCAGCCTGGTCCAGGCCGCGGTAAAGGTCAGCCAGCTCGGGGACGAGCGCCGCCGGGCCGCCGTAGGCAGCGTCGACGTGGAACCAGAGCTGCTCGGCGCGACAGAGCGCGGCAAGGCGATCGAGCGGATCGATCGCGCCGGTATTGACCGTGCCGGCCGTGGCCGCGACACACGCCGGCATCAGCCCGGCCGCCCGGTCCTCGGCAATCTGCGCTGCCAGCACCTCGACGTCCATCCGCCAGTCCGCCGTGCACGGGATCCGCCGCAGGTTGGCGTGTCCGATGCCGAGCAGCTCGATACCCTTCTGGATGCAGCTGTGCCCTTCGCTCGAGGCGTAGACAATCAGCGGCGGCTGCGCGCCGCCCATCCCGAGCGCACGCACCCGGCCTTCAGTCTTGACGTGGCGCATCACGGCGAGGCCGATGAGATTCGCGACCGATCCGCCGCTGGTAAGGATGCCGCCGCCCGCCGCGGGCAGTCCGACGATCTGCCGCATCCAGCCGAGCACCGCATGTTCGACGTAGGTGGCCGCATGATCGCCGCCCGCGACGCTCGGGTTCAGTCCGGCGGCCAGCAGTTCCGCGAGCGTGCAGAGCGGCGCCACGGACGAATTGACCCAGCCGAAGAACCGGCCGCTGTTGTTTCCCATCGGATAGGCGAGAATCGTCGCCGCGACCTCGTCGAGCAGCGCATCGGGGTCCGCGCCCTCCATCGGAATGGAACGCTCCATCAGCTCGCGCCGCACGTTTCCCGGAACCGGAGCGCGGCAGGGCCGATCCGCCAGCGCGGCGAAGTGCTCGGTCAGCAGATCGATGGCGCGGTAGCCCAGGCGGCGGAATTCTTCCGGCGCGATGTCCACCGCCGGCCGCTCATCGTCGTCTTTCAAAGGAATCATCGGGGCAGATTGGTCCCGACGACGACGGTAGCATCGTCAGCGCCGGTGGCGCAATGTCGCCGCGCGAGAGGGACTATTGCGCGGTGACGACGCCGTTGTTCATGCGGACGATCCGGCTGGCGTAGGTGCGGGCAAACTCTTCGTCATGGGTCGAGACGACCAGCGTCCGGCCCTGCGCCAGCAGACGCCGCAGCAGACCGCCCAGCTCTTCGCGCCGGGCGGGATCGAGCGAGGCGGTCGGCTCGTCCATCAGCAGCAGCGGCGGATCGACCGCCAGCGCGCGGGCGATGGCGACGCGCTGCGCCTCGCCGCCCGACAGTTCGCGCGGCAGGGCGTCGGCCCGGTGCTCGACGCCGAAAGCGGCGAGCAGCTCGCGTGCCCGCCGTGCCGCGGCATCGGGCGCGACGCCGTGCGCGTGCACCGGGGCCAGGCAGACGTTCTTGATCGCCGACAGGTGCTCGAACAGGCAGTGGAACTGGAACACCATGCCCACCCGCCGCCGCAGCGCGTGAAGCGTGGCGGCCGATGACGCGCGCCCGCCCGTCAGCGTCACTTCGTCGACGACGATTCGGCCGGATTCGAACGGTTCGAGGCCGGCCACGGCGCGAAGAATGGTGGTCTTGCCCGAGCCCGATGGGCCCATGACAGCGACCAGCTCGCCGCGCCCGGTCTGCAGCGTGACCCCCGCGAGAATGAGTCGGGCGCCCCGCCGCAGGTGGACGTCGGCGAGCTGAAGCACGACGTCGCTCATCGCGTCGGCGCCTTCCACCGCTGCTCCAGGCGCCGCGCCAGGGCGGAGAGCGGCAGCGACATCACGAGGTAGAGCGCCGCGCAGATGGTGCCGGGAATCACCCAGCTGCCCAGGTTGGTCGCGAAGATCTGCGTCTGCTTGGTCAGCTCGAGGACGGTCAGGACCGAAACCAGGGACGAGTCCTTGAGCATGGCGACGAAGTCGTTGGTCATCGGCGCCAGCGCGAGTCTGAAGGCCTGCGGCGCGCGCACCAGCGTCAGGACCTGCCGTTCGCTCAAGCCGAGCGTCCGCGCCGCTTCGAGCTGACCGGTCGAGACGGCTTCGAGCGCGGCGCGGTAGATCTCGCTCTCGTAAGCGGCGTAATTGAGCGCCAGCCCGAGCAGCGCGGCGAGGAAGGCGGGCAGCCGGACCGCGGCCGCCAGGCCGTAGTAGAGCACGAACAGCTGGAGCAGGATTGGCGTGCCGCGCATCAGCTCGACGTAGCCGATCAAGGCGCCGCGGACCGGGCGTGATCCGTAGACGCGTCCGGTGGCGATCAGCACGCCGAGCGCAACCGCCAGCGCCATCGACAGACACGACAGCACCAGGGTGACCAGTGAGGCGCGGAGGAGGGAGGGCAGGTAGAGCCGCGCCGCCTGAAGCCTCGACATCGCGACGACGTTGCCCGCTGCGTCGCCGATGGTCGCCGCGACCGTCCCGCCGGCCAGCAGGCGCTGATGGAGCTCCGGCTGATCGTCGTTCCAGATATTCCAGCGGCGCAGGATGCGCTCGAGCGAGCCGTCGCGCATCGCTGCGAGCAGCACCTGGTCGATGCGATCGCGCAGCGCCGTGTCGGCCGGCGCCAGCAGGCCGACGTAATGACCGGTGGCAATGCTGCCCGGCACGATGACGAACCCGCCGACCTTCTTCCGGAGCCGTTCGGCGAGGATATTGTCCAGCAGCACCGCGTCGACGCGCCCCAGCACGAGGTCGGTAAACGGATGGGTGTCGTCATCGTAGGCAACCGGCACCACCGCGTCATCGCGGGCCGCACCGAGCAGCAGCTCGTAGGCGATGGTCCCGCCCAGCGTGGCGACGCGGCGGCCGCGCAGATCGGCGAGCGTCCGATAGCGCTCGGCGTCGGCCGGCCGGACGCTCAAGACCTCACGGAATCTGTAGTAGGGAATCGTCGTCGCCAGCGCGGCCCGGTTGGCTGGCGTGTCCTCGACGCCATTCAGCCCGAGGGTGGCATCCCCGCGGGCGATCGACTGGGGGAGGCTGGTGAACGTGATGTTGATGAAGCGCGCCGTGCGGCCAAGACCGCGCGCCAGCAGTGCGGCGATCTCGACCTCGAAGCCGACGACGCGGTCGGGACGGGAGGGGTCGGCTTCGACGTACGGCGCGCCGCCCTCGGAATCGCCGGCCCAGACCAGCTCCGGCGGCGGATCGACGGCGCTCAGGGCGGTGGTGAACAGCAGCGCCAGCGCCGCCGCGAGCCAACGGCTGCGGCGCCTCTTCACCGTCGCGAACACCCGGGACACGGTGCCAGGCAACTTTCTGATCCCGATGTGACGGAATCCGGTGCGGGCCGCCGACTAATGCGTCAGCGCGTAGAGCACGACGTTGACGCCGAGGGCATAGCCGGCCGGCGAGAACTTCTCGAAGTATTCACGGCTCTCGCCTTCGCGCTCCCAGGAATCGGCGATGTCGGTGTCGTGGGTCATCACCACCAACAGGCGGCCGTGCTCGTCGTTGATGCCGCGGAAATTGGCGTGCGGGCTGTCGGTGCCGCGCTCGGCCGTGCTGCCGCCGTTCCGGCTCCAGAAATTGATCGACGACACCTGCGGGACTTCCTTGACGTTGTAGAGCGTGTGCATGATCGGGTGGTCGCGCGGAATGTCGAAGATCGGGAACTCGGCTGGCGGCAGGACGCGGCCGATCTCGCGCTCCCACTGGGCCCACGCCTGCGATCCCCAGAAATCGTCGACCCAGAGAAAGCCGCCCTTCAGGAAGTAGTCGTGCAGCGCCTCGACCTCGCGCGCGGTGAACCGCGCCGTGCCGACATCCTCCATGAACAGGATCGGGCAGTGGTAGAGCAGCGGGTCGGTCAGCCGCACCACCACCGTGTCGGGCTGACGTTCGACGTCCAGCTTGACGTGCGTCAGCGTCAACTCCATCAGGCGCACCGAAAAATTGTTGTCGGCGGCCGGATAGTCGGTCGACCAGCCCATCCCGCCGGCTTCCCGGGTGACGCTCTGGTAGGCGCCCCGGCAGTAGATGAACGACCCATCGAAGTCTTCCAGGGTCGCCAGTTTGGCCGGCGCCGACGCGAAGCGGCCGGGCGCGACCATGATGCGCTGCGCTGACGCGATCGACGCCGCCAGCACCACGGCGACCACTCCAGCGGCGACGAGGCGGCGGCCGCGTGGAACCCTCATCGGCGGTTCGCCGACAGGAACTGTCCGGCCGGCTCCACTTCCGACGAGCTGATCGAGGCGGCGAAAATCGAGCGGATGATCACGCTGTGCGCGTCGCGCGGCAGACGCGTGACGTTCTTGACGAACTGCGACGGTTTGTTGCCGTACAGGTAGCTCTCGACGTTCGAGATGTAGAGCGCCGACAGCCGGTCGCCGCGCGCGGCCATCACGTCGGCGATCGCCGCCAGCGCGTGCTCGCCGCCGAGATCGCCAACGACGGGGATGACCAGGTCCCGGGTCTGAAGCGACCGCAGGAACTGGAAGCCCGCCTCCGACGCCAGATAGTTCCACGAACGGCCGGTGCGATCGGTGGCGAGCACGAGGTCGCGAAGAGTCGGATAGGCGCTGCGCGGCGCGCGGCCGCGGCTCTCGAACTTCAGCGACAGCCCGGCCTCGATGAAGGTGTGGTGAAACCGCTGGATGGTGGCGAAGTCGGTCGCGGTCAGCGGGACGCCGAAGCCGGCGATGATGTCGTGCACCCGTCGATCGAGACCCGGGCCGGCCTCCGGAACCGGCCTGGCCTTGTCGATATAGGCGACGATCCGCTCCAGGCTGGCGTCCCGCCAGGTGTCGGCGCCCTCGGGGACCGGCCGGCCCGTCAGCAGGCTGACGTACTCGACCCGGGTCGGCGCCGACGTGAACAGCGCCTTGAACAGCAGGTGGAGGAGCAGGTTGTCGCGCCGGATGTCGACAATGAAGGCGACCGCCGGACGGATCTGCGCGATGTAGGAAAAATTCTGATCCGGGCCGACACCGATATACGCGCCGCCGGACACCCCCGCCGCCTTGAGCGCCGGGATCACCTCGAGGTACGAACGCTCGTTCGAGATCAGGTTGTCGGTGTCGAAATCGCCGCCCTCTTCCGAGAGCCGCTCGACGCGCGAGGCGAACGATGGCGCGGCCGGCTGCGCGATGCCGCGCAGCGCCCAGGCCGCCAGCGCCAGCGACAGCAGGCTGAGAAGGGCAGTGGAGCGAATTGCGGCTCGCATGGGCGCACCCGGATTATAGTGCCGGGGAGTCCGATTCGCGCGCCTGCTGCGAAGCCGCTTTCATCGCATTCCCGGGTTCGTCTACAATTCCGTACCATTCAGGAGAACCCGATGCGTCCAGGCCGCCGGATCGTCGTCGCACTCGCCGCCTGCTCGGTGTGGCTCGGGGTGATGTCGTTCCTGCCCGGCCCGCGGGTCTCGGCCGAGGACGACCTGCCGTCGCGGCTGACCGACCAGGCGTTCTGGCAGCTGATTACCGACCTGTCCGAGCCGGGCGGCTACTTCCGGTCGGACAACTTCCTGTCGAACGAGAACGCCTTCCAGAGCGTGATTCCGGAGCTGAAGACGCTGCGCAGCGGCGGCGTCTACCTGGGCGTCGGACCAGAGCAGAACTTCACCTACATCGTCGGCATGCGCCCCAGGCTGGCGTTCATCGTCGACATCCGGCGCGGCAACCTGATCGAGCAGCTGCTCTACAAGGCGTTCGTCGAACTGTCGGCGACTCGCGCCGAATTCCTCTCCCGCCTGTTCGCCCGGAAGCGCCCGGTCGATCTCGCGGCCACGGCGCCGGTCGAGGCGATGTTCGCCGCGTTCGCCGCCGCGCCGCCGAGCGCGGATCTGTTCAAGGAAAATCTTCAGGCGGCCAGGGACCGGCTGGTTCGCGACCACAAATTCACGCTGTCGGCCGATGATCTCAAGACGCTCGAGTACGTCTACTCCGCGTTCTACCGAGGCGGGCCGGACCTGAATTATTCCTTCTCGCCGGGCGGCGCCGGCGCCGGATTCGGCGTCGGCTTTCCGAGCTACGCCGAGCTGATGGCCGAGACCGATGGCCGGGGCGAACAGCGCAGCTATCTCGTCTCGGAAGAAAACTTCCGGATCCTGCGCGAATATCAGCGGAACAACGCCATCGTGCCGGTGGTCGGCGACTTCGGCGGCGACAAGGCCCTCCGGGCCGTCGGCGATTACGTCCGATCACACGGTGCGACGGTGACCGCTTTCTATACGTCGAACGTCGAGCAGTATCTGTTCCAGGAGGCCTACGCCTGGCGGAAGTTTCTCCAGAACGTCGCAACCCTCCCGATCGACACCAGAAGCACCTTCATCCGGTCGATCTCGAACCGCGGCTTTCCCTTTACCCAGTTCCGCCGGATTTCCCCGGGCGCGCGCGCGTCGACCGCGCTGTCGCCAATCCACGAGGTGATCAAGGCGTTCAACAGCGGCCAGGTTCACCGCTACGAAGACGTCGTCGCGATGTCGAAGTGACACGCCAGCCGGCGGTGCCCGCCGCCTCCATCACCGTGGATTCGCGCTGCCGGTGCCTCCGCCGCGGAGTGCGCGCTCGAGGTTGGCCTGGGCCTGCGGATCACCGGGACTGATCCGCAGCGCCTGCTGGAAGTGCCCGATCGCTTCGCCCAGGTTGCCGTTTGCCGCCAGCGTGATTCCGAGCACATTGTGCGCTGACGCATTCCCGGGCTCGAGGCGGAGCGCTTCCCGGGCGTACGGCTCGGCGCGTGCCGGATCGTTCTGCCGCACGTAGACCTCCGCCAGTGAGCGGTTGAGCACGGCGGAGCGGGGCTCGAGCTGCAGTGCCTTCTGGAAGTGCTCAGCCGCTTCGCTGAGCCGGCCGGCGGTCAGCAGCGTCGCCGCCAGCTTCGATTCGAGCGCCGGACTGTCGGGACGGCGGGCGGCGAGCGTCTGGAATTCGGCGGCCGCCTCGTCGGTCTTTCCCGACGCGAACAGCATGTCGGCGAGCAGCGTGCGGACGCCCTCGCTGCCGGGCACAATCTTCAGGATCGGCCGCAGCTCGTCGGCAGCCTCGGCGAACCGTTTCTCTAGTCCCAGTGCCTGCGCCAGCAGCGTGCGGGCCGGAATGCGATTGGGATGCTCGGGCCGGGCCTGGATGAACTGCCGCAGTTCGGCGATGCCGTCGTCGAGTCGGCCGCCAATCACCAGCTCGGTGCCGAGGGCATACCGCGCATCCGGAAAATCGCGGACCGCCTCTCGTAGTTGGGCCAGCGCCCCGGCGTGGTTTCCAGCGGCGACCATCTCGGTGGCCAGAGCCATGCGGGCCCGGCCGTGCGGGCGGCGCTCGACGATCCTGGCCCATAACGCCGGCGGCCTGGCGTATTCGGCATTCCGATACATCGTTCGAACCGCCAGCGCGGCGAGGACGATGGCGGTCAGGCCGGCGGCCATCCCGCCGACGCGGACAGCGCTCGCGGCGCTCGACCCGCGTCGCGCCGTTCGCGCGACCACCCGATCGATCAGCCAGCGTCCGCCGACTGCCGCCAGTGTGGCGAGGGCGGCGAACGGCAGATACATCCGTCGTTCCGCCCCGACTTCGCTGGCAATCGGGATCACGCTCGACGTCGGCGCCAGCGTCAGGAAGAACGCCGCGGCCAGAAACCCGATTCGCGGCCATCGCACCAGGGCGATGCCCGAGGCGGCGATTAGTAGAAGGGCGACGACAACCTCCGGCACGACGTCGCCAAGCCCGAGCGCGCGCGGCAGTCCGTAATCGAGAATCAGCGGGTCCGGCCAGACGCTCAGCCGCAGGTAGACGATGAGCATCTGGCTCTGATTCAGCAGGTAGGTCCAGGGATCCACTGCAGTCGACAGCCCGGCGGTCGATCGCGGCTGCTGCCAGAGGAGCGCGCCGAGCACGATCCAGGTCGCGGCCAGCCCGGCGTAAAGATAGGGCCGGGTCCGGATCGCGTCCCGGATGGACCGGAACTCGAACGTCCGGTCGTACAGCACCACGACCAGGGGTGCGACCACCATCGACTCCTTCGCCGCCATGCCACACGCGCAGGCGACGACCGAGAGCGTTTGCCATCGTGTTGCCGATGGGGCTGCGGCCTTCGGTCGGAGCGGACCGGCCGACGCCGGACGCCGGCCCCCATCACCCGGGCGGGCGCGGATCGCGCCGTAGAGCGTCAGCAGGAAGCACAGCGCCATCAGCGACTCGCTGCGCTGCGTGATGTAGTCGACGGCTTCGCTTTGCAGCGGGTGGAGCATCCACAGCAGCGTCGCGGCAAGGGCGGTGCGATCGGCCGACGGCGCAGCCAGGCGAGCCAGCGTGCGGCGCACGATGCCGAACAGCAGCAGCGCACAGGCGATGTGCAGGGCGATGTTTCCGGCGTGGTAGCCGCAACCCGACAGTCCGCCGATGGCGTAGTTGATCGCCAACGACAGATTGACGATTGGCCGTCCGGCGACCGGGGTTTCGCGCGGCGGCCGCAGCGGTTCCGACAGCGGCCACAGCTGCTGAATCGTCCGGTTGGTGACGATCGAGATCTGGTCGTCCCAGATGAAGGGCCCGCCGAGGCTGTTCCAATAGGTGGCGGCGCCGGCGGCAACAACCAGGAGGATCGGGACAACCAGATGCGCCCGGGGCGGTCTGGCTGGAGGGATCGGCGGCCGCTGCCGGACGCGAGACGGCCTCGTCGCGGTCAAGCAGCCATCATACGAAGGAAGGCGGGTGGTGTGACGGGAAAGGCAGGGAAGCGGGGCGAAAAACGGCCGGGCGCCCGGAGGCGCCCAGCCTGGAGACCATCAGTGGCAACCCACCAGCCCTAGTCGAACGTGCCGCCCCACTTCCAACCGTCCGACGGACGGCTGATCGTCTTCATCCGCAGCCGGTGGTCGGCCGGGTTGCGGCCGGGGTTGCCCGTGACGATGACGTGATCACCGGTGTGAAGCGTCTCGCGCGAGACACCCTGACGGTTGAGCTGCCCGCCCGCGCCCCACTCGACGGCCCAGCGCTGCATCTGGCCATCCTTGTCCGGCGCCTCGATGTGCACGAACGAATGCGGGTTGCGGAACAGGAACTGGACCAGGTTGCCCTCGATCGAGACGGTCTGATCTTCGAAGTAGGTCGCGGCGAACGAGTGGTGCGCCTGGACGCGGGAGCCAGCCACGAGTGCCACTCCGGCAATGAGTAGAACCAACATCGTGCGTTTCATTTGTCTGTCCTCCTGACCGAACGGTTTTGATGATCGCGTCCCTGGCGAGCCCGTTCCCGCCTCGACTTTCACGGCGATTCTACCGTAACCAGGGGCCGCCGTGATCTGAAGACTTTCTGAATTGATTGTCAGAATCGCCTACCGGAAAGATGGTAGACGCGTCACCCTTGCTCTGCGTCCTCTATTCGATCTGCGCCCTCATTTATTGTCTCAACGCGAACGCGAACAGCGCGTTGCCGGCGGCGACCGTCACGTACTGTTTCCCGTTGACCGAATAGCTCATCGGCCCGCTGTTGATCTGCCCGCCGAGCGCCGCCTTCCAGAGCAGGTCGCCGGTCCGGGCATCGAGCGCAAAGAAATAGCCTTCCTTGCCGCCGCTGAAGAGCAGATCCGACGCCGTCGTGAGGACACCGCCCCAGGTGATGTCGCTCATCTTGAATTCCCACTTCTTGTCGAGGGTCTTCGGATCGAGTGCGCGGATGACGCCGAACCCGTCCTCTTCCTTCTTGGTGTTGGGGGTCAGCGTCGCCTGGCCCATCGGCGTCCCGCCGGTTCCAGCGACGCCAAATCCGCGCGGGAACTGACCTTCGACCGCCATCGTGCCGGTGTTCTCCCAAGCCGAGACGTAGAAGAGGCCGGTTTTCGGGCTGAACGACGGCGGCGCCCAGTTGGTGGCACCAAGCACCGTCGGCATGATCAGCTCGCCGTCCCTGGTCGGGATCTTCCCCGGCACGCGCTGCGGCCGGCCGCTCTTGTCGAACCCCTCCATCCAGTTGACCCGGACGTAGGCCTTGCCGAGCAGGAACTCGCCGCTCACCCGATCAAGGACGTAGGCCAGGCCGTTGCGATTCGCCCACAACATCACCTTGCGCGGGCGGCCCTGCCATTCCATGTCGACGAGCACCGGCACCTGTGTGGAGTCGTAGTCCACTTCGTCGTGCGGCGTGAACTGGTAGTGCCACTTCAGCACCCCTGTCTCGACGTCGAGCGCCACCACGCTGTCGCTGTAGAGATTGTCGCCAAGGCGGGAGCGGCCGTCCCAGTCCGGCGCCGGGTTGCCGGTGCCGAAATAGACGAGATTGGCCTCCGCATCGTAGGCGCCGCTGTTCCAGACGCCGGCGCCGCCGGTCCTCCACGACTCGCCAGACCAGGTTTCGTTGCCCTTCTCGCCCGGTCCCGGGATCGTATAGAAGCGCCACAGCTCCTTGCCGTTTTTCGCATCGAACGCTGCGATATAGGCGCGCACGCCGAGATCGCCCCCGGCCAGGCCGACAATGACCTTGTCCTTCACAATCAGCGGGGCATGGGTAATGGCGTACTTGTCGGTGTTCTTCTCGCCCAGCCTGGCCGCCTCGACGTTCCACAGGACGCCGCCGGTCCTGGCATCGAGCGCGATCAGGCGGGCGTCGATGGTGCCCATGAACAGCGTGTCGCCGAGGATCGCCAGCCCGCGGCTGACGCGGCCGCAGCACGGGCGTGCTTCGTTGGCGGGCTGATACTCGTAGGTCCAGAACGGCCGTCCGGTCACCGCGTCGAGCGCGACGACCTGATACCGGCCCTGGACCGGCGGGCCCTGCAGTGTATAGAGCACGCCGTCCACGGCCAGCGCCGTCGCTTCGAACTTCTCGAGCGATCGGGCCTGCCAGACCCACTGCAGCTCCAGGTTCTTGACGTTCGCCGGCGTGACCTGGGTGAGCAGGCTGTGGCGCTGGTTGAACAGCGTCCCCGAGTACGAGAGCCAGTTGTGCGGCTCGCGATCGGCGCGCAGCAGGCGATCGAACGAGACCTGTTGCGCGACCAGCGGCACCATGCCGAGCGCCACCAACGCTGCGCCCAGCGAACAGACCGATCGACGTCGTGCGGCGCTCATGGAGTGGCCTTCACCTTCAACGACACCAGATAGCTGACCAGGTCGGCGATCTCCTGCGGGTTGAGCTTGTCCTTGTACGACGGCATCGGCGATTTGTCGACGAAGCCGTGGTCGCGGAGATCGGACTTGACAAACGATCGCAGCTGCTCCGTGCCATCGATCATCTGCACCGTGAAGGTGTCGAGGTTCAGCAGCCGTCCGGTTGTCGTGACGCCATCCCTGCCGACGACACGGTAGAACCGGTTCTGGCCCAGCACTTCGGCGTCGGGCTCGAGCAGCGCGCGCTCGAGATCAATCGCCTTGCGCAGCTGGCCGACGTTGGTCAGGTCCGGCCCGAGCCGCGAACCGGCGCCGCTGACCCGGTGACACGTGGCGCAGGTGCCCTTGCCGTCAAACAGCGCGTGCCCGCGGGCGGCGTCGCCGGCGGCCCCGTCGCTGCGTTTCGATGCGGCCACCGATCGCAGGTAGGCGACCACCCGTTCCGCCTGCTCGACCGGGAAATTGTTTCCCGGCATCGGGGTGCCGGGAATGCCGGTCCTGATGATCTGAATCAGATCCTGATCGGTCATCGTCCGCCGGAACTGGCCGCGGCCGAGGTCGATGCCGGCGACTTCGTTGCCGTCGGGACCGTGGCAGTTCGCGCAGTTGCTCTGGAAGACCCGGCCGCCGTCTTCGATGTCGGCCGCCGTGTTGTGCTGGGCGAGCAGGGACGCGCCCGCCCAGGCGACGGTCACCGCCAACGTCACGATCCAGATTTGAGTTGGCCGCATACGGTCCCCGACGGGTCAGTTCGCAAATTCACAATTCACAATTCACGAAGAGCAAGGGCGCTGCTCGCTTGTGAATCGTAAATTGTGAATCGTGAATTGTGATCGGCTCGTTGACTACTGTCCTACGGCGAAGCAGTAAAGAAGCCCGGCGCCGCCGGTGGCGACCAGGTTCGGCTGGCTGCAACCGCGGCTGGCGTGCGTCGAGTTCCACGATCCGTTGCCGCCACCCTGCTTGTCGTGGTGGCCGAGCTGCACGGACGGTCCGGGCGCAGCGGGGGCCGCCGGGGCGCCGGCGGCGCCGCGCGCGGGCGCTTCGACGTTCGTGTTGGCGGTGTAGTTGCTGCAGGTGTGATCGGCGGCATCCGTGTAGGCGCGGCCGTCGGTCTGCGAGCCGGTGAGGATGTCGTGCTGGTTGGGCATGTCGCCCACGCCGTTGACGACGGTGTTCTTTTCGCTCAGCGAGATCTGCTTCCCGAGCGCGTTGCCGATGCGGGCCTGCTCGATGGTGTCGCCATGCAGGTCGGCCAGACCCCGGGCGACCAGGCCGCCGCGGGCGTTGTACCACGGACCGCTACCGATGCGGTCCCGCGCGTTGACCGCGCCCGCCCCCTGGGTGCTCAGGTAGGCGTGCCACACCACCGGCGCGCCGCGTCCGGCCGCCGCGCCCATCGTCTGGCAGTAGGCGTCGGCGCCGGTCAGGCCGCCATAATTGGCGCCGTCGCCCTTGCCGACGCTGGTGATGAAGAACGACATCGGCTGGGGCGGAGCGCCGCCGGCGCGGCCTTGCGGAGCGCCGCCCGCGGGCGCTGGCGCCTGTTGCGCGACCGCGATGTACGAACCGAGGACAAGTGCCACCGAAAGGGCGATGAGGACGGCGCGCAAGTTTTTCATAAGGATTCTCTCGCTGTGTTGTGCGGCCGGCAGGGAGCCGGACGCGGACCGAGCGGGATCTTACACGAATCAGGCCGGATTTTTCGATTTGGTTTCACGCTCCCCGGTGCCGACCCCGCGGGCTGGTGTGCCCGGACCCCGGCACCGGGAAGTACAATGCCGCGCTATGCGAATCGTGCTGTCGGTGGACGATCTGGCGTTTTTCGACCGTGTTCCAGAGACCCTGCATTTCACGCTGGAGCCGGCCAGCGACTGCGACGGCGTTGCATGCCACCGCCCCGGCGCGCCGTTCAAGTCGCGGCCACCCCATCTGCACGCGCGGTTGACGTCGCCTGGTCTCGAGGTGGATCGCCTGCAGTACGTGGAAATCGAAGGGTGAGCCGGCCGCCGGATCTCCTCATCGGCGCGGCCGCCGCGCCCGGACCCCCGATCGCGTCGCGGCATTCTTGTCGACGCGCAGCTTCCACGCGGCCTGCAACGCGCCGGTCAGGACATCGCGATTCGCCCGGGCCAGCCGGATGTGGGTAATCCCCATCCGGCCCCAGCCGCCGGCCACCGGCAGGAACAGGTCCGGCGCCTCGCCGACGAACTCTCCCTGAATCTCGGGCGTCAGCATCAGGTTTCCGAAGCCATCCTTGACCGACGCCAGCGTCGCGAAAATCCGCCCGCCCACCCTGAAGTCGACGGCGCCCATGTGCGATCCCTGCTCGGCGCCATCGAAGCTCAGCGCGATCCGGCGAAAATCAGCGGCGGTCATTGTCGCGATAGGTTAACCCGCAAACGATCACGATCTGGCGCGAAGCGTTTATAGTCACGCCGGACCGAACCGCGGCCAGCCCGGGTCTGTCGCATCTGGTAGTGACGGGCGAGTCAAGACCCGTACTCGAGCTCCCAGGCGAAGGCTCGTTACGCAGGAGCCAACCATGGCGACGAGCTTCACCGTCATCGTCTTCCAACGACAACATCTGGGGAACGAACCGGGGACCTTCGACGATGTCGAGCCGAGCGTCCCGTTCGCCGGAGCGGTCAGGAGCTTCTCGTTCGATTGTCCCGGCGTCAATCCGGACGAAACCGCAGTCCTGATGCTCCAGTCGCGCGATGTCGATCATCCGAACAACATCGTCCAGATCAACGGCGTCGACGTCGTTGGCGGTCTGCCGGCCAGCCCGGCGAGAGACACCTGGAACGGCAACATCCTGCTGGTCGAGCCGCAGCATCGGCTGCGAGCGTCCGGGAATGTGCTGCACGTCGAATCCCGCAACCCGGGCGGCCAGGGCAACGGCGATCTCGACGACTTCATCGTCGACAACGTCGTCATCGTCTACAAATGTCCTGATGTTCCGTCGACGCTGCCGTCGGCCCGGGGGGATCTCGCCGCCTTCGTCAAGTCCGAGCTCCTGCCCTCGATTACGAACGTCCGCGGTTCTGGTGCCAGTGCCGACCCAGCCGATCAGCACAACGAATATGTGCTGCCGACGGCAAGCCAGTTGACGGCCTGGCGCGGCGTCTTCCAGAGCCTGCTCGCCGGCGCCTGGGCCCAGGCCCACTTCCAGGCCCGGATGATCAGCGGCACCTACAACGTGGTCCAGTTTTTCGACGCGCCCTCGAGTCGAACCCATTACGTCCTGATGGAGGGGGTGCCGGGCCGGATTCCCGCGCCCGCGGCCCATTCAGCCGCCGTGTCGATCACCGATCCCGCCGACCCGATCCGCCGCGGTTGGGGGACGTATTTCTTCGCGACGCAGCCACTGCGCGCCGTCAGCTTCTCGGCGCCGCACCCCAAAGACGATCTCGAGACAGCGGATCAAGCCATCGAAGCCTATGTCGCCCTGCGGGGCCGGACCCTGCTCATTGCCGGCACCGACCGGGATCAGAACCCGGCCCTCGCCTCGTGCGAGCAGTCGAGCCGTCCGTACCTGCAGGCCGATGTCGGACATACCGCCGAATCGGTGTTCCAGATCGCCTTCGAGGAAATCTATTCGAACGACCTGTTCACGTGGCATCTCCAGTTCCACGGCAATTCGACCTGCGCAGCCGATGTCTTCCTGAGCAACGGTGTGGCGGCCGCCCCGGCGACGCTCTACACACTGGCGGCGGGAATCGAATCGGCGTCGAAGGCCGCGGCGGCCGGCGGGCCCGTTCTCGTCGCGGACGTCTACGACGCGCCGGGCGACTGCGCCGTTCGAGGAACGGACAGCATGCAGCTGCGGTTCGCCTCAGGTCTGCCGCACGCGAGCATCTGCCCGCCCGGCAATGTTCCCGTCTCGCCGTCGCGGTTTGTTCATGTCGAACAACGGCGCGACGCACGGCGCGCGGCGACCGACCCTGCGGCGACGCCGGGACGGAACCGTAGCGTGGTGGCGGCCGGCATCCTGGCCGCGTTCTCGTAACTCAACAGGGAACGTTCGCAAAATCCGCGATCGGTTTGTCTTTGATGACTTCGATCCCGAGCGTCGACAGATCCCCGTGTGATTTCACCAGCGTGTTCCACTCCGGCAGTCCGAATTCTTTGTGGGTTTTCCCGTAGCTAATGGAAAACTGGTTGCCGGACAGCCGTTGAACGAATGCTACTTCTGCCAGGAAGAAATGAGGTTCGCCCGCTGGCGAGGAATGAGTCCATGAAGCCGATATCGTGATCGGGAGGCGCAGGCTGAGACAATACCTGTCATGAATGCCGGCCTCGGATCGCCAGGCCGGTTTGTCGCTTGAAAAATACGTGATGCCTTCAGTGGCTTGTGGATACAATGCGGCGAATTCCTTGGCGAGTCGAAGATCGGCGTGGGCATTACGAACCGTCCTTTCGTAGCCAAGCCAGACCTTCGCGACTCCGCATCCCAGTTCGCTCAACGCGAGGCACAAGACGATTGGTCGGAGCAGAATGGACATGTCTTCCCTCCAATCAGGTGGCCAGTGAACATGGCCTGGATAGATGATACGGCCTGCATGACATGGTCTCCAGTGGGGCCTCGTTGATCAGGGCTGTCGCGTCCGGTTGGGGCGTTGGCTGTCAAAGCAGCGATCGCGGACGTGTGGACATCGGGCGTCGCAACATCGGAGACGTCGACCATCTCATCCGTCGCGCGATCGATCCCGGCGGGGATCCCATCGACCACGCGCCTGGTGTGATCGGCGTTCTACAATAGCGCCACCATGGAGGTTCGCCTGCCGGCCGCGATTGCCGTCGCCGCCGCCCTTGTCGCCGGGCAGGCGACCAGGCCCGCCGCGCAAGTCAACCGGACGCTGACCGCCGTGCCGGGTGTCAAGGTCGGCCACTTCACGCTCGGCGGACGGCCGACCGGCTGCACAGTGGTCCTGACCGAAGCAGGCGCGACGGCCGGCGTCGACGTCCGCGGTACCGCACCGGCGACGCGCGAAACGGATCTCCTGAACCCCGTCGACATCGTCCAACAGATCCACGCCATCGTCCTCTCCGGCGGCAGCGCGTTCGGGCTCGACTCGGCCACCGGCGTCATGACGTATCTCGAAGAGAAGGGCATCGGCTTTCCATTCGGCGGTGCGTATGTGCCGACGGTGCCGGCCGCGTCGCTGTTCGACCTGGCGGTCGGCGACTCGAAAATCCGCCCGACCGCGGACTGTGGCTACCAGGCGGCGAAGGCGGCGACGAGCGGGCCGGTCGTCGAAGGCAGCGTTGGGGCAGGCGCGGGCGCGACGGTCGGCAAGTTCGGCGGACTGGATCGCGCGATGAAAGGGGGGATCGGCAGCGCGGCCCTGACGATGCCGGACGGCCTGATCGTCGCGGCAATTGTCGCCGTGAATGCCGCGGGCGACGTCATCGATCCGGCAACGGGGCGGGTCGTCGCTGGCGTGCGCACCGCCGACGGCAGGGGCTTCACCGATGCGCGCGTCCTGGTTCGCGCCGGCGGCCGCCGGGCGGGCGGCCCCGGCGAAAACACCACCATCGGCATCATCGCCACCAACGCCGTGCTGACCAAGACGCAGGCGACGCGCGTCGCGCAGATGGCGCACGACGGCTACGCGCGGGCGATCTCGCCGAGCCACACGCCGAACGACGGCGACGCGATCTTCGCGATCGCGACGGGCGCGCAGACGGGCAACGCCAGCGTCGGCACGATTGGCGAGCTCGCCGCCGAAGTGATGGCCGACGCCATCCTCCGCGCCGTGCGTCAGGCGACCGGCGTGCCCGGTTATCCGGCGGTCCGCGACCTCAATTGAGGGCCCGTAAAGGGATGAGGTGTGTTCCTGATTCTCTGGCGGGCCCTAGGTGAATCTGCACCTCGTCGTGCTCGGCGCCTACTCGCTGGGGCTGATGGCGTTCGGCCTGTGGCTCGGGCGCCGCGTGCACACCAGCGCCGATTTTCTCGTCGCCGGACGGCGGCTCGGTCCGGGACTCATCTTCTCGACGATGCTGGCGGCGAATATCGGCGCCGGATCGACGGTCAGCGCCACCGCGGAGGGCTATCTCCAGGGCGTCGCCGCCTGGTGGTGGGTGGGATCGGCGGCGATCGGGTCGACCGTGCTCGCCTTCTGGATCGGCCCGGCGATGCGTCGGGTGGCGGCGGCGCACGACCTGCGCAGCGTCGGCGATTATCTCGAGTTCCGCTATAGCGCGGCGGTGCGCGGCGTCATCTCGCTGCTGCTCTGGATCGGCTCGATCTTCATCCTCGCAGCGCAGCTGATCGGCCTCGGCTGGATCCTGAACGTCGTCGCCGGCGTGCCGACGCCGATCGGATGCGCTGCGGGCGGCGTCGTGATCACCGTCTATTTCATGGCCGGCGGGCTGCAGACCTCCGCTCGCGTCAATGTCGTGCAACTGGCCGTGAAGCTGGCCGGCTTCGCGCTCGCGGTTCCGCTCGTGCTCGCGGCGACTGGCGGCGCGGGCGCGCTGGCGCGCGTCCAGGCGGACGATGCGGCGTACTGGACGTTCTGGCGGGCGGACGTCGCCGCCGGCTATCTGTTCGCGTACGCGCCGGCCTTCGTTATCTCGCCGGGGCTGCTCCAGAAGGTCCTCGGCGCCCGCGACGATCGCGCCGTCCGCCTCGGGGTCGGACTCAACGCGCTCGGCCTGTTTCTCTATGCGGGTGTGCCGGTCGTGCTGGGCATCGCCTGCCGCAGCATGTTTCCCGCGCTCGCGGACAGTCAGCAGGCGCTGCCGACCATCCTGATGAAGGGGCTGCCGCCGGTGGTCGGTGCGATCGGACTGGCGGCCGTGTTCTCGGCGGAGATCAGTGCCGCGGACGCCGTCCTCCTGATGTTGACCACATCGTTGTCGAGAGATCTGTACCAGCGGTTCGCGGCGCCGGACGCCAGCGACGCCAGCGTCCTGCGACTCGCGCGCTGGGCGACCCTGGTCAGCGCCGTGATGGGCGTCGCGCTCGCGATCACGGCGGCGAGCATCGTCCTGCTGCTGACGATCTTCTACACCCTGCTGACCGTCAGTCTGTTCGTTCCGATTGTCGGCGGGCTGCTGGTTCCGGGAACGACGGCCCGCGACTCGCTGGCAGCGATTGTCGCCGGTGTCTCGGGGATGCTCCTCATTCAGCTTGCGACTCACGGCCGCGGGTGGGGCCTGGTCACGCCCGCGCTCGGGGGACTGGCCGCGGCGGCGACCGCGTCGGCCATCTCGTATCTGGCACGAGCCGACTCCTGACGCCCGGCCGACTTGCGGCTGGACCTGCCCTCGCCGGTTGATGCCGCCCGCCATGCCGGTGCGGTTCACGCCTCGATGTCGTAATTAAGTAATAAAGACAGTATAATTAAACAATAAACAGAGACGCGCCAAGCCGCCGCCGTGCGGCCGCCTGTCAGGCCCGACGTCGCTGACGTGGAGGACTGCAGGTGAGCGTGTGTCTGACGAACACGCGATTCGTCCGGCCGCGTCGTGTGATCGACGTGTGGCCTCGGAGCCCATGGTATGTGTGGAATCTTCGGTATCATGGCGCACCGGCCAGAAACGGTGGTGGACCTGGCCCGGCTGAACGCCACGGCCTGCGCACTCGGGCACCGCGGCCCCGATCACCATGCGGTGTTCAGCGACGCGCGCGTCGGTCTGGTTCACACCCGCCTGTCGCTTGTCGATCTGGATGCGCGCAGCAACCAGCCGTTCTGGGACTCCCAGGGCCGCTATTGCCTGGTCTTCAACGGTGAAATCTACAATTTCCGCGAGCTTCGTGCCGAGCTCGAGGCCGATGGCGTGGCGTTCAGAACGACCAGCGATACCGAGGTGCTGCTCGAGTCGATCATCCACCGCGGCGTCGAGACGATGCTGCCCCGACTCGAGGGGATGTTCGCCTTCGCGCTCTACGACTCGCACCAGGGATCATTGACGCTGGCGCGGGATCGCTTCGGCATCAAGCCTCTCTACGTCTACGACTGCGACAACGCGTTCGCCTTCGCCTCGGAAATCCGGGCGCTGCGCCCGTGGATCCGGTTCGAACCCGACCTGCTCTCCATCTCGTCGTACCTGCATGGGTTCGGCGGCCCCACGTCGGGCCACTCCTTCTATCGCAACGTGGCGATCGTCCCGCCCGGCACGGTCATCGTCGTCGCGCCCGGCGGACGGACCTGTTATCGCCGGTTCTGGCAGGTCCAGGACTTCTGGGAACCCGATGAAACGGCCCGCCTCAGCGCGCTGAAGCCGCGCCAGGTCGTCGACGAAGTCGAGGAGCGTATGTTCGAGAGCGTTCGGATGCAGCTGCTCGCCGATGCGCCAGTAGGTGTGCTCTGCAGCGGGGGAGTGGATTCAGCGCTGATCACGGCGATGGCGGCGCGCCTCCATGCCAATCTGGCGATTTTTCACGCCGACGTGGCCGGCCCCCACAGTGAAAAGGATGCCGCCGTCACCGTGGCGAGGCACCTCAAGCTCGATCTCAATGCGGTTCAGGTCTGCGACCAGGACAGCATCGAGTCGTTGGCCGGCGTCGTCCTGCACTACGGCCACCCGTTCACGTATCACCCCAACTCCGTGCCGTTTCTGATGGTGTCGAAGCTGGTCCGAAGCCACCGGGTCAAGGCGATTCTCTCGGGCGAAGGGGCCGATGAGTGCTACGTCGGCTACCCATCGATGATTTTCAACCTGCGCGAGTCCGTGTTACAGGTGCCGACGAATTTGCGGGGCGCGTACCGGCTGCTGCGCCGCGGGGTGAGGTATGCGCTTGGCGATCGGCGGGTTGACGCGCCGGAAGACGACACGGCGGCGATCGTGCGCGGCATGCACAACCGCTTCGAGGCCGAGGTGGATGCGGAGGAAACCTCCAGTGACCTGCGGCGGAAGAGCGGCCGCACGCCAACCGACCACGAGCTTGCGACGTTGCACCAGTTGGGCTACCACCTGCGGACGCTGCTGCACCGGAATGATGCGCTTGGGATGGCGGCCAGCATCGAAGCCCGCTTTCCGTTCCTCGATGCCCGACTGGTCCGGCTCGCCGCCAACATTCCGTACCGGACCAAGGTCCGGGTGGTGCCGACCGCCCTGCACAAGGCGCACTACTTCCTGCGCGACAAGTGGGTGCTTCGCGAAGTCGCGGGGCGATACCTGCCGCGGTCCGTGGCTCAGCGCGAGAAGCGCGGCTTTCCGGTGTCGGCTCAGCATCGCATGAGGATCAAGCCGGAGTTCTTCAACGATTCCTTCGTCCCCGAGGCGTTCGGCTTGCGGCCGCGGGAAATCGACTTCCTGGTCCGTCACGCGAGCCAGGATCTCCGCCTCAAGCTGCTGCACCTGGACGTCTGGGCGCGCGTGTGTCTTGACGGCACGCCACCCGACGAGGTGACGGCGCGCATCAAGAAATACGTCGCACTGGCGTGACGTGCCACGGCCGGCTGTTTTCAAGGTCGGTTGACGTCGCGCCGTGCGCCGCCGCCGGCAACGGTTCGCGGGCGCAGCGTCGCTCAGAAATCAATCTGGACGCTGATCTTCGTCAGCCGCGCCTGCAGAATGGAGAGCGGCTGCTGCCAACTCGCGTAGTTGTTGTTGAGCGTCAGCGCCGTGTTCCGGTTGAATGCGTTGAACAGGTCGAGGCTGAGGGCGGTCCGCAGACCGCCGGTTTTCAGAATCTTCGCGAACCGCAGATCCACCTGGTTCAACCGGTTGCCGTACAGCGTGCCCGGCTCGACCAGGGCGACGTTGACGTTCTGGGCGTTGCCGGAAAGGTTGCGGCCGAGCGACGGCGCGACCAGGGCGTTGGGCGCGGCGTAAGTCGCGAGGATCGGCGGCCCCGGAATGCTCTGGAACGTGCCGCTCACCTGCACGTCGACGCGCGGCACCGTGTAGGTGCCGAGGAACTTCACCTGCGTGAGAAACGCCGTCTCGACATGGCAGAAGCGCGTGCCCGGGTTGTCGACCTTCGGCGCGATCTCGCAGTTGTCGGTCGTCGTCCGGCCGGTGCTGACGCCGCCCTGCAGCAACAGGCGCTGCTGCAGCCGGGCGTTGAGGGTCACGTCGACGCCGTTCCAGTGCTCGATCTGGCGGCCGTAGTCGCTCGCCCGCGTGAAGTAGTTGTCGACCTGGCCCGCTTTGTTCGGGTTGAGATCGTAGAGGCCGGTGACTGGATAGCCGCCCCCGTCGGGCAGACGCGAATCGACGGGAGCGGTGACTGAGTACGGGCTGTAGTCGCCGGGCGCCACCGCCGTGTTGTCGGTGAGCGTGAAGTTGCCGTAGACGCGGCGGAAGTAGCCAAGGTCCATCGACACCCGCGGCAGCACCTCGTGCTGGACGCTGGTTGAAAATTCCCAGTTATAGGGACGGTTGCCGAAGCCCGTGATCGTGCGCGGGTCGTAGCGCATGCCCGGCACGCTGCTCCCGAAATTCACGTTGTTCATCACGCCGCAGGTATCGACGGTCTGCAGGCTGCCCGTCAGCGTCGGACCCTGGGCCAGCGGATTCCTCAGGTCGCAGTCGGGGACGAAGTCGCGGTTGGCGTCGGTCCAGCTGCGGGTGACCATGTTGACCAGCCGGCCGATCGGATCCGCCTGATCGCCATAAACGCCCTGCAGCCCCTGCGCGACCATGTACTTGTTCAGCGTCGCCTTCAGCGCCGTCTTCCCGTTCCCGAACAGATCGAAGGCCGCCCCGAGGCGCGGCGACAGATCCTTCCAGTTCACGAACTCGGACTCGGGGAAGGTCAGGTTGCGGTTCGGCACCAGCGGCCCGGCGCCGACCGACGATTCGGGAAAGAAGATATTGAAGTAGTCGAACCGCAGCCCGAGGTTCAGCGTCAGGCGGTTCAGCGTCCACTTGTCCTGCGCATAGAGGCCAAGGTTGGCCTTGATGTTCTCGCTGTTGCTGAAGGGCGTCGCGTATTCGGTGATCAGGTTCGGCGTCGTCACGCCATTGACCGTATTGAACCGGTAGGTGACGCCGACACCCGCCGGCGAATCGTAGGTCGCGTAGCGCCCGCCAAAGGTATTGTTGAACCCGACCTTGAAGGCGTGGGTGCCGGTGACGAACGTCAACGAGCCCTGCACGTTCGCGGGCGAGGTCGTGTTGGCGATGAACGGCTGCGTCGCGACGGCGGTACCGATGCCGCGGTAGAGCAGACCGGTCGACTGCTCGGTCACCGGGATCAGCGTGGCGAACACGTCGCCGGCCGCCGGCTTCTGGACGACGAACCGCTCGCCGCGGTGCGATGCGCTCGCCTCGATCAGCAGTCGGCTGGTGAGCGGCGACGACCAGTTGAACGACGCCAGGTCCTCGATCGGAAAGTTGTAGGTGCTCGCCGATTCCGGCGAGATGTTCGGCAGCTGGCGCTTGCACCAGCAGCGGAACTGCTGATCGTAGAAGCCGCTGAACTTGTTGCGGGTGTTCGCCTGCCAGGTCAGCCGCAGGTTCACCGTCTGCTGGGTGAGCGAATACACCCCCTTCTGGCTCGAATCGGGCACGTAGGTCCAGGCGTTCGGATCGCCGGCGTTGAGATTGCCGACGACGCCCGCCACATAGTTTTCATTGGCGAGAAACCGCGCCGACGTGAAGAACCACAGCTTGTCCTTCATCACCGGACCGCCGACCGACGGGTTGAAGTCGTAATTGAGCTTGATCGCATCGGGTGTCCGCAGGCCGACGGCGGCCAGCGCCGGCGTGAAATTGTTCGACTGGAATGTCTGGTTCACTGCGGTGCCGAAGAACGAGCCCTTGACGCTGTTGCCGCCCTGCCGCGGAATCAGGTTGACCCGCACGCCGCCGGTTTCCTGCTCGGCGGCGCCGGCGGCGTAGTCGACCGTCATCTCCTGGGTGCTGCCCATGTTGGGGAGGAAGTTGCTGGCGTTGCCCGTCCCCTCGATGTTGGCCGTCGGCAGGCCGTCGACCAGGATTCGCTGGTCGCCGCCGCGGCCGCCGTGAATCGACAGCGAGGTGGTGGTGCCCGCCAGGCTGTTGGTCCCGCCGACATCCTGCGCCGTCGAGATGTTCATGCCCGGAATCAGGACCGCGTTGGTGAACTGCGTCCGCGACGTCGGAATCGCATCGAGCACTTCCGCCGCCAGCACGCGCTGCTGGGCGGCATTCTGCACGTCGACGATCGGCGACTGGCCGCTGACGACGACCGTTTCCTCGACCGAGCCGACCTTCAGCTCGGCATTCACCGTCGCCGCGAAGTTGCCCGTCAGCTCGATCCCGTCGCGCTTGACCGAGGCGAAGCCAGCCAGCGAAAAGGTCACCGTGTAGATGCCGGGCCTGAGGTCGACGACCTTGTATTGCCCGCTCCCGTCGCTGGCGACCGCCCGGACCTTCTCAATCAACACCGGGCTCGAGGCCTCGACGGTGGCCCCAGGCAGTACCGCGCCAGACGTGTCCCTGACGGTGCCGGCGATCGACGCCTGCGCATGGACCGCCGATGGAATCAGTGCCAGCAAGATCAGCGCGACTAGCGTGCGTCCCAGTTGAGCCATTGACACGGCCTCCATCGAAGAGACGGCGGACTACCGGAGATCGGGCGGCGATCGGGCGTGCGCCTGATCATGGACATGCCAGGGGGGCACGAGTGGGCGGGATTATACCGTCTGTCAACGGCGAATCGCGTCCCTGAATATCGGTAGATGGGAACAATCCGCCTGAGGAAGGATTCCAGGGATGGGCCGCGAACGATCCGGAAGGCGATGGCGCGGTTGAACGCGCCACCG
>JBDTRR010000020.1:0-88111 GCA_039931615.1 Acidobacteriota bacterium
ACAATGTGCAGTAGCGTGGGGAGGGGTCATCCATGAAACGCTTCGCATTCGTCGCAAGGGGGCCAGATTTCGTTGATAAAAGCAACAGATCTGGCACTCCTCCAGCCGATCCAGAATGCGTGACGACGCCGCCAATCGCGTTCCATCGAGTCCAAGCCCGGTCAAGGGATGGTCGACAATAGGTCATCCCGACGGACATCTCGAACCGCTGCTGATTCTTGGAGCGCAACCGCGTTGATCGCCGCGAACAGCGCGGCGACCTCGATCGGCTTCGACACGTAGTCATCCATGCCCGCCGCCAGACACCGTTCCCGGTCGCCCTTCATGGCGTGTGCCGTCATGGCGATAATCGGCAGGTGCATTCCCCCGCCGGACAACGCCTCGCTGCGGCGGATGTTCGTGGTCGCCTCCAACCCATCCATATCGGGCATCTGCACGTCCATCAACACGAGATCGAAGCTGCCGGCCGGGTTGGCCGCCAGAGCGGCGAGCGCCTCGCGCCCGGTCGCCACGATGACGACGGTGTGACCGCGCTTTTCGACCAGGCGCGACGCGACCAGCTGATTCACGGGGTTGTCTTCGGCGAGGAGCACGCGCAGCCGACGGCCCCGCCCCGGCGCGGTCGGGCCGGTCACCAAGGCACGCGGGTCCTGGACAGGCGACGGAAGGCCGATCGCGGCGACGAGCGTGTCCCTGAGCCTGGCGGGATCAATTGGCTTGACCAGAGAGGGCATGCCAAGCTCGCGGCAACGCGTCTGATCGCCCGGGTGAGCGGTCGAGGTCATCATCACCAGCGTCGCTCGTGCGAACGCTGGCTCCCTCTTGATCGATTCGGCCACGGCAAATCCGTCCATGTCAGGCATTTCGACGTCGATCAGCACGAATGAAATGGGCCTGCCGTCGCGATGGCCCGCCTGGAGCGCTGCCAGCCCCAGGCGACCACTCGACGCCAACAACGGCTTCATCTGCCACCGCCCAAGCACGCTCGCCAGAATCCTCCGGCTGAGACGGCTGTCGTCGATGACGAGAACGGTCATCGCGGCGAGGCTTTCCCAAGAGGCCTCGGTCGACGCCTTTGCGGCTGTCGCGAACGGCTGAACCGCGAAGCGCAGGGTGAAGTGAAACGTACTGCCCTGCCCCGCCTCACTGTCCAACCAGATCCGTCCACCGAGCAGCGCCACCAGGTTGGTGGAGATCGCGAGGCCGAGGCCAGTGCCACCGTACTGGCGTGTCGTCGATCCGTCGGCTTGGACGAAGGGCTCGAAGATCACCTGCTGCCGGGCGAGCGGCACGCCGATCCCGGTGTCCGACACGCTGAAGTGAAGCACCGCCTCGCCGGCCGCCTGACTGTCGACCACTACCTGCAGGAATACCTCGCCGTGCTCGGTGAACTTGATCGCGTTCCCAAGCAGATTGGTGATGACCTGCTGCAGCCGGCTCGGATCGCCGACGAGCGCGGTGGGGACGTCTTCGGCCACCTCCCACGCGAGTTCCAGTCCTTTGGCATGAGCGCGGAGCGCGAGGAGCTTCAGGGTCGCCGCAATCGAATGGTTGAGATCGAACGGGACGACGTCGATGGTGAGCTTGCCGGCTTCGATCTTCGAGAAATCAAGGATGTCGTTGATGACGATCAACAGCGATTCGCCGGCGGCCTTCGCCAGGTCGAGATATTCCCGCTGTTCGATACTCAGATCGGTGTCGAGCGCGAGCGCGGTCATCCCGAGCACACCGTTCATGGGCGTGCGAATTTCGTGGCTCATGTTGGCGAGAAACTCGCCCTTGGCCCGGTTGGCGAAGGCCGCTACTTCCTCGGCGCGCTTCCGCTCGCCGACTTCGGTTTCGAGTGACTGCTGGGTGCGCAGGAGCGGCCCCGTGATGGCGCGTCGGATGGTGAAGTTGACGAGCGCGACGGCGACGATCAGCGTGGCGGCGAACGTCAACAATACGAGGCGGCGCTCGGTCCGGGACCGTGCCTGCATCGACTGCAACTGCTGACTGAGATCCCCGGACAATTCCTGGTCCGACTGTGCCAACTCGCCGCCCAACGCAGCCATCCTGGACGCCAGACCGGCCATCTTCTGCTGCAGTTCGGTCGTCATGTCGTTCTGACTGGCGACCGCTTCGGCGTAGGTCGGGACGGCATCGGCAAGAAACAGCTCCAACACGCGTTTCTGTTCCGACACGCGTCCAGCTCGGGCCGCGGCCAGGTTCTCGATCGACGACAGCGCTCGGAGTCTGGCGATCGCGTGTTGTCCCTCGACCGCGGCGCGGTCAAGGGCCGACGCGTCCTGAATCACCACCGCGTCCCTGAACTCCTTCACCATCTGCTGAAAGGCGGTCGTGGCATCCTTGCTCTCGCGCGCGGCCGGCAGGAGCGTGTCTGCGGTCGTGCGCAAGCCACCCTCCATCTTGTGTCCTTCAATCTGTGCAAGGGCGGTGGAAAAGAGGAATCCCACCACGAAGATGCCGATGCTCATCCAGATCTTGGCGGTGATGCTCAGACGGCGCATGGGTGGCCCGTCACCTGAGTTCAAGCACCTTGACGCCCTCGGTCGGCGACCCCGAACTGACATAGCCGATCGCCCCCTTGGTGACTCGGACGTAGGCGACCATCGCGGCGTCCGATGCGAGCATCTTCGGCATCGCGCCCTTACCGGTGAAGACCAGACTCCGGTAGTAGTTCTCCAGGCCGGCCGGAGACTTTCCGGTGACCTGCCGTACGAAGGCGTCCTGAACTCCGCCGGACCTCAACAGCACTGGCTCGACGTGACCGCCATCGGCCAGCGAGGTCCGAGTCGCGAGAAGCACGCCTCGCAACTCGTCCGGTGAGAGGTGGAGCACCGTAACGCTCTCGTTGGCGATTACCTTGTAGTCGGCCCGCGGCACGGCTGGCGCCGCCACGGCCGCTGACAGGCTGATCGCGGTCATCACCAGCACCCTGACGCAGGTCTCCGTGGGCCTCATGCGCCGCCTAGAAGTAGAAGCCCGTGCGCACGACCAGCATGTTGGTCGTCCGAGTGAAACCCTCAGGATTGTCCTGCGGGTAGAAGCCATGTGCCTCTCTGGAGTTGCCGACACCGTCGATGAAATGGCCTTCGATCTTGATTTCCCAGAACCGTGTCAAATCGAACCGGAGCGTCACGGTCTTATCGTCGATATGGTCGCGGCCTGGCCCACCGGCCGGATCCTCCAGACCAACCGGCCTGACGTGAAAGTGACCATAGTAGGCGCCGATCTCGAACCATCTTGAAAAACGGTAGGCTCCCGAGGTGAACCATGCCGTCTCATCCGATCCCGTCGAACCGATGAGCGGGCGGTCGGGAATGTCTCCGTAAATGTCGGCCCGGCGCTTTTCACGGCGGTACTCGGCCTCCGTGTGGAAGCCGCCGTAGGTGTATTCAGCGAAGATCGCAGCAATCCGATCCGCGGTGGTCGAATAGGAAATGGGAAACGGAAACTGGTCAAACGCGGCGCTGAAATTCCGGTGGCGGGTCACCAGCGAGGTTCCCACTGTCAGCCCCGCGACCGGGGCGGCCCAGCGAACGTCGATGCCCGTCATCCGGCCCTCGATCGCCCCGTTGAAGCGGCCGCCGGTTCCTTCGACGCTGTAGACGTAGCCGCCATGCGGATCCTGGGGAATCGATCCGACGTAGCCGGTGTAGGCAAGGGATCCGGCGCCCTTCATGTCGACGTGGCCATAGAGGTCCGCGCCCACGTGTGCGGCCGTTACCGACCGCAGATCGAGCGGATACACGGCCTGCGGCAGCAGGGCCCAGGTGTGCAGAAACTCCTGATCCTGCGTGTCGGTATGCAGGCCCAAGCTGGTCTTGACCTTGCCCGCCCTGATCCCCAGCCAATCCTTGAAGCGGTAGTCGGCGAACGCAAAATCGAGGTAGACGCGCCCCTTGCCGAGCTCGCCGATCGAGCGATCGTAAATCTGCACGCCGACGCGGAGCCGATCGGTGATTTGCGCGGACGCATTCACTCCCGCTTCGACAAAGAAACTGCCTTCACTCGTCGTCATCCGCAGGTAATTGTTGTCGTCGCTGCAGGCAAACCCCTCAGATACGAATCCGTGAATCTGCACCGGCCGATCGTGGACCGCAAAACCGACCTGGGCCTCGAGGGACGTCGAAAGGCCGCCGACCATCGCCAGCGCGGTCACCACGGCGCCAGCTCTCACCTGCACTCCCGCTCGACGGATCTGATCGCGTTGGGTTCGGCTGGAGACGGCACCGGGCCTGCGTGCGCACGACTCATCCATGGTCTGCAGACTTCCCCTTCTGGAGGCAGGCGGGCTGGGCCGTCGTCGAGCGCGGCGCGGCTGTCACAGCCGTCGATGCGCCTCCTTCTCCAGTGTAAAGAAACGATCGGGCTGCACTTGTTCAGAAGAGGACACTTCTTCGATGGGCGCGATGGTTCTTCAACCGCCTATACGCTGAGCTTCGACGCCCGTCGGCGCTGGCAGAAGCAAGGAGGCGCCATGGTGGCGATCGGTTCGCCGACGAGGCATGAGCTTGCTCGGTAGCTCTGTCGAGCAGCACGGTTCATAGCGCTGCCCGCCGCAGACGCAGCGCATTGCTGATCACCGACACCGAACTGAATGTCATCGCGGCGCTCGCGATCATCGGGCTGAGCAGCAGGCCAAACCACGGATACAGGATGCCAGCGGCAATGGGTACGCCGGCAACGTTGTAGATGAACGCGAAAAACAGGTTCTGCCGGATGTTGCGCATCGTCGCCCGGCTCAACCTGCGCGCACGGACGATGCCCCGGAGGTCGCCCTTGACGAGGGTCACACCAGCGCTCTCCATCGCCACATCGGTGCCGGTGCCCATGGCGATTCCCACATCGGCCTGTGCCAGGGCGGGCGCATCGTTGATCCCGTCGCCGGCCATGGCCACGCACTCCCCTTTTTGCTGGAGGTCCTTCACGACAGCGGCCTTCTGCTCCGGAAGCACCTCCGCCTCCACATGATCGATCCCAACCGTCCTGGCGACGGCGTCAGCCGTGGTCCCGTTGTCACCAGTCAGCATCACCACCCGAATCCCATCCGCCTGAAGCGCACTGATCGCCTCAGCAGCGCCGTCTTTGATCGGGTCGGCAACGCCCATCAGCCCGGCCGCGCGCCCGTCGACCGCGACAAAGATGACCGTCTGGCCAGTGCGACGGAGTTCATCGGCCTTGACGCGCAGCGGACCGCCGTCGATGGACAGCGACTCGAGAAGCTTCAGGTTGCCGATCGCCACGGCATGGCCCTCGACGGTGCCCCGCAAGCCCTTCCCCGTGACGGATTCGAAGTCGGCCACGTCAACCAGCGTGGCGCCGCGCTCGCCCGCACCGGCGACGATCGCACCGGCGAGCGGATGCTCGCTGACCTTCTCCAGACTGGCGACCAGACGGATCAACTGCATCTCATCGACGCCACCGTGCGCCACGACGGTCACCAGCTTGGGTTTGCCTTCCGTCAGCGTGCCGGTCTTGTCCACGACGAGCGTGGTCACCTTCTCCAGCGTCTCGAGCGCCTCGGCGTTCCGGATCAGCACGCCCGCTCCAGCCCCGCGTCCGGTCCCGACCATGATGGAGATCGGCGTCGCGAGACCCAGCGCGCAGGGGCAGGCGATGATCAGCACGGCGACCGCATTCACCAGCGCGTGCGCGAGACGCGGGTCCGGCCCGTACCACGACCACAAGATGAAGGTGATGATTGCGGCAGCAATGACCGTCGGCACGAACCAGCCGGACACCGTGTCAGCCAGGCGCTGGATCGGCGCCCGGGAACGCTGCGCGTCGCTGACCATCCGGACGATCTGCGCCAGCAGCGTGTCGGCACCGACGCGCGCCGCCTCGATGACGAGGGTGCCGGTCCCGTTCACGGTACCGCCGGTCACCTTGGCGCCGCTCGCCTTCTCGACGGGAATCGGTTCACCGGTCACCATCGATTCGTCGACCGTCGTCCTGCCGTCGAGGGCGACGCCGTCGACTGGAATGCGCTCGCCCGGCCGAACGCGAAGCCGATCTCCGACCTGCACGTCCCCGAGCGGCACGTCCTGCTCGCGACCGTCCGACCCAATTCTGCGGGCGGTCTTCGGCGCCAGCCCCAGTAGCTTCCGTATCGCGCTGCTGGTTTGGCTGCGCGCCCGCAACTCCAGGACCTGCCCCAGCAACACGAGCACGACGATGACCGCGGCCGGTTCGAAGTACACGCCGACGGCGCCATTCATGCGGAAGGCGTCCGGAAAGAGCCCGGGCGCGATCGTCGCGATGACGCTGAATCCGTAGGCGGCACCGACGCCCAGCGCAATCAGCGTGAACATGTTCAGATGCCGGCTCACTACTGATGCCCATCCGCGCCGGAAGAACGGCCAGCCCCCCCACAGCACCACGGGGGTCGCGAGCGCGAGTTCGAGCCAGTTCAGCGCCCCGGCCGGCAGCAGATGGTGCAGTGGTTGGCCCGGCAAGAACTCCGAAACCATGAACGCCAGAATCGGCGCGGTCACCACAAGTGACCAGCGGAACCGCCGCATCATGTCGTCGAGCTCTTCGCTGGGCTGCTCCTCGAGTGTGATGGCCACCGGCTCCAACGCCATGCCGCAGATCGGGCACGATCCGGGTCCCTCCTGGCGGATCTCCGGATGCATGGGGCACGTGTACTCGGCCGCGGGATCCGCGACCGCAGTCCCCGGGTCTTGCTGAGCATCGACGAAACGCCCGGGATCGGTCCGAAACTGCTTCACGCAGCTTTCACCGCAGAAGTAGTAGGTGTGCCCCTCGTGATCGAGGTGCCCGGCGGCATCGTCTGGCGAGATCGTCATCCCGCACACCGGATCGAGGACGTCGTGGGGTGTGACACCCGCGTGGTGATGCGATTGAGGTGACATTCATTGGCCTCCAGGCGGTTAACGCAGCCACCTGAGATGCATTACACGCCAGGCTGGCGCCGGCGCGTTCCGTCGCCTTCAAGCGCCAGAACGCCGCAGCCGGCAGGTTTACTTCACGAACTGAGCGGGATTCGCGTCGAACTTCGCTTTGCATCCGGCAAACCAAGACGAAGGCGCTCGGGTCCACGCCATCGTTGGTGTTTGAGACCGCCATTTCGTCAGTATAGGGCTGGGACGCGGCGACCACGCGTGGCTGCCGCCCTGGCGGACGCGTGGATGACCCTCATTTCACAACGACCTTGCCGCGCCGCATGCTCATCTGCCGGTGGGCGCCGTTCGCAATCCGAGGCGTTCAAGCTCGGCCCGCACGGAGAAACTGCCCTCCCCGACCACCACATCGCCCGCCTGGACACCCGCCAGGACCGGGACCTGGCTGGCGGTTGGCGTTCCAAGCCGCACGTCGCGTTCGACGAACGTTCCTGGCGCCTTCGGGTTCGCGAGGTACACCACGGTTCGATCGCCCACGTTCTGTACGGCGCTTCGCGGGATCATCAGCGCCGCGACGCCCCCCTCGTCGCCGAGGAGCGCTTCGGCATACATGCCCAGTCGAAGGTCGTTGCGCGCGTTCGGTACTTCGATACGTACTTTGGCAGTCCGCGTCTCGGGGCTGACCTGCGGGTCGATGTAGCTCACCCGTCCCCGCAGCACCAGGCCGGGATAGGCATTTGTCGTGATCGTGGCCGGACTGCCGACGCGGACACGAGCGAAGTCTGTTTCGTACAGGCTTGCCACCACCCAGACCGAGGTCAGATCGACGACGGTAAAGAGCTTCGTCGCCTGGTCCACGTTGAGGCCGACGTTCGCCAGACGTTCGGTTACCACCCCCGCGATCGGCGCCGGGACGTTCGTCGTGGCCCCCTGATTCTTCCCCGGACCCAGAGCCTCGATCGCCCCGGCGGACAGCCCGAGCAATTGCAGGCGCGAGGCGGCACTCTCGACATCGGCGCGACGGGCTGTGTGCCCGGCGTGAATGCGCTCGAGCTCCTGCCGGCTGGCGGCACCAATCGCCACCAGCTTCTCGGTTCGAGCGAGTTCCTGCTCATGCGCCTCGAGCTCCGCACGGACCGAGATGTAGCGTGTCTGCGCGTCAGCGAGCTCCGGGCTGAAGATCTGGGAGAGCGTCTGTCCCCGTTGGACCTGCTGGCCCAGGTCGGCCGACACAGCTGTAATCCGGCCGCTGACCACTGGTGTCACGACGACCTGCTTGTACGCGTTCGCTTCGACCACACCGGGCGCTCGAACGCCACCTGACGTCGTTCCGGCCGACACGGCAGTCGTCGTCAGGCCGGCGCGCCTGGCCCCCTCCGGACTCAGTGTCACCACGACGTCTGGCAGCGCCGCCGCTGCGGCAGGACTGGATGCAGGCTGCTCCGTCGCTGGCACCGCCGCAGGCACCCGGCTCTCCGGCATCGTCGGCTGCTCGATCGAGGATGCCGGCCCAGTTCCCGAGCGCAGCCCCACATAGGCCGCGCCGGCCCCCGCCGCAAGAAGAACCACCGCGGCCACCGCGAGGACTGGCCATCGCACACTCACCCGTGACTCCCAGCTCATCTCGTGTCTCCCCGCGCGCGCTTCAAGGCGGCGCGTGCTTCCCATGCCTCGCGCAACGTGGTCGTGTAGGCCAGTTCGATCTCCAGATACCGGCGCTGTTCGGTCAGGACGTCGAACACGGTGGCACGTCCCAGGTCGAACGTCTGCCGCACGACGTTCAGGTTCTGCCGGGCGAGCGGCCGCACGCCGCCGGCGTAGAGGGTGACGGCGCGCCGGGCTTGCGCATCACGCGCCTGCGCGGCAGCCACCTCTGCACGAGCCGCGAGTTCCGCCGCCTCGCGACGAGCCTCCGCGCCAGACCGCTCGGCCTGCGCTGCGGTCACCTGACCCTGGCTGCGGTTGAACAGGGGCACCATCACCATCGCGCCTCCGGCGACATAGTTGAACTGACCGCGGACCCGTTCCAGTGCCCCCGCCGCGCCAACGCCCTGCTGGGCAAAGCCAGCGTCCATCCGCATGTAGGTGCCAAACAGGCTGATGTCCACGCGGCCCTCGCGCCGTGCCTGATCGACCCGCGCGTCCGCCAGCGTCAGGCGCACCTCGGCCTCGCGCACGTCTGGCCGTGCCGCCATCGATAGCGGCTCCGCTTCAGGCGGGCTCCCGGCGACGAGCGTCTCCAGCGTCTCACCCAGGAGCAGCGGGTCGTCTGGCGAGAGACCGAGGAGTTGCTTCAGCTGTACGACAGCGACGTCTGCGCGACCAGCGGCCAACAGTCGTCCGGCTTCGAAACGGCGGAGTTCCACCTCCAGCAGATCCCGCTCGAGCGGTGGCGTGCCACCGGCGTCGACGCGAGCACGCACGACGTCCCACTGTTGCTGCGCGGCGGCCACGAGTTCGTTCGCGACCGACACATCCCGCACCGCAGCCGCGGCGACGCCGTACTGCAGCCGCACGTCCGCGGCCAGGAGTCGTTCGCGATCGGCGACGGCCAATTGCGTGGCCTGCAGCCCGCGCTCGGCCGTCTGCACGCGTCCGGCACGACGGAAGAGATCCAACGGCCACTGGATCCCGACGCTGGTCAGGCTGTCTGTACCGGCGGGCTCGTCCCGGCGCTCCAGTGTGAGCGTCGGATTCGGGCGAAGGCCGGCTTGCTGCCGCAGCCCTCGCGCGGCCTCGATGTCCGACCGGACGGCACGCAGCGAGGGTTCGCGCTCGAGCGCGCGCGCGATCGCCGTATCGAGCCGCAGGCCCTCGCGCTCGTCGACGTATTGCGGTGCCACGGCCGCTGGCGCGGTGCCCTGGCCGCGCGCCGGAACGGCCAGCACGACGGCTCCGATCAGGACCGTGACGATTCGTCGCCTTCTCATTGCACACTTCCCTGGAAATTGGCGGATCCTCTGCCGGCCGGGCCGCTCCATTCGACGGTGATCGGCCACGAGCCAGCCATGCCGAACTCGGCCGTGGCGGTAAACCGCCCCGGCACGCCCGACGGACGCGCCTGCACATTCCCCGACATGACCATGCCCGGCATCGTCATGTTCGCGTTGACGCGGACCGTCCCGACATCGACGAGAGCCCCGGACAGGGCACGGAACTCGATCGTGAAGGTGTTCCGTCCGGTTTTCAGCGTCCCGGTCGGGGACAGGACGACGATATCCAGATCTCCCGATCGCGCCGCCACGACCCGCCCCCCAGCCGGGGCCGCCCCGGCGTCACTCGCGCCCGGGCGGCTGAGGCGCCAGCCCACGAAAAGCGCGGCCGCGACGGCGCTCAGGAGCACTGTCGTGATCAGGATGCGGCGTCCGCCATGCCGACGTGGCACCGCCACGGGGAGTCTCTCGTGCTGCAGCCCCAACTGTCGCTCGCGGATCGAGAAGAAGATGACCGGGGTCACGATCAACACATGGATAAGCGACGAGATCATGCCGCCCAGGACAGGGGTGGCCAGCGGTTTCATCACTTCGGCACCCACACTCGTGCTCCACATGATCGGCAGCAACCCCGCGACGACAGTCGAGACCGTCATCACCTTGGGTCGGAGGCGGAGCAACGCGCCTTCCATGACCGCGTCGCGCAACGCCGAACGCGTCAGCGTGCCGCCAAGGGCGCGCTGCTTGCGCTCGACTGCCTCTTCCAGATAGATGACCATGACGACGCCAGTCTGCACCGCCGTCCCGAAGAGTGCGATGAAGCCGACCCAGACCGCGACCGAGAAGTTGTAGCCCAGCAGCCACAACAGGTAGACGCCTCCGGTCAGGGCAAACGGCACAGCGAGGAGGACATGGGCGGCCTCGATCGCCGATCCGTACATGAAATACAGCAGGACAAAGATGATCACGAGCACGATCGGAATCACGATCTGCAGCCGGTCACGCGCACGCTGCTGGTTCTCCCAGCGCCCGCTCCAACTGATGTAGTACCCGGCGGGCAGCGTGACCAGCCGTGCGACGGTGGCGCGCGCCTCCTCGACAAATCCGCCGACGTCGCGTCCCTGCACGTTGAGCAGCACCGTGGCGAGCAGCAGGCCGTTCTCCGAGGAGATCATCGCGGGCCCGCGCGCGTGCTCAATGCGGGTGAGCTGCCCGAGCGGGATCGGCGCGCCATTGGGCGCAGTGACGAGCACCTGCGCCAGTGCCTGCGGGTCGGCCCGCTCCGCGGGCTGGTAGCGCACGCGCACCGGGAATCGTGACCGGCCCTCGATGGTGGTCGTCAGTACCGTCTCCCCGACCGCGGTTTCGATGACCTGCTGCACCGCCCCGACACCAATCCCATACCGCGCCGCGGCGGCGCGATCCACCGCGATGTTCAAGTACTGGCCGCTCGTCACCTGCTCGGGGTAGACGTTGCTCGACCCGCGGACGGTACCGACCGCGACCGCCACCTGCCGCGCGAGTGCCTCGAGACGCGTCAAGTCGGCGCCGAAGATTTTGACGCCGACTTCGGACCGTATACCGGTCGTCAGCATGTCGATGCGGTTGATGATGGGCATGGTCCAGATGGGCGACACGCCCGGCAGTTGCGCCGCGAGACTCATCTCGGCCCGGAGGCGGTCCACCGTCATGCCGGGACGCCACTGTTCCCGGGGCTTGAGGTGGACGACCGTCTCCGTCATGTTCAACGGAGCGGGGTCCGTCGAGGTATCGGCGCGCGCCACCTTCGCCACGGCGAAGGCGACCTCTGGAAACGACTCGAGAATCTGGTTCTGCTTCGCCGCGTTCTTCGTGTTCTCGTCCAGCGAGATGCTCGGATCGGCAATCGGCATGAACATCAGGTCGCCCTCGTTGAGCGGCGGCATGAACTCGCTCCCGATCCCCCGCCCGACCAGCAGCGCGCCCGCGAACAGCAGTGCGGCGATGGCCACGGTGATGGCCCGACGTCCCAGCGCGGCCGCGAGCACCGGGCGGTACAGCCGCCGCAACCCGCGCATGACCGGGTTGTCGTCCTCCTTGTGGAACGTGCCCCCGAGTAACAGACTGCAAAGGACCGGCACCAGTGTCACGGCGACAACCGTCGCCGCGAGCACGGCGAAGGTCTTCGTGAAGGCGAGCGGGTGGAACAGCTTGCCTTCCTGTCCCGTGAGCGCGAACACCGGGATGAACGCGAGCAGGATAATCGCCATCGAGAAGAACACGGGCCGGCCCACCAGCCGGGTCGACTCCAGGACGGTCTCCCACACAAGGCGACGATCGCGTGGATCGACCGCGCGCTGCTCCATGAAACGGAAGGCATTCTCGGTGACCACGATCCCGGCATCGACCAGCACGCCGATCGCGATCGCAATCCCGGCCAGGCTCATGATGTTGGACGAGATGCCGGCGTAGTACATGCCGAGAAAGGACATCAGCACCGCCAACGGCAATGGAATCGTCACGATCAGGATCGACCGGAAGTGCATCAGGAACACGACGTGCGCGAGCGTAACGAGGACAATCTCTTCGATGAGCGCCCGCCGCAGGGTGCCGGTTGCCTGCTCGATGAGCGTGGACCGGTCGTAGAACGGCGCCATCGTGACGCCCTCGGGGAGTCCGGGTTCAATCTGTGCGATGCGGGCCTTCACGGCATCGATGACCGCCTTGGTATTCACGCCGGTGCGTGCCACCACGACGCCGCCCACGGCTTCTTTCGATCCCCTGACCAACGACCCGACCCGAAACGCATTGCCGATCTGCACGTTCGCGATCTGCTCGACGGATACCGGCGTCCCGTTCGAGGCACCGATCACGATCTGCTTGATGTCCTCGACCGAGCCGACGAGCCCGACACCCCGGACGATCAACCACGCGCCATTCGCCTCCAGGACATTGCCGCCGACATTGACATTGCTCTCGCGAACAGCCGACACCACCGTACTGAGGGGGATCGCATACTGACGAAGGCGGTTGGGGTCCACATCGATCTGGTACTGCTGGACGTAGCCGCCGACAGACGCGACTTCCGCGACGCCCGGGACGGCATTGAGCTGGTAGCGGACGAACCAGTCCTGCAAGCTGCGGAGATCCCGCAGTGAGAGGGTCGGGCTTTCGAGCGTGTACCAGAAGACGTGGCCCACGCCCGTGGCGTCAGGGCCAAGTGTCGGCACCACGCCAGCCGGCAAGGCTTTCGCCACCAGACTCATCCGTTCGAGCACGCGTGCCCGTGCGAAATACAAATCGACGTCGTCCTCGAAGACGGCGTAAATCATCGAGAACCCGAAGGCCGATTGCGACCGGACCACCCGCACACCCGCCAGGCCCTGCAGACTCACCGTCATGGGATAGGTGATCTGGTCCTCGACCTCCTGCGGACTGTGCCCCGCCCAGTCCGTGAAGACGATCACCTGGTTGTCGGACAGATCAGGAATGGCGTCGATCGGCGTGGCTTTCACCGCCCACCAGCCCGACGCGGCGAACGCGGTGAAGAGGGCGAGGACGATGAAGCGATTACGCAGCGACAGTTCGATGAGACGGTTGATCATGAACGACAGACCTCGCGCACACGGCAGCGCGCGCCACTCGGGCCAGGCCGCCAGAGGGCGGCGGACACACGGGTACTGTCGCGACCTAGATCAGGAACACGGAGAGGAGAACGTGCTTCGGAACCTGGCCGGCGGGAAGAGGCACGTGGGTACGCCACGCGTCGACGGATGCAGGCGCCGTCAGCGGCGCCAAGGTCGAGAGAGTGCCGGGCAACAAGAGTGCTGACAACGAAAGCGAGAAGGCGACACCCGACGGCGTCGACTCGTCCGTCTCCGATGCGGCGCAGCAGCTGTCCGCTTCGGCCTGCGTGACCACTCGCTGAGAACCTCCGCCGGTGGAGCCGTGCATCGGACAGTCGCTGCTACCCGAGCAGCAGGTCATACGCGCCTCGGGCGAGGTCTGCCAGCCCGCGCACCCTGTCCAACCAGGGGCGGCGAGTGTGAGAGCGAGAGCGAAGGCCGCGGCGCGTCTGATCAGGAGATCCAAGATCTCAGGATGCACGCGTGCCGCCGCTGGTGTCAATTCAATTGGAGAAACAAAATGGGGCGCTGTGGCACCCAGCTCGACTTCTCGACCCGTGTCCAGAATGTCGCCACAACCCTGGAGGATTGTCAGGCGCGATGCCCCGCACACTGAACGGCATCCGTCGACGCCGCGGCGGTTGGCGCGTCACGGTGCGCGTCCGCTCGCGCGGCAGCGTGCCGGCGCCGCTCGCCTGACGACCAGATCGTTCATCAGGTGTGCTCGAGTGTACAGACATCCGCAGGCAGACTGCGTCACGCTGGTGCATCGTCGGCTGGCGAGCGGCCCATTCGGGACGCCGGCGCCGGACGTGATTGCCATCGATCGAACGGGCAGCCGTCTGAGCCTGGCGACATCGCGGGGGCCCCGGGCAACGTTTGAGGCCGACGGCCGCGGGCAGACAGAGCAGGCGTCGGCCGGCCGGAACATCAACACGCGCGCCACCCTCCGCGCCGTATCGGGACCGGATCCACTGACACGCCGGCCGCCGGTTTCCTCGTCCCGGCTGGCACCGGGCTGGTGGCGACGCTCACGGCGGGATCGTCGAGCCAGCGCCAGGAGAATCGGCCGGTGATGCGGCGGCGGAAGGGTGCGGTGAAGTATTCAACACTGATGAAGTCGTCCGACCTTGCAGGAAGACCCGGCTGCCCCTCGATGGGCACGAAAGATTGAGACCGATGAAAGACACCATGTCCGCCTTCGTCTTCGGACTGATCGCCGCCAGCGCGCTGGCGGGCTGCTCGCGCGACATCCAGGCAAACGACGAACCGAAGCGCATCGAGCAGCAGTATGGGGTGTCGGGGGCCTACACCGACACGATTCCGACCGAGAACGGATCGATGAAGGGCACCCTCGTGCCGGTGACGCTCCCGGACGGCCGCCAGGCGCAGTTGTTCATTCCCGGCACCAAGGCCAAGGCACGCGAGGCCGACACCGTGTACCTGCGCGACACGGACGGCCTCCACCCGGTGCTGATGCAGGAGAACGCCACGCGTGAGCAGATTACCAAGGCTCCCGTGGTGGTGGGGCGGCGCGCCGAGGCGCCGCGTAAGAACAAGCGGTCCTGGGAGAAGGAAGCCCTGATCATCGGCGGGGCCGCCGGCGCCGGGACCGGCATCGGGGCGATCGCGGGAGGCAAGAAGGGCGCCGGCATCGGCGCGGCGGCCGGCGGCGTCGGTGGATTGATCTATGACCTGATGACGCGCGAAAAGAAGTAGGCCCGGGCACGGGCGGCGCAGCCGCGAAGACAGCTTGGGCCGGGCGGGACCGCGGCATGACAATTATTTCGCGCGAGCTTCGTCCTGCCGTCAGACCGCCGGTCGGTGGCGATCAGCTCTTGAGGAAGGTCGCCAGCGCATTGCTGCTCTCACCCAGGGCGTGGCGAATCGCGTTGAGAAACTCGTGATTGTCGGGCGGCTTCTGGAAATAGGCCACCGCCCCGCCATCGAGCGCGCGTTGACGGCTTTCCTTCGCATCCCGGGCGCTCAGCACGATCACGGGAATCGTCGCCAGAGTGGCCAGCATCTTCAGGCGTTCGAGCACGACGAAGCCGTCGCCGCCCGGCAGTCCAAGGTCGAGGATGATCAAGTCCGGCGGTTCCTTGACCGCCGCGGCAATCGCCGTGACGGCATCCATCGCGGATGAGGTCTTGTAGCCGCTCGATTTCAGCCGGACACTGAGCCCGACCAGAAGAGGTTGGTCGTCGTCGATGATCAGAATGCTTTTTTCGGTCATTGCAGCGTCTCTCCGCTGAGGGTGTGGACACGAACCAGACGATCGATCAGACCGGCCACGGCCGGCGTCTGTGAGGGCAGGGCATCATCGGGAGCGACGGCGAGCGTCGTGGTTGAGATCCTCGCCGTCAAGGTCGCCCCGACGGTCAGCTGCTGCAATTCCCGACGGATTCGCGCCGCGATACGCTGACCGCCCACGGCGCCGGTGCAGGCCAGGATGAAGTGCGGGCTGAACGGATCGGCATCCCCCATCGGCGGCAGCAGGAGATCGGGACCGGTGCGGATGCTGCGTTCGAGCGCGCCGCGGATATCCGCCAGCACGCCCAACGACGCCGCCCCATCCGCCACCTGCACCTCCACCATGATCAGCGTCACGTGGCCGTGGGCCAGATTCGCCGCCGTCAGGACGTGGGCGCACAGCCTGGCCATCGAGAAGATCGGTATGGTGAAGAAGAAAGTGCTGCCACGCCCCAATTCGCTCTCCACCCAGATGCGGCCGCCCTGCCGGGTCACCAGTTCCCTGGCAATGAACAGTCCCAATCCCAGGCCGCTCCGGCTTGGTTCGTCGTCTGGACGCACCTGCGCCAGTCGATCGAACACCATCCCCTGATTCTCCTCGCTGATGCCGACGCCGGTATCGCGCACGGACAGGCACAGGCAGCCATCGTTCTCGGCGACGGGCCGGCTGGAAATGGTCAGGCTCCCGCCCTCGGGAGTGAACTTGATGCCGTTGTCGATCAGGTTGATCAGGATCTGCCGCAGCCGGGCCGGATCCGCCCAGATCATCGGCACGTCCAGGGCGACCTCGGATTGCAGGCTGATCTTCTTGGCCGCCGCATTGGTCTCGCATGTCTGCAGCACGTCGGCGATCAGCCTGACGACATTGACCTGCTTCGGCTCGACACTGAGCTTGTGCTCCTCGACCTGGGCGATATCGATCAGGTCGCTGACCATATTCTTCAGCTGGTTGACGTTGGAGACGGCCAGCCGCAGATGCTCACTCTGCTCTGGCGTTACCTCGCCAAGCAGCCCGTCCAGCAGGTTGGTCGTGAAGAAGTAGATCGCCGTCAAGGGGGTCCGCAGCTCGTGTGAGACGTGGGACAGGAACTTGTTCTGCGAGCGCAACCGCTCCTGCCGGACCTCCTCCAACGCCGCTTCGGTCCGTCGCCGCTCGGTGACGTCTTCCATGATCAGCGCGAAGCGGGGATCCCCGCCGGCCTGTGCCGGCAGCAGCGTGATGTTGACGCGGGCGAGGAAGGCCTGTCGATCGCTCCGCAGCCTGGTCCCTTCGACCTCGCCCCGTTCGGCCAGCAGGGCGCCGTGCAATTGGTCCTCGGGCAGATGATTTCGGATATCCTCCGGCGTGAACATGCAGGAATAGTTGCGGCCGACGATCTCGGCCTCGGCGTATCCCAGCATCCGCGCGGCGCCGCCGTTCCAGCTGGTCACGCACCCGGCCAGATCGATGGTAAACACCGCATAGTCGCGGATGCCCTCCACCATCAGGCGGAACTGCCGATTGGTCTCGGCCAGCGTTGCCTCGAGGATCATCGAATAACGCTGCTGGAGGAACGCCTGACCAAGCGCATACAGCAGGTCGCCGGACGCCTTCAGGGTGGCGGCGCTGACCGGATGCTGCTTACGGGCCAGCATCCACAGGTCGTGCTCCGAGATGCCGGCGTCCCTGGCGACGCGGCGCAACAACAGCGGATCAGGAAACCGGTCGAAGACCTGTCCCGCGATGATCGCGCCGAGCTGCTGATTCTTGAGCAACAGCGGCACGGCGACGTGGGTCAGTCCGGCCTGGTCCCGACTCATGACGACACCGCCGGTGCGAAACGCGTCCGCAACGGCGGTACACGGCGTCGGTCCCTCCATGCAGAACGGACAGCTGGCCGCCGCATCGGGCACAGCGTCGTGCACCATGGTCCAGACCGGCTGCGGGTTGTAGCAGCGGCCGAGGACCTGGCCATGGGCATCGGTCAAGGCGACCGCCACCCGCATCGTCCCCCCATAAGTCGTCAGGATCCCGCCCCACGCGTCGAGATCGAGCAATTCGCGGCGCAGTTCCGCCGTCAGCGCCACACCGTCTCCGGGGCCGGTCGGCCCGCCTCCGAGCGGCCCGACGTCTGCTGGGCCCACCGACTCCGGCGAGCTCGCGCCGTCCGGCCGCCGCGGTTCGGCATTCATTCGTGATCCTGGGTCTTCGGCGCGCCCCAAGCGCAGGCTGGTGTCACGTTCGGCAGCGGTGCCGTGGCACTCATTCGAGCAGAATCTTCTTGTTGGCCATCTCGGCGGTTCAAGACCTCTGAACGGCGTCGCTCTGCCAATGGTTCGATCGGCAGAAGTTCCGACAGGCACAAGTTTAGCGGGCAGGATGCCGAGCCGGATGTTCAGTTCGAGACATGGTGGACATGAGGCAGGAATCGACCGCCTCATTTCGAGCCGAGTCGTGCTGTCTTGCACACTTTTGGACGCCGGACGGGGGCCGGATCCCACGTCCGAGCGGTTCTCAGAACCGATACTTGACCGCGAACTGCATCGCCCGCGGCGCGCCGGCGGTGGTGATCTGACCGAATGTCGCGAGGTTGTTCAGCGCGGTCGCCGGCTGTCCCCACTGCAACCAGTTGAAGGCGTTGAAGGCATCGACCCGCACCTCCACGTCCTGCGCCGGCGACACGCGAATGACCCGCGTCAGCGACAGATCGAGGCTGCGCGTGCCCATTCCCCGGATGCCGTTGCGCGCGCTGGTGCCGAGCGTGCCGGGCGCCGGCTGGGCGAATGCCGCCGGATTCAGGAACCGCATGCCGCCGTTGGCAGGATTGATCGACTGGTCCGCGTACGGGTCGTCGAGCAGCTGGTTGGCCCGCTGGGTGCCGGCCTGACCGTTCAAGGCGATGTCGGTCCCGGTGCTGATCGTCAGCCACGGCCCGGTGGTCTTGCGGAAGCCGCCCACCAGCCGCCAATCCGAGAAGGCGGCGCGCAGCGCCGGGTTGGTGAGCCGCGGCGACTGGACGCTGGCGGTCAGTGAAAAGTTGTGCAGCCGATCCGCCGTGCAGTTGCCGTCGTCGTAGTGCGGGTTGTCGGGAATGTTATAGCCGGCCGACACGTTGGTCGTGCTGCCGCCGCCGCCATCGGGCGATCCGTAACAGTGCGACAGCGTGTAGTTCGCGTTGACGGTCGCCGATCCGGTCCCGCCGCGCAGCGACAGCAGCAGGCCGTTGAAGCGCTGGCTGCCGTCGCTCACGTACTGATCCAGCTGCGCGTAGTACTTGCCGTTGACGGGGTCGATCAGGGCGAGCGGACGCCGGTTGTTCGTGTTGGCGATGCTCGGCGCGGCGTTGGTGCCGGGGACCGGCATGAAGCGCGCGTTGTTGAGCGGCGTCGACTCCCAGATATTGTTGGTCCTGCTGCCGACGTAGCCGGCCGACGCGAACCACCTGCCGGCGAGCTGCCGCTCGAGCGTCACGTTGAAGGAGTGCACGTTGGTCGACACCAGATCGTTGGTCAGGCTCAGGAACGGCCCGTTGATCGAGAACGTGGCGTTCTGGTCGAACGTCACCGGAAAGATGTTGGTCTGCCCGCCCGGGCTGTCGAGAAAGGGATTGTCAAGACCGCCGGGCGGCGCATTGAGCCGCACTTCCGATCCCCACGGCGGCGCGACGGAGGTGTTCAAGTGGAACTGCGCGTCGACGAACTCGTACGATTTGCCGTAGGAGGCCCGCACCGACATCCTGCCGTCACCCGTTGGATCCCACGCCAGGCCGACGCGCGGCCCGAAGTTGTTCCAGTCCTTCCGCATCCCGGCCTTGGTCGGGAAGCCGGGATCGCCCGGGAAGTAGAGGCCGGCCGGTCCATTCGGGAACACCGTGCTCTTGATGCCCGCCTGGAAGCGCGCCATGTCGAACTGATAGACTGCCCCGTTTCTCAGCTCGGGCGGGAGAAACGGCTCCCACCGCACGCCGTAGTTCAGCGTCAGGCGCGGACCGACCCGCCAGGTGTCCTGCGCGTACAACCCGATGTACTTCTCCTCCATGTCGAGCGTGTTCGGCGCCGCCTGGACCAACCCGTTCGATCCCAGCTTGCCCAGCAGGAAGTCGGCCAGACCGAGCCCGGTCACGGTGCCGTCGATGGTGAACATGCCTGGCGACCGGACGTTCGCCAGCGTCAGGAAGCTCCAGCTGGCGAAGCTCCCGCCGAATGCGTATTGATGGCCGCCGCGCACCAGCGTCAGGTCGTCGCTGATCTGCCAGGACGGCGTGGTGAAGCTCGACAGGGTCGATTCGGTGGCGCCGCCCAGCTGGAACCCGCCGGTGACTGTCATCAGCATCGAGTGCGGCATGTAGCTGTAGGTGTTGATCCCGACTTCCGGCGCGGAGAAGAAATCGGTGGCCGGCCGCGCGATGTCGGTGCGGTTGTAGGCGAAACGCACCGAGTTCAGCGTGCTCGGGCTGATGACGTAGTTCTCCCCCAGCGTGAAGCTTCGCGCCAGGTTGTCGCGGCCGCCGATCCGCGTCGCCAGCACGTTCTGCTGGGCCGCTTCGAGGGTGAACGGCGGCGGCGTGAATTGCGTGGTCGCAATCAGGCGCCCGAACAGCGAGTGCTTGTTGTTGATGGTGTAATCGACCTTGCCGACGTACTGTCCTTCATCGGTCGCGCTCGGCAGCCCGTACTGGACCAGGCCGCACGGATCGGCCGTCGTCGACAGCTTGCTGGTGATGGTCAGCGCCGCCTGGCTGAACAGCGTCGGGCTGACGCGGTTGCCGACGAATGGCGCGCCGAGGTTGCGCTGCACGCCGGCGTTGCAGGCCGGCGAGGCGAACGCGGTGAAGTCCCCGGCCAGCATCGCCGCCGTCGGCACGAAGGCGCGGTTGTCCGTCGGGTTGACCCGGGTGATCGTCCCCTGGTACCCGGCGAAGAAGAACAGCCGGCCGACTTTGATCGGCCCGCCCAGAGTGGCGCCGAACTGGTTACGCTTCAACCCGTCGTCTTTGCGCGAGCCGTCGGCATTCTTCGCCCCGAACGGGTCGGTGGCGTTGAAACCGTGATGCCGGAAGAATTCGAACAGGTCGCCGCGGAACGAATTCGTGCCGGACTTGGTCACGGCGTTGACGGCCGCCCCGGAATGCATGCCGTTCTGCGCCGTCAGCGCGCTGGTTTCGGCCCGGAACTCCTGCAGCGCGTCGGGGAACGGCAACGGCAGGTTCAGGTTGTTCTGCGGGTTGTTGTGCATCGCCCCGTCGAGGACGTAGGTCACGCCGAACGCCAGCCCGCCGGCCAGTGAGTAGGCCTGCCCGCCGTTGCTGCCGCCCATGTTGCTGCCGACCAGCGCCGCCGTCTGCGGCACGGACGCCGGCAGGTACTGCAGGAGGTCGGCCGGGTTGCGGCCGTTCAGGGGCAGGTCGAGGATGCGCTTGTTGTCCATCACCTCGCCGACGCCGAGATTGCGCGTCTCGACCACCTGCACGTTCGCCTGGACCGTGATCGTTTCGGCGATCTCGCCGAGCGCCAGGGCGACCGGCACGACCTGATTGGTGTTCACCTGCAGGACAATCCCGGTCTGTACGGAGGTGCGAAAACCCGCCAACGCCACGTCCAGCTTGTAGGGGCCGGTCGGGATGCCGGGAAAGGAGAACAGGCCGTCGGCATCGGTCACGACCTCGCGGCTGAATCCCGTGTCGGTCTGGGTGGCGACGACGCTGGCGCCGGGAAGGACGCCGCCGCTCGGATCCTTGACGGTTCCCGTGATCTGCGCCGTCGCCTGGGCCGAGGCGCCGGACGCCGTGACAGCGACGAGGAGAACACCACGCAACACACAACTCAGCACACGCATCATGGCTGCTCTCCTGAGCGGCGAGGCCGGAGGATGGGACGGAACCGGGTCGAGCGCGCCGAGTATACCGGTCTCCGCGTTGATTGTCCGCCCCGGCGATTCCTGACGACAAATTCAGTAACTCTTCAGGATTCCCGCGGGCGACACGTCCATATAATCCGGCGTTTCCATGCGCGCTCGACTTCAAGGTGATACCTCCATGTTCTTACGTCGTGTCGTCTCCGCCGCCTTCCTCGTCGTCCTGCTTTCGTCGCTCGCCGGCGCGCAAACCGTGCCGCTCAGTGGCCGTGTCACCGATCCTCAGGGCGGTGTCGTGGTCAACGCCACCATCACCCTCTCGAGCCAGGGCACGGCCGGTCGCCCGCGCACCGCGCGCACGACGACGGATGGCACGTTTACCTTCGATGGCATTGCGGCCGGCCGCTATGTCGTCCAGGTGGACTCCCCCGGCTTCGTCGTCTGGATGCAGGAGGTCACCGTCGCCGCCGCGATGCCACCGCTGGCGGTGACGCTGCAGATCGCCGGCATCATCGAGGACGTGCAGGTGTCCGGGACCGCCCCGTACACGCTGGCCAAGCCGGCGCCAACCGCCAGCCGGCTCGGGCTGACCCCGCTCGAGACACCGGCCAGCGTCGCCGTGGTCTCCGGCGATCTGATTCGCGATCTCGGCACGCCGACGCTGATCGTGGCGAAGGCCATGGCACCGGGGATCACGTCGTCGGCCCCGATGGGGAGCGGCGGCAACATCCTCAACGCCCGCGGCTTCACCGGGACGAACTCGGTCAAACAGCTGTTCAACGGGATGGAAATCTACAACGCCGGCGGCGTCGTCAGCTTTCCGTTCGATCCCTGGAACGTCGACCACATCGGCGTGCTCTATGGTCCGGCATCCGTCCTCTACGGGTCGGGCGCGATTGGCGGAGCGGTCAACGTCGTGCCGAGACGGCCGGATCCGGTCCAGCGGCGGAACGAAGTGGCGTTGTCGGCCGGCAGGTTCGGCGCGTATCACGCCGCGATCGACAGCACGGGACCGCTCAGCCAGCGCGTCTCGTACCGGTTCGATGCCAGCCAGTACTCGTCACAGCACTGGGTCGAGCGGGGCGAATCGAACAGCCTGGCCATCTCCGGATCCCTGCGCTTCGACGCCACCAGGAATCTGCGCTTCACCGTCTCCAATGACTTCGGCAATCAGAACCCGAGCACCTACCTGGGCACACCGGTCCTCGACAACGCCCCCGTCGATGGCTTGCGGGACCAGAACTACAACGTCGCGGATGCCGGCATCAACTTTACGGACAACTGGACCAACCTGGAGACGGTCTGGACACCGTCGCCGGCCCTGTCGTTCCACAACAACACCTTTTTCATGTATCACGACCGGATCTACCACGACGTCTTCACATTCGCCTACGTGCCGGCGACCAACCAGGTCCGTCGCACGATGTTCAGGGATATCAACGACACCTACGAAACGCAGTACGGCGACACCGGCTACCTGAAGTACAGCGGCCGGCTGTTCGGCATGAAGAACGACGTCCTGGTGGGCCTCGACCTGAATCGCAACTACTACAAGCGCAACGACAACGTCCGCGGCGGCACGTCCCTGGTCAACGCGATCACGTTCAATCCGGGGAACTACCTGGACTTCTACAGCATGGTGGCGAAGCCGTTCTACCGGATCCATGTCAACCAGTTTGCCGGGTACGCCGAGGATCGCCTGAGCATCACCGACCAGGTGTCCGTCGTCGTCGGCGGCCGCGCCGACCACTATCATGTCAACCGCTACGACGAGCAGGTCTTCACCACCACGGTGAGCGATCACAACGGACCTGGCTGGAATGCCGGTGTTGTCTACGATCCGATTCCCGGCCTGGCGTTCTACGGCCAGTACGCCGCGGCTTCCGATCCGGTCAACTCGTTCTCGAGCATTGCCGCGAACCAGCAGGGCTTCAACCTCTCGCCCGGACGCCAGGTCGAAGCCGGGGTGAAGCAATCCGTCCTGAACAGCCGGCTCGAATGGACATTTGCCGGTTACCGCATCGTCAAGAAGGACCTGCTGACGCCGAGCGTCATCAACCCCTCGCTGACGGAGCAGGTCGGCAAACAGTCGTCGCGCGGCGTCGAGGCGTCGCTGGCTCTCACACTGGGACAGGTCCGGGTGAACGTGAACGGAACCGTGCTCGAGGCGCAGTTCGACGAGTTCAACGCGACCCTCGGCACGAGCGTCGTCTCGCTCGCCGGCAACGTGCCAATCAACGTGCCCGAAAAGAGCGCCAACGTCATGCTGTTCTGGGATCCCGCCCCCTCCTGGCAGGCGCGCGCCTACCTGCGCTTTGTCGGGCGCCGCTTTGCCGACAACACCAACTCGGCGGCGTCTCTGATACCCTCGTATTCAGTGCTCGATCTCGGGACGCGGTGGAAGGTCACGCGGAAGCTGGCGCTCGACCTGCGCCTCGACAACTCGCTGGACGAGGTCTACGCGGACTCCGGGTCCGCCACGGCCTGGCTGCTGGGCTCACCCCGATCGGTTTCGGTGTCGGCAAATATCATGTTCTGACCGTCACCATGTCCTTCATCACTTCACCGCGCCGCTCCACGGCCAGACGCTGGCTTTTCCAGATCCATCTCTGGCTCGGCCTCATCCTCGGTCCCGTGATCGGCGTGGTCGGACTGACCGGCGCCATCGTCGTCTTCCGCTACGAGCTCAACCGCATGACGACGCCCGGCACCGCCTATGTGCGGCCCCAGGCGGCGCGTCTGACCATCGATGAGTTGACGGCGCGCGTGCAGGCGGCGAGTCCGGGGGATCGATTCACGCAGGCGGGATGGGGAGAAGCCGGCCCGGACAACGCGTGGAACTTTCGATCGACGTCGCCGCAGGGACACCGCATCCATACCTTCGTGAATCAGTACACGGGCGAGATTACCGGCCGTGACGACTACCACGAGAAGTGGATGCAATGGTTCTTCGACCTGCACGCCTACCTGCTCGCCGGCGACACGGGCGAGTTCCTGAACGGCTTCGTCGGGCTGGCCACCGTGATCTTGAGCGTGACCGGCCTTGTCGTCTGGTGGCCGGGCACCGCGCACTGGCTGTTTGGCTTCCGCTACCTGTGGGGCGCGGGATGGCGGCGTCAGAATTACGACCTGCACAAGGTGGTGGGCTTCTACTCCAGCCTGGCGCTCACCTTCGTCGCGCTCACCGGCGTCTACTATGCGTTTCCGTCGCTGTACAAGAACCTCACTGAACGGGCCACTGGCACGAAGGTGACAGTGGGCTCGCCGACAGCCGTCACCGCGTGGAGCGATCGCCGGGTGCCGGTCGAGCAGTACCTGCGCGCGGCGGAAGCCGCCCAGCCCGGCGCGGCCGCGGTCTCGCTGTCGTTCCCCCAGAAGGCCGGCGAGCCGGTCACGGTGCGAACCAAGGAGCCGCGCGACTGGCACCGCATCGGCCTCAACTACGTGTATCTCGAGCCGGCAGATGCGCGCATCGTGCGAAGCGACCGGTTTTCGGAGGTGACCGTCGGGACACAGGCGATTCTGCTGATGTATCCCCTGCACTTCGGCCGTTTCGGCGGCCGCTGGGGCTCGCCGGCGCTGTTCTACGGCGTGATGGCCTTCTACGTGGTCATCGGCGTCACGCCGTTCGTGCTGATGGTGACAGGTCTGCTGATGTATTGGAACCGCTCCCTGTCGAAGAAGTGGAAGCGCGCCCGGGCACGGCTGGACCGGAAGGCGCTCGTGCCGGCAGGCCACCCCGTACAGGTCCGCAGCCAGGACTCCTCTGCACCTGGTGTCCGCCTTGAGGCGGACCTCCCACGGTCCGGCTGAAGCCGGACCCTACGTACAAACAGCGATCTCACGACGTGCCGGCCGCCCGCGGGACGGTCTGAAGATCGTCCCCCACATCAGATACCTCGAGTCATCGACATCGACGGGCCAAGCCGACTGACACATCGGTCCGCTCGGGCGGCCCACCCACGTACATCCGTGCTGGACGGTCTTTTTGGACGCGGCCGGCGCCAGAAAGACGGAACGCCAGTGAATCGCTTAGAATGACGCGCGGGCACGGGTGCGCGTTCAGTCCAGGTCTACATTGAGATTCACTAGAGTCCTCATCACCGGTCTGATCGTCATCGCCGGCGCCTGTTCCGGGAAGGGGCCGCCGCCGGCTGCCGATCTCGCTCACCCGGCCACCATCAAGGACATCATGGACTCGATGATCGATCCGAGCGCCGACTTCCTGTTCGAATCGGTGGTCCAGATCGCGGACGAGCAGGGCGTCAGGGAACAGGCTCCGCAGACCGACGAGGAATGGCAGCAGGTCCGTCGTCATGCATTCGTCCTCCTCGAAGCGCCGAATCTCATGGTCATGCCGGGCCGCCGGGTGGCGCAGCCGCATGAGCGCTCCGAGAATCCGCAGGTCGAGCTCCAGCCGGAGGAGATTCAGAAGATGGTCGACGCCGATCGACCCGGCTTCGTCGGTCGCGCGCGGACGCTGCAGGAGGCCGCCGCGCTGGTGCTGAAAGCCAGCGAGCAGAAGGACAAGACTGCCCTGTTCCACGCCATCGAGAGCATCGATCGGGCGTGCGAGAGCTGCCATCTGCGCTATTGGTATCCGAACGACCAGCGAGCCCGGCAGGCGGCGAAGGAACAAGGCCTGGTGGTGGATTGAGCAGCGCCGATTGGGACAGCGGCGACAGATTCTGCGTCTTAAGACAATCGAATCACGACATCGATTCTTTGACACGATGACGTGTCGGTACCGATCGCGAGTAACTGGAGGAGGTTCAAGTGAGAGCACGGCCGTTGGCGGTTCGGTTTGCCTTTGCTGTTCTGATCACCCTGATCGTGGTGATTGATGTCGGCCCGGTCTCACCTGGCGTCTTCGCTCAGGACAACGCGGCTGCGGCCGGACAAGGTGGACGCGGGCGCGGCGGTGCGCCGGCCGGGACGCAGCCCGCGCCGGGCGGCCGGGGCGCCGGCCGTGGTGCGCCGCCGGTGATCCTCGGCCCTCCCGCGGGAGTGGCCGCGCTGCCGCTGGACTTGTTCAGCTCGAAGAACTTCTACAAAGACCAGGCGCTGTGGCTGGACAAGCGCTACTTCCGATGCAATGTTCCGCGTCAGCTCTATGGGATGTGGAACACGGGCCGGATCGGTCCCAACGCGCCGGCGTCGGCCTCCTGGGGCGACTGCAACGCCGACTTGCCGCGGGAGAGCATCCTCAGTCCCTACCCCTACAAGACGGCGAAGGAACACTACGCCGCGCTGATGGCTGCCGCCAAAGCCAAGGGTGGACCGACCGTCTACACCAAGGCGACGACGCCCGACTGGGATGGGTTCTACCAGCGTGACGCGCGAGCCGATCGCGGCTCCGAGTGGATCTGGGGAGTGACCCAGGCGCCAACCGTCCTGTCGGTGCTCACCCCTGAGTACCAAAAGCGCATGGTCCAGATGATCTACCACGAGGCCGTCAGCAACTCCCCGCAGTGGAACGCTTCCTTCTGCTACCCCGAAGGGTTCGTCCGCTGGTGGGCGGAACCCTCGTCCGGGGGGAATTTCCAGCTGACGATGGCCACCTGGCAGGTCCAGTTCCTGTCCGGCATCGCCGACAACTTCCTGCGACAGGTGCTGATCGGCAAGGAGCACGTGCAGAAGGTGCCGCAGTGGTATGGCGAGACGGTCGGCTTCTGGGACGGCACGACGCTGGTCACCTGGACGGCCAACATCCAGGCCTGGAGCTTGACGCACGCGATGTTCGATAACAGCGACAAGCTGGAGACGGTCGAAACCTTCAAGCCCGCCCTGGATGCGTCCGGCAAGTTCATCGGGCTCGATCACGAGACCATCTTCTACGATCCGGACGCCTTCGTCGCCCCGGTCCGCGCCTCCTACCGCTTCAACCGGGTGGCGACGCCCGACGATCCGAATCGCCGCTACACCTTCATCGAGTGTCTGAGCAACATCCACAACACCGATGGCCGGCCGAAACAGCTGACCGCGGCCGACCCGCGGTATGTCGATTACTATGGCCGGCCCTGGGCGAAGAACTGGGAGCAGTACCTGGAAACGGGCTGGGACAAACCGAAGGACGAACTGCCCGACGCGATCACCGACATCTTCAAATAGGGGAGCAGCGATGAAACGTCACACAATCAACGCCTTGACGGCAGCGGGCTCGCTGGCCATGCTGGCGGTACTGTTCGAGGTTCCGGTTTCGACCCACCATTCGTTCGCCATGTACGACCAGACCAAGACCGTCACGTTGACGGGCGTCGTCAGGCAGTTCGTGGCACAGGCCAATCACGCCGAACTGCACTTCGTCCTGGTGGCGCCGGACCGCAAGGGACTGGTCAAGGGCGCAGACGGCAAGTACGTGGAATGGGGCGTGGAGATGGCGGGGGCCGCGGCGGTGGCGCAGCAGGGGATCACGACGGCCACGTTCGGGGTCGGCACGGTGTTCAGCGTCCGGCTGAATCCGCTGCGCGATGGGTCGAATTACGGATCCAGGACCGGCGCCATCGCCAAATGTCCGGTCGATCCCGCCACCAAGAAGCCGAAGCTGCCGGAGGCGGACAAGCACTGCGATTCCGTCGAGGGGCGCACCTTGAGTGGTGGGACGACGTTCTAGAAAAATCGACAGTAGTGCAGGCCTTCAGGCCTGCCGTGTCAGGCAGACCCGAAGGTCTGCACTACGACTGTTTTTTCATCACGGTCCGGCTGACGCCGGAGACCACGTAGAAACGCGCTACTGCCCCCGACCCTGCGGCGGCGCCGCCGGCAGGCCTTTCAGCTGATCGAGCTGACGTTTGACCACGGCGTTCAGCGGATCGAGCTCGACCGCCTTCTCCAGGCTCTTGATCGCGCCGTCCTTGTCATTCTTCTTCTGCTGCGCTTGCGACAGCCCGATATACGTCCGCGAGGACTGCGGGAAGAAATCAAGATTGAGCTGAAGCCAGGCAATCGCGTCATCCGCCTTGTCGGCGGTGGTCGCTCGCTGGGCGTAGGTGACGAGGGTCGCCTCGCTGAAATCGTACGCCTGCGCGCCGAAATACTGCCGGCGCAGGTCCCTGTACTGGGCGATCGCCGCCGGGGTGCCCTTCTCGGTGGTCGTCTGATCGAGGAGCTCGGCGAGGGTTCTCGGGATCGCGACACCACGATGGCAGGTGACACACCCGACACGCGCGGCGGCGGTTTCGGCGCGGCCGGTGGCCGCGACCACCTTGGGATTGATCTCCCGAACCATCAGCATCATCTGGCGCGCGGTTTTCTTCTGTGGTTTGTCATCCGACGCAAAATCGAACGCCGGCGCTGCACCGCCGCGGCCGCGCCCGCCGCCGGCATCGCCTCGTCCGCCGGGCGCGGCCGCGGCCTGCACGTGGCAGTGGCTGCACTGGACGCCAAGCGCGGCGGTGAACTGCTGCATCGCCTGGAGGACCTGCGGCTGCGTCGTCTCTTTCGGGAGGACCTGCAGGTTCTGGGGAGCGACGGCGGCAGCCGGTGGCCCGCCGCCGCGGTCGCCCCCGCCTCCCCGCTGCCCCGCCGCGGCATCCTGCCCGCGGGCCGGCAGAGCCGCCAGCAGGACGGCCGTCAGCGTGGCGGCTGGTAGTGATATGTGACGGTAATTCATACGCACCTCAGTGGAGAAATATAGTCAGTTCGAGGACGGCCCGGCCAATTCGGTGAGCAGCGCGGCGGTGGCCTGGCGCACTTCCGGTGCGGGGCCACGAGCCGCGGCGCCGCGGCCGGCCGGCGCGTCGGCGAGCGCGAGGTCGAGCGGCGTACGTCCCTGCCGGTCCTTGAGATCGAGCCTGGCACCGCGCCCGGCCAGCAGCCTGATCACCGCGTCGGACTGCCCCACCGCGATGTGCACGGCGGTCTGGCCGCCGTCGTTGACGGCGTTGACGTCGGCGCCATGGTCCAGGCACAGCGCAACGGCGTCGGCCACCGCCTGGTCCGGCTTGCCGCGGGCGGCGCCGGCGGCAAACATCAGTGCCGTCGCGCCGGTCCGGTTCTTCAGCGCCGGATCGGCGCCCCGCTCCAGCAGCAGGCGCATCGCCGGCACATCGATCGATTTCGCGGCGCGCATCAGCGGCGTCGCACCGGCCCCGAGCTGGCCGTCGCCGGTGTTGTGATAGCGCGCCAGCAGCGGGGTCTTGAGGCGGGCGTTCGGGTCGGCGCCGTGGCTGAGGAGCGCCGCGAGGAGGTCGAGATTGTCGACGCCGCCGGACGGCTTGCGGGTGGGACGATTGATCATCGGCGGCTGGGTGTGCATGTCGACGGCGGCGTAGAGCGCCGCCATGCCGGAGCTGTCCCCGAGATTGGGATCCGCGCCTTTTTCCGCCAGCAGCGCCGCCACGTCGTAGTGCCCGTTGATGATCGCCAGCACCAGCGCGGTGGTCTGGTCCGGGTCGGTCGAATCGAGATCGGCCCCCCGCGCCACCAGCACGCGGGCGGCGTCGAGGGCGCCCTGCCGCGCCGCCAGCATCAACGCGGTCAGGCTGCCTCGCGGCAGCACGGTGTTCACCATGGTCGCCAGGTTGAACTTGAACGGCGCGAACTCCTGCGCCGACGACCGGAGATCGAGCGCCGCCCCGCGGTCGATCAGGAGCGAGACCACGTCGGGGTGGTTTTCGGCCGCCGCCCACATCAGCGCGGTCTCACCCAGCCAGTGCTCCCGGGCATTGACGTCCGCGCCGGCGTTCAACAGGGCGGCCACCGAATCCGGATCGCCGGTCCGCGCCGCGGTCATCAGCACGGTTTCGCCCTCGGGCAGCGCGGCGCTGGCGTCCGCGCCGGCCTTGAGCAGCGCGCCGATGATCGCGGCGTTCCCGTTCCCTGCCGCCAGGGACAGGGCGGTCACGCCGTAGCGATTCGCGGCGTGCACGCTGGCGCCCGCCTGCAGCAGCAGCTGGACGGTTTCCCGGTCGTCCGACCGCACCGCCCAGTGCAGCGCGGTGGTCCCGTCCACCTCGCGGCCGTTCACGTCCGCCCGCTGCTTCACCAGTTCGCGCACGCCGGCCCGGTTGCCGTTCTTCACCGCGTCGATCAACGACGCATTCCCGGTCGCGCCAAGGCTGGCAACGGCGGCGAACCCGATCAGCCACGACCACTTCATGGTTTAGAGCTCCACGCGCCCGGTGCTGATGCCGAACCGGTCGAGCTCGATATCGAACTTGTCGGCAATCGCCAGCATCAGGTTGGCATTCGGCGACTGCTCCGGCGCGACAATGTGCCGGTTGCCCGCGATGCGTCCGGCGCCGCCGCCGACAACGACGTGCGGCAGCGGATACGGCGTGTGCCCGTTGCCGTTGCTCATGCCGCTGCCGTAGACGATGATCGAGTGGTCGAGCAGCGAGCCGTCGCCGTCCGGGGTCGATCGCAGCCGATCGAGGAATTTCGCCAGCAGCCCGGCATGATAGACGTTGACCTTGGCGTGATCGGCGATCCGCTCGGCGTTGTTGCCGTGATGCGAGACGGTGTGATGCGGCTCCGTCACGCCGACCTGCGGGTAGGTGCGCTGGCTGAACTCCCGGGCCATCATGAACGTGAAGACGCGGGTGAGATCCGCCTGGTAGGCCAGCGTCAGCAGCTCGAACATCAGCGCCGCATGCTCCTCGAACGAGTCCGGCACGCCGACCGGCGCATCGGGCACCGTCAGTTCGACCGTCTGCTGCTCGGCCCGCTGGATGCGCCGCTCGATCTCGCGGATGTCGTCCAGGTACTCCATCAGCCGGGCGTGATCGCGGGCGCCCAGATCGACCTTCAGGTCGGCGAGATCGGCGCCGACGAAATCGAGAATGCTGCGGTCCTGGCGCATCCGCGCCAGGCGCTGCTCCCTGGTCCCGGCCCGGCCGAACATCCGCTCGAACACCACGCGCGGATTGATCTCCATCGGCAGCGGCGTCGTCGGCGTCTGCCAGTTCAGCGTGTTGACGTAGGCGCAGCTGTAGCCGGGCGCGCAGGCGCCGACCAGGCCGGTGAAGTCCTCGGTGGCGACCTCGAGCGACGGGAACGTGGTCTCCTGGCCAATCCGCTTCGCGACGATCTGATCGATCGTCGTGCCGACGGCGAAGTCCGGCCCTTCAGTCCGCTTGGGCGGCACCCCGGCCAGCCATGAAGCCGACGCGCCGGCGTGGTTGGTGTCGGAGTTGAGCTCGGGCCGCGCCAGATTGCTGACGACGACGAGCTGGCTGCGGAACGATTCGAGCGGCTTGAGAATCGGCGTGAACTCGAAGCCGGCGCCGGCCGCCGCCGGCGTCCACTGGTCCATGATCACGCCGTGGGGAATGTAGACGAACCCCAGCCGCCGGCGCGGGATCGCCGCCGTCTGCGCCAGCGCGGTCATCGCCGGCACCATCGCGTCGAGGAGCGGCAGCCCGAGCGCGACCCCCACGCCACGGAGGAAGGTGCGACGCGGCAACGACACTTTCGAGATGATCATGTGAATTCCTCTGCAGGCCTGCCACCACGGTCCGGCTAACCTGAAGCCGGACCCCACCTACGCGAGGCTTGGTCACGGTCCGGCTGACGCCGGAGCCGACGTCGGCGGGGCGCTCGACGCGGTCCGCATCTGGAACGGCGCGCTGCGGACGATCCCGAAGACGAGCGATGAGAAACGATTGTCGCGGCCGGCGGCCTCGCGGACGATTCCGCGCACCACCGGCATGTCGTGATGCGTCAGCCCGCGGCCGAGGGCGTAGGTGAGCAGCTTCTCGGTCAACGTGCTGATGAACAGTTCCGGACGCTTGAGGATCGCCTGGCGCAGCGTCACCACGTCGCGCACGGCCGTCCCATCGACCAGCGTACCCGACGCATCGATCGGGACACCGGCATCCTCGGTCCGCCACGCGCCAACGGCGTCGAAGTTCTCGAGGGCGAACCCGACCGGATCCATCAGGCGGTGGCAGCCGGCGCAGGCGGGATTGGCGCGATGCGCCTCGAGGCGCTCGCGCACCGTCTGCGGCTTCGACGGGTTGATCGTTTCCTCGAGCGCCGGCACGTCCGGCGGCGGCGGCGGCGGCGGCGCACCGATCAGGTTGTCGAGAATCCACTTACCACGCACCACCGGCGAGGTGCGACCGGCATGCGAGGTCACCAGCAGGATGCTGCCCTTCCCGAGCAGTCCCCTTCTCGCGTCGTCGGTCACCGTGACGCGGCGGAACTGGCTGCCGTAGATCCGGGGCATTCCGTAGTGGCGGGCCAGCCGCTCGTTGACGAAGGTGTAATCCGCGGTCAGCAGATCGACGACGTTGCGGTCCTCGCGGATGATGCTCTCGAAGAACAGCTCGGTTTCGCGCTGGAACGCCTGCCGCAGGTTGTCGTCGAAATCAGGATGCTCGCCCTGATCGGGCGCCGTGCTCTTCAGGTTGCGCAGGTAGAGCCACTGTCCGGCGAAGTTGGTCACCAGTGCCTGCGACTTCGGGTCGTCCAGCATCCGCCGGACCTGCTGGTCCAGCACCGCGGCATCCTTCAATCGGCCCTGGCTCGCAACCGTCAGCAGTTCGTCGTCCGGGACACTGCTCCAGAGGAAGAATGACAGCCGCGACGCCAGTTCGAGATCGCTGATGCGATAGACCGTGCCGGCGGGCAGGTTCGCGGGGTCGCGCTCGGCGCGGAAGACGAACTTCGCACTCGCCAGCATGCCGCGCAGCGCGAACTGGATGCCGGTCTCGAACGTCCCTTCCCGTCGACCCGATTCGTAGAGGGCCATCAGGCGGGAGAGATCATCGCCGGTCAGCGGCCGGCGATAGGCGCGGCGGGCGAGCGACGTGATGATCTGCTCCGCACAGGCCTTCTCGCTGGCGCCCAGGCCGCCGCGATCGGCGCCTGAGCCGTCCGGCCGGCAGGTGAAGATCGCGCGCCGGCTGGGGGTCTCGCCGGAACCGCTCGGCTTGAACGGTCCGGTGATCACCAGGCTCTCGATGTGCGGCAGGCCGGTGTGATCGGTCGGATCGACATTGCTGCGCAGGAACGGCTGGGTGCGGTAGCCACCCTGGGTCGGCGACTTCTGCAGGAATGTGGCGCCGAACTGGTGCGGACCCGCGGTCACCGGCACCTGGACCCGCAGGCGGGCCTCGATCTCGTTGAGGATCTGCGTCGCATGATCCGGCAGGATCCCGAAATCGGCGGGGCCGCCCATCGGCACCAGATGGACGCGGGCGCCGTCGACCATGATCTCGAGCTGCTGCGGGTATTCGAGGCCGCGCACCGATCCGAGATTGGTCTGGAGCATCCTGACCTGGATCTGATACTCGCCGTCGAGCGGCAGCGTCGGCTCCGCCAGCAGGCCGCCGCGGGTCCCGAGCGGCAGGCCGTCAACGTGATCGGATTGCGACTGGTCCCCCCGCACGTGATAGGTGCGCATGGTCGGACCGATCGCCGGATCGCCGACGGCCAGCGCGCTGACCTGATCGGCCGCCGACAGATAGCGCTCCATCAGCGCCGGCGACACGCCCAGCACATCCGCGATGTTGTCGAAGCCGGAGGTGGAATCGTCGGGCGGCAGCAGCGCCGCGGCGTCGACGTCGACGGCCAGCACGTCGCGAATGGCGTTGGCGTACTCGGCGCGATTCAGGCGATGGAGGAGCGGTCCGCCTGGATTGGGACGCGCCGCCTCGGCGCGATCCAGCTCGGTCTGCAGCCAGGACGTCAGCGTGTCGTAGGTGGCCGAGTCGGGCCGCGGCCGCTCCGGCGGCGGCATCGTGCGGTTGCGCAGCTTCCGCACGATGCTCTCCCAGGCTGCCCCGTGCTCCTCGACGGCGGCCAGGTTCATCGTGTCGATGGCGAGACCTGCCGTCTTCACGCGCTGGTTATGGCAGGTGACGCAGTACCGGTTGAGCACCTGCTGAAGGTCCGCGGGAACCGCGGCCGCCGCTGGCGGCTGCTGAGCTCGGCCGGCCGCGAGCGGCGCGTGAGACGACGCGGCCGCGAGCCACAACAGGCTCAACGCGATCGCGAACAGGTTCCGCTGGGCCAACTGCCGCGCCATGTACCTCCATCAACACGAGAACGGAACTCGATTGTATCGCGTTCGATTGTACGTAGTGTCCGGCTTCAGCCGGACCGGGAGAGGTCCGCTCGAAGGCGGACACTACGTACCCGGACACTACGGACCAATGTGAAATGCGACGCCGCGCTCGCCTACTTGGCGGCTGCCCCGGCTGGCGGCCCGCCCCGCCGTGCCGGTGCTGGCAGGTTCTCGAAGTCCTTGACGGTCCCGGTCACCAGCGGCGGGAACACGTGCAGCCGCGACTTGAAGCGCCAACCGCCGGCCGCCTTCACGTAGACGTCCTGATAGCCGCCGACATGCCCGGTGTGCGTCGAATCCCCGGTAATGCCGCCGATGCCGGGATAAACCAGGTAGGTCTTCCCGATGGCCCCTTCCGGTGTCGGCTCGATCACCAGGTTGAGGGCGACATGCGTCTGCAGCGGCTTCTCGGCGGTGGCACCCGCCACCTTCGCGCACCCGGTCTTCCCGCCGCCTGCGGCTTCAGCCAGCTGCTCACGCCCGACCGACTTGCGGGAACCGACACCCCAGTAGAAGATCCCGTCCGGCGTGAACAGATCGGCGTAGTCGTAGCCGTTGTTGGTGCAGTTGTCGATCGCCCACGAATATTTATTGACCAGCTGCTGGATCTCGATGTAGTCGAGCGCCGTCAGCGTCATCGGCTTGCCCGCCTGCCCCTGGGCAGCGACGAGTGAGAACGCCCCGCTGCCGACGATCACCGCCGCCGCCAGAACCGTCCGTCTGATGTTGCTCGGCATAGTCATCTCTCCTTGCGCACGCGATCGAAATGATTCGTTGTGGCGATTGGTTCTTGACGTCGTGTCCGGCTTTAGCCGGACCGTCACTGGTCCGCCTGAAGGCGGACACCACGTACGAATTGAAACGTGCTCTAGAACCCTTGAGAACCGGAAACTTGACTCAACAAGTCAAGTTTCCGGGCTCGCAAGTGACCTATAGCGGGCCGAGGCCCTGGCTGGGCCGGAGGCCCGCTAGAACTCCAGCTGCACACTGACCTTGACGAGCCGTGCACTGACGATGCTCTGCGGCGTCTGCCAGCTGGCGAAATTGTTGTTCTGGGTCAGCGCCGCCGAGGTGTTCAGCATGTTGTAGAGATCGAGGTTCACCGTCGGGCGCGCCGGCCCGACGCGGATTGGCCGCGCGAACCGCAGATCGAGCTGGTTGGTGCGTTCGCCATAGATCGCACCGGGTGACACCAGATTGACGGTGACGTTCGACGCGCCGCCCGACAGCGGCCGGCCGAGCGACGGCTGCACCTGCGCATTCAGGGCGACGTAACTGGCGAGAACCTGCGGGCCGGGGAAGCTCTGGAACGTGGCCGCAACGCGGACGCCGGCCTTCGGTACGGTATAGGTGCCGAGCAGTTTCACCTGCGTCAGGAACGCGGTGTCGACGTGGCAGTACAACGGGCTCGGGTTGTCGAGCCTGGCGACGATCTCGCAGTTGTCGGTGCTCGTCCGCCCGGTGCTGAACCCGCCCTGCAGGACGATGTCCCGCTGCAGCCTGACGTTAACGGTCGCGTCGACACCGTTCCAGTGTTCGGATTCACGTCGTAGGCGAGCTTGAGCGAGTTCGGTGCTGTGAGAGTCCTGCGTGAAGTTGTCGCCCTGAAACGACCGGTTCGCGCCGGTCACGAACAGGGATCCCCTGAACGTGTTGCTCCCGGTGCGCGGGATGCGATCGATGCGCAGGCCGCCGGACATCATCTCGGCCGACCCCTTCGCGTAAAGCTTCGGCGGACCGCCGTAGCCTTGGCGGAGGCTGGTCAGCCGGATTGATCCGTCGTCCGACCGAAGTCGGACGCCACCTACGATTGACGTGTTCTGGCCAGACGCGCGACGTGGCACCGACCCGCGTCCCTTCTATCGGCCTGGAGGGGCAGGTGCTGGTGCGACGGGTGCGGCCGGGGCCGCGGGCGCTGCCGGGGCCGCCGCCCCCCTGCCGCCCCGGCCGCCGGTCTGCGCCGGCGGCTGAACGTCGACCCGCGACTGGATGAAGGTGCGCGACTTGAACTTCCAGCCGTCCGGCGTCCTCACGTACTCGTCGTCATACCGGCCGCCCAGGGCGATGCCACCCGGCTTGCCGCCCTCGCCGATGTCGATGATCACTGCGTATTCCTTACCGATCGCTCCGCCGGGCGCCGGCTCGATCACGTGGTTGGTGATGAAATGGCGCGTGTACTGCGCGCCGTGCGGCTGGGTGTTCGCCAGCGCCGCCAGGGCGTCGTGTCCCTCGGTCCTCGGCCGCCCGAAGACGGCGCCGGGCGCGAACAGCTTCGCGTACGACTCGCCGTTGTCGGTATTGCCGTCGAGCCCGTACGGATAGCTCGACACCAGCTGCTGGATGTCGATGTAATCCTGCGGCGTCAACGTCGCGGCTTTGGCCGCGGCGGGCGGGTTTTTCTGCTGGGCCTGCGCGGCCGCTGCCCAGACGGCGACGCTCGCACCGACCATCACGGCGGCAAAGCGCAGGGCTCTGAGATTCTTCATCACATCTCCTCGTCGTGAAATCGGATCGCCGACGCGCTACTGCGCGGCCGGCGGCTGAGGCCAGAAGTCCACCTTCGACCGGTAGAAGGTCCGCGTCTTGAACCGCCAGCCCAACCCGGTCTTTTCGTAGACATCGTCGTAGTAGCCGCCATCGGTGACGCTGTGCGGCCGCTTCGCGAGGTCGAGCATGACGACGTAGGCCTTGCCGGTCGCGCCGCCGGCGGTCGGGGTGATGACGTGGTTCATGCCGAAATGATTCAGGAACAGCGGGCCGCGCTGGCCGCCGCGGGCGAGCAGCGCGAGATTGTCGCGGCCCTGCGTGGTCTTGCCGGTCGGGCCATCACTGGCGTCCCTGAAGATGCCATCCGGCGTGAACAGGTCGGCGTAGGCGTAGCCGAAGTTGTCGCCGCCATCGACCGCCCAGATGAATCGGCGCCCCAGCTGTTGAATCTCGATATAGTCCATCGTCGTCAGCGCCTGTGCCCTGCTCGAGGCGCGGGCCTGGGAGCCGCCTGCGGTGGGCTCGAGGCGGGCACCGTCGCGCCGGGATGCACTGGATCCCGCCGGCGTCTGCGCCAGCGCGAGTGCCAGCGTGCTCACGGTCATCGCCATCGTCAGAACCAGTCTTGGCTTCACCATCTCTCCTTCAGGCCCCGTCTGCGGCGCGGCCAGCTGTTGCGGAAGGAGTTTACACCGCCACGCGATACAAAAAGGGGTCGGGAGTCATTTTCGGGCGCCCGGCCGACGCGGAAAAAGGGGTCGGGAGTGTTTTCTTTTGCCTCCTTCAGAGATGGGTTGGCAATCACTTTCTGCGACCGTGGTGAGTTTCTGCACTCCCGGTGTCAGCCGGACCCGGACGCATTGTCGGGCCGCACATCACGCCATACAATCGTCCGGACCACCTGCAATGCCACGTCGAGACCGCTCTTCCCGCCGGCGGTGTGCGGTATTGACGATGCTGATCGCCGGGACGATCGGCGGCCGCGCCACCGCGCAACCGGCGTCCGATCTGACCTTCAACCAGATCTGGATGCCCGCGGCCCAGATTCACGAGATCAAGAATCAGTTCGTCGCCGCGGTCCGGCAGCTCACGGAGGCATTATCGGGTGCCTTCGGCGATGAGGGCGGCCGCGTCTCAGCCAGCATCGACGCGATGGACCGGACGCGTGTCCAGTGGGACGACGCCATTCGCGCGTATGAGGCGATGCTGGCCAGGTCCGTCGAGACCGCCGAGGTCCACGTCGCGCTCGGCACCGTCTATCTGGATCGGGCGAGGGTCGACGACGCCCTGCGTGAGCTGGCGGCGGCCGGACGGCTCGATCCGCGGCGGGCCGACGTCCACACCCTGGCCGCCCTGGCCTGCGGACTCGGCAACAGAGCCGTGGAGGCCGCGGCGTCCAGCCGGCAGGCCGCCACGCTCGATCCGGGCAACCCGATCGCGTTCTACGCGCTGGCCCAGAGCCTGATTGCGGCCGGCCTTCGCGACGAGGCCACGTCTGCCCTTCGCTCGTTTGCCGCACTGCTGCAGAGCCGATTGACCGCGCCAGGTGGAAACCCGCCGGCCCCGGCTCCCTTCGAGCGCGTCAGCCTCCTTCGTCAGGTGTCCGGGGTCGCGCCGATCTTTCCGCTCGATGCCTACCGAAGCGGCCTCAGACTGCTGACCGCCGGCAGCTACGACCAAGCCGCCGCCGAGCTGAGGCGCGCCGCCGCCGCCGATCCGCTCGTCAGGGATGCCGGGGCAATCGCCGACCCGGTCGTCGAAGCAGCTGACGCCCTCAGACGCGGGCGGCTCCCGCTCGCATTGCGCGGGTTGGAGGCCGCCATCGACAGCGCGCCGAGCCGCTCGGAGGCACACCGTGTGCTCGGCGTCGGGTACTGGGCCGACGGACAGCATGAGAAGAGCGCCGCTCAACTGCGCGCGGCGATCGGTCTCGCGCCGCGGGATGAACGATCGCGCATCGCGCTCGCGGACGTGCTGGTCGATGCCGGTCGGCCGGCCGATGCGGAACAGGCGCTGAAAGAAGCCCTGGCGTCGATCCCTGATTCAGGTGCCCTGCACTATCGCCTCGGCTCGCTCTACCAGACGCTCTCGCTGCTGCCACAGGCGGTGCGCGAGCTCGAGGCGGCGGCCGCGCTCGATCCGCTGGTCGGCCTGGATCGCCTGTACGAGACGATCGGCATCATCTACAGCAACCAGGCTGACTTCGACGCCGTCGTCGGCGCCTACACCAGACGGGTCGACGTCAACCCGAACAACGCCGACGGACATCGAAGGCTCGGCGAGATCTACTTCCTGCAGGGCCGCCACGACGAGGCGCTCGCGGAATTCTTCGCCGCGCTCCTGATCGATCCGGCCAGCGCGGACGCCCTCGCCGGCGCGGCTCAGGTGTATACGAGGACCGGCCGCCATGCCGAGGCCGTGCCGATGTCGAGGCGCGCGCTGACGCTCAACCCGTTACTCAAAGAGGCCCGCTACGCGCTGGCGACGTCATTGATCCGGCTCGGGCAAACGGATGAAGGCAGGCGCGAGCTCGAGACATTTCAGCGCCTGCAGGCGGAAGCCATGGCCCTGGCGCAGCGTCAGTCAGAAGTGAAGGCGATCAGGCTGGACGCCGCCCGCCGTCTCGGCGCCGGCGACCTCGCGGCCGCTGCCGCGCTGTATCGACAGGCGCTGGTTCTCGCACCGGACGATGCCGGCATGCACAGGGATCTCGCAGTCGCGCTGTTCAAAGCCGGCGAGCCCGAACCGGCGATCGCCGCGCTCGAGCAGGCGCTCCGTCTCGACGACAGCGCCGGAGACCATCGGCTGCTGGCGGACGCCTACCGGGCGGCCGGCCGCCTCGCCGACAGCGAGGCGCAGACGATCCTCGCCACCCGCGCGCTCGACCGCGCCAAGGAGGAACGGCTCCGTCGCATCGGCGGGCGATGAGGCCGAGGTTTGCGCACGGGACGGTCTAAAGACCGTCCCCTACGCCTATACGGAACGGTCGGAAGACGTCCCCTACACCCGATGAGGGGCCTGCACGCTCACCGCGTAGGGGACGACTTTTCAAGGCGTCCCGGCGATCGCTTCACGCTCGATCGTCCGCGGATAAAGACTATGGTTTTGACGACCGGCTCTGACGGAGGTAATGCGGGCTGTACGGCACGCCGTAGGACGTGGTCACCTCCACGGCGGCTTTCTGGCGCGAGAACTCCTCCTGCGACTGCCTGAGCGCCGCCAGCTCCTCTTCGCTGCAATCGCGCAGCGCGACGGCTTCGCGCGGCACGAAAAAGACCTGTCCGATCGGCATCGTCCGCGACGCGGAGATCCCCTCGCCCGGCTGGAGCACGTAGCGGAACTCGGTTTCGTGGACGTACCAGTCGGTTTCGACGCGAACAATCAGCATCGCCGGAATCGGGCGCTCGATCATGTTGAAGACCGGCGTGTAGACGGTGTCCCAACCGGGCGGCGTGTGGAAGTTGGTGGCACCGCGCAGCGAGATGGCGCCTGGCGGGGTGCCGAAATCCTCGGGCACGATGAACTTCCGCATCATCAGCAGGGCATCGGCCTGCGACATCGGCACCTCCTTGCTCAGGAACTCGACTTCCTCCATCACCATGCCGATGCTGCCCACCGGCAGCGCCGCCCTGACCGTGAAGATCGGCGACCAGTCGCCCTTCGGCGTCCGGAAATAGTAGACGAACTGATACCGTCCCTCCCCGTAGAACCCGGCGTAGAACGATTCATACGGCTCGAGCGGCGGATAGACCAGGAACCCGACTTCACTCCCGGCCTCGAGGACCGGACAGTGCCGCGCGTGCTGCGGCAGCAGCGGCCGCTGGCTTTCGCGCCGCGGCTTCAGACCGACGCCGGGACGGGCGGAGTTGGGGAATAGACGGACTTCCATTGGGCGTTTCTCGGTGTTAGCCGGGTCTGCCTGACACGGCAGGCCTGAAGGCCTGTACTACGCCTGATCTTCTGCCACGGTCCGGCCGACCAGCCTCCGCCAAGGCGACGGCGGTCCGCCGACGTTTCATGCGAAGGCTCAAGCCGGACGCCAACGTACGAACAAAGTCAAGCTGGTTCATCGCGCCGCGATCGGCCGGACTGGCTGCCCCTCGCGCGCCGCGTAGAACCGGTCGGCCGGCAGACCCGCCGCCCTCTCGACCAGCCCGCTCGGCCATCTGATCTCCACCTGGTCGACACGCGCGGCCGTGCCCAGTCCGACGTGAACGCGGCGATCGTTGCTCGAGAGATAGCTCCCGCCGCTGCGCACCTCGGACACCTGGGTGCGCCCGCCCGCCGTCACGCGCACGACGGCGCCGATCGCGCCGCGATTGCTCTTCGTGCCGGTGAGCCCGATCGTCATCCAGTGGCCGCCGCCGGCGGTCTCGTTGCGGATCAGCGTCGGGCGATCGTCCAGGTTGACGACCAGCACGTCGATGTCGCCGTCGTTGTCGTAGTCGCCGAACGCGGCGCCGCGGCTCGACTTCTCGATCAGCAGGGCGCCGCCGACCTGTTCGGTGATTTCCTGGAAACGCCGGGTGCCGAGGTTCTGGAACAGCTGCTTGCGCTGCAGATATCTCGTGCCCAGTCCGTGCCGGTCCACCTCGGGATAGATGTGCCCGTTGGCCGCGAACAGATCGAGCAGGCCGTTGTTGTCGACGTCGAAGAAGCCGACGCCCCAGCCCAGATAGCGGCCGGCCCCGAGGGCGACGCCCGACGAGTAGCTGGCATCGGTGAAGAGCCCCGCCGCGCTGTTCTCGTAGAGCGTCGTGTAGTCGTGCGAGAAATGGGTGACGACGAGGTCGAAGTAGCCGTCGCCGTTGAAATCTCCGGCATCGACACCCATCCCGGCCTGCTCGCGGCCGTCGCCGCTCACCGCGACGCCGGCCAGCAGCCCGCTCTCTGAAAAGGTGCCGTTGTGGTTGTTGTGGAAGAGGAAGTTCGGCGTCGAATCGTTGGCGACGAAGATGTCCGGCCAGCCGTCGTTGTCGAGGTCGGTGAAGAGCACGCCGAAGCCGTAATAGCCGGGGTCCTTGATGCCGGCGGCCCGGGTGACGTCGGTGAACGCGCCGCGGCCGTTGTTGCGGTAGAGGACGTCGGGCTCGCCTGCCAGGCCCTTCGGACCGCAGGAGACGTCGACCGTCATGAACGTGCAGCCGGCCCCCGGCCCCCGCTTCGGAATCGCGCCCTCGTCGAACTTCACGTAGTTGGCGACATAGAGATCGACGTTCCCGTCGCGGTCGTAGTCGCCGAACGCGCAGCCAGTGCTCCAGTGCGTGTCGCCGACGCCGGCGGAGCGGGTGACGTCAGCGAACGTGCCGTTGCCGTTGTTGCGATACAGCACGTTCGGCCCCAGCACCGCCGTGATGTAGACATCGTCGAAGCCGTCGTTGTCGTAGTCGGCGACGCACGCGCCCATGCCCCAGCCGCGGCGCGACAGTCGGCCCGCCTCGGTGACATCGGTGAAGCGGCCGGAACCGTCATTGCGATACAGGGCGGCGAGGGGATCGCCCCCCTGCCTGGTCCGATCGCGCGTCGATCCGTTGACGATCAGCAGGTCGAGGTCGCCGTCGTTGTCGTAGTCGAACCACGCCGCGCCGCTGCCGACCTCGTCGACGATGTAGTCCTTGGCGGGGCCGCCGCAGATGTTCAGCAGCGTCACGCCGGCCTGCGCTGCGACGTCGACCAGCTTGATGGCGACATCGGCAGCGCGTGGACTGGCCGCGCCGATCACGACAACGAGCAACGCGGCCCCCGATAGGGAAAGAGGCTTCACCTGGACTGCCAGGGACTCCTATTCGACGCCGAACGCCAGCAGGACGTTGCCGGGACGACCGCTCAGGCTGACGTAGCCCGAGCTGATGTAGAGCATCCCGTCGACGACGACCGCGCCGGGGCCGTCCATCGCACCGCCGTTGGCCTTGACGCCGTTGACGGTCGTGAACTCCTTGTTGGTGTCGAACTGCCAGACGATGGCGCCGTCGGCGCTGGCGTAGCCGCGCACGCCGCCGTCCTGCGAGACCGCGAACACGACGCCGGGGATGGCCGTGACGGCAGCTCCCTGCCCGGCGCCGCAGCCGCGACCGGTGCCGCACAGTTTCTCGGCCGCGGGCTTGGACCACACCTCTTCACCGGTGTCGATCTTGACCGCCCGCATGCCGCCCGGATTCTGCGGCGTGACGCCGAAATAGGCCTGCTTGTCATCGATGGCCAGCCCCCACTGTCCGCCGAATCCGCTGCCCTGGCTGGTCTTGTAGCTCCACAGCACTTCGCCCTGCTTGTCCGGATCGAACGCATAGGCCATACCCGACTTGCTTTGCGCGATCAGCACGTCCTGGCCGTTCGAACGCCTGGCCAGCACCGGCGCCATCGAGAAATCGTGATCGGCTCCGAGCTGTTCCGGACAGTTGGCGTTGTCCTTGACATTCGCCCGACAGCCGCCGGCCCAGACGTCGGGCAGGCCCGGCTGGCTGGCCCAGCGCAACTTGCCGGTGTCCATATCGAGCGCCAGCAGCGCGTCGGTCGTCCGCTGGAGCGGGTCGGAATAGCCGTTGCCGGTCGTCACGTAAATCAGGCGGCGCCTGGTGTCAACGGTCGGGGCGCCCCAGATGCCGCCGCCGGCCGGGCCCCATTGCTGCACGCCCTCCTTGTTCTTGCCGCGCGGCTTCGGCTCCTCCGCGATCGAGTACGACTTCCACGCCACCTGGCCGGTGCTGGCATCGATCGCCGAGACGCTGCCGCGGAACGTGCAGCACTCGTACTTCGCCGACCCCCCCTGCCCCTCTTCGCCCACGCCGGCCACCGGCACATACAGGCGGCCATTGAACAGCGTCGGCGATCCAGTGGACTTGGCGTACGGATGATCGTCGACCTTGCGCGACCAGATTTCCTTCCCGGTCGAGGCATCGACCGCGTAGGCGGTGGCGCTGCCATCCGCGAAATAGACGGCGATGCCGGAGGCGCGTGCGGTCTTATACGGTCCCACCGAGAGTGCCGAGCGAACCCCGGCCTGGGCGTGGTAGCTCCAGTAGGTGCAGCCGGTCTTGGCGTTGAGGGCGTAGACGTCGCCGTTTTCGCTACCGACGAAGACGCGGCCGCCCAGCACCGCCGGCTGGGACCGCGCCGAGGTGACGCCGGCAAATCCGAACGCCCATTTCAAGGTCAGCCTGGGTACCATCGCGGCAGTCAGACCGCTCCTGGCGCTGTAGCGGGTGTTGGTCACCCCGCTGCCCCACCCGTTCCAGCCGGACTCCAGCGCGGACGCCGGCAGCGCCGGCGCCGGCGAGGTACAGCGGCCGACGGTCGATGGCGGCGCCGGCGATCCGACCGGCCGCCCGGCGACGAAGCCGGCCACCGCCCGCCGCTCGGCATCGGTCAACGCCGACCCCTGCCGGAACATGCTGCCGCTGATCATGGCGGTGAGCACCGACTCCGGCGCGAACTGCCTCAACGCCTCCAGCTTGGGCGCCCGCGCGTCAGGAGCGGTCGAGGCGTGGCAGGACGCGCACGAGGCCTCGAAGACGGCGGCGCCGTCGGGAGTCTGGGCCGCGGCCGGCGCCGCCACACTGGCAACGCACGCAACGGCAAGGACGATGAGACCGGATCGCATAACCAACCTCCAGAGGGCTTCCGCGGCGGACGCCTGTTGTTTGTGTCCCGGATAGCGTACGCGCAACCGCCACCGCGGCGAAGGAATTTCGTCTTGATCGGATCATGGCAGCTGGCGAAGAGCGCCGGGCCCGGCTTCACCTGTCAACTGTTGAAGCAGGGCAATGGTGCTGGCTCGCTCACGCCGCGCCGAAGCGGCATCGAGCGGCGTGCGGCCCTGCCGGTTCTTGAGGTCCAGCCTGGCGCCGTGGGCCGCCAGGTAGCGGACGACCGCGTCGGCGCCGCGCGCCGCCGCCGCGTGCAGCGCCGTGTCGCCGGCGTCGTTGGCGGCGTTGATGTCGGCGCCGAGCGACAGGCACAACGCGATCGCGGCGATGGCGCCCTCGTCTGTGCTGCGATCGCGCGTCGGGAAGGCGCCGCCGCCGTCGCGCCAGCCGGTTCCCGCGGCCAGCATCGCCGCGGTGGTCCGATTCTTCAAGGTGCGTGCAGGATCGGCGCCGTGCTCCTGCAGCAGACGCATCAGGACGACATCGCCGCCCTTGGCCGCCCGCATGAACGGGGTCGCCCTGTCGCCGAGTCCGGGATCGCCGGCGGTATGGTTTCTCTGCAGCAGCGGGGCCGTCAGCGCCGCGTTCGGATCGGCGCCATGCGCCAGCAGTGCCTTGACCATCGCAACCTCGTCGAGGCGGCCGGAGGGTTTGGGATCCGGCCGTCCCTGCATCCACGGCAGCGTGTGCATGTCCACCGCGGCGTAGAGCGCCGCCATGCCGGTGCGATCGACCCGGTTGGCGTCGGCGCCGGCCTCGAGCAGCGCCAGCCCGACGTCGAAGTGCGCGTTGATGATCGCCAGCATCAGCGGCGTGATGCCGTCGGGGCCGGCAGCGTTCAGGTCGGCGCCGCCGTCGGCGAGCGCGCGCGTCGCGGCCAGCGCGCCCTCGCGGGCGGCAAACATCAGCGCGGTCCAGCCCCCTTTTGGGAACTCCATCGTGATCAGGCCGATGCCGGCAGCGGTGAGCGTCGGAATGGTCGAGAGCGCCGACCGCGCGTCGGCGTTCGCCCCGTGCGCCAGCAGCGTCTGCACCGCCGCCGCATGGTCGTGCGCGGCCGCCCACATCAGCGCCGTCTCGCCCAGCCACGCTTCGCTGAGGTTGGCGTCCGCGCCGTGCGACAGCAGCGCCTCGACCGCGGCCGCCCGCCCGGTGCGCGCCGCCGTCATCAGGACCGTCTGGCCGTCGCGCGGCGCGGCATTGGCGTCGGCGCCTGCCGCCACCAGCGCCTCGATGATCGCAGCGTTGCCGTTGGTCGCAGCGAGCGAAAGCGGCGTGATCCCGTAGCGGTTGGCGGCATCGGCCGCGGCGCCGGCGCCGAGCAGCAGGCGCACCGTTTCCAGATCGTCGGCGCGCACCGCCCAGTGCAGCGCCGAGGTGCCGTCCGCCTCCCGTGCCTGCGCCATCGCCGGCTGTTTCAGCAGGGCGCGCACGGCGTCCCGATTGCCGGCCTTGACCGCCTCGAGCAGGCGCGCCCCGCTGCCGGCCGCGCTCAGGGCGACGGCCGACACCAGCACGAAGCCCGCCACCGAGACGAGCGATTTCATCGAAACTCCGATCCGTCCGGCGAGTCGCTCAAGAGGCGGACCGTCACGGTCCGCCTGAAGGCGGACACTACGTACATTGGAACACGCCACCGCCTAGAGATCCACGCGTCCGTTACTCTCGCCCAGCCGGTCGAGCGGACAATCGAACTTGTTCGCGACATCCAGCCAGAAATTCGCCATCGGCACCCGCTCGCCGGCGACGATGTGACGATTGCCCTGGAGCCGCCCGGTTCCGTTGCCGACCGCAATCACCGACATCGGGTACGGCGAATGGCCGTTCCCTTCGCCCATGCCGCCGCCATAGAAGATCATCGAGTGATCGAGCAGCGAGCCGTCGCCGTCCGGGATCGCACGCAACCGGCCCAGGAACTTCGCGAACAGGCCGACGTGGTAGGTATTGATCCGGGTGTGCGCGGCGACCTTGCCGGGCTCGTTGGCGTGGTGCGAGATGGCGTGGTGCGGCTCGCTCAGATCGAGTTGCGTGTAGGTGCGGTTGCTGAGCTCGCGGCCCAGCATGAACGTGAACACCCGGGTCAGATCGGTCTGGTAGGCGACCGTCAACAGATCGAACATCAGCGCGACGTGCTCCTCGAACGATTCGGGCACACCGAGCGGCGCCTCGAGCGACGTGACGTCGCGGCCGTTGCGCGCCTCGGTGCGCTGAATCCGGCGCTCGATCTCCCGGATGTCGTCGAGGTAGTCGCCGAGCTTGCCGCGATCGCCGGCGCTCAGATCCCGCTGCAGGCGCGCGGTTTCGGCGGCGATCGAATCGAGGATGCTGCGGTCCCCCTGCATCCGCGCACGACGCTGCGCCGGCGTGCCGGCCCGCCCGAACATCCGTTCGAACACCACCCGCGGATTGATTTCCATCGGCTGCGGGGTCGTCGCGCCGGTCCACGAGACCGTGTTCATGTACGCGCAGCTGTTCGTGCCCGCGCGCAGCCTGCGGACGACCTTTTCCCAGGTCTCGACCGAATCCGACACGTGCGCCAGGTCCATCCGGTCGAGCACCAGCCCGGCGGTCCTGACGCGCTCGTTGTGGCACGGTACGCAATACTGAGTCAGCGTGGACTGAGTCAGCGTGGCGCCAGGCAGCGCGACCGCAGCCGGGGAACCGGCGGCCGCGACGTCGCGTTGGGATGAGGCCTGCAGCACGCTCCACCCGGCGGATAGAATCAAGCCCGCCGCGACCGGCAGCCGGACAGCCCGGATCAGCATGTGCCCGATCTGATGACGATCCGATAGCGCAATTCTCCGGACTTTATCATCGAACGCGGCTGGTCGGGCATCCGCCACATATAATCCGCTCACTGGGATCTTCAACAAGAGGAGGCGCGTGGTGAAACGGGCGTTGGTGCTGGCGGCGGTCATGGTAATCGGCGGACTGTCGCTGTTGACGGCGGGATCGCAAGATCGGCCGCCGTCCCCGGGACCGAAAGTCGTGGAGCTGCAGAAGCTCAAAGACAATCTGTATCTGCTGACCGGCGGCGGCGGGAACTCGCTGTTCCTCGTGACGGAGCTCGGCGTCGTCCTGGTCGACACCAAGCTCGCCGGCTGGGGCCAGTCGGTACTCGACAAGATACGGACGGTCACCCCGAAGGCGGTGGCGACCATCATCAACACCCACGCCCACGGCGATCACACGGGCAGCAACGAGTTCTTTCCGACCTCGGTCGAGATCATCGCCCAGGACAATACGCGCCTGAACATGGACAGGATGGAGGCGTTCAAGGGCGTCAAGGTGAATTTCCTCCCGAAGCTGATGTTCAGGGAGAAGATGACCCTCGGCAGCGGCAAGGATCGGATCGACCTCTTCTACTTCGGGCCGGGCCACACCGGCGGCGATGCCTGGGTGGTCTTCCCCACGCTCCGCATCATGCACGCCGGCGATCTGATCGGCGGCCGGCAGCTGCCGGCGATCGACCTCGACAACGGCGGCAGCGGCCTCGCCTATCCCGAGACGCTGGCGAAGGCCGCGGCCGCGATCAAGAACGTCGACACGATCGTTCCTGGCCACGGGGCCCCGGCCCCGTTCAAGGACCTCCAGGACTACGTCCAGCTGACCCGGAATTTTCGCGACGCGGTGGTCTCCGGATACAACCACGGCATGAGCATCAGCGCGATCGCCGACGGATGGAAGGTCCCCGAGACGAGCCGCGACTTCACGGCGCCGCCCGATCGCGTCAGAGCGAACGTCCAGGCAATCGTCGCCGAGCTGACGAAGTCCCAGCCCCAACCGTGACCGTGGCCGGAGGCGCGCTACGAGTTGTGTTCGGACGGGGGACTCTCCCCGTGGGGAGCTCTCGTCGCCGGCGATTCAGGGGCGAGGGCCGAGCGCAGACGGCACGTAGGTCCGCATCCTGATGCGCCACCCTTCGGCGGTCTTCGCGTAGACATCCTCGAAGTGTCCGCCGGTGCGGATGGCGCCGGGGTTGGTCCCTTCCGCGATGTCGATGCCGACGACGTAGACGCGGCCGGTGGCGCCCTGCGGCGCGGCCTGGATGATGTGGTTGAGGACGAAGTGGTGGACCCATAACGGTCCCTGGTTCGTGACGTCGCTCCTGGCGAAAGCCGCCAGCTTGTCCCGGCCCTTGACCTCGGACGCGCCACCAGCGCCGGTCCGAAGCGCGCCGTCCGCGGTAAACAGCCTGGCGTAGGCGTCGCCGTTGTCCGCAACACTGTCGAGCGCGTAGGACGACTGCGCCACGAGCTGTTGAATCTCCAGGTAGTCCCGGGCCGTGAGCGCTGTCCCTCGAGGGCCCTCCTTCGCACCGCGCTGAGGCGCGGCGAGCGGCGCGGCCGCGAACAGGCCGGCGCCGAGGACGCACGCCATGACGACCGGCGCCGTTCGATTCACCATCTCACGATCTCCTGGTCAAATCAGGACGTCGTCAGCGCCCGGCCGGGGCCGGCGCGGGGGCTGGCGGCGTCGCGGGCCGCGCCGGAAACAGGCGCCGGGTCTTGAACCGCCAGCCATCCCTGGTTTTCGCGTAGGTGTCCTCGTAGTGCCCGCCCAGATAGATCGAGCCTGGCTCGCCCTTCTCGTTGATGTCGAACACCACCAGGTATTGCTTGCCCCTGGCGCCATCCGCCGCGGGCTCGATGACGTGATTGGTCAGGTAGTGGCGGACGTAGGCCGGGCCGCGCGGCTGCGCGCGCGCCAGCGCCATCAACTGGTCGTGGCCCGAGGCGCCGGCGAATTCGGCGTCGGGCGTATACAGACTGGCGTACGGCTCGCCGTTCTCGCCCTGGCCGTAACCCGAATCGAGCGCGTGGCCGTAGCTGGCGACGAGCTGGCCAATCTCGATGTAGTCGAGGGCGGTCAGCGCCGACTGCCGGGTCGGCGCGATGAACTGTGCCGGCGGCAACGGACCGGGCTCGACCCCCTTGTCCGCGTCCGCCGGAATGCGCGGCGGCGCGAGCGGAGTCGGGTTCGCCCCCCGTTTCGACGGAATGAAGTCCCGGCGCTTGAAGCGCCAGCCGTCCGTCGTCTTCACGTAGACGTCTTCGTAGTGCCCGCCGGTCCTGGCGAGCTCGCCGTTCCTGCGGCCGATCATGTCCCACTGGTTGACCGTGCCGCCCTGTCCGGCGCCGCGAGCCGGCGGAGCGGCCGCCCCATCAAGAGCCGGGGCCGGAGCCGTTGGCGCTGGGGCCGCTGGCGCTGGCATCGCTGGATTGGGAGCCCCGGCGCCAGGCGCCGCCTGGCCGCGCTGACCGTCGCCGTTCTGCCCGCGGCCGGCCTGACCGAACGTCAGCTCGAACAGATACTCCCTGCCGATGGCACCCTCCGGCGTCGGCTCGATGACGTGGTTGGTGATGTAGTGCACGACGTTGGACGGCCCGAGCCGGCCGCCGCGCGCGAGCGCCGCGAGCTGCTCGCGCCCCTTCGAGTACGGCCGGATGAACTCGCCGTCGGCCGAGAACAGATCAGCGTAGTCGTAGCCGTTGTTGTTGCCGGTATCGACGGCAAATGGATAGCGGGCGACCAGTTGTTTGATCTCGATGTAATCGAGATCGGTCAGCGCCATCGGCTTCGCCGGCGCCGGCCGGCTCTGGCCGTGCAGGGTCAGCAGCGGCATCACCACGCCGACGCCGATCGTCGCCGCCAGCCCGATCTTCCACTTCGCCATCTTCGCTCCTCCCGCGTCGTTACCGGCCCGGCGCCGGCGCGGCCGCGCCGCGCGCGGCCGGCTGTTCCGGTGGATTGCCCGTCGCCGAAGCGATGAAGGTACGGGTCTTGAACCTCCACCCTTCCGCCGTCTTCGCGTAGACGTCCTCGTAGTGGCCGCCCAGGAAGATCGAGCTCGGCATGCCGTTTTCCCCGATATCAATCGCCACCAGGTATTGCCGGCCCGTGGCGCCACCGGGCGCCGGATCAATCAGCTGGTTCGCCAGGAAGTGGCGCACGAACATCGGCCCGTGCGGCGCCGACGCGGCCAGCCGGGCCAGCGCCTCGCGGCCCTCGGTGCGCGGCTGCCTGAACACGGCGTCCGGCGTGAACAGGTTGGCGTAGGAAGCGCCATTGTCCGGATCGACGTCGAGTGCGTACGGATACCGGGACACCAGTTGCTGAATCTCGAGGTAGTCCTCGACCGTGAGGCGGGGCTGATTGCCCGCCGGCTGACGCGCCGGCTCCGGCGCCAAGGCAGGCTCCGCCGACAGCTTCGCCGGCGGCGTGATCGGCGCCGGTGGCGGCTGCACCGGCTCGCCGGACTTCGACTCGTAGTAGGTTCGTGACTTGAAGCGCCAGCCGCCAGCAGTCTTCACGTAGACGTCGTTATACAGGCCGCCGTGATCGATCGTGCTGGCCGCGCCGTTCCCGCCGTTGCCGATGTCGAAGATCGCCACGTAGGTCCGGCCGACGGCGCCTTCGGCGGTCGGCTCGACGACCAGATTGGTCACGTAGTGGCTGACGAACGAGGGTCCCCGCTTGCCGCCGCGGGCGAGGGCGGCCAGCCGGTCGCGGCCCTGATACGAGCGGCCGGCCGGGCCCTGATTGGTCCCGGTGAACGTCGCGTCCGGCGCGTAGAGATCCGCGTAGGCGTAGCCGTTATCGGCGCCACTGTCGAGCGCCCAGCCGTACCGATTGACCAGCTGCTGAATCTCGATGTAGTCGAGCGCGGTCAATGCCGGCGTCCGCGCCGGCGCGTTGTTCGACTGCCGCGCGGCAATCAGCGCGCCCAGACAGATGATCAATGCGGCGCCCAGCCCGGTCTTCTTCAGCATGCCTGTTCCTCGATGTGGCCGATTGTCTATCGGGGCGGCGCCGCTTGCCGGGGCGGCGGCCGTTCCGACGGCAGGAACTGCCGCTGCTTGAAGCGCCAGCCCCCGGGCGTCTTGACGTAGACGTCCTCGTAGTGGCCGCCGCCGAAGATGGCGTTCGGCCGGTCGCCTTCGCCCATGCGGATCTGCACCAGGTACTCCTTCCCCGTCGCACCGCCGGCCGCGGGCTCGATCACATGGTTCATGATGAAGTGAAACGCCGACTGCTGGCCGCGCGTGTTGCGGCGCGCCAGCGCCGCCAGCGCGTCGCGGCCGGTCGTGGCGCGGCCGGTGCGGTCCAGGAACGCTCCGTCCGGCGCGAACAGCGACGCGTAGACGTTGCCGTTGTCCGCCCCGGTGTCGACGGCGTACGCATACCGCGCGACCAGCTGCCGGATCTCGATGTAGTCGATCGGCGTCAGGCTCGCCGCCGGGGAGGCGGGACCCGCCCCGCTGTTCTGCGCCGCCGCGGCGACCGCCGCAGCGACACCCAGGATCACGGCGAAGGCCGGCGTGCGCGTCCACGTGAACATGCCGTGTCTCTCTTTGAGATGGTCAGGCCGGGAGTACGCCCGTGCGACGCAGTCTACCGCTCTTCTTCGGCGGCGTTGGCGGCCGGCTGCTCGACTGGCGGGCGGGAGCTGGCGGCAATCGTTGCCGGTGCCCCGAGCTCCTGAAACGCCGCCAGCGCGCCGGGAAGCAGTTGTCTGCCGCTGCCGTCCTTGCGCAGGATCGCGACGTCGAGCGGCGTCCGGCCCTGCTTGTTCCTGGCATCCAGCCTGGCGCCGTGTGCCGCCAGGAACCGGACGATCGATTCGCCCGCGGCCACGTGCATCGCCGTGTCGCCCTGGGCGTTGGCGGCGTTGACGTCGAGCCCGAGTTCCACCGCGACCTTGACGGCCGCGAGCAGTTCCTCCTCGGTCGCGCGCTCGTATTCCTGGGAGTCGGCGTTCTGATTGAACTTCCTGCCGAACCCGGCCGCGAGCATCAGCAGCGTGTTCTGATTCTTCTGCCGGAGCGCCGGATCGGCGCCGGCCGCGAGCAGCAGCCGCATCAGGGCGACGTCACCACCCTTGGCGGCCCGCATCAACGGCGTCGTTCCCTCCCCGAGATTCTGGTTCGGTCCGTTGTTGTGACGCTGCATGGTCGGCGCCTTGAGCGCCAGGTCCGGTTTGGCGCGGTAGGCCAGCAGCGCCTTGACCATGTCGACGCTGTCGAGGAGTCCCGACGGCCGCGAGGTCGGCCGCCCGTGCATGAACGCCAGGGTGTTCATGTCGACGGCGGCGTAGAGCGGCGTCATCCCGGTGGCATCGGCGACGTCGGGATCGGCGCCCTTCTCGAGCAGGGCGACTCCGAGATCGTAGTTCGCGTTGATGATGGCGAGAATCAGCGCGGTCGCGCCGTCCGGATCGGCGAGGTCCAGATTGGCGCCGCCGTCGGCCAACGCCCGGGCCGCCTCGATCGCCCCTTCACGGGCGGCATACATCAGCGCCGTGAAGCCGCCGCGCGGGAGCACCGTCTGCCCCGCCGTCTTGCGCTTGTAGGTGGTCAGGCTCGACGCCAGATCGGGCTTCGCGCCATGCTCGATCAGCGTCGTCACCGCGGCCGCATTGTCCTGCGCGGCGGCCCACATCAGCGCGGTCTCGCCCAGCCAGCTCTCCTGGGCGTTGACGTCGGCGCCGCGCTCGATCAACTGCATCACGACGTCGGGGTTGCCGGTACGGGCGGCCGTCATCAGCACCGTCTCGCCCTCGGGCAGCGCCGCGTTGGCGTCGGCGCCGGCTTTCAGCAGTGCCGCCACGATGTCGCCGTTGCCATTGGTCGCGGCCAGCGCCAGCGGCGTCACGCCGTAGCGATTGATCGCATTGACCTCGGCGCCGGCGCGCAACAGCGCGTGAACGGTCTCGAGATTGTCCAGCCGCGCCGCCCAGTGCAGCGGCGTGGTCCCATCGGCGGCGCGGGCCCCGATTTCAGCCGGCTGCTTCAGGAGCGCCGTGACCGCGGACCGGTTGCCGGCCTTGATCGCCTCGATCAGGCGGGCCGGGGCATCGGCCGCGTCGGCCGGCACGGCCGCCAGCACGATCAGCGCGCACACCGCACCCCCACAGCCGACCCCGGAGACGATCGCAGGAACGATCGTAGAGAACCGATGACGGAAGCTCATGATCGCCTGCACGTCACAGAATCGAGAGCCGGCCGGTGCTCTCGCCGAACGTCAACCCGTCGCATCCGTACATCTCGGCGACGGACACCCAGAGGTTGCCGAGCTGGGTATGTTCGGGCGCCACAACGTGACGATGACCCTTTCCAACACCGCCGCCGACGGCGAGGAGCGGCAGCGGATACGGACCATGGACGTTGGCGTTGCTCATGCCGCTGCCGTAGAAGAGCAGCGAGTGATCGAGGAGCGTGCCGTCGCCGTCTGGCGTCTGGCTCAACTTCTCCACCCACTTGGCGAACAGCGACACGTGATAGGTGTTGAGCGTCGCGTGCTGCTTGATGGCGTCGGCCTTGCCGCCATGGTGCGAGATGGTGTGATGCGGCGTGCTGATGCCGATGTCGGGGTAGGTCTTCATGCTGGCCTCGCGCGCCATCATGAACGTTGCCACCCGGGTCAAATCGGCCTGGTAGGCGACCGTCAGCAGGTCGTAGAGCGTCTGGCAGTGTTCGCCGTAGTTCTGCGGCACGCCGATCGGCGCGTCGAGCTGGGCGACCTCGGCCGTGTTGCGGCTTTCGGTGCGCTGAATGCGCCGTTCGATCTCGCGGATGTTGTCGAGATACTCGCCAAGCCGGACCCGGTCGTGCGAGCCGAGGTCGCGCTGGAGGTCGCCGAGGTCGGCTTTGATCGAGTCGAGCACGCTGGCGTCCTGCCGCATGTGGGCGGCGCGCTGGGCGCCGGTGCCCGGCCGGCCGAACAGCCGCTCGAAGACGACGCGCGGGTTGATCTCCATCGGGACGGGCGAGGTCGGCGACGCCCACGCAATCGTGTTCATGTAGGCGCAGGCATAGGCCGGGCTGCAGCCGCCGACGTAGCCGGCGAAGTCCTCGGTCGCGACCTCAAGCGATGGAAACGGCGTGTCCTGGCCGATCTTGTTGGCGATGACCTGATCGATCGTCGTGCCGAGATGGAAGTCCTGTCCTTCGGTCTTCTTCGCCACCGCACCGCTCAGCCACGCCGCCGACGCGGTGGCATGACTGTCGTCATCGCCAGGCCGGTCCAGGTTGCTGACGACGATCATCGAGTCCTTGAACGGCTCCAGCGGCTTCAGGATCGGCGTGAACTCGAAACCGGCGCCTTCGCCGGCCGGCCGGTACTGGTCCATGATCGCGCCGTGCGGAATATAGACCGCGCCGAAACGCATGTGCGGGTTGGCCGCGGTCTTCGCCGTGGCGGTCAACGCCGGCACCATCGCTTCAAGCAGCGGCAGCGCCACCGTCGCACCCATCCCGCGCAGGAACGTTCGACGAGGCAGCGACGTTTTGGAGATGAACATGTCGGCGATTCTCCCAGGCTGAATACAAAAAACGTTGACCGTACACGGCAGGCCTCAACGGGACGCCGTCCTCACAGCCGGCAACTCGTCGTCCTGCTGCATGGGTTTGAGGCGCTTCTGGAACGGCGCGCTGTTGACGATGCCGAGCACAAGCGATGAGAACCGGTAGTCGCGCCCGGCCGAGTCCTTCACAATCTTGCGAACCGCCGGCATGTCGTAGTAGTCGAGTCCCCGGCCCAGCGCGTAGGTCAGCAGCTTCTCGGTCAGCGTGCCGACGAAGATATCGGGACGGTCGACCAGCACCTGCCTCAGCCCCGCCACGCCGTTCAGCTTGGCACCATCCAGGAACTGCCCGGACGCATCGATCGGACTGCCGTTGTCGCGCAGGCGCCAGCCCCCGACGGCGTTGAAATTCTCCATCGCGAACCCGAGCGGATCCATCAGCTTGTGGCAGCTCGCGCAGACCGGGTTGTTGCGATGCTCTTCCATCTGCACGCGGATGTTGAGCGGCGTCGTCCCGCCCGGAGTCTCCTTGAGCGGCGGCACATTGGCCGGCGGCGGCGCCGGCGGCATGCCGATCAGGTTGGCGAGGATCCACTTGCCGCGCACCGTCGGCGAGGTGCGGTTGGCGTTGGACGTCGAGGTCAGGATGCTGCCCTGGCCGAGCAGACCCCGGCGGGCCAGGTCGGCGACCGGCACGCGCCGGAACTGGCTGCCGTAGACATTCGGCATCCGGTAGTGTTTGGCGAGCCGTTCGTTGACGAACGTATAGTCGGCCGTCAACAGATCGATGACGCTGTGGTCCTCGCGCATGATGCTGTTGAAGAACAGCTCCGTCTCGCGCTGGAACGCCTGCCGCAGGTTGTCGTCGAACTCCGGAAACAGATCCTCGTTCGGCACCGAGTTGCGCAGGTTCCGGAGCTGCAGCCACTGACCGGCGAAATTCGTCACCAGCGCCTCGGCGCGGGGATCCGCCAGCATCCGCCGGACCTGCGCCTCGAGCAGCGCCGGCGTCTTCAACCGGCCGTGCGCGGCCGCATCGAGCAGCTCGTCGTCCGGGATGCTGCTCCAGAGGAAGAAGGACAGCCGCGACGCCAGCTCGTAGTCGCTGACCGCGAACACCGTCCCCGGGGCAACGGTCGCCGGCTCGTGCTCGACGCGAATGACGAACTTGGGGCTGGCCAGGATCCGCTGCAGCGCCCTCTGGATGCCGGTCTCGAAGGTACCGTCGCGCCGCCCCGCCTTGTAGAAATCGAGCAGACGCTGCGCATCCTGCGCGGTCGGCGGCTGACGATAGGCCCGCCGGGCCAGGGTCGCGATGATCCGCGTCGCGCACGCCTCTTCACCCGCGGCGTTGGCCGGCCTGCAGACGAAAATGCGGCGGCGGCTCGGCGTGTCCCCCGGCCCGGTCGGGTTGAAGGGCCCGGTCACGCTCAGCGTTCTGATGTGCGGCATCCCGGAGGCATCGTACGAGTCGAACGAGCTGCGGAACGGCCGCAGCCGGCGCGTGTTCTCCCCGAGCGATCGCTGCAGGAACCCGACGCCAACCGCCCGCGGCCCGGCCTTGACCGTCACCCGGGCCTGCAGCTGCGCGTCGACCGCGTCCGATCGCGACAGCTTCGGCTTCCCGGCGTCGTCTGTGCCCGGAATGCCCGTCGAGGTGCCGCCGATCGCCGTCAGGAACACCCGCTCACCGTCGAGGGTGAACTCGACCTGCCGCGGATCTTCGAGGCCGCGCGCCGCGTCGACGTTGGTCCGCATCAGCGTCGCCGACAGGACGTACTCGCCGTCGAGCGGGAAGGTGTGCGTGGCGACGAGCCCGCCGACGGTGCCAAACGGCTGGCCGTCGACATGTTGATCCTGGGAGTAGTCCTGACGGAGCACGAAGGTGTCGGACCCGACCGCGACGTCCGGATCGCCCACCGCCAGCGCGCTGATTCTCCCCGCCGCCGTCACGTAGCGCTCGAGCAGCACCGATGAGGCGCCGAGCGCTTCGGCCATGTTGTCGAAGCCGTAGGCCGAATCGTCCGCCGGCAGGAGCGCCGCGACATCGCCGACGTCGAGCGCCAGCAGATCGCGGACGGCGTTGGCATACTCCGCACGATTGAGACGATGAGGCGGCGGGTGGCCCGGGTTGGGATGGGAAACGGCGGCGCGGTCGAGCTCGCCTTCGACCCACGCCGTCAGCCCCTGGTAGGTCGCCGGATCGGGTCGCCGCACACCTTCCGGCGGCATGGCGCCCCTGCGCAGCCGCCGGACGACCTTTTCCCAGGCGTCGCCGCCCGCCCGAACGTTGGCGAGGTCGAGCGTCTCGAGGCTCAGCCCGGCCGTCTTGACCCGGTCGTTGTGACAGGTGACGCAGTACTGCTTGACGACTGCGTTGTATTGGGCGGCGTTGTATTGGGCGGCGTTGTATTGGGCGGCAGACGATGGGGCCGGCGCAGCGGGTTCCTGGGCGGCTGACCCACGCACGATGGTCACCCCGGCGGAGGCGATCCACATCGCGGCGGCGGTCACAAAGACGAGTCGCTTCACCTACACCTCAACTGACAACCATGTTATTGGCACACCTCTAACGCGCGTCTCATTTTTACTACAGTCCTGGCCGTTCTCCAAGTCGAAAGGCCAATGGTTGCATCGTGTTGCCGCTATTTCGCGTCGGTCCCCGGCGGCAGATACGTGCGCGAGGCGAAACGCCAGCCGTTCGCGGTCTTCACGTAGAGATCGTCGTAGCGCCCGCCGTCCCGCCGGAGCACGGAGGTTCCCTTCACGCCCTCCGGCACGGCCCGAAAAGTGACGCCTGAGGACCGCAACCGCTTGCCATTGGGCGTCTCCGACCACACATCGTCGAACTGCCCGTGATCGTTGCCGGCCAGCTGGCGCAGATCGCTGAAGTCCTGCGCCGTCAGCCTGGCCGCGGTCTCCTGCGGCGTGATCACGCTGCGTGCCTTGAAGCGCCAGCCCTTCGGCGTCTTGACGAACTGATCCTCATAGCCGCCCGCATTGCCGAGCGATGCCGTCCCTTTCGCCCCGTCCGGCGTCGCCTCGACCACGGCGGTCGGCGCGTTGACGGGCCGGGGTCCGCCAGCCGGAGCCCCACCAGCTGGAGGATTGCCCGAGGCGTTGGCGGGGGCATTGGCGCCCCGGGCCGGGGCCGTGGCGCCCGCGGCCGGGTTGGCGCCCGCGCCGTTCGCGGGAGTGGCCGGATTGCAGTGACGCTCACTCTGTACCAGCAGAATCAGCGATTCCCGGGTCTTGACCTCGCCGCGAATGCTGCTGAAGAAATAGCCGCCGGGCGCGTAGAGGTCGGCCCATTCCTCGGCGGCGCAGCCTGCCAGGGCGCGGGCGTAGTGGGCAACGAGATCCTGAATGTCGGTGCGGTCCTGGGCAGTGAGCGGCGTCTGCGCCGCGACCGGGGCGGTCGTCACGAACGTGCTCAGTATCCCGACCGCGAGCAGCCGCTGTGTGTTCAGCATGATCTCTGTCCTCTTTCGTTGCTCCGGCGTGCGCTCGGGCGTTCGCTCGGCATCCGCCGGCGCATCCGACCCGGGTTGACCGGCTGGTTACTTGACGGGAGGCGTGGTCTCGATGGCGATCCGCGCCAGTATCGCCGGGTCCGCCGTCAATTCCTGGGCGCCGGCCGGGAACTCGTTCGCCTCCAGCAGATACGCCACGAGATCCGCATACGTTTCGGCTTTGAGGCTGCCCGGGCTGTCCTTCGGCATCCCCTTTTTAATCAGATCGAAGAGATCCTTGACCGTCTGGCCACTCCACTCGCCGACGAACTCGTCGCCGTAGAGCGCCGGCGCGTCGCGTCCCGGATCGCCGTCGAGCTCCGCGCCATGGCAGGTCGCGCAGGAGTACTGGTACGCCTCGACGCCGCGCCTGGCCTGCGCGGCGCTGTAGACCCCGTCCCACACCGACCGGCGCGGGCCCACGCCCTGGGCGACGGCGGCCGCCCGCGTCGCCGCCTCGCCGATCATTTGCGACCCGATCGTCACGGCCGCGGTGAGCGCGACCGTGACGACCACCATGGGTCCGAACCGCATCAGAACTCGAATTGCGCGCTCAGCTTGAAGAGGCGCGCATCCATGATGCGCTGCGGAGTGCGCCACACCTGGAACGCGCTGTTCTCCTGCATCACCGGATTCGCGTTCAGCAGGTTGTAGAGATCGAGATTCAGGTTGGCCCGCCGGCTGGCGAACTTGAAGATCTTCGAGAACCGGATATCGACCTGGTTGGCGCGATCGCCATACAGGGTGTTCGGCGCGATCAGGTTGACCGTGACGTTCGTCGCGCTGTTGGAGAGCGGGCGTCCGAGCGACGGCTGCACCAGGGCGTTCGGCGCCAGGTAGTTCGCCGACAGCGACGGCCCCGGAGTGCTCTGGAACACCGCCGCGATACTGACGTCGGCCTTCGGCACCATGTAGCTGCCGATCATCTTGACCTGGGTCTGCCCCATCAGGTTGCTTTCGACGTGGCAGAAGCGCTGGCTCGGATTGCCGCTCGAGTTCGCCCGGATCTCACAGCTATCGGTGATCGTCTTGCCGACACTGACGCCGCCTTGGATCATGATCCCGTGCTCGAGCCGTGCGTTGACGCTGGCGTCCACTCCGTTCCAGTGCTCGATCTGCGAACCGAAGTCAGAAGAGAGGGTCGTGTAATTGTCGGTCTGACCCACTCTGTTCGGATTGAGGTCGAACAGATCGCTGACGAGGTAGCCGCCGCCACCCGGCAGCCGCGGGTCGAGCGGCGCCGTGAACGAGAAGGGGCTGTAGTCGCTCGACGCAGTCAGCAGGTTCTGCGTCGTCTGGAAGTTGCCGAACCAGCGGCGGAAATAGCCGACGTCCACGGCAACGCGCGGCACGATCTGGTGCTGGATGCTGGTCGAGAACTCCCAGTTGTAGGCGCGGTTCCCCCAGCCGAAGCGCGTGTCGTTGTTGAATTTCGTCACCGACGTCGGCAGGCCGAAGTTGAGGCTGCTGACGGTGCTGCAGAAGTCGCCGCCGCTCGAGCGCAGGTCCTGGGCCTGGAGATTGAGCAGATTGCAATCGGGCGCAAAGTTGCCGTTGGCGTCGGTCCAGGTCCGGGTGACCGTATTGGTGATGCCCGCCGGGTTGCCGATGTTCGAGACGCCTATCGTGTACTTGCCGAGGTTCACCTTGACCGCCGTCTTGCCGTTGCCGAACACGTCGTAGCCGACGCCGAGCCGCGGCGTCACGTCCCGGAGGTCGATGCCGGTGACCGCTGCGAAGGTCAGATCCCGCGTCGGCTGAAACAGAGCCGGACCGAGATGCTGCTCGGGATAGCCGCCGCGGAACTGGTCGTACCGGATCCCGGCGGTCGCCGTCAGTCGCTTGTGCGTCCACCGGTCCTGGGCGAAGATGCCGATTTCGCCGAGCACCTTCGAGGCACCGGTCGTCGGCGTCCCGTACATCGTCAGCTGATTCGGCGCGGTGATGCCGGTGACCGGATCGGTCGCGAACCGGAAATACAGGTTGGAGTCGTTCGAGTTGCTCGAGCTCAAGGTCTGCGACCAGGTGTCGCTGAAGCCGGCCTTGAACGAGTGAGCGCCGGTCACGTACGAGACATTGACCACCGCGGTGTTGATGTTCTGTTCGCTGTAGCCGAACGTCCCCGTGACGCCGCCATCGCCGCCGCGGCCCCGGTATTGGAACGCTCGCGACTGGTCGAACACCGGAATCAATTTCCGCCAGATGTCGCCTTCCGCCGGCAGCTGATTGCCGAAGCTCTCGCCGCGATTCGCATACCGCACTTCCAGCAGCAGCTTGCTGGTCAGCGGCGACGTGTACGACGCCTGAGCCAGACGCAGCACCGGGAATCGGTACAGCACCGTCGACTCCGGCGAGACGCCGGCGCGGCTGTCGTCCCAGTCGCGAGTCTGGTTGTCGTAGTAGAACGAGATCTTGTGTTTCTGGGCCGCCTGATAGGTCAGCCGCGTGTTGACGCCGTTCTGGGTGATCGAGAACTGGCCGCGCTGGCTGGGGTCGGCCTGATACAGCCACTTCGTCGGATCGCCGGCGTTGGCGTTGGCGAACAGACCCGCCACGTAGTTCTGATTCTGCTGCCAGCGCGCCGACGAGAAGAACCACAGCTTCTCGCGGATTACCGGCCCGCCGAACGACGGGTTGATGTCGTACGCCCGCTTCATCTCGTTGGGCTGCGGCAGCCCCTTGTCGATCAGCTCCTGGGACAGGTTGCTGGTCTGCCATGCCGCGTTGACGCCGGTCGCGAACACCGAGCCGCGGAAGCTGTTGCCGCCTTCCTTCGGTACCAGGTTGATGCGCAAACCGCCGAACGCCTGCTCGGCCGAGATCGCCGCGTAATCGACCGCCACTTCCTGCGTCGCGCCGGTGTCGGGCACGAAGTTCGAGAACTCGCCGGGCGACAGCACGTTGCCGAGGCGGACGCCATCGAGCTGGAGACGGGTGTCGCTGGTGCGGCCGCCGTGAATGGAGAAGGTCGTGTTTTGCAGGTTGTTGGTGCCGCCGACGTCGGCGAGCGCGCCGCGTCCCGGCTGCGCCGCCGCCACGCCGGGGATGAACACGACTTCGTTGATGTGGCTCCGGCCCGCCGGAATCGCCTCGAGAACGTCCTGGCCGAAGACGCGCTGGCGCGACGCGCTCTGCACGTCGACGATCGGCGCTTCGCCGGTGACGGTCACCGTTTCAGCCACGCTGCCGACCCGCATCTCGCCGTTGATGGTGGCGACGAAGGTGCCGGCGATCTCCACGCCTTCCCGCCGGGCGGTACTGAACCCGGTCAGCGTGAACGTCACGGTATAGACGCCCGGCCGGAGGTTTTCAATCTTGTATTGGCCGGTGCCGTCGGTCGATACCGACCTGACCTTTTCGATCAGCGCCGGGCTCGAGGCCTCGACGGTGACGCCCGGCAGCACGGCGCCGGAGGGATCCCGCACCACGCCGGCAATCGATTGCGCCGAGGCAGCGGCCGGCAGCATCGCCAGCATGAACATCACGAACAACACCCGTCGCGCGGCAACCATTCAGACTCCTTCAGCGTTGAGACACATCTATCCGCTCGATTCCGTTCCGGTCGATCTCTACAGTTTGTGTAAGGCGCCGTGATCTTAGAGATCGACGGCTGGCGAAGTCAATCGGGATTTGATGCCGCGACGCTGATTCCAGCCAGAATTGACCGCGATCGACCTGTTCTCCAAAACATTGGTAACACGCCTTGCCGGGCCCTCAGTGGAGAAACCAGCCGCACGGCAGGCAGAACGTTTCGGTCGACTCGATCGACATCGTGCCGTCCGCGTAGCCTGGGAAAATGGTGCCGGTGAAGACGTGATAGTCCGATGACGGCAGGCCGAGAAACGTCCAGGCGAACCGGGCCGTGACCGTCAGGCTGCCGACCGCTGCGGTATCTCCCGGGTTCAGGACCTTCCAGGTGCTCGTGTCGGTGCCGCTTCCCGAGGTTGCGGTGTCGAGAGCCGCGCGGATCGATCCGGCGACGAGTTGGACGTCACGCAGCGCCCCGCTGTCGCACCGGACGGCGAGCGTCCGGTCGGTCTGGCACGACGCCAGCGTCAACGTGACCGCGCCGCTGCCGTCAACAGCGCCCGAATAGGCGCAGTTGGTCCCGTGCGCCGCCGAGGCGACGGTCGCCTCGAGCGCCGACCCGCTCTGCTTGAGGGCGGTGGTAAAAATATCGCGCGCCCCGATCAGGGGCTGCAGCGTGGCGCCGACGCACTCTCCGCCGTTTACCGACACCAGCGTGGAGTTGCCGACCCACGCGCCGCTGGCCCTGACCGTCGAGGGCGCCGTCGGCGAGCCGCAGCCCCACCAAAGGGCCAGCGCGGCGGCGACCAATCCGCCGACACCGACTCTGGAACAATTGTGCTTCTTGAACAAGCAGTTTCTTTTCTCTACGTCGTAGTGCAGACCTTCAGGTCTGCCAGACACGGCAGGCCTGAAGGCCTGCACTACGACTGATATCGATCACGGTCCAGACTGGAAACGCGTGGCGGTTGAAAAGCGTCGACGATGACGGATGCGGCTGGTCGCGCTCTACTGGACGACCGGATTCTTCACGGTGTCGCGGGCCATCAACTCGCGCAGCAGCGCGGCCATGTCCACGCGCGGCCCGCCAGTCGCGGCGCCTCGTCCGCCGCGACCCCCACGCCCCGCGGCGGCGCCGACGCCGAGCGCCACGTCCAGCGGCGTCCGTCCGAGCTTGTCCTTCGCGTCGAGCCTGGCGCCCTTTTCCACCAGGAGCCTGACCAGCGCCTCGCTCTGGCCGACCGCCGCGTGCAGCGGCGTCTCGCCGTTCTCATTGGTCGCCTGCACATTGGCGCCGCCGTCCAGGCAGATCCTGACCGCTTCGAGCGTATCCTGCGCCGATTTCCGCCGGCCGGGGCCCATCGCAAACAGCAGCGGGGTCATGCCGGCCCGGGTGGCTCGATTCGGATCGGCGCCGTGTTCGATCAGGACGCGCATCAGCGTCACGTCGGCGTTCTTCGCCGCCCGCATCAGCGGCGTCGCCCCGGCCCCGAGCGTGCCGTCGCCGCCATTGTGCTGCCGCGCCAGCAGCGGCGCCCGCAGCGGCGGATTCGGATTGACCCGGCGCGCCAGCAGCGCCTTGACGAAGTCGACCGCGTCCATCTGTCCGGTCGTCCTCGGCGGCGGCCGGTTGATCAGCGGATCGAGCGTGTGCATATCGACAGCCGCGTAGAGCGCCGCCATCCCGCTCACGTCGCCGATTTCCGGGTCGCCACCCTGCTCGGCGAGCAGCGCCGCGACGTCGTAGTGGGCATTGATGACCGCGATCACCATCGCCGTCATGCCGTCCGGATCGGTGCGGTTCAGGTCGGCGCCGGCCTTGCTGAGCGCGCCCGCGGCGGCGAGCGACCCCTGCCGCGCCGCGTACATCAGCGGCGTCAGGCCGCCCCGCGGCAGCGCGGTCACCACCATCGTCGCCGCATCGACCTTGACCTTGGGAAACTCCAGGACGGTCGCGGTGGCATTGAGGTCCGCGCCGCTGGCGACGAGCAGCTCAATCACCGCGGCGTGATCGTCCGCCGCCGCCCACATCAGCGCATCCTCGCCGAAGCCGCCCTCTTTCGCGTGCACGTCGGCGCCGCGGCCGAGCAGCAGCCTGACCGCTTCCGGACTGCCGGTCCGCGCCGCCGTCATCAGGACGGTCTCGCCGGCCGGCTGCGTGCCGTTCGGGTTCGCCCCGGCCTCGAGCAGCGCCGCCATCACCCCCGCGCCGCCGTTGGTCGCCGCCAGCGAGAGCGGCGTCAGGCCGTAGCGGTTCGCCGCGTCCACCTGCGCACCGGCCCGCAGCAGCAGCTGCACCATCTCGACATCGTCGGCGCGCGCCGCCCAGTGCAGCGCGGTCGTGCCGTCGACCTCGCGGCTGGTGGCGTCGACGCGCTGCTGCAGGAGGACGCGCGCGATTTCCCGGTTGCCGCTCTTGACGGCCTCGATCACGCGAACGTCCGGGCCGGCAGCGGCGGCCAGAACCGCCAGCGCGGCCACGCCGATCACCCCGGCGCCGGCGAGACGAGCGCTTCGTGCTGTCTGGGATCGCATCGCTACAGTTCGACCGTGCCGGTGCTGACGCCGAAGCGCTCGGCCTCGACGCCGAACTGCTCGCCCAGGCTGAGCATGAAGTTCGCGCTCGGCGTCTGGTCGGCGGCAATCAGGTGGCGGCCGCCCTTGACGGTGCCGGCCGATCCGATCATCACCAGCGGCAGCGGCGTCGGCGTGTGGCCGTTGCCGTTGCTCATCCCGCTGCCATAGACGATCAGCGAATGATCGAGCAGCGATCCGTCGCCATCGGGCGTCGACCGCAGCCGCTCCAGGAACTTCGCCAGCAGCGTGACGTGATAGGTGTTGATCTTGGCGTGTCCCGCGATCTTCTCCGGCTTGTTGCCGTGGTGCGAGATCGAGTGGTGCGGCTCGGTGATACCGATCTGCGTGTAGGTCCGCTGGCTGACCTCCCGCGCCATCATGAAGGTGAACACCCTGGTCAAATCGGCCTGGTAGGCCAGCGCCAGGAGATCGAACATCAGCGCGGCGTGCTCCTCGAACGATTCGGGCACGCCAACCGGGGCCACCGGCACGGTCAGCTGGGTATCAGTCTGCTTCTCCGTCGACTGGATCCGCCGCTCGACTTCCCGGACGTGATCGAGATACTCGCCGAGACGGGTCCGATCGGCCGCCCCGAGCCCCAGCTCGAGATCGGTCAGGTCCGACTTGACCAGATCGAGAATGCTGCGGTCGGTCCGCATCCGCGCCTGCCGCTCTTCCCGCGTCGCCCCGCCGCCGAACATCCGCTCGAACACGACCCGCGGGTTGATCTCCATCGGCAGCGGCGTCGTCGGCGTCTGCCAGACCAGCGTGTTCATGTAGGCGCAGCTGTACCCGGGATCGCACGCGCCAACCAGGCCGGTGAAATCCTCAGTGGCGACTTCGAGCGAGGGGAAGGTGGTCTCCTGCCCGATCCGCTTCGCCACCAGCTGATCGATGGTGGTGTTGGCCCGGAAGTCCGGCCCGTCGGTGCGCTTCGGCGCGACGCCGGTGATCCACGATCCCGCGGCGGCCGCGTGACTGCCGCTGTTCTGCAGCGGCGCGGAGAGATTGCTGACCACCACCACCGAGTCCCGGAACGGCTCGAGCGGCTTGAGGATCGGCGTGAATTCGAAGCCGGCGCCCGCCGTCGTCGGCGTCCAGTCGTCCATGATGACGCCGTGCGGGATATAGACGAACCCGAGCCGCGGCTTCGGGTTGGCCGCCGTCTTGACCGCCGCCGTCACCGCCGGCACCATCGAGTCGAGCAGCGGCAGCGCCAGGGCCGCGCCGACCCCACGCAGGAACGTCCGCCGCGGTATGAAGAGCTTGTCGATGATCATGTGCTCAGGTCTCCCCCGCCGAATACAGAATCAGGGCTTCACGGCAGTGTCCTGCCCGCGAGCGCTGGACACCGGGCCCCGGGAACCGTTCGTCGGCTTCGGAAGCCGCTCATTGGCTCTCAACTGGAACGGCACGCTGTCGACGATGCCCATGACCAGCGACGAGAACCGATTGCCGCTGCGGCCGGCGGTGGCGACAATTCCGCGGACCACCGGCATGTCGTCCGCCGTCAGCGCCCGGCCGAGCGCATAGGTCAGCATCTTCTCGGTCATCGTCCCGATGAAGATTCCGGGACGGCTCATCAAGGCCTGCCGCAGCGTGACGACGCCGCTCACCGGCGTGCCGTCGGCGAGCTGACCGGACGCATCGATCGGCACGCCCGCGTCGCGCGTTCGCCAGGCGCCGACCGCATCGAAGTTCTCCAGCGCGAAGCCGATCGGATCCATCACCTTGTGACAGGTGGCGCAGGCCGGATTCGACCGGTGCTCTTCCATCCGCTCGCGCAGCGAGTGCGGCCTGCCGTCGTCGTCGCTCTTGTCCTTGAGCGCCGGCACGTCGGGCGGCGGCGGCGGCGGCGGCGCGCCGACCAGGTTGTCCAGCACCCATTTGCCGCGCACCACCGGCGACGTCCGATCGGCGTGCGAGGTGACGAGCAGGATGCTGCCCTGACCGAGCAGACCCTTCCGCGCCTCGTCGCGCACGGCGACCCGCCGGAAGTGGCTGCCGTAGACGTTCGGCATCCCGTAGTGCCGGGCCAGCCGCTCGTTGACGAAGGTGTAGTCGGCGTTGAGCAGGTCGAGCACGTCGCGATCTTCACGCATGATGCTGGCGAAGAACAGCTCGGTCTCGCGCTGAAACGACTGCCGCAGGTTGTCGTCGAAGTCGGGGAACTCGTTCTTGTCTGGCGTGGTGCCGCGGACGTTCCTGAGATAGAGCCACTGGCCGGCGAAGTTGGTGACGAGCGCGTCGGCGCGCGGGTCGGCCAGCATCCGCCGCACCTGCCGCTCCAGGACCGGGCGATTGTGCAGCGTGCCCTGCTCCGCCACGGCCAGGAGTTCGTCGTCCGGGATGCTGCTCCAGAGGAAGAAGGACAATCTGGACGCCAGGTCGAGGTCGCTGATCCGGTGGACCGAGGCGACGCCGTTACCCGAATCGCGCTCGGCGCGGAACAGGAACTTCGGGCTCGCGAGCAACCCGCGCACCGCCAGTTCGATGCCCTTGTCGAAGCTGTCTTGGCGGCCGTCCTGGTAGAAGACGAGCAGGCGGTCCACTTCGACGGCCGTCACCGGGCGCCGGAAGGCGCGCCGCGCCAGCGTCGTGATGATCTGCCTGGCGCAGCCGGTTTCCGCCGCGGCATTGGCTGACGATGGCCCGGCCGCCGCGATGGCCGTGCCAGCCGGCCGGCATTGGAAGATACGCTGCCGGCTTGGCGTCTGGCCCGGACCCGTCGCGTCGAACGGCCCGGCGAGCGTAACGCTCTCGACGTGCGGCAGGCCGAGGTGATCGGTGGCAATCAGCGTGCTGCGCAGGAAGGACTGGAGGCGGTTGCCGCCTCCCGTCGACGACTTCTGGAGAAATGCCACGCCGATCGTGCGCGGGCCGGCCTTCACGGGCACCCGTACCTGGAGCCGCGCGTCCAGCGCCATCGCCACGGCGGTGGCGTTGTCGGGCGACGCCGAATACTCGGCAACGCCGCCGGTCGGCGCCAGGTGGACGCGTTCGCCGTCGACGGTGATTTCGAGCTGGTCGGCGTTCTCGAGGCCGCGCACGCCGCCGAGGTTGGTCTGGAGCAGCTTCACCTTGATGACGTAATCGCCGTCCAGCGGAAAGTTCTGTCGGATCAGCATCCCGCCGCGCGTGCCGAGCGGGAGCCCTTCGACGTGGCTGGTCTGCGACGCGTCGCCGCGGACGTAGAACATCTGCGAGGTGGGGCCGATCGAGGCGGCGCCGACCGCGAGGGCGCTGATCTTCGCCGCCGCCCCCAGGTAGGCCTCCAGCAGCGACGGCGAGACACCCAACGCGTCCGCGATGTTGTCGAATCCCTGAATCGAATCGTCCGGTGGCAGCAGGGCGGCCGTGTCGACCTCCAGCGCCAGCAGGTCCCGCACCGCGTTCGCGTACTCGACCCGGTTCAGCCGATGGACGAGCGGGCGGCCGGGATTGGGCGCCGCCGCCGCCGCGCGATCGAGCGTGGTTTCCAGCCAGCCGACGATCGCTGCCGCGGTTGCGGCATCAGGACGCCGCGCGCCTGCCGGCGGCATCGCGCCGGTGCGGATCTTGCGCACGACTTTTTCCCAGACCTCGGCGCCGGCCGGCACGTTCTGGAGATCCATCGTGTCCAGTGTCAAGCCGCCGGTCTTCAGGCGCTGGTTGTGGCAGGAGACGCAGTACTGGTTCACGCTGGCGCGGACCGTCTCGCTCGACGGTTCGGCAGCTGAGGCAGGCGGCGCCGGCGTCGTCGCACCCTGCTGACCGCTGACAGCGGCGGACGCCAGCCACAACACGCTGGCGATCGCAAGAGCACTCCGGCTCGCTGACATTGACAAGGCTCCCCTATCCCGTTGCATCGACAGCGTTTGACCGTTCGGTCAAAGCCCTGTCCGACAGCTCTGCCATGGCGGGCAGACTGCCCGTACGATACTACAGGTGGTGGCGCCGCGTGCCTGTTATCGCGGTGCCGTGCCGGTAGCGGCCGGCGGCGCGGCCCCGGGGGCGGCCGGTGCGGCACCGCCCGCCGGAGGCGTCCCGCCACGCCGCCCGCCACCTCCCCCGCCAGGGTTGAAGAACGCGTGGTGGATGCGCGACTGGAACCGCCATCCCTGTGCGGTCTTGACGTAGGTATCCTCGTAGTGGCCGTCGTGCTCGATCTTGTTCTTGTCTCCACCCAACCCGATCATCAGCATGTTGACCTGTCCGCTCGCGCCGTCCGGCGTCGGGTTGATGATGTGGTTGACGTAGATGTGCTTGACGCCCTGCCGGATCCAGCCGGCGCCCGTGCAGCCGTCCGGGCCGCCGCCGGAAACCTTGGCCAGCGCTTCGCGCCCCTGCGCCTTGCGGCCAATCTGGCCGTTCTGGAACGGGGCGAAAAACCCGTCCGCTGCGAACAGGTCGGCGTAGTCGTAGCCGTTGTTGGAACAGGTGTCGATGTATTCCGCGTATTTCGCGACCAGCTGCTGGATCTGGATGTAATCGAGTGCCGTCAGCTCGATCGGTTTGGCCGAGGTGCCGGGCCGGCTGTCCTGGGCCTGCCCCGCCAGTTGCAGGGACAGACCGACGCCGACCGACATCACCGCCATCGTCTTCCAGCTCACCATACTCGCTCCTTTGCGGCCACCGGCTGTTCGTTTCCCGACTTCCTCACGCACTGATGCAGCGGGAGTGTTACCGCAGTGTCGATGATCGCCGGGTCACGCGTCCGGCTGTATTTGATCGCGTTGTCGATCGGGTTGGTGAGCACCTGTCTGAGCAGGGCCGGATCGCCGATCACCGGCGGCAGCGACGCGATGGTCCAGTCGATCCGCCGACCTCCCGTCGCCATCTCCAGACGGGCAGGCAGACCCGACCAGCCTCCGCCAAATCGACGGTTCACACGGTTAGAAGCCGCATCCCACGCACGAGTGGGCTGACGAGCGCTTCACAATGAGCGCCGATTCCCGAACAGCAACCAGAGAATCAACAGGACCAGCAGCAGTCCGCCAATGCCTCCGCCGGCCATCGGGCCGCCGTAGTAATAGCCGCCGCCGCCGCCAAGGAGGAGCAGCAGGATCAAGAGAATCAGGATCAGATTCATAAGCGACCTACTTACGCACCCGCTGTTTCGGAAGGCCATGCTACCACGGCGCTCCCGAGTAAGCGGCCCCGCCTTTGCATTCGTCGACGCGTTTTTGCGACGATTCAACGTGCAGGGTGACTTCTGGGTAGAGTGGATTCCCGTGACGATCGACCGCGAAGCCGGTACACTCGGTCGGGATGGTCAACCGGGCCAGGGAGGCTGAGGAGCCTGCTGTGAATGATTTCGACTGGCCGTCAGGAGAACTGACTGGTCGTGGCACCCTGACTGAAGGAGTCGGCCTGGACACCGGTCCGGATCGGCCGCGCGATGCACGCTCGCCGGCAGACAGCGCCGCCGCTGGTCCGTCAGACGAGGTGGCACAGTGGGAGAACCGCCAGGGCCGACAGATTCTGTGGCTGCCGAGCGACGATGCCTCGCTCGACGCGTTCGCTTCGGAAGACACGCCCGACGACGTGCCGGCGCCTTCGTCTGCGACCACCCCGAATCCGCCGGCGATCGCGGCCGCAGCCATCCCCTTACTGGAAGACACGGCTGAGCCCGGCAACGAGGGCAGCACCGGCAGCGCGACCCTCGACCACCCGCTTGCGGACATCCCGGACTACCTTATCCGGACGGACGGGCCAATCAGGACGGTTGAGCCAATCGGGACTTTCGGCGAGGCCGCGTTCGGGTCCGTTCCGCCACCCCACGTTTCGCGCGCCGCCGTGCGTAAGCCGAGGACCACGCTGCTCCAACGCGGCGCCATCCTCGCCGTGCTGGTGGTTGGCGTGATCGGGGGAGGCATGGCCGGCGGCTACTTCCGTCGGCACCCCATCGCCGAGCCCGCCGCCCGCCGCCCGGCGCCCGACACGCCCGCTCCGCCGCCGAACATGGCTTCAACACCTGGACCGGTCGTGCCGCCTGAGACCGCCGACGGCGCGACCGCTGCGGTGACCGCACCGCCGTTGCCATCCGTCGGCGCGCCACCGATCTCCAACGACAACCTGTCGCAGCCGACGGCTCGTCCGGCAGGCCCCAGGCCGAATCAGACTGCAACGCTTGCACCGGACGCGGCCGTGTCAGTACCACCTCGCGCCGTCACCAGGGACCCGTCCCCGCCGCCTGTTGTCGCGCCGCCATCACTCCCGCCGTCGGCGCGCGTGGACGCGACGGCACCGGCGGGCGATCCCGCCACCCGCGACCGGTCCATTGGCAATGAAGCGTCATCACCGCCTGCAGCCGCGCCGATCGTGCCTCGAGAGGGAGTGGAAGCCGCTGTGGTTCCACCGGCGGCAGTGCCTCCCGGCACACCCGACGCCGGGGCAGCACCGACCGACCGCGTCCGCGTCACGGATGCCACGCCGGGCATCGCTGCGGTCGCTGACGAACAGCGGGTCGCGGCCGTCTTGAAGCGCTTCACCGACGCCTATACGCAGCTGGATGCGCCGGCGGCCAAAGCCGTCTGGCCGAGCGTCGACGGCCGCGCGCTCTCGCGCGCCTTCGATGCCCTCGAGTCCCAGTCGATCGCCTTTGACGACTGCACGGTCCACTTTGCCGGCACGGAAGCGCGCGCCGCGTGCGTCGGCAACATCACCTACGTTCCGAAGATCGGCCGGCGCTCGGCGCGGACCGTCAACCGGCACTGGAGTTTCGTGATGACGAAAAGTGCTGAAGGCTGGATGATCACCGACGCGCAGATGCGCTAACAGCCCGTGGTGAAAGTCTGGCGTCGCACCGAGACGGGCGAGGCGCCCCGCCGGCAAGGCGCGACGACCGAGAATACCGGGAGTATTTGAGGAAGGAGCAACGCAGCCGCCGGGGATGCATCGCCCGTCGAATGCAGTCAGACTTTCACCACGGGCTGTTAAGGCCCGTCAAGGCTGTGCAACATCGATTGTCAAAGTCGATGGCGAACGCGCCGCAAGCGGATGAGCAGAGACACGACCCGGTGGCGCCGGGCACGGCGGTCGTCGATCGGCTGCTCGATTGCCTGCATCAGGATCCACGGCGCACCGAGCTGACGCTGAGGGCGAGCCTCGCCGTTGCTGAATGGGAGGCCGTGTTCGCCCTTGCCCGCGCGCATACCGTCGACGCGCTCCTGGCATTCCGCCTCAGATCGCGAGGCGGCGAGGACACGCTCCCCGCTGCAGTTCGACAAGCGGCGGCCGACGCCCGCCGGAGCGGCATGCGCTCGGGCTTGCTGGTGCGCGAGACGCTGACGCGCCTGACGACAGCGCTCCAGAACGGCGGCGTGCGCGTGATCGTCCTGAAGGGCGCGCACCTCGCCCACATCGTCTATCCCGATCCGTCGCTGCGCGCGATGACCGACGTCGATCTGCTGGTGGGTCGGACCGACCTCGGGCGCGCCGCCGCGCTGCTGCGAGCCAACGGGTGCCACCAGGTCGCGGCGTCTGATGACGACGGTCCACTGGCCGACTTCACCAACCATCTGCCGCGCTTCTACCAGGCCCTGCCGCCGGCTGTCGAGCTCCATTGGAAGCTGGCGCCCAGCGATCCAGCGACGCGGACCGACCATTGGCACCGCGCCGTCCCGGTGCGCCTCGCTGGCGTCGACACCCTGGGCCTGTGCCCCGAAGACCTGCTGCTGCTGGTGTGTGCGCACGCCTGTTATTCACACCGGTTCATGTTCGGGATCCGACCGATCTGCGACGTCGCGGAAATCGTCCGGCACTTCGGCGGGACGATGGTGTGGGCCGACGTCGTGGAGCGCGCGCGCCAGCATCGCTCGCGTCGCGGCGTCTACCTGATGCTGCGGCTGGCCAGGGAGATGCTCGGCGCGGCGGTACCGGACGATGTCCTGCGCGCGCTCTCGTCCGACCGCGCCGACGATGCGATCCGGACCGCGCGCTTCATGATCCTCGAAGGTCATCGGATCTGCCGGCAGCTGCCGGCGCCGATCGTCACCCTGTCGAGCGCCACCGGCTGGCCGGGGAGACTCCGACTTCTACTACGCAGTCTCTTTCCGTCGCCCGATCGCCTCGCCGCGCACTACGGCCTGCCGGCACGGTCGCCGACGCTACCTTTCTACTATGTCGTGCGATTGAAGGACCTGCTGAAGCGGCACGGGACCGTGGTCCGGCGGGTGCTGCGGCGTGACGCGGCGCTGACGCCGATCGCCCGGGACATGGCGACGGTCGAGGACTGGCTGTCAAAGGAAGCCGGCATCTGACCGACGACGTCCTGCTGCTGAGCAAGGCCTCCACCCGGGTCCGGGCCTGGCCGCTGCGCCGGTGCTTCGCGGTGACGTCTGACACCGTCGCCGCCAGTCGCTTCCTGCAAACTCGCATCTCGTTCGATGGCCCGCCGACCGCGCCGCATGACAAGCAGGCGTTCCTCCCCCACTCGGTCTTCGCAGCCGACTTCCAGGACAGTTGCATTCCGGGCATGCTGTTTTTCTCCGAACTGAGCGGCGGCAGCCACAGCTGTATCTCACGCCTGGCGCCGGCTGAGACGATGGCGCGTCTGATTCGAATGAGTCCGTGGTCCTGTTATGACCGGGCGACGGCGGCTGATCATCTGTCCATGCTGTCCGCCCTGGCGCGGCAGTCGGCCGGCTACACGCTGATCGCCGGGCGCGACCTGCTGGAGCCGCAGGCGTCCGTGACGCTGTTGGCCGGCTACACGCGCGGATAGCAAATCATGAACGCGCTGGCGCCACCACGCGTGCCGGACTACGGGCCGCGCCGGCTGACCGTCGAGCTGACCAACGTCTGCAATCTGCACTGCAGCTACTGCCTGCGCGACGAAGACGCCCTCCATCACAATCCAGCGAATTTCCTCCCCGTCGCCCTCTTCGGCGGTCGTGGCGACGCGGACATCGTCGGCGATCTCCGGGACGAGCCGTTCGCGCCCGCTCTTGCGCGCCTGCGGCGGTTGGCGACGACCCAGTCCGAAACCCGCCTCAGGACGCTAATCGCGCTCGAGGCGGCGGGAGAGACGGCCGATCTGACGACGGGCTCGCCGTGTCACTTCTGCCTGAAGACACTCGGAAAGCTGCCCTGGGAATCGGTGTCATCGGCTTCCTGGGTCACACCGGAACGCTGAAATGGAGGTTGCCAATGTCGATCGAGGCCGAAACGAATGCCGGAGCTTCGCTGTTCCCGCATGCGCACGTGGTCTTCACGGATTTGGATGGAGAAGGTGTGCTGGTGGATTTGACTGCCAGAACCTTCTACCAGCTCAACGAAACCGCGAGCCTGGTGTGGCGGGGCCTGACCAATGGCATGACGGTCGTCGACATCGTCAGGCAGATGACGGAGGCGTATGACGTGACGACCGAGCAGGCCCGATCGAGCGTCGACATGGCAGTCTCCCGCTTCGTCGCCCATCGCTGGGTGAGCCTGCCTCGAACGAACGGATGACGGCGTGCTGAGCAGGCTGCGAGGGCCGGGCTAAAAAGTGGTATTCTAAATGCACCTTTATGAGGATGCATTGGTGCACGTCGGCAGGGCTCGCTGTGCTGCTGGTCGCGCGGGTCGGCGCGGCGGCGAATTCCGCTTCGCTGGCGCCAGCCGACTGGGACCAGGGGCTCAAGCTGCATCAAGCCGTCGACCGCAATCCCGATTCGAAGATCGTGGAAATCGATTTGACCGCTCGCATCGCCGACGTCGAGGTGGCCGGACGCACGGTCCGGGCCTGGACCTACGACGGCGGGCTCCCGGGACCCCTCATCCGCGCTCACGTCGGCGACCGCCTGATCGTGCACTTCACCAACGATCTGCCGCAGCCGACGACGGTTCACTGGCACGGCGTGCGAGTGCCGATCGAGATGGACGGGGTGCCCGAGATCTCTCAGGCGGAAATGCAGCGGGGCGAGGTCTTCACCTACGATTTCGTGCTCCGCGATGCCGGGCTCTACTGGTACCACCCCCATGTCATGTCGGCGGCGCAGGTGGGATTCGGGCTCTACGGCGCGCTGCTGGTGGAGGATCCCGCCGACGAGGTGGGGATTGCCGATCAGCTCACGCTCGTCCTGAGCGACCTCGGCGTTGATCGAAACGGCGGCCTCGAACCGGCCGACAGCGGCGGTGCGCTCGGGATGATCTTCGGCCGCGAGGGTGAATACATCCTCGTCAACGGCACGGTGATGCCGACGCTGCGGGCGCACTCCGGTGCGCCACAGCGATGGCGCATCGTCAATGCCGCCAAGAGCCGGTTCTTCCTCCTCGATCTCGATGGCCAGCCGTTCCATGTGATCGGCCGGGACGGTGGGTTGCAGGAATCGCCGGAGACCCTGTCGACACTGCTCATCACGCCCGGCGAACGCGCGGATGTGATTGTGACGCCGACCGGCGCGCCGAACGGCACGCTGACATTGATGGCGCTGCTCTACAACCGCGGCTTCGGCAGCGTCGAATATCGCAACGCCGAGAACATCCTGACCATCGCCTTCAGCGATCAGCCGACGCGTCCGGCCACGCCGCCGCCGCTGACCCACCGCGAGATCGCCGCACCGAGCCGCGAGGGAGCGACGGCTGTCGAGATCGTGTTGACGCTGCCGCGCGCGGGTCCCGACGGCAAGGCGGAGTTCCATGTGAACGGAGTACCGTTCTGGAAGGCCAAACCCTTCATGGCGAGGATCGGTGAGACGCAGATCTGGACGGTGAAGAACGAGACCAAGTTCGCGCATCCGATGCATCTGCACGGATTCTTTTTCCTGCCGCTGGATGAGCAGCAGCAACCGATCCGCCCGATGGCCTGGAAAGACACGCTGAACGTGCCGATGGAAAGCACCATCCGGTTTCTGGTGCGCTTCGACGAGCGGCCGGGGATGTGGATGTTTCATTGCCACATTCTCGACCACGCCGACGGTGGCTTGATGGGGCACGTGCACCTCCACCCTGGCTCGCCGGAGTAGCGGCCGGACGACGGATCAATCTGGCTGAAGAGGCTGAGAAAAATCGATTCTGAAGTAGTGCAGACCTTCAGGTCTGCCAGACACGGCAGGCCTGAAGGCCTGCACTAACATCGACTTTTTTCGCACGCCCTGAGCCGGGATCCCACGCACGAGGGGGACCGGCGTCAACCGCCAAACGCGTAGTCGAGTCCGACGGTGGTGACGAACCGCGACCGCAGTCCCCGCTGCGTCGCCGGGATCGAAACGTTGCCGGCCAGCAGCCAGGTGCCGAACACGTTCCATTTGGCGCCAGCCACGATCGCCGCCGTCGACGTGCTGCCCGGACCGACCACCAGCCGCAGCGTATCGACGCCGACGATGGTCGGGTGGGTGACCCGGCTGGGCGTGAGCGGGCCGAGATTGCCGATCCGGCGGCCGGCCAGTTCGCCGACCAGGGTCAGGCGCGGCGAGGGGCTGAAGCTGGCCGCGGCCCCGTAACGGGACTCCTTCCGCACCTCGCTGCCGGACGCGCCGCCGTTCAAATCGAGCGAGATCCTCCCGACCTGCCACGAGGCCGTCAGCAGTCCTCCGCCCGACGCCGAGCCTTCGCCAAGGAGATCCTCCGTTCTCCCAGTCGGCAGCCTCAGCTCGCCGATCACGGCCAACGCGGTCGGACTCTGCGGAGAAGTCAGGCGGAACTTGGCGCGCACGGCCATGTCGGCGAGGCCGATCGTCGTCGCGAACGCCGTCGCCTGCAGCAGCCGCGCGCCGCGGTAGGTGTTGACGCGCGACCCTTCGAGCGTCAGGCGGACGACCGGCACGGCCACGCCGATATCGAGACGATCCGTGACACCGAGATTGCCGGCGAAGGTCACGGTGGTCGAGCCCAGCGCCAGCCGCAGGGTTTCGACGTCGAACGGCTGCGGCTCGTCGCGGAACTGGTTGGCGGCGACCAGGAAGCTGCCGTCGCGAAGATCGAGCTGATCGAGATGCGTGTATCGAACCGTCTGGACGGTCATGCCGATCGAGCCGCGGCGCCGGCCGGCGGTCAGACTGCGCTCTGTGAAGAACGGTCCGAAGCTTTCGCTGCCTTGCTGGATCGTGCCGAGCGCGGCATTGGGTTGGTAGGTAAAGGCCGCCGACGAGGAATTCAGGGGCAGCGTGGTCAGCTCGACCAGCAGGAGGCGCGTCAGCGCCGCTTTGGTCACCGCCGATGATTGCGCGTCCTTGACGAAATCGCCGGTGGGAACGGCCTGGTTGGTCAGCAGAAACGACAGGACGTCGGCGAGCGGCTGCTGCGCGGCGGCCGGCGTCACCAACGCCAGCCAGAAGACGACCGCTCCAACGAGCGCACTGCCCCGGGAGGCGCACGACATTTTAGTCCGACACCGGTGTGGGTCGCGCCTGTGTGAAGGTGACGGTCTGTCCGGCGACGGTGAGCGTGCCGGTGCGGACCGCGTTGGTCGAGTTTGCCGCGACAGAGTAGCGCGTCGTGCCGTTGCCCATGCCGCTGCCGCCGGAGCTGATGGTCAACCAGGAGGCGGCGCTGGTCGCCGTCCACGCGCAGGTTTGCGCCGAGGCGGTGATGGTGACTTGACCGGTGCTGGCGGCCGCACCGACCGACTGACTGGTTGGCGCGACCGTAAAGGTGCACGGCGGCGCCGGTGCCGCCGCCTGCGAGATCGCGAACGGGTGTCCGGCGATCGTCAGCGTCGCGCTGCGCGTCGTCTGATTGGGGTTGGCGGCGACCGTGAATTGGACCGTGCCGTTGCCGGTGCCCGAGGCGCCGCCGGTGATGGTGACCCACGACGGTGCGCCGGTGGCCGTCCAGGCGCACGAACCGGCCGACGCGGTGACATTGACCGTCCCCGAGGCGCCGCCGGCGACCACCGATTGACTCGGCGCCGACAGCGTGAACGTGCAGGGTGCGGGGGCGGCATCCTGCGAGATCGCGAACGGCTGTCCGGCAATCGTCAGCGTCACGTTGCGCGCGGTCTGATTGGGGTTGGCGGCGACCGTGAACCGGACCGTCCCGTTGCCGGTCCCCGAAGCGCCGCCGGTGATGGTGACCCACGACGGCGCGCCGGTCGCCGTCCACGCGCATGAACCGGCCGACGCGGTGACGTTGACCGTTCCCGAGGCGCCGCCCGCGACCACCGATTGACTCGGCGCCGACAGCGTGAAGGTGCACGGCGGCGGCGCGGGCGCCGCCTCCTGCGCGATGAGGAACGGCTTCCCGGCAATCGTCAACGTGACGGTGCGCGCGGTCTGATTGGGGTTCGCCGCGACCGTGTAGCCGACCGTCCCATTGCCGTTGCCGGTGCCCGTGTTGTTGAGAATGGTGATCCACGGCGGGATGCCGCTCGACGTCCACGCGCACGAACCGGCTGACGCGCTCACCGCGACCGTCGCCGTCCCGCCGGCCGCGGCAAACGCTTGACCCTCCCCCGACAGCGAGAAGGTGCACGGCACCGCCGGTGCGGCCGCCTGCGAGATCGCGAACGGCTGCCCGCCGATCGTCAGCGTCGCACTGCGCGTCGTCTGATTGGGGTTGGACGCCACCGTGAATTGGACCGTCCCGTTGCCGGTGCCCGAAGCGCCGCCGGTGATGGTGACCCACGACGGTGCGCCGGTCGCGGTCCACGCGCACGAGCCCGCCGACGCGGTGACGTTGACCGTCCCCGAGGCGCCGCCCGAGGCCACCGATTGACTCGGCGCCGAGAGGGAGAAGGTGCAGGCCGCCGGCGCCGCTGCCTGTGTCACCGTGACCGTCTGTCCGGCGACCGTCAGCGTGCCGACCCGCTGCGCAGCCGTGTTGGCGGCGACGGCGTAGGTCGTCGTCCCGCTGCCGGTGGCGCTGGCGCCTGAGCTGATGCTCAACCAGGACGTCGTCGTCGATGCCGCCCAGGTGCAGGTCGACGCCGACGCGGTGACCGAGATTTGACCGGGCCCGCCGCCTGCGCCGGCCGACTGGGCGGTCGCCGACAGGTCGAACGTGCACGGACCCGGGCCGGGCGTGGCGGCGTCCTGGCTGACAGTGAATACCTGACCGGCGACGACAATGGTGCCGGAACGTGGCGAAGCCGCCGGGTTGGCGGCGACGCTGAAATCGACGACTCCACCGCCGCTGCCCTCCAGGCCCGCCGTGATGACGATCCATGACACGTCGCTGACGGCGGTCCACGCGCAACCGGCCGCACCGCTGACGGTAACGCTTCCGTTCACGCCGGCGGCTGGCACGGTCTCCCCGGGGGCGGACAGCGTCACCGTGCAGGCCCCGGGAATCGGGTTGGCTGGCGCCCCGCCCTGCGAAATGGTGACGACCTGATTGGCGATGGTCACGGTGCCGGTTCGCGGGGTCGGTCCGTTGGCGTCGACTCTCAACGTCAACGTGCCATTTCCGTTCTGGGTTGGCGCGCCCTCGGCGATACCCATCCAGTTCACCTGGCTGGTCGCCGTCCAGGAACAACCGGTCTGGGCGGTTACTGCAACCGTGATGCGTCCGCCGGTCGGATCGACCGCGGCGGCGGCCGGACTGACGGAGAATCTGCAGGCCGCCGCTGCTTGCGTGACCTCGACCTTGTAGTCGTTGACCGAGATGGTGCCGCGCCGCAGGGTGGCGACGGCATTGGCGCCGATCGAGTAGCCGATCGACGAATCGCCCTGTCCGGTTTTTGGACTCAGGGCAATCCAGTCGACATCCGAGGTGGCCGTCCACTGGCACTCGCGATTGGTGGCAATCGCCAGCTGCCCATCCGCCGCCGCCGCATCAATGCCAACCGACCGCGTCGGCGATGTGATCGAGCAGAGTGACGACGGAGTGGCAACGGTGACGACGCGGGTCGCGGAATCGGCCCCGCACGCGCTGGCCGCGCATGCGAGCAGAACGATCGCTACTGTGCGATGAACATACATCAGGACCGGCGTCAGGGCGTTGAATCTACCGGATGGATTGCAGCCAGTCAAGCGACCACCCGATAGATCCGCGCCAACCCCTCGTACGTGGGATCCGGCTGGAGGATGAAAAGACTACATGGGGGCGTAACTCTTTCACTGCGTCGGTGCTCCCATGGCTGTCGCTCCCAACGCGACCGGATGTGGTCGGCGTGGCAGACAATGCGGACGCCGACACGCATTCTCTCGTAATGGGCGCAAAACCGCGTGGCGCCCCCGACCTGTTCACCGCGGCGCGCACGCGATCGCTCGAACACGCGGCCGCCGTCGTCTGGCGTCCCGGTTGCACGGGTCAAAATCCGTCGATGGTGGCAGTCGATCGAAAAGGGGACCTGACATGCTGAGATTCAAGGTCAGGCTGACACGAGATTTGAAGTTCGTGACGCTTGAGTTGTTCGAAGGCCGGCGGACGCGGGGCACCTGGCGGCGCATCGAGGAGGAATCGAACTCATCGCTCGGCCATGAAGAGGGCACGTGGGAAAACCGCGTGTTCGAGTCGCCTGGCGGCGTCACCAACATCCGCCTCTACGATCCGGCCGATGTCCGGGCGGCGTTGCTCAAGGACTACCTGACCGGCCGGACCGGGGGCGAGGGCCTCATGTTCGTCCCGGATTTCGCTGGATCGTTCGGGAGCGATGCCTTTCGCTGGAACCAGATCCCCGCCGACCTCGGCGCCGAGTGGTCGAACGCGTCCAGGGTCGCGATCCCGTCGCCCCCTGCCGATCCCGCCCTCATGCAGCGGGACAGCCGCCTCGGATGATCGCCGGCGCTCGCGCGCGGCGCCGGTCCCCCGCCGGACGCGCGCGCCGGCCTTCCCGATCTTTCACAGCTTTTTCGAAATCAACGCGCTCGACCACTTCCCCCAGGCCGACAACGCCGGCCAGCCGATCTTCCGGGGCGTGTTCGAGGACGACGATCCGGACCGGCGCCTGCTGGCCATCGTCAACTACAACACCGACATCTCGCAGTACTGGGAACGGTCCGGCCGGGGACTGCGGCCGTTCGACGAAACCAACGAAGCCTACACGCTCGGCGTCAACTACATCATCTACGGCCTGACCCACTGAAGGCGGGCGGGACCCGCGGCATCATCCGACCGGCTTCTTCGCCAGCAGCCGCTCCATCTCGTCCATCACCCGGTTCATCGCCCGGACCGTCAGCTCGAGCGGCTCGTCGGTGGTCATGTCGACGCCGGCGTCCTTCAAGAGGTCGATCGGATACTTCGATCCGCCGGCGCTGAGAAAGGCCAGGTAGCGCGCGGTCGCGGCCGGGCCGCCGGTCCTGACCTTCTCCGCCAGCGCTTCCGACGCGGCAAACGACGTGGCGTACTGGTAGACGTAGAAGTCGCGGTAGAAATGCGGGATGAAGCTCCATTCGCTGGCGATGTAGTCGTCGACGATGCAAATCCCCTGATCGTGGCCGTAGTATTTCCTGGTGATGTCCATGTACAGCCGGGCCAGGGTGTCGACGACGACCGGTTGTCCCTGCTGCGCCATCTCGTGCATCCGCTGCTCGAACTCGGCGAACTGCGTCTGCCGGAACAGCGTGCCCTTGATGTTCTCGAGGTAGTTCCCCAGCAGCGACAACCGGGTGTCGTCGTCCTTGATATTTCGCAGCATGTAGTCGATCAGCAGCGACTCGTTGAACGTCGAGGCGACCTCGGCGACGAAGAGCTGATACGACGCCAGCGGGTACGGCTGCGTCCGGTTGGAGAAGTAGCTCTGCATGGTGTGGCCGAGCTCGTGCGCCAGCGTGCTGACGTCGGCGTACTTGCCGTTGAAGTTGATCAGCATGTAGGGGTGGACGTCGTAGGCGCCGCCGTTGGAGTAGGCGCCGGAACGCTTGCCGGTGGTCGGCAGCAGATCGATCCAGCGCTCGCTGAACGCCCGGCGCAGGATCGAGGCGTACTCGGGCCCGAGCGGCGCGACCGCCGCCAGCACGTGATCCTGGGCTTCCTCCGGCGTGTACTGGAGGTTGACCGATCCGACCAGCGGCGCGTAGAGGTCGTAGTAGTGGAGCTGATCGACCCCGAGCATCCGCTGCCGCAGCCGCAGGTAGCGATGGAAGGCCGGCAGGTTGCGGTTGACGCCGTCGATCAGGCGCGAATAGACCGAAGTCGGCACATTGGGGCCGTCGAGCGCCAGTTCCAGCGCCGACGAGTAGTGGCGTGCCTTGCTGAAGAACAGCAGCTTCTGGACCTGCCCGTTCATCGTCGTGCCGTAGGTCCGGCCGAAGCGGCCGAGCGCCTGGAAGAACGCCGACATGACCTGCTCGCGGTCGGCCCGATTGGGCAGCGCGCGCAGGTCGTTGAAGGTCGGCTGATCGAGCGTGACGGTACGGCCGTCGCTGAGCGTGATCGTCGGGTAGGGGAAGTCGGCGTTCGACAGGATGCCGAAGATGTTCGAGGGACTGCCCGCCAGGGGCCCGGCGCCGGCGAGGATCGTTTCCTCCGACGTGGTCAGCGTGTGCGCCGCCCGCCGCGCGATGTCACCGAGGTACATCCGGTAGACTGCCAGCCGCGGCTCGGCCGCGATCAGTTGTTCGAGCGCCGCCGGGGCGGCGCGCAGCACCTCCGGTTCGATGAAGGCCGCCTGTGAGTTGAAGGCGGTCGCGAGCTGCACCATTTCCTGCTTCATGCCCTGGCGCATGCTGTCGCGCGTGTCCTGATCGGCGAGCATGCTGGCGTAGACGGTCAGCCGCGAAATCTCCTTGTCCAGCCGGAACAGCGCGTCGAGCGCATCAACCAGCGTGCCGGCTGACGACAGCAGCCGGTCGCGGTATTGGTTGAGGATGGCGATGTCGGAGGCCGCCCTCTCCTTCGCCGCGCGCCAGGCCGCCTCGGTCGGATAGATGTCGGCGAGGTTCCATTTGTACTGGTCCGGAATCCGGTCGCGATCGCGCTCCTGCGCCAGGCCGACCAGCGTGATCCCGAGCAGCGCGACGGTCGTCAGGACCAGGTGCAGGGTGGAATGGCTCATCAACGTGCGCATCAGGATATCCTCGCCCTCGACGGGTTTACGGCAGGCCCAGCAGCGTCGCCGGATTGCGCTTCGACATGCGATCGAGATCCTGCTCCGTGAATCCGCGCGCCTTGAGGGCGAGGATGAACGCCGCGAACCCGTCGGCCGGCAGCGGATTGCCTTGCTGTCCGAGGTCGCTCGAGAGAATGCAGAACTCCGGTCCGACCCGGCGGATCGCGTCGGCAAACCGGTCGACCCGGGCCGGGGCGTCGGCCGCCAGCATCGAGCCGCCGACGAACTCGATGAATGCGCCCTGTTGCGCCGCCTCCTCCATCTGGGCGACGCTCATCTCGACCGGCGCATTCATCGCGTGCGTCACGACCATCCGCTGCACTCCCTGCCGCTTCCCGTCGCGCAGCAGCATCAGCCCTTCGCCGGGCGAGACGTGCCCGGTGGCGAGCACCAGGTTGCGCCTGGCGATGGCGGCGACCACCTCGCGCGTCGCCGGCAGCAAATCGCCGTTCTTCGACACGCTGACGAACGGGCGGTTCTCCTTGGAATATTTCACCTGATTCTCGGCGTCGAACGTCGACATCCAGACCATCCGGCCGAAGCCGCCGGAGACCTGCGTCATGTGCTCGACCGCCGCCGGGTTCATGCCGCCGACCGGTAGATTCAAATCGACGCCGCCGAACACCTCGATGCCGGCGACCTGTTTCCGCACCATGTAGACCAGTCCCGCGGTCGGGTCGTAATGATTCTTGAGCACGATCGCGCGCATCCCGTTGGCCCGGGCCAGGATCGCCGCGTCGAGCGCATCGACGGAGCGTTCCCGGTCGTCGGGAGTGCTGTGCACGTGGATGTCGATCGCACCGGCCAGAACCCGGTTGGGATTCTCGGCACGCGCCGCCGCCGGCGCCTGGCTGGCGCGCGTCAGGGCGGACGGACCGCCGACCGCAATCGCGACAGCGACGACGGCCGGCCAGGCGCCGCATCGGGCGCGGGGTGCTTTCTGGCTCATCATGAACCTCCTGTGGCGCGGCGGACCTGCTGGTCTACCCCGCCGGGTTGAAGCGATATCCGACCCACGGCTCGGTCACCAGATAACGCGGGTTCGACGGGTCGGTTTCGAGCTTCTTTCGCAGCTGGCCCATGAACACGCGCAGATATTCGGGCTGCTCCTGCGACGCTTCGCCCCAGACCGCCTCGAGCAGGGTCGGATGCGTCAGCACGCGGTTCGGATGGCGAGCCAGGTAGACGAACAGATCGAATTCCTTCGGCGTCAGCCGGACCTCGCGGCCGCCGACGTGAACGCGCCGGGCATCGAGGTCGATCCGGAAATCGCCGACCTCCAGCGACGCCGGTTCCGCCGTGCTGCCGCTCCGCCGCAGCGCGGCGCGCACCCGGGCGAGCAGTTCGTCGGCGCCGAACGGCTTGGTCACGTAGTCGTCGGCCCCTGAATCGAGCGCCTCGACCTTGGTCCGCTCCTCCCCTTTCACCGACAACACGATGATCGGCACGCTCGAGACCGCGCGGATCCGGCGGCACAGCTCGACTCCGTCCATCCGCGGCATGTAGAGATCCGTGATGACCAGTTCCGGCCGCCACTCCTCGAGGCTGGAGAGGGCCGATTCGCCTTCGGCCGCCGTCCGCACCTGGTAACCGTGACTGCTCAAGACCGTCTTCAGCACCCGCGTGATTTGCGGCTCGTCGTCGACGACGAGCACGCGGGACATGTCCGGGGTGGTCATGGTGAATATCGCTCCGGGTAGAAGGGGTCGGATCGATGTTGGCTGGCGACCGCCAGGACATCCATCCGACCACGTTGAGATCGCGCAGCGACCGGATCACGTGCCGGTCACGCTCTGACTCCGGCCTCCAGACTGGCCTCTTCAAGTTGGCGCACGCCGCTGCCCGCCACATTGGCGGCGGCAACCGGGAGGCTCAGCGCCACCGCCGTACCTCTTCCTGATCCCGGCGTCTCGATCTCGATCCGGCCTCCCTGCGCTTCGACCAGCCGCCGCGCGATCGGCAGGCCCAGCCCAATCCCGACGCGGCGCGGATCGCGCGAGTCCCGCCCGGGAATCCTGAAGAACTTCTCGAACACCTTCTCCCTCAGCTCGGGCGGCACGCCGGGCCCCTCGTCGGTCACCGACACCCTGACGAAGCGGTCGTCGGCCAGCGCCGCCTCGACCCGGATCGAGGTTCCGGCCGGAGCATACTTGCTGGCATTGTCGAGCAGCATGTAGAGCACTTCGATCACCGCCGCCGCGTCCACCGACAGTCGAGGCAGCGAGTCATCCACGGCGGCGACGACGCGATGTTCGCGGGTCAGGTTCTCGGCCCGCGTCAGACTGGCGCGGACGATCTCGTCGAGCCGCTCGCTGCGCTGCATCGGCAGCCGGGCGACGCCCGGCTGATCGGCGGTCGAGAGCCCCTCGATGAACCGGTTGAGGCGGTCCGACTCTTCGTCGATGACCTGGAGCAGCTCGCGCTCCCCTTCCCCAGGCAGCTTCGAGGTCGCGGTCCAGACGCCCGCCCCGATCAGCGCCGTCACCGCTGCCTTGATGCCGGTCAGCGGCGTCCGCAGGTTGTGGCGCAGCGCGTCGAGGAGCGCCGCTTTGAGCTGTTCGTTGCGCCGGGCCGCTTCCGCTTCGCTGGCCCGCTCGAACGCGGCGTGGAGCTCCTGGTAGAGCCGCTGGATCTCCTGCCGTCCCTGCTCGGCCTCCGCCGTCCGGCGCTCGGCGCGCGAAGCCAGCTCGCCGGCGACGATGGCCGTCACCAGGAAGGTGACGAAGGCCAGCCAGTCGTCGGGAGCACCGATCGCGAACCCGTCCGGCGGGAGGAAATAGTACGAAAAGCTGCCGGCGGCGAGGGCGGCGGCCAGTAGCGCGGGACCCGTCCCACCGACCCGGGCAACCACGACCACGGCCAGGAGCAGCAGCGGAGCGGCGATGCCGGAGTGCTCGACCGACGCCAGTCGAAGCGCGCCGACCAGGACGGCAACGGTCAGCCCGGCGCCGACGTGGTTGCCCCAGCGCATTCCCGGATTATATAGGGCTGAGGCGAAGGTCTCCGCTCCGGCAGCCCGTTCTACCGCCCGCGGCCGGGTTCAATAGCCGCTGCCGCTCGCCGCCGCCTTCCCCCCGCCGCGCGCCTGCTGGAGAATCTTCACGCCGGCGCTGGCCCCGACCCGCGTCGCGCCGGCGGCGATCATCGCCTGCACGCCCTCGAGATCACGGATGCCGCCGGCCGCCTTGACCCCCATCTCGGCGCCGACCACCCGCCGCATCAGCGCGACGTCCGCCGGCGTGGCGCCGCCGGGGCCGAATCCGGTCGAGGTCTTCACGTAGTCGGCGCCGGCCGCTTTGGCCAGGGTGCACGCCGTCACCTTCTCATCGTCGGTCAGCAGGGCCGCCTCGATGATCACCTTGGTGATGACGCCGCAGTCGTGGCACGAGGCGGTGACCGCTTCGATGTCGCGCTCGACCACCTGCAGATCGCCCGACTTGAGCGCGCCGACATTGATCACCATGTCGACCTCGCGCGCGCCGTCGAAGATCACCCGGCGCGTCTCGTAGGCCTTGACGTCGGGCGCCGTCGCTCCCAGCGGAAACCCGACCACCGAGCAGACGCCGACACCGCTGCCGGCCAGCAGGCGGGCGCAGGTCGCGACCCAGGTCGGATTGACGCAGACGGTGGCGAAATGGAACTGGGCCGCCTCACGGCAGAGGTCGGTGATGTTCTGCCGGGTGGCGTCGGCCTTGAGCAGGGTGTGGTCGATCATCGCCGCGACGTCGGCCGGCGCGCCGCCGCTGGCGTGCAGCCCGACTCGGGTCGCGCCCGCGTCGAGGACGCCGCGCAGCCGGTCCGGACAGCAGTCGTCGACCACCGCATGACAGGAACAGAGCCGCCGCGGCCGGCCTCCGGCCGCGGCCACCTCGGCCACGATCAGGTTGATCAGATGTTTCAGCTCGTCGCGCGTCATGTTCACGGCGCGGTCAGCGCTTCTCCAGATCCCGAATCTTCGCCAGCCGCCGGATGTACCTCGGCTCGCGCATCGGCGTGCTCAACCAGGTCGAGACGATCGCGCGCGCCTCGTCCGGCGTCAGCAGCGTCGCGCCGAGCGTCAGGACGTTGGCGCCGTTGTGCTCGCGCGAGTAGCGCGCGATCAGCGGCGAGGTCGCCATCGCCGCCCGCACCCCGTCGATCTTGTTCGCGGCCATCGCCGATCCGATGCCGGCGCCGTCGATGACGATGCCGGCGTCCGCTTCGCCGCGCGCGACGAGGCGGGCGACTGACGCGGCGACGTCGGGGTAGTCGACCGGGTCGCTGCCATCCGTTCCCAGGTCCTGCACCGCCAGGCCGCGCCCCCGCAACTCCGCGATCACGCTGCGGCGCAGCGCGACACCCGTATGATCGCTGCCCACTGCGAGCGTCCGGATCTCCGCCGCCGGCGCCAGCGTGGCGTCGCTCTCCGCGACCCGTCCTTCGCGGACGACGGTGACCCGCCGCGCCCGGAGCGTGTCCTGGGCCAGCGGCGTGATGTGTCCGCGCACCGACAACTCCACCGTCTCGCCGGCCGTCAGGCTCCTGGCGTCGATCTCGGTGATGATGTCAAAACGTTTCATTGCAGGTAGAATCTGGCGCCTATGGCCGAGCTCGTGCCGTCCGAGATCCTACTCTCTGCCGACCAGATCCAGAAGCGCGTCGCTGAACTGGCGGCGGAGATCCGCCGCGATTTTCCCGACGACCTGCATCTGGTGGCGGTCCTCAAGGGCGCGTTCATGTTCCTGTCCGACCTGGTCCGCCACATGTCCGGCCGCATCTCGCTCGATTTCATGGCGCTCTCGAGCTACGCCAAGGGAACGACCAGTTCCGGCGAAGTGCGGCTGCTCAAGGATCTCGACACCAGCCTGGACGGCAAGAACGTGGTGATCGTGGAGGACATCGTCGACACCGGCCTGACGCTCACCTATCTGCAGGACATTCTGCGCGCCCGGAATCCAAAGGCGCTGCGCACCGCCTGCCTGCTGAGCAAACCGGCGCGCCGACAGGTCAACGTCAAGGTCGAGTACATCGGGTTCGCGATCGAGGACCGGTTCGTCGTCGGCTACGGCCTCGACTATGCCGAGCAGCACCGCAATCTGCCGCACATCGCACTGATGAAACGGTAACGCCGGACAGTCACCACGGCCGCTCTTGCCACGGCGGCCATCTTCACTGCGCCCCAACGGAGGCGGGCAAAAACACGGCGGCGACCAGCGAGGCGGAGCCGCCCCCGTCTCGGCAGTCTGAGGCGGCGCCTCGCCAGCTATTTCACCGCGTCGCGGACCTTGCCGGCCAGCCGGTTCGCCGCGGCGATGACCGCGGCCCGGTCGAGGGTCCGCAGTTTCCGGTCCCGCATCAGCACCCGGCCGTTGACGATCGTCGTCCTGACGTCGTCGCCGCGCGTGACGTAGACCAGGTGCGACACCGGATCGTAGAGCGGCGTCTGGCGGGCGGCGCCTGTCGACACCATGATCAGGTCGGCACGCTTGCCGCCTTCGAGGGAGCCGATCAGCTGCTGCATGCCGAGCGCCGCAGCGCCGCCGATCGTCGCCAGGTCGAGCGCGGTGCGGGCCGGCACGGCGGTCGGATCGTGCGCCGCGTGCTTGGCCAGGAACGACGCCTGGCGCATCGCCTCGAACATGTCGAGATCGTTGTTGCTGGCGGCGCCGTCGGTGCCG
>JBDTRR010000021.1:0-80055 GCA_039931615.1 Acidobacteriota bacterium
GCGATTTTCTCTACACCGCGGGGCAGCCCGATCCCGATCTGCTGATCCGGACCAGCGGCGAGATGCGGGTCAGCAACTTCCTGCTGTGGCAGATCGCGTATTCGGAAATCTGGGTCACCGAAACCCTGTGGCCGGATTTCCGCTGCCGCCATCTGCTCGAGGCGATCCTCGCCTATCAGAAGCGCGACCGCCGATACGGCGGCATCCACGCGTCTTCTGTCGCGGCCAGCTACAAGTGACGAACCGCGGGCAATTTACGATTCACAATCTACGATTCACAAGGGGATGTCGTCTTTCACCCTCGCTGTCTGAGCTCTCTTTGTAAATTGTAAATTGTAAATCGTGAATTGCAGACTCCCTCTCCCATGACGCGCGTGTTGAGCGGCGCGGTGCTGATCATCTTTGCCGTCGTCGTGGTGTGGCTGGCGCCGCTGCCGGTATTCGAGGCGGTGGCGGTGGCGATGCTGTTCGCGGCGGCGGAGGAATTGATCACGCTTTTCACGGCCAGCGGCATTCGTGTACCGCGCTGGCCGTCGGTGGTCGGCGCCCTGGTGACGCTGCTGGCGTTCTCCGAAGTGATCGGCGCCCGCCGGCTTTCGCTCGACGTGGTTCTGATGGTCGAGCTGGTGGTCCTGGCGATCGTCGCCCTGGCGTCCTGGCGCGGTGGATCCGACGCGCTGGCGGCGATGTCGGGGTCGCTGTTCCCCTCGTTGTATCTCGCCATCCCGCTCGGTGCGATGGTGGCGATCCGGGAGAGCGGCGGCGCCGCCGCCCTGTCCCTGCTGATGCTGACCGTGATCGTCAGCGACACGTCGCAGTACTACACGGGACGGATGTTCGGGCGCCGGCTGCTGGCGCCGGCGGTCAGTCCCAAGAAAACCGTCGAAGGCGCGATCGGCGGCTTCGTGTTCGGGACCGCGGTGTTCGCCGCGGTCGGGACGTGGTGGCTGCCGATCGTCCCGGTGGTGGCCCGAATCGGCATCGGCCTGGGGATCGTCGCCGTCGGCATCGCCGGCGATCTGTTCGAATCGATGCTGAAGCGGAGCGCCAACGTCAAGGACAGCTCGGCCATCATTCCGGGGCACGGCGGCATCCTCGATCGGATCGACGCGCTGCTGTTCGCGGCGCCGTTCTTCTATGTGGTTGGCCGGTTCATTCCGCGCTAGACGTCTCGAGGTCCGGAGATCGATGCGAACGAGTCAGGTTTTCCCGGCCGGCCTTCGAGACGTCTCGCCCCGCCGGAGGCGGGGCCAGGCCACGCTGCATCAGACACGCTCTTGACGCGGGCATGAAACGCATCGCCATTCTCGGTTCCACCGGGTCGATCGGCCGCAGCGCGCTGGCGGTCGTCGATGCGCACCCCGATCGCCTGCAGGTGGTGGGGCTGGCGGCGGGCGAGAATGCCGGACTGCTCGGCGCCCAGATCGCGCGCTACCGGCCGCGGGTCGCGGCAATGGCCTCGGGCGGCGCGCTCGATCGGCTGAAGCAGCTCGGGTCGGTCGCCGGGGTCGAGCTTGGCGCCGGCCGGGACGGCCTCGTCGCGGTGGCCTCGCATCCCGACGTCGAGCTCGTCCTGTGCGCTTCGTCCGGGACCGAAGGCCTCGAGGCGGTGCTCGCCGCCATCGCCCATCGGAAGACGATCGCCCTTGCCAACAAGGAAGTACTGGTGATGGCCGGCGGTATCGTGACCGAGGCGGCACGCCGGCACGGCGTCGCCATTCTTCCGGTCGACAGCGAGCACAACGCGATTCACCAATGCCTCCACGGTCGCGACCGGTCCGAGCTGAAACGGCTGGTCCTGACCGCCTCGGGCGGACCTTTTCGCGGCCGTTCATCGTCTGAACTGCTGTCGGTCACGGCGGCGGAGGCCTTGCAGCATCCGACGTGGCGGATGGGGCGCAAGATCACGATCGACTCGGCGACGCTGATGAACAAGGGCCTCGAAGTGATCGAGGCGCATTGGCTGTTCGGCGTCAGCGGGGACCAGATCGACGTGGTCGTGCATCCGCAGTCGGTCGTGCATTCGCTGGTCGAGCTGGTCGATGGGTCGATCATCGCGCAGCTCGGCGTCACGGACATGCGGCTGCCGATCCAGTACGCGTTCTCGTATCCCGATCGCTGGGCGGCGCCGCTGCCACCGCTCGATCTGGTCGGCGCGGCGGGACGGCTCGAGTTCGAACGCCCGGACACGGCGGCGTTTCCCTGTCTTGGCCTGGCGTATCGGGCGCTCGAGGCGGCTCGCAGCCTCCCGGTCGTCCTCAACGCGGCCAACGAGATCGCGGTTGCCAGGTTCCTGGACGGGCGGCTGGGCTTCACGGCCATCCCGGACGTGATCGAGCAGACGATGGCGGCGCATCAGGCGGCTGAGGTGTCGACCCTGGCGGCGGTGCGCGCGGTTGACCGCTGGGCGCGTGAGTGTGCGCTCGAGATTGCCCGCGGGGTAGAATTGAGGGTCTGAGGATGCTGGCTTGACGACTTTCTTGGCGTTTATCTTCGTGCTGGGCGTGCTGGTGTTCGTCCACGAGCTGGGCCATTTTCTGGCGGCCAAGCGGGTCGGGATTCGCGTGTTGAAGTTCCAGCTCGGCTTCAACCCGACCATCCTCAGCTTCCGCCGCGGCGATACCGAATACGGGATCGGCGCGCTGCCCCTGGGCGGCTATGTGAAGATGGCCGGCGAGAGTCCTGAAGACCCGCGCACCGGCCGCGACGACGAGTTCCTGTCCAAGACCAAGTGGGAACGCTTTCAGGTGCTGATCATGGGGCCGGTGATGAACCTGCTCCTGGCCTTCGTGCTGACGGCGGTGGTCCTCTATCGCGGCGCGCAAGTGCCGATCTACGAAGATCAGCCGCCAGTGGTCGGAGTGGTCACCGCCGGGTCGCCTGCCGCGCGCGCCGAGATCATGCCGGGCGACCTGATCGTCTCGGTCAACGAGCGCGCCGTCAAGACCTGGGAGGATTTCTTCATCGCCGTCGGGACCAAGCCGGATCGCGAAGTCTCAATCGAGTTCCTTCGCGCGGGCCAGTCGAACACTCGCCGGATCACCCCGGCGACGGCGACGGCCGGCCAGAGCCGGATCGAGTACGGCGACATCGGTGTCCTGCCCAACGTCCATCCGCGCCTGACGCAGGTCTACGCCGGCGATGCCGGCGACCGCAGCGGCCTCAAGGCCGACGACGTCATCCTGTCGGTCGACGGTCAGACGATGACGTTGGCGTCGCAATTCCGGGAAGTGATCGCCAAGCACCCTGAACAGGGCATGAACGTCACGGTGTTGCGCGGCGGCGCCGAGCAGCAGCTGGTCGTGACCCCGGGGAGGAAAGGGCAGAACGGCTATCTCGGCGTGCTGCCGATCGACGAGAGCAAGAGCATCAACCCGACCGCCATGCAGGCCCTCGGCATGAGCCTGACGCGGAACGTGCAGAGCGCCGGCCTGATCGTGCAGACCGTCTGGGGCCTGATCACGCGCGAAACCTCGCCCAAGCAGCTGATGGGGCCGGTCGCGATCGCTCAGCTCTCCGGCGAGTCGGCTCAGCTCGGGCTGATCGCGCTGCTCAGCCTGATGGCCATGATCAGCCTGAACCTCGGACTGATCAACCTGCTGCCGATTCCCATCCTCGACGGTGGTCACATCTTCATCATGGCGCTCGAGGGGATCGCCCGCCGCGACTTCAGCATGCGCGTCAAGGAGAAGATGCTGCTGGCCGGATTTGTCCTCCTGATGATGCTCATGGTGACAGTGATCTATAACGATCTCACTCGAATTACCTGGATCGAGCGCCTGATGCCCTGGCGCTGAAGTTGCAATCGGGACGCCGGAGGTTTCCCGATGCGACTTTTGCAATTAGCAGGTGTGCCCGCGATCGCGCTGGCGCTGGGCCTCGTCTCCGCCCAACCTGCCCTGGCCCAGTTCAACGCCGCTGTCACCACCACAGACGTACAGCGGCTTCAAGACAGCATCTACGACGCCAATCGCGACCTCACCCAGCTGCGCAGCCGCGACTCAGCGCTCGCCTCCCAGCTCGAACGGGATCTCGACGAGGTGCGCGACGACGTGGTCTATCTGAAGGTCAAGCTGCGCAAGAACGAATCGGTTGGCCGATCGGAAATCGCCGACGTGCGTGACCGGATCGAGACGATTCGAAGCCGCGCCCGCGGCGACAGCACGTCCGCGCCGGGCCGGGACGCATCGACGGCCGAAGTCGAGCGTGCCCCGCGCCGGTCTCCGGCGTCCGATCGCGCGCACAATCCAAACGAGATCCCGGTTGATACCGAGTTCGACGTCCGGCTCCAGTCTCGGCTGAGCTCCGACACGGCGCTGGTCGAGGATCGCTTCGAGGCGACGACGCTGGTGGACATTCGCGACGGCGACAGGGTCCTCGTGCCGGCGGGGTCGATCGTCCGCGGCACGGTGAGCTCGGTCACCAAAGCCGGGCGGCTCGAACGCAAGGGCAGCCTGACCCTGTCGTTCGACCGGATCACGATGAAGGGCCGCTCGTATCCAATCCGCGCCACCGTCACCCAGGCGCTCGAGAGCGAAGGGATCCGTGGCGAGACCACCAGGATCGGCGCCGGTGCAGGCGTCGGTGCGATCATCGGCGGCATCCTGGGCGGCGTCAAAGGCGCCCTGGCCGGCATCCTGATTGGCGGCGGCGGCGTCGTCGCCGCGACCGATGGACAGGATGTCGAATTGCCCGCGGGTTCGACGCTCAGGGTACGGTTGGATTCGCCTCTGACGCTATAGGTGAAGAAGGCAGAAGGCAGAAGGCAGAAGTAAAACTTCAACCTTTCCTTCTGCCTTTTATCTCCTGCCTTGAAGTGTGTGCATCACATCTTCAGCCGCAGCGATTGTCCTATCCACATCCCTGGCCGTGTGGGCCGCGGAGAGAAACCAGGCTTCGAACTGAGACGGCGGCGGGTAGACGCCGCGGGCGAGCATGCCGCGGAAGAACGCCGCGTACTGTTGGGTATCCGCGCCGGTCGCCGACTGGAAATCGCGGACCGGGGCGCCGGTGAAGAAGGGCGTCAGCAGCGAGCCGACCGCGTTGACCTGCAGCGGCACACGGGCGGCACGGGCGGCCCCGGTGAGTCCGGCCGCGAGCCGCGAGCCGAGAGTGCGGAGGGACGAGTAGAGGCGCGGCGTCAGCTGTTTCAGGCTCCAGATGCCGGCGGTCATCGCCAGCGGATTGCCTGACAGCGTGCCGGCCTGGTAGACCGGTCCGGCCGGGGCGACCAATTCCATCAGATCGGCGCGGCCGCCGTACGCGCCGACCGGCAGGCCGCCGCCGATGATTTTCCCCAGGCACGTCAGATCCGGCCGCACGCCGTAGACCGCCTGCGCGCCCCCGGGGCCGGCCCGGAAGCCGGAGATCACTTCATCGAAAATCAGCAGCGTGCCCCGATCCGAGCACATCTCGCGCAGGCCGCGCAGGAACCCGTCGCCCGGCGGCACCACCCCCATGTTGCCGGCGATCGGCTCGACGATCAACGCCGCGACCTCGTCGCGATTGGCATCGAACAGGCGATCGACCGACGCCAGATCGTTGTAGCTGGCGACCAGGGTGTCGGCCACCGCCGCCCGCGTGACGCCGGGGCTGGTCGGCACGCCGAGCGTCAACGCTCCGGAACCGGCCTGCACCAGGAACGGATCGGCGTGGCCGTGGTAGCAGCCTTCAAACTTGATGATGCGCTCCCGGCCGGTCGCTGCCCGGGCGACGCGGATCGCGCTCATCGCCGCCTCGGTGCCGGAGCTGACGAAGCGGACCCGCTCGAGCGACGGCATCAGGCGCCGGACGCGCTCGCCGAGCTCGACCTCGAGCGGGCTGGGTGCGCCGTAGCTGGTGCCGTCCTTGACCGCGGCCGTCAGCGCGCGCACCAGGCCGCGTGGCGCATGGCCGTGGATCAGCGGGCCCCACGACATCACGTAGTCGATCAGCTCGTTGCCGTCGACGTCGATCAGCCGCGCGCCGCGCGCCCGCCGGATGAACAGCGGCGAGGCGCCGACCGATTTGAAGGCGCGCACCGGGCTGTTGACGCCGCCCGGGAGGATGCGCTGGGCGCGGGCGAAGAGCTGTTTCGATCGGGTGTGGCGCATGGCTAGTGTCGCTGGATGGGAGCGTGTTCATGTGACAGGGACACGCTCCTAGGCGATCGCCCGCGCCGCGTCGCGCGCGTAGTAGGTGATGATGACGTCGGCCCCGGCGCGGCGGATCGCCGTCAGCGATTCGAGCATCGCCCGCTCCTCGTCCAGCCAGCCGTTGCGGACGGCCGCCTTCAGCATCGCATACTCACCGCTGACCTGATAGGCGGCGGTCGGATAGCCGAACCGGCTCTTGACCCGAGCGATGACGTCGAGATAGGGCAGCGCCGGCTTGACCATGATGATGTCGGCGCCTTCCGCGATGTCCTGTTCGACCTCGCGCAGCGCCTCGTCGATGTTGGCCGGGTCCATCTGATGCGTTTTCCGGTCGCCGAACTGCGGCGTCGAGCCCGCCGCATCACGAAACGGACCGTAGAAGGCCGAACAATACTTCGCCGCGTAGGACATGATCGCGGTGTGCTCGAGCCCGCCCGCGTCCAGGGCCTGGCGCATCGCGCCGACGCGGCCGTCCATCATGTCCGACGGCGCGATGATGTCGGCGCCGGCCACGGCGTGCGACAGTGCGGTGCGGACCAGCTGCTCGACGCTCGGATCGTTGACGATCTCGTCGTCGACGACGATGCCGCAGTGTCCGTGATCGGTGTACTCGCACAGGCAGACGTCGGTGACCACCAGCACGTCGGCGAACTGCCGCTTGATGGCGCGGATCGCCGACTGCACCGGTGCGTCCGGATCGTAGGCCAGCGAGCCGATGTCGTCCTTGTGGCCGGGAATGCCGAACAGCAGCACGCTGCGGATCCCGTCGCCCTTGGCGCGCTCGATCTCCAGCACCGCCTGGTCGACCGACAGGTTGAACACCCCGGGCATCGACGGCACCTCGCGCCGGACGCCCTCGCCCTCGCAGACGAACAGCGGCAGGACGAAGATGTCCGGCGACAGCCGTGTTTCGCGCACCAGCGCGCGCATCATGGGAGACGTGCGGAGGCGGCGATGCCGTCTGGTCAGCTTCAGGGTGGTGTGCGTTTCGATCTGGGTCATCGTTGCTCAGCCTTGGCCTGTTTCACGGTATTTTCCGCTTTTCCCGAACCCTTACGCAGTGCCGGCGTCTCTGTCGGCGGCCCTGAAGGTAGGGTAACATGATGGTCGAAATTCAACGGCAGCTCCCGGTGGTCCCACCGGGGCCCCACCCAAATCCGGAGGATGACCGTATGCGCCGTAGTTGTGTGTTGCTGACGTTGTTGGTGTGCGCTCTGAGCGTGATCGGCGCCTCCGTCGCCTCGGCTCAGGACGACGGGTTCAAGGTGACGACGACCGACGTCGGGCCGGTGATCGGCGTGGGCGGGCTGTCCGGGGCGGGCGTCGGCATCGGCGGCCGGTTCGAGAAGGGCTTCAAGGAACTGCCCAATCTCCGTAACGGCGTGCTCGGGATCGGCGTCAGCGTCGACTACTACAGCTTCGGCAACACCTTCATCAACTCCGGTTTCGACTACAAGGTCGTCCCGGTCGCCGTCACCGTGAACTACCACTTCGCGCTCGACGACAAGAAGATCGATCCGTTCTTCGGGGTCGGCCTCGGCTACGAGCACTTCAGCATCAGCGGCCCGAGCTGCGTCATCGGCGGGTTCAACTACTGCGAGGACGCCGGGTACAGCAGCGGCATCTACTTTGTCGGCCACGCCGGGATCCGCTATTTCTGGCGGCCCAAGATGGCGTTGTATGCCGACGTCGGTTCCGGCACCGGCTCGCTGCACCTCGGCGTGATGTTCAAGCTGGATTAGTCGATGACGACGCTGGCCATTGCATGACCGGGCCTGATGGAACCATCCGGCAGCTGTCCGCGCCGGAGCTGAAGTCGATGATCGATGCCGGGGAGCCATTCGAGCTGATCGATGTGCGCACCGAGGAAGAACGCGCCATCGCCCACATCGAGGGCTCACGCCTCCTCGATCAGCGCTGCCACGACGATCTGCTCGGCCTGGACCGGGACACCGCGATCGTCTTCCAGTGTCATCACGGCATCCGAAGCCAGTCGGCGGCCGAGTACTTCACGCAGCACGGCTTCCGGAATCTCTACAACCTGCGCGGCGGCATCGAGGCGTGGTCGCAGCTGGTCGATCACTCCGTCGCCCGCTATTGAGACGCGGGCCCGCCTGCAAATCGACTTCCCGGGCCCCAGCGGACGGTCTGAAGACCGTCCCCTACACCTGCTCTTCGTACGGGACAGTCGTCGTGCAGACCTGAGGTCTGCCGGCCGATTCAGCGACCCGCCAGCTTCTCGAAGTAGTCGACGATCGCGGCGACCAGTGCCGGCACCGTGTAGTGCGACGGCATGATTGTCGTTTCGATCTGGCATTGGGCGGCGGCTTCAGCCGTGACCGGCCCGATCGACGCCACGATCGTCGTTCGCAGCAGGTCGACCGCCTGCTCGGCGCCGAGCGCCTTGACGAAATTGCGCACGGCCGAGGCGCTGGTGAACGTGACGACGTCGATCCGCCGCTCGAGCAGCATCCGATAGATATCGGGATCACCCTCCCGGTCCGGCTCCACCGTCACGGTCCGGTAGGCGATTACCTCGGTCACGTCAGCGCCCTGCTTGCGCAGCTCGTCGGCGACGATCTCCCGGCCGATATCGGCGTGCGGCAGCAGGATGCGCAGGCCGCGGACGTTGCCGGCGGTCGAAATGGCGCGGACCAGCGCCTCGGCCCGGAACTCCGCCGGGGTGACGTCGATCTTCAGACCATGCCGCGTCAGGCGATCGGCGGTCGCCGGGCCGACCGCGCAGAGCTTGACGCCCTTGAGCTCCCGCAAGTCGAGCGGGCTCAGCAGCAGCCGCGCCATGAACGCGTCGACGGCGTTGGCGCTGGAAAACACGATGAAATCGAAGTCGGCCGCCGCGCGGCAGGCGGCGTCGAGCGGCCCATAGTCTTCGGGCGGCTCGATGCTGATCATCGGCGCCTCGATCGCTTCGGCCCCCATCGCCTCGATCGCCTCGATCAGCTCTGCCGCCTGCTGGCGCGGCCGGGTGACGACGATGCGCTTGCCAAACAGCGGCCGGGTGTCGAACCACTGCAGGTGCTGGCGCAGCGCGACGACGCGGCCGACGATCAGGACCGCCGGGCGGCGGTCGTCTGATTCCTTCGTCAGTCGGGCCATCTCCTCGAGCGTGCCGACCACGGTTTCCTGCGTCGGCATCGTGCCGCTGTAGACCAGCGCCACCGGCTCCTCCGGCGCCCGGCCGTGAGACAGCAGCGCACCGACGATCTGTGGCAGCTGCTGCGGCCCGGCGTAGCAGACAATCGTGCCGTCCAGCGCGGCGAGGCTGGTCCAGTCGACCGCCGCCCGCGTCCTGCCGTCGCCTTCGTGGCCGCGGACGAACGTCAGCGTGTCCCCGCCCCCCGGATAGGTGATCGGAATCCCGGCGTAGCTCGGCACCGCGATCCCGGCCGGTATCCCAGGCACGACCTCGAACCGCAGCCCCTGCTCGTGCAGGAACAGCGCCTCCGATCCGCCGCTGTCGAAGACGAACGGATCCCCCCATTTCAGGCGCGCCACCGTCTTGCCTTCGCGGGCTTTTTCCGCCAGCAGATAACAGATCGCTTCCTGTTCGAGCGGCTGCGGCGCGGCGACCCCGACATCGATGGTTTCCGCGTCGGGCCGGGCATGCCGGAGCAGGCGGGCATGCACGAGATGGTCGTACAACACTACGTCGGCCGACGCCAGGCACTGCAGGCCGCGAACCGTGATCAGTCCTGGATCCCCGGGGCCGGCGCCAATGAGGTAGACGGTGTTGGGCATCGTGCTGTCAGTATCGTTCTTTGTCGCTTCTACGTGGGCGTCCAGCTGTCGAGCATGTGAAAATTCGATGTAATGCAGGCCTTCAGGCCGCCGGGTCTGGCAGACCTGATGGTCTGCACTACTTCAGAATCGATTTGTCACACGCCTTTAGCCGGACCGTGACAGGCTCCCGCATCGACCGTCAGGGGTCGATGCTCAACGGACGGCTGTCGACTGTCTGCGCCCGCGCGTCGACAAGGATCTGGTCGGCGCCGTCGGCGAGCAGCTGTGCCCCGACCCGCGCGCCGAGCGCCGCCGCGTCGCGGCGCGGACCACGCGCCTGGCCCCGCACCGCCCGGCTGCCGTCGAGCGACACCACAGCGGCGAGCAGCTCCAGTTCGTCGCCATCCACCGGCGACGCGAGCGCGCCAATCGGCGTCTGACAGCCGCCACCGAGCGCCGCGACCAGCGCCCGTTCCGCCGCCAGCGCGTCGGCGGCGGCCGGATCGTCGATGCCAGCGACGATCCGCCGCACGTGATCGTCGTCGGCGCGGGTCTCGATCGCGACAATGCCCTGACCGGGCGACGGCACGCATGCCGAGGCCGGCAGCGCCAGCGAAATGCGCGCCGCGAACCCGAGCCGGCGGAGGCCGGCAGCCGCCAGAACCAGGGCATCGTAGCCGCCATCGTCCAGCTTGCGCAGCCGGGTATCGAGGTTGCCTCGGATGCCGAGGAAGTTGGCACCCGGCATCAGCCGGGTGATCTGCGAGACGCGCCGCACGCTGCCGGTGCCGATGCGCGGCGACTGACCGAGGCGGAGGAGCAGATCCTCCAGCGTGATCACCGCGGAGCGGCGCTGATCGATCGTCTCTCCGCCGACTATTTCGGAGTCGGCCGCGCTGAGCGGCAGGACGACCGCGTCACGTGGGTCCTCTCGCGGCAGCACGGCGGCAATCGTCAACCCGTCCTGGAGCAGCGCCGGCATGTCCTTGCTGCTGTGCACGGCGAGATCGATCTCGTCGCGGAGAAGCGCTTCTTCGATCTCCTTGACGAACAGCCCCTTGCCGCCCGCCTCCGACAGGCGCACGTCCTGCAGCCGATCACCCATCGTCCGGATGACGACGATGCGGCATGCCGGACCACCGGCCTCGGCGAGACGGGCGGCGACGGCGCGCGCCTGCCACAACGCCAGCTGGCTGCCGCGTGTCCCGAGCCGGAGTTCAGGAGGAGGCATACTCAGGAGCGCGGATCCGAACCACCCGAGGGCGGATCCGAACCACGCGAGGACGCCGAGGACGCCGAGGACGCCGAGGATCGACCAAGGACCAGGCACCAAGGACCAGGCACCAAGGACCAGGCACCAAGGACCGCCACGGACCAGGGACGGACCAAGGACCAGGCACCAAGGACCAGGGCCCAGGGCCCAGGGACCAGTTCCCTCACCGCGGCCCACGCCTCGAGCGCGTGAACGGTTCGATCTTTCCGGCCGGGCGCTCGCGATCGGCGGGCGCGTCATGATCGCCGAGGCCGAACAGGCGGGTCAGGGCCTCGGTGTAGGCGCCGACCGTTTCCGTGTCGCTCAGCGATTTGAGCTGTGCGGTCGGGGTCAGGAGGAGCTTCTCGGTGATGAGATGGGTAATTTCGTCGAGGACGGCGCGCGCCGTGTCGCGCGCTTCCAGCGGCAGCGCCGCCACCTTGTAGCCGAGCCGCTCGAGCTCGGCCCGCCGGACGTTCTCGAAGTGCTGGCGCAGCGCGACGACCGTCGGGATGGCGCCGCGCGAGCGCAGCCAGGCGCCGAACTTCTCCAGCTCCTCGCTGACGATGGTCTCGGCGCGCGCCACTTCGCTGGTCCGCCGCGCCAGGTTCTCGCGAACGGTCGCCTGGAGGTCGTCGATGTTGTAGAGGAACACCTGTTCGATCTCGCCGGCGGCGGCTTCGACGTCGCGCGGCAGCGCGATGTCGATGATGAACAGCGGCCGGTTGCGGCGCGGCCGCATGACGGCCTCGATCCGCCCCTTGGTCAGGAACGGCGCCGCGGCGCCGGTCGCGGTGATGACGATGTCGCTGGCGCCGAGCAGATCGTCGAGATCATTCCACGGCGCCGCGGTCGCCCCGCCGATCGCCTCCGCCGTCCGGGCGGCGTGCGCCATCGTCCGGCTGACGATCGTCACGTGCTGCACGCCCTGCGTCTTCATGTGGCGGGCGGTCAGCTTGCCCATCTCGCCCGCGCCGACGACGACGACCGAGCGGCCGCTCAGATCGCCGAAGATCTTCCGCGCCAGCGCCACCGCGGCGTAGCTGATCGAGACCGACCCGGACCCGAGACCGGTCTCGGTCCGGACCCGCTTGCCGACGACGAACGACGAGTGGAACAGCCGGTTGAGCACCGGTCCAACGGTGTGGACCTCGCCGGCGATGGTGTGCGCCTGTTTGACCTGGCCGAACACCTGCGGCTCGCCGACGACCAGCGAGTCGAGCCCGGCGGCGACGCGAAAGAGATGGCGGGCCGCCTCCAGACCGGCGACGTCGTAGATGTGCGGCGCCACGGTCGGCCGATCGATGGCGTGAAATTCGCTGACGAAGCTGACCAGGTCAGATCGCGTCGCCGCGACATCGTCGCAGGCGACGTACATCTCGGCGCGGTTGCAGGTCGAGAGGACGACGGCTTCCTGCGTCGAGCCGCGCGCCGCCAGCGACTGCAGGGCGCGGTCGACGCCGCGCACCTGGAAGTCGAGACGCTCGCGCAGTTCGACCGGCGCGGTCTTGTGACTGATTCCGACGAGGAGCAAATGCATCTCTGTTGTGAGATGTAAGGACTTATGGATGTGAGGATGTGAGGATGTTGGGATGTTGGGATGTTGGGATGTAAGGATTTACGGATCTAAGAATGTAGAAATCTATGGATGGGAGGACCCAGGATGTGCCTTACCTTACATCCAATATCCCTAAATCCCAACATTCTTACATCCACACATCCTCAGATCCCCCACACCCACACATCCCAACTTCCTCACTTCCTCACTTCCTCACTTCCTTACATCCTTACATCCTTACTTCCTTACATCCTTACATCTCAATGTCAGAAGTTATGGCTCTTGGTCATGAAATAGCTGATCGGCACGAAATTGAGCAGCACGATGGCGAAGCCCAGCGCCGACAGGTAGGCGGCGCGCCGGCCGCCCCAGCCGATGCGGCGCGCCGCGAACAGCTCGAACGAGTAGACCGCCCAGCAGATGACGGCGACGAAAATCTTCGGATCCTGCAGCGACATCGCGTGCAGCTGCGGCAGGTCCGGAGCATACGCGCGCGCCTGCTGCGTCCACACCGCGCCGACCGCCAGGCCGACGGTCAGGAAAATCCAGCCGATGACGATCGCCTGCTGGTTCATCCGGTCGAGGATCTGGAGCGAGGGCATCCGGGCGTAGAAGAACCCCAGATGCTTCGCCTTGATCTCCTTGAACAGCAGGACGTAGGTCACCCCGATCACGCAGGCCAGCGCGAAGCTGGCGTAGGCGAGCAGCAGCGACGAGACGTGGATGCCGAACAGCGGGCTCTGCAGGACCGGCGACCGCGGCTCGATGCCGGGGTCGAGCGCCGGGATCAGCTGCAGCGCCACCAGCAGGGGCAGGATGAACACACCCATCGCCCGTTCGTCGGTGTTCATCTCCGTATAGAGGTAGGCCAGCGCCAGCAGCCAGACGAAGGTCGAGATGGCCGAGGTCGGGCCGGCGACCGGGATGTGTCCGTACTCGACCGTCTGCATGCCGATGACGAAGGTGTGGGCGAGCGCGGCGAGCACGAGCAGCGTCGTCGCCGTCCGTCCGACCGCCGGATCGCGCCCGGCGAAGTGCCAGGCGTAGGCAATCAACGCGACGATGTACAACGCGAGGGGAACAGAGTTCATGGGATCTGGCCGGTCGTCCTGCCGACCAGTTTAATGTGAAGTCGGCCCGAAATAACCCTGCTTGGTGCGCGCCGTGACCTGCTGGCCGTTGACCCGGACGACGATCCGCCGCCAGGCGCCGTCGCGGCGGGCGTTGCGCGACGTGTAGCCGACCGTGTACTGGCTGGAGAGCTCGTCCGAGATCTGGCCGTAGACCTTGGCCAGCTCCAGCGCCTGGTTGGGAAAGAACGCCCGTCCGCCGGTCTCCTGCGCGAACTGCCGCAGCGCGAACTCGGCTTCCCTGAAGCCCTTGCTCTCGGTCGAGCCATCGCCATCGCGTAGACCGATCGAGTAGATCGCCGTCTCGGAGCGCTTGGCCAGATCGAGGACCTCCTCGAAGGGCAGCAGGCTCGAGGTGTCTTCGCCGTCCGACAGCACGACGATGGCGCGCCGCCTGATGTCCTCGATGTTGGTGGCGACCAGCTTCTTGAGATCCTTGAGGGCGATGTAGATGGCGTTGTAGAGCGACGTCGAGCCGCCGGCCGAGGTCTTGCGGATCGCCTGCTCCAGCTCATTCCCGTCGCTCGTGAACGGCGCGGCGATGGTGACGCGGCTGTCGAAATCGATGATCTCGGCGACGTCCTGCGTCCGCAGCCGCCGGACGAAGCCGACCGCCGCTTCCTGCGCAGTCGGCAGTTTGGTATCCATGCTGGCGCTGGTGTCGATCATCAGCGCCAGCGCGATCGGCAGGTTGGTCTTGTTGAAGAAGGTCACGTCCTGCTTGACGCCGTCTTCGAAGACGCTGAAGTCCTCCTGCTCGAGGTTGGTGACGTAGCGGGCCGTCCCGTCGGTGACGGTGACGTTGAGGGAGACCAGTTCGATGCCGGCGCGGAAGGGGACGGCCTGGCGGCCGGCCGGTGCCGCTGGCGGCGCTGGTGCTTGCGCCCGGGCGACGATCTCGAGCGCGGCGATCGCGGCGGCGGCGACGGCCGGCGGCAGCCAGCGGGATGAACGGATCATGGCCGGCCCTGTTCGCGCTTGTCGTTGATCAACGTGCCGCGCGCGATGACGCCGGCGCGCGCCGAGCTGACCGTGGTCCGCTCGGGCGGAATCAGCGTATTCGGGCGGGCGTAGGTGACGCGGTACTGGTGGCGCAGCTCCGCCGCCAGCCGTTTGAGCTCGTCCGGCAGCGCCGAGCTGGCGAGCAGCGACGTCCGCCGGCCGCCGCTGCGGCGCGGCCCCTCGTCGAGCACCGACGCCCGGTTGCGGGCGTCTTCCGAGATGTCGTTGGACGGCAGGCCCAGCACGATGACGTGCAGCGTCGCCCCGACGTCGGCGAGCGGCTTGAGCACGTCCTCCCAGCGGCGCGAGCTGTATTCGGGCCCTTCGGTGGCGATGGCGACGATCACCGGACGGGGCGACTCGCGTTTCTTGAAGCCCTGACTGGTTTCGACGATCCCGTCGAGCAGGTACATCCCGCTGCCGGCCTGTTCGAAGATCCGGTTGACGCCCTTGATCGCCTTCTCGCGATCGGACGAGAGGTCGGCGAGAATCGTCGGCCGCTCGGCCAGCGCGATGATCGAGACTTCGTGTTTGGTGCCGTTCAGCATCTCGGTGACGAAGGCTTCGACGCCGACCCGGAGGTCGCGGATGTGGCTGCGCGCGGCCTGGCTGTTGTCGACCAGCACGGCAATCTGCATCGGATCGTCCGCCGGGGCGACGCGCAGCACTTCGCGGGCGACGTTGTCTTCGCGGACCAGGAAATCGGCCGGTCCGAGATCCGGCGCCGGTACGCCGGCCTCCGTCAGCGCGCTGACGTACATCGAACGCTGGATCGCCTGCGCGAGCAGCGCCGCGGGCGGCACCATGACCGTCGCGATTGCCGTCGCGGCGACCAGCACAGCGCACAACGAGGATCGTGATTTCACCGGTTCAGTATAGGCCCCGGTTTTTGGCAACGTCAAGAAAATCAGCGACTGAACTGGTTTGAAATCTGTGAGTTGCGGCAAGCGCCGCGGCCCCGAGGCGAGGCCCGGTTTCTTGACACCCCAGGGGTCGCATGTTATAAACCCGAGGCTTTTCTACAGCGGCACTGCGCTGCTCGCACAGCCGATTTCACAGCCGTTTTCACAGCCGTTTTCCCATGCTGGCCGCCTATATTCCGATCGCTATCTTTGTCGTCGTCGCGACCGGGTTCGCGCTGTTCACGCTGGTCTTCTCGAGCCTGCTGCACTCGGAGAAGTACAACAAGGTGAAGCTCGAGCCGTATGAGTGCGGCATCGAGCCGACCACCGACGCGCGGGATCGTTACAGCATCCGTTACTATCTCGTCGCGATGCTGTTCGTGATCTTCGACGTGGAAACGGTGTTCATGTTTCCCTGGGCCGTCATTTTCGACAAGCTGCTGCTGTTCGGGCTGATCGAAATGGTCGTCTTCATCTTCATTCTGGTCGTCGGCTACTACTACGCCTGGCAGAAGGGCGCGCTCGAATGGGCGTAGTGGCGCGCGCCGCGACGATGGAAGATTCGGTACATGGCTGACGACCCGAAGCCGCAGGACCCCGCCGCGGCGACCGCGGCGGCGAGCGAGACCAGTTCGGCAACCGGACAGCCGGCGCCGGCCGCAGCCGCAGCACCTGCGGCCGCAGCTGCGTCGGCCGCCCCAACGGCGTCGGCCGCCCCGACGGCGTCGGCCGCCCCAACGGCGTCGGCCGCGAAGCCCGCCGCAGCGGCCGCCGCCAAACCAGCTGCCGGCGCGCCGGCCAAGCCGCCGGCCAAGGCCGCCGAGCATCCGCCGAAAGCCTCCGCGCCGGCCGGACCGCCCGATCCGCCGCCGCCGGCCGACAAAACGCTGCCCGCCTTCATCGCGACGCTGCAGGCGGCGCTCCCCGACGTGGTGACGCAGGTGAGCTACTGGGTCGGCGACTGGACGGTGATCGTGCCGGCGGCGCGCATCCTCGACGTCGCCCGCTACCTGCGCGACGCGCCGGACGCGCTGTTCGACATGTGCTCGGACGTCACCGCCACCGACTGGCCGCCGCGCGCCGAGCGCTTCGATCTGTTGTACTGCCTGTACTCGACGCGGCTTCGCCATCGCATCCGGGTCAAAGCCAAGGCGGGCGAGCTCGAGCCGGTGTCGTCGGTCACCAGCATCTGGCCGGCCGCCGACTGGCTCGAGCGCGAGGTCTACGACATGTTCGGGATCAACCTGGTCGGCCATCCCGATCGGCGGCGGATTCTGATGCCGGAGGACTGGCAGGGATTCCCGCAGCGCAAGGACTACCCGCTCGAGGGACCGGGCGAACTGCTGATGGAGAACCCGCTCGACTGGTTGAAGCTGAAACAGGCGATGGAAGAATCGGATATCGAGTAGCGTCCGGCGGAGCGCACCACGGCATCGGGCAGCGGGTTTCCACGTCGCACGACAGGAAGTATGGCCACACCGACAATTCATCACGGCGCGATGTTCGACACCAACGAGCTGGTGCTCAACATGGGGCCCCAGCATCCGAGCACGCACGGCGTGCTGCGGGTCATCCTGCGCCTCGACGGCGAAAAGGTCGTCGACGCGGATGTCGTCATCGGCTACCTGCACCGCGGCATCGAGAAGCTGAGCGAGAACCGCAACTGGACCCAGATCATCCTGCTGACCGACCGGATGGACTACGTCGCGGCGGCGACCAACAACGTCGGCTACTGCGAAACGGTCGAGAAGATGCTGGCGCTCGAGGTGCCGCGCCGGGCCCGCTACGTCCGGACCATCCTCTGCGAGCTGCAGCGCATCGCCAGCCACTGTCTCTGGGTCGGCACCCACGCGATGGACATCGGGGCGATGACGGTGTTCCTCTACGCGTTTCGCGAGCGCGAGCTGATTCTCGATCTGTTCGAGGAGTTCTGCGGCGCCCGGCTGACCTACAACTCGATGCGCATCGGCGGCCTGCCGCTCGACATCCCGCCCGGCTGGGACAAGAAGGTGCTCCAGTTCTGCCAGATCATGGACACCAAGATCGACGAGTATGAGGAACTGCTGACGCACAACCGGATCTGGCTGGAACGGACCAGGGGGATCGGCGTCATCAGCGGCGCCGACGCGGTGGCGCTCGGACTGAGCGGACCGCCCCTGCGCGGGTCCGGCGTGCCGCGCGACATCCGCAAGGACGAGCCGTACGCGGCCTACGACGAGATGGAGTTCGACGTGCCGATCGGCACCGCCGGCGACACCTACGACCGCTACCTGGTCCGGATGGAGGAGTTCCGCCAGTCGCTCCGGATCATCCGGCAGGCGACCGAGGGGCTTCCGGAAGGACCGATTGTCGGCAAGGTGCCGCGCCTGATCAAGCCGCCCGCCGGCGAAACCTACCACGCCATCGAGTCGCCGAAAGGCGAGCTCGGCTACTTCATCGTCAGCGACGGCAAGTCGACAAATCCGTACCGCTTCCGCGTCCGGCCGCCGTCGTTCTGCAACCTGCAGGGCCTGCGGCCGCTGATCAAGGGCCACCTGGTCGCCGACGTCGTCGCCCTGATCGGATCGCTGGACGTCGTGCTCGGGGAGGTGGATCGGTGATGGTCCTTGGTCCTTGGTCCTTGGTCCCTGGTCCGTCCCTGGTCCCTGGTCTGGCCCTGGTCCTTGGTCCGGCCCTGGTCCCTGGTCCGGCCTTGGTCCCTGGTCCGGCTTTGGTCCTTGGTCCGTCCTGGGTCCTAGGTCCGTCCCCCGTTTTTGCTCCTCAGCGAGCAACTACCAGGACCGCGTTTTGGGGAGGAAGCACCCGTATCAATGAGCGAGGACCAGGATCCAGGGCCAAGAACCAAGGACCAGGATCAAGGACCGTGAGCCAAGGACCAGGGGCCGAGAACCAAGGCCGGACGAAGGACCAAGGCCGGACCAGGAGCCAAGGCCGGACCAGGAGCCAAGGCCGGACCAGGAACCAAGGCCGGACGAGGAACCAAGGCCGGACGAGGGACCAAGGCCCGACGAAGGACCAAGGCCCCACGAAGGACCAAGGCCGGACCATGAACCAAGCACCAAGGACCAAGGACCAGCATGGTTGATAACCTCGTCGTCCCGCTGGTCAAGATCCTCGTCGTGCTGAACGCGACGCTGGTGGCGGTCACCTACATGGTGCTGCTCGAGCGCAAGGTGATCGCCTGGGCGCAGTCGCGGCTCGGGCCGATGCGGGTCGGTCCCTACGGCGTGCTGCAGCCGGTGGCCGACGCGATCAAGCTGATGCTGAAGGAAGACATCACGCCGGCGCGCGCCGACAAGTGGGTGTTCACCGCGGCGCCGATCATCTCGATGGTGCCGGCGCTGATCGTCTACGCGGTGATTCCGTTCGGGCCGGAGGTCACCATCTTCGGCCGCCAGGTGACGCTGTACATCACCGACGTCAACGTCGGCCTGCTCTACATCGTCTCGGTGGCGTCGGTCGGCGTCTACGGCATCATCCTGGCCGGCTACGCCTCGAACAGCAAGTACCCGCTGCTCGCCAGTCTGCGCGCCTCGGCCCAGCTGATCAGCTACGAGGTGGCGGTCACCCTGACCCTGGTCAGCGTCATCCTGATGTCGGGCACGCTCAGCATGGTCGGCATCGTGGTCGCCCAGTTCAACAGCGGCGTCTGGTACGCGTTCGTCCAGCCGGTGGCGTTCGTCGTGTTCTTCATCGGCGGTCTGGCCGAGACCAACCGGGCGCCGTTCGACATGCCGGAGGCCGAACAGGAGCTGACCGGCGGGTTTCACACCGAGTACAGCGGCATGCGGTTCGCGCTGTTCTTCCTCGCCGAATACGCCAACATGATCGTCGTTTCGTCGGTGGCGACGACGCTGTTCTTCGGCGGCTGGCTGCGGCCGTTCCCGAACGTCGCCGCGCTCGGGTTCCTCGACCTGGTGCCGAGCTGGGCGTGGTTCCTGATCAAGTCGTTCGTCTTCCTCTACATCTTCATCTGGGTGCGCGCCACGCTGCCGCGCTACCGCTACGACCAGCTGATGCGGCTGGGATGGAAGGTGCTGATTCCGCTGGCGATCGCCAACCTGGTGGTCACCGGCATCGTGAAGGTGTTGCTTTCATAGGGCTGATGGCGCAGCGCCGATGGCGGTTGCCATCAGCGTCAGCGCCACGCCATACGTTATGGGACAGGCAATCGCGTTCTACACCCTGGCGGCGTTCATCCTGGGCTTCGCCGTTCTCGTCGTCACGACGAAGGACACCGTGCACAGCGTGCTGTTCCTGGTGCTCGACTTCCTGTTCGTGGCGGCGCTCTACGTGCTGCTCGAGGCGCCGTTTCTGGCCGTCATCCAGATCCTGGTCTACGCCGGCGGGATCGTCGTGCTCTACCTGTTCGTCGTCATGCTGGTGAACCTGAAGCGGCCGCCCGAGGCGCATCACGATCCGCACCGGCGGACCAGGCTGGGGTTTGTCCTGTCGGCCGCCGTGCTGCTCGAACTCGGCGCCATCTCGCTGTACCAGACGACCCGCCCGGTCCTGGTCGTGCCGGGTCCGCCGCTGCCGGTCACCGGCAACACCGAGCAGGTCGGCTGGCTGCTCTACACCAGCTATCTGATTCCGTTCGAGATCGCCTCGATGCTGCTGCTGGTGGCGATGATCGGCGCGATCGTGCTGGCGAAGAGGGAACTATGAGATTGCGGATTGCAGAATGCGGATTGCAGATTGCTCGCGGATTGCAGAATGCAGGCGGATGGCAGAATGCACCGTCGCATGCCGCTCTTCATTCAGCACCCAGCATTCAGCAATCGGCATTCCATTCAGCACCCGGCATTCAGCACTCCGCATTTCAGGCATCATGATCACCTCCACCCACTACATGCTGCTGTCCGCGGCGCTGTTCATGATTGGCGTCGCCGGCGTGCTGGTGCGCCGCAACATCATCGTCATCTTCATGTCGATCGAGCTGATCCTGAACGCCGTCAACATCAACCTGGTGGCGTTCTCGATGCAGCTGCAGAACGGCATCGGCCAGGTGTTCGCGATTTTCGTCATCGCGGTGGCGGCGGCCGAAGCGGCGGTCGGTCTGGGGATCATCCTGGCGTTCTACCGCAACAAAGAGACGGTCAACATCGACGAGATGAACTTGATGAGATGGTAGTGATCGGGTGATCGGCGATCGGGTGATCGGCCAACGATTGTCGATCCCCCGATCACCGATCGCCGATTGAAACCGCCGATCGCCGTTCACCACATCGCAGATTCAGACATGCACTATATCTGGCTCATCCCTCTGCTCCCCGGGCTCGGCGCGGCCATCAACGGCCTGGTCGGGATCCGGTCGTTCCCGCGCCGGGTCGCCGGCCTGGTCGCCTGCCTGATGATGGTGGCGGCGCTCGTCCTGTCGGTGGTCGCCTTCTGGCAGCTGCTGGGGCTGCCGCCCGAGGCGCGCGCGTTCGACGTGACGATCGCCCAGTGGATCCCGTCGATCCCGCTCGAGCTCGGCAACGGCAGCATCGGCGGCCTGCAGGTGCCGTGGGGCTTCCGGCTCGATCCGCTGTCCGGGATGATGCTGCTGATCGTCACCGGCATCGGCACGCTGATCCACATCTACTCGACCGCCTACATCGCCGACGAGCCGCGCGGCGGCGTCGCCCGCTTCTTCTGCTACCTCAACCTGTTCTGCTTCTTCATGCTGCTGCTGGTGCTGGGCAACAACTTCCTGGTCATGTTCGTCGGCTGGGAAGGGGTCGGCCTGTGCTCGTATCTGCTGATCGGCTACTGGTACGAGAAGAAGAGCGCGGCCGATGCCGGCAAGAAGGCGTTCATCACCAACCGGGTCGGCGACTGGGGCTTCGTCCTCGGCGTGTTCCTGATCTACTCGACGTTCGGGACGCTCGACTTCCGCGCCATCCAGAACGCCGCCGCGGCGATGCCGATCGAGACCGCGCAGTTTGGCGTCCTGTCGTTAATCTGCCTGCTGCTGTTTATCGGCGCCACCGGCAAGAGCGCGCAGATTCCGCTGTTCGTCTGGCTGCCGGACGCGATGGAGGGGCCGACGCCGGTCTCCGCCCTGATCCACGCGGCGACGATGGTGACGGCCGGGGTCTACATGCTGGGCCGCAACGCGGTGCTGTTCTCGCACGCGCCGATGGTGATGGAGATCGTCGCCGTCGTCGGCGTCCTGACCGCGTTCATGGCGGCGTCGATCGGCCTGGTCCAGTACGACATCAAGCGCGTCCTGGCCTACTCGACGGTGTCGCAGCTCGGCTACATGTTCACCGCGATGGGCGTCGGCGCGTTCTCGGCCGGCGCGTTCCATCTGATGACCCACGCGTTCTTCAAGGCGCTGCTCTTCCTCGGCAGCGGCTCGGTGATCCATGCGATGGCCGGCGAGCAGGACATGCGCCGGATGGGCGGCCTGAAGAAGTACCTGCCGGTGACGTTCATCACGATGATGATCGGCACGCTGGCGATCGCCGGCATCCCGCCGTTTGCGGGCTTCTTCAGCAAGGACGAAATCCTGTTCCGGACCTTCCTGACCTACAAGATCATCTGGGTGCTGGCGGTCGCGACCGCGTTGATGACCGCGTTCTACATGTTCCGGCTGATGGCGATGACGTTCCTGGGGAGCTATCGCGGCCCGGCCTGGGAAGCGGCCGGCCACGGCGGCTTCGCCACCGCCGCGCCGCGTGACGCGGCAGTCGCGGCGGCGCACGGCGCGCCGCATCCCGCTGACGCACACGCGCACGGCAAGGCGGCCGAGCCCGCCCACGAGGTGGCGCACGGCCCGGCCGAACCGCCCAGCGCCCACGCCGCACCCGGCCACGACGCCGCTGGTCATGATGCGCACGCCGGCCATGGCCACGGGCCGTGGCATGGGCCGCACGAGTCGCCGACCGCGATGACCTTCCCGCTGGTGGCGCTGGCCGTCGGCGCCGTCCTCGCCGGCTTCGTCGGCATTCCGGCGGCGCTCGGCGGCGGCAATGCGATCGAGCATTTCCTCGAGCCGAGCTTCACCGCCGAACACGTCCAGGCCGCCGCCGCGCCGGCCGGGGCCGACCATGCGGCCGGGACGGAAGCGGCCGGGCACGAGCCGGCCGAAGCGCACGCCTCGACGGCGACCGAGCTCGGGCTGATGGCGTTCTCGGTGGTGATCGCGATCCTCGGCATCCTGCTCGCGCACCGGTTCTACGTCACCAGCCCGGCGATCTCGGAGCGGCTGGCCCGGTCGTGGGCCGGCCCGCACCGGCTGCTGTCGCACAAGTACTATGTCGACGAGCTCTACAATGCGACCGTGATCGCCGCCACCTTCGTCGGCGGCCGCGCGCTCTGGACCGTCGATCGGAAGGTCGTCGACGGGGCGGTCAACGGCACCGGCTGGCTGACGATCGTCGGCGCCTGGTTCTCGGGCCTGACCGATCGCACCGTCGTCGACGGCGCCGTCAACCTGGTCGGCCGGATCTGCGAGGAAGGCAGCTTCTGGTTCCGCAAGGTGCAGACCGGGCTGGTGCAGAATTACGCGCTGGTGATGCTGTTCGGGATCTTCGGCTTCGTGACGGTCTATCTGTTGGTGCGGTGATCTCGAGCGCCTGGCTGGCAGGGCGGCCCGCCGCCGGCCGGCCGTTGAACGCGGACACAGCGTGGCTTTTGTCGTTTTATGAATCACTATCTTTCGCTCATCCTGTTTACGCCGCTGGCCGGCGCGCTGCTGCTGCTGCTGGTGAACAAGCGGAACGAAAATGCCATCCGCTGGATCGCGAACAGCGTCGCCTTCATCGGCTTCGTGATTTCGGTGCCGCTCTGGTTCTGGTACAACCCGGCCAACGCCGAGTTCCAGTTCGTCGAGCGGGCGCCCTGGATCCCGTCGATCGGCGCCGAGTACTTCCTCGGCATCGACGGCCTCAGCATGCTGCTGATCCTGCTGACGACGATGATGGGGTCGATCGCGGTGCTGTCGTCGTGGACGGCGATCACCGAGCGGGTCAAGGAGTACTACATCTTCCTGCTGCTGCTGCAGACCGGCATGCTCGGCGCCTTCATGTCGCTCGACTTCCTGCTGTTCTTCCTGTTCTGGGAAGTGATGCTGGTGCCGATGTACTTCCTGATCGGCATCTGGGGCAGCGCCAATCGGCTCTACTCGGCGATCAAGTTCTTCCTCTACACGCTGGTCGGCAGCGTCGTGATGCTGCTCGGCATCCTCGCCCTCTACTTCTACAGCTACGGCCAGACCGGCACCTACAGCTTCGACGTGACGCAGCTGCAGAAGATGAACCTGCCCTACGATCTGCAGTGGTGGGTGTTCCTGGCGTTCTTTCTCGGGTTCGCGATCAAGGTGCCGATGTTTCCGTTCCACACCTGGCTGCCCGACGCGCATACCGACGCCCCGACCGCCGGCTCGGTGATCCTGGCGGCGGTGCTCCTGAAGATGGGGACCTACGGCTTCCTGCGGTTCAGCCTGCCGATCCTGCCCACCGCGACCCGCAGCTTCGTGCCGATGGTCGCCCTGCTCTGCATCATCGGCATCGTCTACGGGGCGCTGGTCGCCCTGGCGCAGAAGGACTGGAAGCGGCTGGTCGCCTATTCGTCGGTCAGTCACATGGCGATGGTGATGCTGGGGATGTTCGCCCTCAATCCGGTCGGCATCACCGGCAGCATCGTCCAGCAGCTCAATCACGGCATCTCGACCGGCGCGCTCTTCCTGCTCGTCGGCGTCGTCTACGAGCGGCGCCACACGCGGGAGATCTCGGAATACGGCGGCCTGTCCAAGGTGATGCCGGTCTACGCCGCGGTCTTCCTGATCATGACGATGTCGTCGATCGGGCTGCCGACGCTGAACGGCTTCATCGGCGAGTTCCTGATTCTGCAGGGGGTCTTCGTCGCCAGCAAGGTGTGGGCGGCGTTTGCCGCCAGCGGCATCGTGCTCGGCGCGGCCTACATGCTCTATCTCTATCAGCGGACGATGTTCGGCAAGATCGAGAATCCGAAGAATGAGGCGCTGCTCGATCTCAGCCATCGCGAGTTCGTGACGTTCGCGCCGCTGATCGTCCTGGCGGTGTGGATGGGGCTGTATCCGGCCCCGTTCCTGCGCCGGCTGGAAACCTCGGTGCAGCAGATCGTCACCCGGGTCGGCAACCCGCAATACGCGGCCAAGTACGCGGCCGACTGCGCCACGCCGGCGCCGGCCGCGCTGGTTGCCCGCGCCGACAATCCGGCGGCGCGGTTCCTCGAGTCGCTGCCGTGCGGTCCGGACGGCAAGCCGCTGGCGGCGCCGGCCTCGTCCGGCACCGGCGCCGACATTCCCGCGCCTGCCGGCGCCGGCCAGGGCCGCTGATGCCGGCCGGGATCTCGGCCAGCGATTTCTACTACATCCTGCCGGAACTGGTGCTGACGGCGGGGGCGCTGCTGGTGCTGATCGCCGACGTCCTGCTGCCGCGCGGCAGCCGGCTGCTCGCCGGGGTGACGCTCGCGGCGCTCGGCGCGACCGCGCTCGCGCTGGTGCCGTTCGCCCACACCCACGTCGAGGTGGCGCACGGCCTGCTCGCCGTCGATCAGTTCGCGCTGTTCTTCAAGGTCGTCTTCCTCGGCGCGGCGGCATTCACGGTGCTGATGTCGGTGCGGTATCTCGAGATCGAAGGCGCCAGCCCGGGCGAGTACTACTTCCTGATCCTGTGCGCCACCCTCGGCATGATGATCATGGCGGGCGGCATCGATCTGATCACGATCTTCATCGGCCTCGAGACGATGGCCGTGTCGTTCTACATCCTGGCCGGGTTCATCAAGCCGAGCCAGCGCTCGAACGAGGCGGCGGTGAAGTACTTCCTGCTCGGCGCCTTCTCGCTCGGCGTCCTCCTCTACGGCATGTCGCTGCTCTACGGCCTGTCCGGCACCACCAATCTGCGGGTGATGGCGACGGCGTTCGTCGGCCAGGAAGGCGATCCACGGCTGCTGCTGGCGGTCATCCTGGTCGTCGCCGGCATCGGCTTCAAGATCGCGGCGGTGCCGTTCCACATGTGGGCGCCCGATGTCTACGAAGGCGCGCCGACACCCGTCACGGCGTTCCTGTCGGTCGGATCGAAGGCGGCGTCGTTCGCGATGCTGCTGCGGATCTTCCTCGAGGGGCTGCCGTCGATGAGCGCCGACTGGCGGATCATGTTCGAGGCGCTGGCGGTGGTGACGATGACGGTGGGGAACCTGGCGGCGCTGACCCAGACCAACCTGAAGCGGATGCTCGCCTACTCGTCGATCGCCCATGCCGGCTACCTGCTGATCGGGGTCGTCGCGGGCACGCCGCGCGGCGTCTCGGCGATGCTGATCTACCTGCTGATCTATGCCTTCATGCAGCTCGGGGCGTTCGCCGTCATCGTCATGATGCGGCGGCAGGACGTCGTCGGTGACGAGCTGAAGGATTTCAGCGGCCTCTACCTCCGCCATCCGCTGGCGGCGTTCGCGATGCTGTTGTTCATGCTGTCGCTCGGCGGGATTCCGCCGACCGCCGGTTTCATGGGGAAGCTGTGGCTGTTCGGCGCAGCGATCGATGCCGGCTACGTCTGGCTGGCGGTGATCGGCGTGCTGAACAGCGCGATTTCGCTGTATTACTACATCCGGATCGTCGTCTTCATGTATCTGAAGCCGCCGGTGGCCGGCTCACCGGTGACGGCCAGTCCGGCGCTGGGGTTTGTCCTCGCAGTCGCGGTGATCGCGGTCCTGGCCCTCGGCGTCTATCCGCGCCTGCTGTTCGAGCTGGCCGAGATGTCGGCGCGGACGCTCGGCGTGGCGGCAGTCACGGCGGCGCTGCGCTGATGACCGGGCTGATGATGGGGCGGATGCGCAGCCGGTTTCGCCTGCGTGAAGTTTTTCACAAGTTACGCTATACTCCTTCAGCCGGTCGGGTGGACATATCATTCGGGTATGCCAAAAGACGATGACGAGTCGTTTCTGAGCCGTTCCACCCGGTCGTTCCAGGAAAGCGCTGAGCAATCGGGACCGGCAGCGGGCGCCAGCTACACGCTGATCGGCGGCATCATCCTGCTCGGCGGACTTGGCTACGTCGTCGATCGCTGGCGCGGCACCTCGCCGTGGTTCCTGCTCGCGGGACTGCTGCTCGGTCTGATTGTCGGCTTCGTCGACCTGGCCAGGGTCGTCTGGAAGAAATGACGCCGATCGGTTGGATGGTCTGGCCGGGCGTGGCCGGCTGCGTCATCGCGGCCGCGCTGTTCGGCCGGGAGAACGGGGTCGCGATCCTGCTCGGCATGATCGCGCCGCTCGCCGCGGTGGTCGTGTCGTGGCGCTCGGTCGAACGCGCGCACCGGCGTGATCCCGGCAGCGTCACCGCGGTCCTGATGGCGGGGTTCGCGGGCAAGATGGTGTTCTTCGGGGGCTACCTGGTGGTGGTCCTCAAGTTCCTCGGCGTGCGGCCGGTGCCGTTCATCGCCAGCTTTACCGCCTATTTCATCGGTCTGTACCTGGTCGAAGCGATCTACTTGAAGCGGCTGTTCAATTCATGATGCTGTTCGCCCTGCAAGAGCACGTTCAGGAGCACGCGGCCGAAGCCGCGCACGGCGCGGCCGGGAAGTACGATGCTGGCAAGACGATCATCGAGCACGTCTCGAACAGCAGCATCGACCACCCGCTGATCCACCTGCCGAAGATCGCCGGCATCGACTTCTCCGTGACCAAGCACGTCCTGATGCTGTGGCTGGTCTCCGCCTTCATCTTCGTCGTGCTGTCGTTGACGGTCCGGCGCTACCGGAAGCAGGAGCGGCCGCTGCCGTCCGGCTTCGCCAACGCGGTCGAGTTCCTGGTCGAGTGGATCCGCGACAGCATCGTCCTGCCCAACGTCGGGAAGAAGTGGGTCAATACCTGGACCCCGCTGCTGCTGACGTTTTTCGTGTTCATCCTCTGCGCCAACGCCATCGGCCTGATTCCGGTGTTCGAAGTGCTCGGCGTGCTCGACCATTTCGTGCTGCATACCGCCGAGGACTCGTTCGCCAAGCAGGTGATGCACGGCGGCACCACCGCGACGGCGAACTTCAACGTCACCGCCGCGCTGGCGACCATCACCTTCGGCGCCATCATCGTCGCCGGGACCAAGGCCTACGGCTTCGTCACCCACTGGAAGAATCTGGTGCCCGGTGGCGTCTCCAAGTTCGTCTATCCGATCCTGATTCCGATCGAGATCATGGGGATGTTCGTCCGCCCGTTCGCGCTCACCATGCGACTCGCGGCGAACATGACCGGCGGCCACATCGCCATTCTCGCCATCCTCTCCTTCGTCTTCCTGTTCACCGAACTGTTCGGACGGGCCATCGCCGGCATCGGCGTCGGCCTGGTCGTGTCGGTGCCGCTGGCAGTCGGCATCTCCGGCCTCGAGATCCTGGTCGTCCTGATCCAGGCTTATGTGTTCACGCTGCTGACCGCCGTGTTCATCGGCATGGCTATTCACGTACATCACTGATTTTACGGAGGCATTGGCATGACAGGTCTCATCCAGTTTTTCGCGATTCCGTTCGGGCTCGGTCTGATCGTGATTGGGGCCGGACTCGGCATCGGCAAGCTCGCCGCCGCCGCTGCTGAAGGCATCGCCAGGCAGCCCGCCGCTGCCGCCCAGATCACCGGCGCGGTGAACCTGCCGCTCTTCCTGCTCGAAGGCGTGGCGATTCTCGCCGAAGTGTTCGCGCTGCTGGTCCTGTTCCTGGGACGGTAGGTCGATGGACAACCCTCTCGTTCAGCCCGATCCGGGGTTGTTCATCTGGACGATCCTGACGTTTCTCGTCCTGCTGTGGCTGCTCGCGAAGTTTGCGTGGCGCCCGCTGCTGCAGGCTCTCGAGAGCCGTCAGGAGCTGATCCGCAAGTCGCTCGACGATGCGCAGGAAGCGAAGCGCGAGCTCGAGCGGCTGCACGTGGAGTCCGCCCAGATCCTGAAGGAAGCCCGCGGCCAGGCCGATTCGATCATCACGCAGACCCGCGCCGACGGTGAGCGGCTGCGCGAGGAGATGCGGCAGAAGGCGCGGAGCGAAGCCGACACCATCGTTCGCACCGCGGAACGCCAGATTCAGCTCGAAACCGCCCGCGCCCTTCAGCAGATCCGGCACGAAGCGGCCGATCTCTCGGTGATGATCGCGTCGAAGCTGCTGCAGCGGAACCTGTCGAAGGAAGACAACGAGCGGCTGATCGAGGAGGCGCTCACCCAGGTCGAGACGCGCCAGCACTGAGGACCCGGGCGAGCCGACCCGGTCATTTCCGCAGCGCCTTGATCAGCGCTTCCATGTGGACCAGATACTTTTCGAGCGCGCCGCGGCCGGCAGCGGTCAAACGGTATTCGGTGCGCGGGACGCGGCCGTCGAACGACTTGTCGCAGGCGATGTATTCCGCCTCTTCCAGCTTGCGGGCGTGCACGCTCAGGTTGCCGTCGGTGGTATCGAGCAGCCGCTTCAGATCGGTGAACGACAGGCAGTCGCTGACCGCCAGGGCGCTGACGATGCCGAGACGCAGCCGCTCGTGAATCAGGCGGTCGATGTTCAGCGCTCTTGGCTGGGCGCTGCGTCCCGCCGGCGGCTTCGCCCCGCTGACCTGGCGGCGTGCCGCGGCCTGACGATTCGCCGCGGCCGGCTGGCCAGCGGCGGCTGAGGACTGTCTACCCACCGTCACCCCTCGTAATCAACGCACAACCCGGAATAAGGCCGCCGAAGCCGGCGCGTGTTCCGATGTACGTAGTGTCCGGCTTTAGCCGGACCGTGGCAGGTCCGCCTGAAGGCGGACACTACGCACCAAAGGAAGCTGCTGACCCGCGATCGCCGGCGCCGGCGGACCCGCGTCCGTCTGGCATCAAGGTCTTTATAGCACAGAGTCGGTCCGGCTATTGGGCGCGCAACAGCAGGACCGGGACCTTGACCAGGTGGCGGACCCGGTCGGCGGTCGTGCCGTGCAGCAGATCGGCGATGAAGCGATGGCCGTGCGTCGACATGGCGATCAGGTCGACCTGGTGCTGCTCGGCGGCGCGAATCAGCTCGGTCGCCGGATCGCCCATCGCCAGCAGGGTGGCGACGGTCAGGCCGCGGCCGGCCAGCTCGCCGCCGACCCGATCCAGATAGGCCCGATCGGCCTGCATCTCCTCCGACTCGCGCAGCTTCAGCTGATCGAAATGGCGGGCCGCCCAGCCGTCGGCGACGTGGACCAGCAGCAGCTCGGCGCCGGTCAGCAGGGCGAGGTCGCCGGCGTGGGCCAGGATGGTGCGATCCGCCGCCGAGTTCTCGATCGCGACGAGAATGCGTTTGTACATGTTCGTGGCGTCGGGACAGCGGCCAGGGTCAGCCGGCGGCGACGCCGACGAACGTCTGGTAGAGCAGGTAGACGTTCAATGCCGCGATGATAACCGCAACGGTCCAGGCCAGCACCTTGATCCACGCCGGGTTGACGAACTGACCCATTTTCCGGCGATCGCTGGTGAACATCACGAGCGGAAAGACGGCGAAGGGCAGCTGCAGGCTGAGCACCACCTGGCTGAGGATGATCAGTGGGCCGGTGCCGCGCTCGCCGTAGAACGCAATCACCAGGATCGCGGGCACGATCGCGATCAGCCGCGTGACGAGCCGGCGGAGCCACGGCCGGATCCGCAGGTTGATGAAGCCTTCCATCACGATCTGGCCGGCCAGCGTGCCGGTCAGCGTCGCGTTCTGGCCCGAGCACAGCAGCGCCACCGCGAACAGGATGCTGGCCATCGTCGTCCCGAGCAGGGGAGCGAGCAGCTGATACGCGTCGCCGATCTCGGCGACGTTCTGGTGGCCGGTGCCGTGGAACGTCGCGGCCGCCATGATCAGGATCGCGGCGTTGATGAAGAGGGCGAACATCAGCGCCACCGCCGAGTCGATCGAGGCGAACCGGATCGCTTCGGCCTTGCCTTCGGCGGTGTCGAGATACTTCCGGGTCTGCACGATCGAGGAGTGCAGGTAGAGGTTGTGCGGCATCACGGTGGCGCCGAGGATGCCGATGGCGATGTAGAGCATGCTCGGATCCTGGAGGATCTGAACGCGCGGGATGAAGCCGGTGGCGATTCCCAGCATGTCGGGCCGCGCCAGCCACAACTCGACGGCGAACGACCCGGCGATCAATACGATCAGCGCCACCACCAGCGCCTCGACGTAGCGGAAGCCGCGGTGCTGCAGGAACAGCACGATCAGCACGTCGAGCGCGGTCAGCGTGACGCCCCAGATCAGCGGCAGGCCGAACAGGAGGTTCAGCGCGATCGCCGCCCCGATCACCTCGGCGAGATCGCACGCCGCGATCGCGACTTCGCAGAGCAGCCACAGCACGATCGTGGTGGGACGCGAGTAGGAGTCGCGGCACGCCTGGGCGAGGTCGCGCCCGCTGGCGATGCCCAGGCGGGCCGAAAGGGCCTGCAGCAGGATGGCCATCAGGTTGGACAGCATGATGACGCTCAGCAGCGTGTAGCCGTAGCGCGCCCCACCTGCAAGGTCAGTTGCCCAATTGCCGGGATCCATGTAGCCGACGGCCACCAGATAGCCCGGACCGGCAAAGGCGAACATTTTCCGCCAGAAACCGGCGGTTGCCGGGATGGCGACCGAACCATGAACCTCGGGAAGGCTGAGGCCGCTCGACGGCAGACGCCACCCGCTTATTGGCTCGGTGGACGGGGGTTTGGTCGACATGTGTATTGAAGATGGCCAGCCTTGACCAGATCTTGATAAGACAAGAATACCATTTAGAGTGCTCAAAATTTGAAGTGCAGCCACAAAAAGAAAAAGGGGTCGGGAGTAATTAAAACTGGTATCGATGATGCTCTGGAGATCGAGGATGGAGTGGCCAACGACGCACGGAGTGTCAGTGGTTAATGTCGAGGATCGCGAGCGGCTGCGGCAGCGGATGGACGATCTGCTCCGCGACGCGCGCGCCTTGCGGGAGCTGATCGAGGACGCGAATCACACCGCCGCGTTGCGGAGCGATCGCCAGACCGGCTCGTCGCTGCCGGCTTCGTCGCCGCCGCGCCGCGCCAGGCGAACCCGGCGCGGCTGAAGCAGCGATCAACGGAGTCACCGGTGTCCCCTTGGGACATCCGTTACTGCGGCCGCCCGCCACGTGCGCCAGGCGCGGCCCCGCCAACGCGCAGCGCTAGATCTGGTAATCCTTGAAACGCGCGCGGAGCGCGGACTTCTGGAACTTTCCGGCCGACGTGCGCGGGATGGCGTCGATGAACTCGCACGCGTCGGGCAGCCAGAACTTCGGAAACTGCGGTGCCAGGAAGGCGCGCAGTTCGGCGAAAGACGCCGATGCACCCGGTTTGAGGACGACAGTGGCCAGCGGGCGCTCGCCCCATTTCGCCGACGTGACCGGGATGACCGCTGCTTCGGCGACCGCCGGATGGCCCATCAGCGCCGACTCGATCGCGACCGAACTGATCCACTCGCCGCCCGACTTGATCAGATCCTTCGCTCGATCCTGGATGCTCATCGTCGCCCGCTCGTCGATGGTGACGATGTCGCCGGTCTTGAACCAGCCATCGTCGGTGAACCGGTCGCCGCAGTCGTCGCGGTTGTAGTAACCCGCTGCCACCCATGGGCCGCGCACTTCCAGTTCGCCCATGGTGTGCCCGTCCCACGGCACCAGGCCGTCTTCGTTGCGGGCGCGGATCTCGACGAATGGAGAGGGTCGGCCCTGTTTGGCGCGCTGCCGGTATCGCTCCTCGGCGGGCGCGGCCGCGAGATCGGGCGGCAGGCGCGAGACCGTCCCGAGCGGCGCCATTTCGGTCATCCCCCAGGCGTGCACGACATGCAGGCCGTGCCGCTTCTCGAACGCTTCGATCAGCGCCTGCGGGATGGCGGCGCCGCCGACGACCATCGAGCGCAGCGCGGCGAGATCGCGGGCGCCGGGGTTGGCGTCGAGGAACTGCAGCAGAGCCATCCAGATGGTCGGCACACCGGCGGTGATCGTCACCCGCTCCCGCTCGAAGAGATCGACGAGGCTGGCCGGATCGAGGTGCGGCCCGGGCAGCACCAGCGCCGCGCCCTGCATCAGCGCGGCGTAGGGCAGCCCCCAGGCGTTGGCGTGAAACATCGGCACCACCGGCAGCACGACGTCGTGCTCGGCGATGCCGATGCAGCCCGAGAGCGAGATCGCCAGCGTGTGGAGGACGAGCGCGCGGTGCGAGTAGAGGACGCCCTTCGGCTGGCCGGTGGTGCCGGTCGTATAGCACAGCGCCGCGGCGTTCCGCTCGTCGGGGTCGGCCGCCTCCGCCAGCGGCGCGGCGTCGCGCAGCAGCGCCTCGTAGCTGTGCCGCGGCGGGCTGTCACCAGGCGCCGGATCGTCAGGCGGGCCATCCTCGCCGCCGATGACCACGACATGGCGCACGCGGGTCAGCGGTGCGATCTGTTCCCACAACGGCAGCAGCGTGCGGTCGACGAGGACGACGTGATCGTCCGCATCGTTGACGATGAACGCGAGCTCGCCGGCGTGAAGACGGAGGTTCAGGGTGTGGAGGACGCCGCCCATCAACGGGACGCCGAAGTACGCTTCGAGATGCTGGTAATGGTTCCAGCCGAGCGTGGCCACGCGATCGCCGGGAGCGACGCCGAGCTGCTGCAGCGCGCCGGCCAGCCGGGTGGCGCGGGCGGCGAAGTCGGCGTAGGGATACCGATGAATCGACTTGTCGGCCCGGCGGGTCACAATCTCGCGCCGCGGAAAGACGCCAACGGCATGGCGGAAAATCGCCGGGAGCGTGAGCGGGAAGTCCATCATCAGCCCGTGCAGCATGGGCCGGATTGTAGATCAGCGGTCTCTGCATCGTCAGGGTAGGATCCAGCCATGCCTTATCCGGTCTCCGTCAGCATTGAATCGCTGCTCGTGTCCCGCAACCGGCTGACCACGGCCTTCCGTCTGCTTCTCGCCATCCCGCACCTGATCCTGGTCGGCGGCGTCGGCTTCAGTTTCGCGGCCACCAACTCCAACAACTCGCTCGGGGCCGGCGGCGACACCGGGCTCCTGGGCGCGGTGGCGATCTTCCTCGCGATCATCAGCTGGTTCACGATCGTCATCGCCGGCCGGCACATCGTCGGCATCAGGCAGTTCACGCTGGTCTACCTGCGGTGGCGCCTGCGGGCGATTGCCTACCTGATGCTGCTCGAAGATCAGTACCCGCCGTTCGGGGACGCGCCGTACCCGGCGGCGGTCACGGTCGCCGATCCGGCCGGACCGCGCGATCGGCTGACGGTTGGCGTGCGGCTCCTGCTGCTGATCCCGCACGCCCTCGTGCTGTTCTTCCTGCTGTGCGCCTGGTGGGTGACGACCGTGATCGCGTGGGTCGCGATTCTCGCGACCGGATCGTACCCGGCGGGCCTCTACGAGTTTGGCGCCGGCGTGCTCCGCTGGTTCATCCGCGTCGAAGCGTACGGGCTGCTGCTGGTGGACGAATATCCGCCGTTCTCGTTGGACTGAGCAGTCTTCTGACGCGCTCAGCGGGCCAGGGCGGTCATCCGCATCCCGTACTTCGTGCGCAGCGTGATTGACGCCTGCGGAACGACCGGATGTCCGGCGACGAGCCGGAACCGCCAGCGCTGCGCCAGGCTGCTCAGGACCAGCATCAGCTCCATCCACGCGAACGACTCGCCGGCGCAGCGCCGCGGCCCGCCGCCGAACGGCAGGTAGGTGGCTGGCGGCAGCGCGGCCTTGAGCTCCGGCGTCCACCGGTCCGGCAGGAACCGATCCGGATCGGCAAAGTGCCGGGCATCGCGCTGCACGATGTAGGGGCTGAAGACCACCAGGGACCGCAGCGGTATCACGTAACCATCGATGGTGTAGGGCTCGATCGTCCGCCGGCCGACGATCCACGCCGGCGGATAGAGACGCATCGATTCCGTCAGGATCCGTTCGACCAGCGGCAGCGAGGCGATGTCCGCGACGGTCGGAGGCCTGCCGCCGAGCACGCGGTCGACCTCTTCATGCAGCCTGGCCTCGACGTCGGGTGACTGGCTCAACAGATACCAGGTCCAGGTCAGCGCGTTCGCCGTCGTCTCGTGGCCGGCGAGAAAGATCGTCATCGCCTCGTCCCGGACCTGCTGATCGGTCATGCCGCCGCCGTGCGCGCGGTCGGCACTGTCTTCGTCCTGCGCCTCGAGCAGCATCGAGAGCAGGTCGCCGCGATCCCCGGGCGAGCGGCGCCGTTCGGCAATCATCCGGTAGATGATGGCGTCGAGCTCGGCGCGGGCGACTCGCGTCCGCCGCAGCTTCGGCAGCGGCAGACGCTCGATCACATGAGCGAACGGCAGCATCAAGGTCCAGAACGACTCCATCACCGCCGACATCGCGGCGCCGACCTCGGGGGCGTGCGCTTCGACATCGGTGCCGAACAGCGTCTGGCCGACGATGCCGAGCGTGAGGCGCATCATGTCCTGCGCCACGTCGAGGTCTGCCCCGTCGGTCCAGCTGCGGCTGACGCGGTCGGCATACTCCGTCATCACCGGCGCGTAGGAGGCGATCCGATCGCGATGAAACGCCGGCTGGATCAGCCGGCGCTGGCGCAGGTGCGTCGCCCCCTCGCTGGTCAGCAGCCCGTTGCCAAGCAGCCGTTTGGCGCGGTCGAGCCCGCGTCCCTTGATGAAGCGGCGCGGATGGGTGACCAGCACGTCGCGGATGTGGCGCGGATCGCTGACCAGGAAGAAGTGCTCGCCGCCCATGCGCAGGTAGACGAGGTCGCCGTAGGTCCGGGCCAGACCGGTATAGAACGCGAGCGGATCGCCGCCGGGCGCGTAGATGAGCAGCGTCCGGAGCGACCGCTTCGGTCCCGGAGGGCGTTCGCCGTCAGGACGATGTCCGGGCTCGGGCGCCTGCACGCTTGAAGTCTAACAGCCGGGACGACCGTCCAACTGCCGCCGGATTCATTGCGGATCGGCTACAATTCGCCCGCAACCGTGAGATTCGACGTGACGTTTGCCGCGCTCGCTGTGGCGGCCGGGATGTCGGCGGCCGCACCTGCCCAGTGGCTGACCTACCCGACTGCCGGGATTCCCAGAACCGCCGATGGCAAGCCGAAGATGGATGCGCCGGCGCCGAAAGGGCCCGATGGCAGGCCGGATCTGTCCGGGATCTGGGCCGCGGAGAAGACCAGGCCGTGTCCTCCCGCCGGCTGCGACGACATGCAGATCAGTGAGCAGTTTCTCGACATCGGCTGGCGCGTGCCGGGAGGACTGCCGTACCAGCCGTGGGCGGCGGCGATCGTCAAGAAGCGGACGGCGGAGCTGCGAAAGGACGATCCGCAAGCGCGGTGTCTCCCGACCGGCATCGTCCGGATGCACACGGTGCCGCTCTACCGGAAGATCGTGCAGACGCCCGACCTCCTGGTGATCCTCAGCGAGCGGAACGCCTCCTATCGCCAGATCTTCACCGACGGCCGGGCGATGCCGGTCGATCCGAATCCATCCTGGACGGGTTATTCGACCGGGCAGTGGGAAGGCGATACGCTGGTGGTGCGGAGCACCGGCTTTCGCGACGGCCTGTGGCTCGACGCCGCCGGCAGTCCGCTCACGGACGCCGGCACCGTGACCGAGCGGATCCGGCGCGTGAATTTCGGCCAGCTCCAGATCCAGCTGACCGTTGATGATCCCAAGGCATACACGAAGCCGTGGACGACGACGCTGAACCAGTTCATCTTCGCCGATACGGAACTGCTCGATTACATCTGTCTGGAAAACGAGCAGGACGTCAGCCGCTTCGTCGTGAAGTGAAGTGAAGTCAAGGACGTGGCGTCCGGCTTCAGCCGGACCGCGATTCGGATGTGGCGCACGCCCTGTCACAAGGGCGCCGTCAAGGAGTAGAACCGATGCGACTGGTACTGGCGGCGGCCTGCGCCCTGGCGGTTGGTGTGATCGCGGCCGCCCAGACGCCGGAGTCGGGGCGGCAGGTGTTCGTGGGCCGCTGCGCCGGCTGTCACGGCAGCGACGGTAACGGCGGCGAGCTCGGACCCGGCATCGCGACGCGTGTGCCGTCGCGCAGCGACCAGGATCTGGCGACGCTGTTTCGTCAGGGCGTGCCGGCCGCGGGCATGCCGGCGTTCGCGAACCTGACGGAAACAGAGGTCCGCGATCTGACCGGGTATCTCCGGACCCTCAAGCCGCGCAACGGCTCAGGGCCGGTCCGCACCACGGTCGCGCTCGCCGGCGGCCGCCCGCTGGCCGGTCTGATTCTCAATCAGAGCACCGACGACCTTCAGCTGCTGGGAGACGATCGCAGGATTCACCTGCTGCGGAAGTCCGGCCAGGAGTATCGCGCCGTCACGTCACAGGCCGACTGGCCGAGCTACAACGGTCAGACCAGCGGCAGCCGTTACAGTCCGCTGACGCAGATCACCAAGGAGAACGCCAGCCGGCTGGCGCCGAAGTGGATGTTCAGCCTGCCGAACACGGCGCGTCTGCAGGTCACACCGGTGGTTGCCGACGGCGTGATGTATGTGACCAGCGCCAACGAGTGTTATGCGCTTGATGCCGGCAGCGGCCGCGAGATCTGGCACTATCAGCGCGCCCGCACCAAGGGGCTGGCCGGCAACGCTGCCGGCGGCGTCAACCGCGGCGTCGGCGTCGCCGGCGACCGCGTCTTCATGCTCACCGATCACGCCCACGTCATCGCGCTCAATCGATCGACCGGCGCACTGCTGTGGGAAACCGAAATGGCGGACTGGCGCCAGAACTACAACGCGACCGGCGCGCCGCTGCCGGTCGGCGACCTGGTGGTGACCGGCGTCTCGGGTGGCGACGAAGGCGTGCGCGGCTTCGTTGCCGCGTTCGATCAGGCCACCGGCCGGGAAGTCTGGCGCTTCTGGACGGTGCCGCGGCCTGGCGAGCCGGGCTCGGAGACGTGGCAGGGAAAGGGAATCGCACACCCCGGCGGCACGACGTGGATGACCGGTGCCTACGACGCCGCACTGGATACCGTGTATTGGCCGGTCGGGAATCCCGGTCCCGATCTGATCGGCGACGATCGGCTGGGCGACAACCTCTACACCGATTCGATCATCGCGCTCGAGGCAAAGACCGGCCGGCTCAAGTGGCACTTTCAGTTCACGCCGCACGACGTGTGGGACTACGACGCGCAGGAACCGACCGCGCTGGTCGACACCGTCTGGCAGGGGCGGCCGCGCAAGCTCCTGATCCAGGCCAACCGCAACGGCTTCTTCTACGTGCTCGACCGCACCGACGGCGCGTTTCTGTTCGGGACGCAGTACGTGAAGAACGTGACGTGGGCGAGCGGCCTGACCCCGGCCGGCAAGCCGATCAAGGTGCCGAACATGGAGCCGTCCCTCGAGGGCAAGCGGGTCTGTCCGTCGCTCGACGGCGCCTCCAACTGGTACTCCGCCTCCTTCAATCCGACCACGAATCTGTATTACGTCCAGACCAACGACAAGTGCGGCATCTTCACCCGGACGCCGATGGAGTGGGAAGCGGGCAAGGGGTTCATGGGCGGATCGTTCCGCCCGGCGCCCGACGAGCCGGCGCGCCGGGTCCTGCGGGCGCTGGACATCCAGACCGGAAAAGCGGTGTGGGAACTGCCGCAGACCGGCACCGTCAACTCATGGGGCGGGACGCTGAGCACGGCGGGCGGCGTGGTGATCTTCGGCGAAGACAGCGGCGCGCTGATGGCCGCCGATGCCGCCACCGGCAAACCGCTCTGGAGCTTCCAGACCAGTCAGCTCTGGAAGGCCTCGCCGATGACTTACCTCTTCGACAACAAGCAGTTCGTCGCCGTCGCCGCGGGCTCGAACATCATCGCGTTCGGGTTGCCCTGACGGGACCCCCAACCTTCCCCCGGCAAAAAGGCGGCCATGGAAAAAAGACTCCCGACCCCTTTTCCGGTGGCGATCGTCGGCGCCGGGCTGATCGGACGGTCGTGGGCGATTGTGTTCGCGCGCGCCGGACACCCGGTACGGCTCTGGGATAGCGATCCCGCGGCCGGACACGCCGCGCGCAGCGCGATCGAGTCCGCACTACTGGAGCTGCGCCGCTTCGTTCTCCTCGACGAGGACCCGGCCGTCGTGCTGCAGCGCATCCTTCCTGCCTCGACGCTCGAAGAGGCAGTCGCCGGCGCCGGCTACGTTCAGGAGAGCACGGCCGAGCGTGTCGACGTCAAGCAGCTGGTGTTCGCCCGGATCGACGCGGCCGCGGCGCCGGAGTGCATCCTGGCCAGCTCGACCTCCACGATTCCCGCCTCGGCATTCACCGCGGACCTGCCGGGCCGGCAGCGCTGCCTCGTCGCCCATCCGATCAACCCGCCGCATATCGTGCCGCTGGTCGAAGTCGCACCCGCCCCGTGGACCGCGCCCGGCGTGGTCGGCCGCACCATCGCCCTGCACGATCGGATCGGCCAGGTGCCGATCCTGGTCAAGCACGAAGTGCCGGGGTTCATCGTCAACCGGCTGCAGGCGGCGCTGCTGATGGAAGCGTGGCGCCTGGTCCGGGAGGACTGCTGCACCGTCGAAGACCTCGACAAGTGCCTCAAGGACGGTCTCGGCCTGCGGTGGGCCTTCATGGGGCCGTTCGAGACGATCGATCTCAACGCCCCGGGCGGCCTCGCCGATTACGCACGCCGCTATGGGCCGGTGTTCTACGACGCGCTGAGCGGAACACGCCACGAGCCGTGGGACGACGCGCTGATTGCCGAGGTGGACGGCCAGCGGCGGGCGGTACTCGAGCAGTCGCAGCTGGGCGCGCGCGCGGCGTGGCGCGACCGCCGCCTGATGGCGCTGATTGCGCACAAGCGAACGATGGACGAGGTCGAAAATTAGGAATTAGGAATTAGGAATTAGGAATTCATCAGGAATTGAGAATTCGTCAGAGCAATCCCGATCTCGAATTCCTGATTCCTAATTTTCAAATTCCTGACTTCCTGTTCTCGATCGGGACCGGCTCGATCCCGTCCGCTGGCGTGAACCCGAAGACGACCCCGTAAAAGTACAACTCCGCTTCGAGACAGCGGACGATCGTCTCCGCCTTGCGGAATCCGTGCTGTTCTCCGGCGAAGGTGAGCAGCGCCACCGGCAGGCCCTTGCTGCGGACGGCGTCGGCCATCATCTGCGACTGATTCGGCGGCACCACCTGATCCTCGAGGCCCTGGAACAGGATCAGCGGGCACGACAGCCGGTCGACGAAATGAATCGGCGACCGCGCGCGGTAGACGTCGCGCGTCTCGGGGTACGGACCGACCAGCCGATCGAGGTACCGCGACTCGAACTTGTGCGTGTCGTGCGTCATCGTTTCGAGATCGCTGATGCCGTAGTAGCTCGCGCCCGCCTTGAACACCTCGGGGCGGAACGCCAGCGCAGCCAGGGTGGTGTAGCCGCCGGCGCTGTTGCCGCGGATGATCAGCCGGTCGGCATCCGCCTGCCCGTGCGCCGCCAGATGCGCCGCCGCGTTGACGCAGTCGTCGACATCGACGATCCCCCATCGTCCGTTCAACCGCTGCCGATACGCCCGCCCGTAGCCGGTGCTGCCGCCGTAGTTCACGCCGACCACGGCAAAGCCGCGGCTGGTCCAGAACTGCACCTCGAGGCTGAGCGACGGACGATGCATCGCGGTCGGCCCGCCGTGGCTGACGACGATCAGCGGTGGCCGTTCCGCCGCCGGCGCCGTGAAGTCGCGATTGCCAGGCCGATAGTAGAAGGCGTGCGCGGTCTGGCCGTCCGCGGTCGGAAACTCGAACGCCTCCGGGATCGAGAGATAGCCGGGATCGATCGTGACCGTCGACCCGATGCGGATGGTCTCCACCGACGAGTCCGCCAGGGAGAGCCGCACCACTGCGTCCGGGGCCCGCCGCGAACTCCCGACGAAGAACGCATGCGTGGCGGTGGCGACGAGGTTGTCGGCCGGTTCGAGATCGACGTCGAGGGGCTGGAGCGCGCCCGAGTCGCGGTCGAGGGTCCCGATCCGCCAGGTCCCGTCGTCGAGGTAGGCCGCAACCAGCCGGGATGGGCCGGCGAACGCCCACGTCGACGTCCCGAAGATCCATTGCGGCCGGCCGAGCTCCGCCGCCATCGGGTGAACCGCTTCCACCTGTCCGGCCCGTCCGGCCCGTACGCGATACAGATTCCACCAGCCGGTGCGATCCGACACGAAGTAGAGCGTGCCGTCGGGCGCCCAGCCGGGCTGGAAGATCGATTCGCTGCCGCCGCCTGCCGCCAGGGTCGGCGCCGAGAGCCGGCCGTCGGGGCCGACATCAGCGGTCCACAACTCGGAGGCGTCCCAGGGCATGTCGGGGTGCCGCCAGGCCAGCCACGCCAGACGCGAGCCGTCCGCGTTGAACTGTGGGCTCGAATAGAAATCGTGGCCCGAGGCGATCACCGTCGCGGCCGCCGCCGGACCGTCGAGCGCCAGGCTGACCAGCGTGTTGACCGCCTCGCGATCCGGCGCCGTGCGATCCTCCCGCACGCAGACCAGCCGCGGCCGCGCCGGGTCGACGCTGGAGTCGGCGTAGCAGAAGGTCCCGGCCGGAGTGAGCGGCTCCGGCACACCGCCCGGCTCGAGCCGGTAGACGCGCTGGTCGGCGAACTCGGAAAAGTAGATGACCCCCTTGGACACGGTGTAGGCCGCTCCGCCGTACTCGTGAACGCGGGTCCGCACGTTGGTCCCGGCGGGGGTGGCGTCCTCGATCCGGCCGTCCGGCCGGCGGGCGACCACGACGCTGCGGCCGCCTTCGCCCGGCCGCCGCTCGAGCCAATAGAGATCGTCGCCGTCGAGGATGACCCGGCTCAGCTGCACACCGCCGGTGGCGAGGCTGCGGGCGGACAGCGGCGAGGTCCAGGTTCCGTATCGGGCAGTCGCGGGCAACGTTGGTTCTTGGTCCTTGGTCCTTGGTTCTTGGTCCTTGGTCCTTGCGCCCTTGGTCAGCGCGGTGCGGCGGCCGCGGCCTCGGCGTCGACGTCCTTCTGCCAGGCGGCGAGCAGCGGCTCCAGCCGCCGCGCGATATCGGCGTGCAGGCCGATGACGTTGCTCCGTTCACCAGGATCGGTGCGGAGGTTGAACAGCAGCGGCCTGCCGCCGTCGTAGATCAGTTTCCAGTCGCCGGAGCGCACCGCCCGTTGTGGCGTCGCGCCGATCACGCGCCAGAACAGCGTGCGCTCGATCGCGGGTGCGCGCCCTTCGAGCGCCGGCAGCAGGTCAACGCCTTCGAGGCGCGACCCGGCCGGTACCGGCGTGCCGGTCGCGGCCAGGATGGAGGCGGTCAGGTCCATCGTGATCCCGACCTGGCGGGAGACGCGCCCGGCCGGAAGGTGCCCCGGCCAGCGGAGGATCGCCGGCACCCGGATCCCGCCCTCCCACACCGTGCCCTTGTGATGGAAGAGCGGCGTGTTGCGGGACAGCCATTCGCCGCCGTTGTCGTTGGTGAAGATGACGATCGTGTTCTGCCGCAAGCGCAGGTCGTCGAGCGCGCGCAGGATCCGGCCGACGCCCCGATCGGCATGCTCGAGGATCGCGACGTAGTCGGCGCGTGTGCTTGTCGAGTCGTCGAACGGACTGAGGTGCCTGCCGTTGTCGCGCGCCTTGGAAGGCTGGCCGGGGACCTGGTAGGGCCAGTGCGCGGCGTTGTACGCCACGTCGATGAAGAACGGCCGCTGCGCGTTCTGCTCGATGAACCGCACCGACCGTTCGGTGATCAGGTCGGTCATGTAGCCGGCCGCCTCGACCGGCTGATCGTTCTCGAACAGGTCGGGCCGGCCGTCGCCGGCGGTGTGCTGGTAGTAGTCGGTGTAGCCGCTCTTGAAGCCGAAGAAGTAGTCGAAGCCGTGGGCGGCGGGACTGAACTGCGGCTGGTAGCCGAGGTGCCACTTGCCGACCAGCGCGGTCGCGTAGCCGTTGTTCTTCAGCAGTTGCGGCAGCGACCGTCCGGTCGCCGGCAAACCGCGCGCGCCGTCGCGCGATCGCTCATTGCCCAGAGGCTGCTCGATGGCGACACGCTGCTGGTAGCGGCCGGAGATGAGACCCGAACGGGTCGGCGAGCAGGTGGCGCCGTTGGCGTAGAAATCCGTCAGCCGGACGCCGTCCTTCGCCAGGCTGTCGACGTTCGGCGTCTTGATGTCCGGCGCTCCGTAGCTGCCGAAGTCGCCGTACCCGACATCGTCGGTGATGATCAGGACGACGTTCGGTCGCGAGGTGTTGATCGCCGGCGTCTGCGCCGGCGGCGGCGCCCCGGCGCCGATCAGAACCGTCAGCAGAAAGATCACACGCTGCATCTGACCTCCTCAGGTGTTGAACCGGGTCGCCCCGACCGGCGCGGAGAACAGGCCTCCGTCGACATCGCGGTCAATTCGCGCGCAGCAGTTCGAGGAGCGCCGTGGTCTCGGCGCGGATCGCGGCCTTGAGTGTCGGTTCGCGATCCGGCGCCCATTCCGGCGAGTGCGGCGCCGGAACCGGGATGCCGCTCTGGCGTGCGGCTGCGAGCTTTGCCGGATCGACCGCGCCGATGTGGAGCAGCGCCGACGGCACGCCGGCGCTGCCGTACTCGACGAAGTCCTCGGATGTCATCTTCTGCGGCATCTCGACGACGTTCGCCTCGCCCAGCCCTTTTTTCAGGGCGCCGGCGAGACGCAGCGTCAGCGCCGGATCGTTGAACACGGGAGCCCTGGCACTGGGGGACGTCTCGACCCGGGGATCGCGCGGCGCGCCGGCCGCGCCGGCCTCGCCCTTCGCCACGCGTCCGATGGCGGCCAGCGTCCGGGTCCGGACTTCGGCCGTGTAGGTCCGCACCGACAACTGCAGCTGCACTTCGTCCGGAATGACGTTGGCCTGCGTGCCGCCGTGAATCGACCCGATGCTCACCACCACCGGATCGACCGGGTTGTTCTCCCGCGAGACGATGGTCTGCAGGGTCAGGACAATCCGCGCCGCCAGCACGACCGGATCGATGGTGTTGTGCGGCATCGCGGCGTGCCCGCCGCGGCCGTAGACCGTGATCGTCACGACATCGGACATGGCGCGGAAATAGCCGGGATGATAGCCAATCGTCCCGGCCGGCATGGTGTCGTCGTCGTGCAGCGAGAGCGCGAAGTCGGGCCGCGGGAACCGTGTGAACAGACCGTCGTCCAGCATCGCGGCGGCGCCGCGGCCGCCCTCTTCCGCCGGCTGGCCGACCATGATCAGCGTGCCGCGCCAGCGGTCGCGGCGCCCGGCCATCAGCCGCGCCGTGCCGGCCCACGCCGACATATGCAGATCGTGTCCGCAGGCGTGCATCACCGGCGTCGACTGGCCGCCGGCGTTCTTCACGACGACCGTGCTGGCGAACGGGAGGCCGGTCTTTTCCTCGATCGGCAGCGCGTCGAGCTCGGTGCGCAGCATGACAGTCGGCCCGGTGCCGTTCTTCATCACGCCGACGATACCCGTCCGGCCGACGCCGGTGGTCACCTCGAATCCCAGCGCCGCGAGGCGAGCGGCCAGCGTGGCCGCCGTCCGCGTCTCCTGGAAGCCGAGCTCCGGATTTCGATGCAGGTCGATGTAGAGCGCATCGATGTCCGGGTAGATCGCGTCGACCTCGGCCGGCGCCGGCGTCGTCCACGGCGCGACGCCGGTCTGTGCCGACAAGGCGGCGGAGGCGAACACGGCCGCGAGGACGGAGAGACGGAGGAAGTTCATGGCACGCCTGGCGTCGCAGCGAAGTCTATCCTGAGGGAGGGTCCGAGGAGAACACCGACTGCTGCGTTGCCCACCAAGAATATCCGCATGACGCCGCTCCCCGAGCGACGCGATCGTTCGAAACGTCTTTGGCCACGAAAACACGAAAACACGAAGATTCGATCGTTTGTAAGGTCGTTCTCACGTGTACGTAGTGCCCGCTGTCCGCCGGTGAACAATGGCTCGCGTTTCCAGAATCGTACGTGGCGTCCGACTTCAGTCGGGCCACGGATCAATCCGGCTGAAGCCGAATCCCACGTCCGGCAGAAGAATCACTTTCTGACCCGCTTCTTTAGCCGGACCGCGACAGGCAGGCCTGCAGGCCCGCACGACGACTGCTCTCCCCACACCATTCCGCTACGTACCCCGCGCCGGGCGGATGAACCGGTGCTCCGGATCGAAGAGCCACGCCGCCGCGGCGAAGACGACCAGGCCTGAAACGAGGAGCGTGATCAGCGACTGGCCGGCCGGCAGCTCTCCCGGCTGCCCGAGCGCGATGCGCATCAGATCGACCTGGTAGGTCACCGGGTTCACGCGGGCAACGCCGCGCAGCCAGATCGGCATCCCTGCAGTTGGATACAGCGCGCCGCTGACGAACAGCAGCGGAAACAGCACGACGTTGATCACGGCGGCGAAGTTTTCGACCGACCGGAGCGGCGCGGCGACGAGCAGGCCCAGCAGGCTGCTGCTCGCGGCGGCGACGACGAGGACGGCCGCCGCACTGGCGATCTGGCCGGCGGTGAGGTCCAGCAGCAGCGGTCCGCACAGCAGCACCGCGCCGCCCTGGACAATCCCGACCAGGGTGGCCGACAGCGCCCGCCCCGTCAGCACCGCCATCGTGCCGGCCGGACACGACAGCATCAGGCGCAGCATGCCGAACTCGCGATCGTAGACGGTGGAGATCGCGGTCAGCATGGCGCCGAACAGCGCCGCCATGACGACGATGCCCGGATAGACGAACGCCTGGTACGACGCCGCGCCTTCGACGCGGGCGATGGCGTTGTAGCCGGTGCCGACCAGCAGCAGCCACATGAACGACCGGGCCAGTCCGCCGAACAGGCGGCTCTGCTGGCGCAGACTGCGCCGGAAATCGCGCGCGACGATGCCGTACACGGTCGTCACGACGCTCATCGCCGGCGCCTCGGGGTGACGTACCTGTCAGTGCTTTCGTGCGTAGTGTCCGGCTTTAGCCGGACCGTCTCACGGTCCGCCTGAAGGCGGACACCACGTACGTCACGGTCCGCCTGAAGGCGGGCACCACGTACGTCACGGTCTGCCTGAAGGCGGACGCTACGTACGTCACGGTCCGCCTGAAGGCGGGCACCACGTACGACACGGTCCGCCTGAAGGTGGACACTACGTACGTCACGGTCTGCCTGAAGGCGGACGCTAGACATATCAGTCATCAGGCGTTTTGCTGTGTGCGCTCGAAGTAGACGTCTTCGAGCGTCGGCGGCCGCACGCCAAAGCGGCTGATCCCCGGCATCGCCGCCGCCAGTCGCGTCAGCGGCTCGCGCGGCCCGCTCAGGCCGAGACGGTAGCCGCGCTCGGTGCGGACGACGCTTCGCACCACGCCCGCGCCGCGCGCCGCCTCGAGCAGGCGGTCGGCATCCGGCCCCTCGATCTCGGCGACGTCGCTGCCGACCAGGGCCTTGAGCTCCGCCGGGCTGCCTTCACCGACCGCCGCGCCGCGCGCGAGCAGCACCACACGGTCGCACGCCTCGGCTTCAGTCAGATAGTGCGTTGAAAAGAGAATCGTCGTGCCGTGCGCCCGGCGCTCGTCTTCGAGCAGCGTCCACATGCGGTCCCGATGCTCGGGATCGAGGCCGACCGTCGGCTCATCGAGGATGAGGAGGGCGGGGCGGTGCACGGTGGCGCGGGCGATATCGGCGAGCCGCCGCCAGCCCCCGGACAGCTGCCGTCCGAGCTGCGATGCCCGGTCGCCCAGGCGGGTGCGTTCGAGCGCGTCCCCGACCGCCTGCCGGGCCGCCCCTGTCTTCAACCCGGCGAGCCGGGCGGCGAAGAGCAGGTTCTCCCGGACGGTCAGCAGTCCGTCGATGCACGGCTCCTGGAAGACGAGTCCCAGACCCCGCCGGATCGCCGCTCGATCGGCGACGAGGTCGTGGCCGAACACGCGTGCCGTGCCCCGCGAGGGGCCCAGCAGCGTCGCCAGCAGCAGCATCGTCGTCGTCTTCCCGGCGCCGTTGGGACCCAGCAGGCCGACCAATGCGCCGCGGGCGACGGTGAGATCCAGGGCCTCGAGCGCGCGAGTCGTGCCGTAGTCGCGCCCCAGCGCCGCGGTCTCGATCGCCGGCCCGGATCCGTTCACGGCCGCGGCGGGTGCAGCACGAGATCCCGATAGCGATACGTGATCGGTCCGACCGCGTCGTGGCGGGCCTCGTCGATGATGCCGTGGTCGGGCGAGAGCGCGCAGACCGGGTCGGTCCTGGTCGCCTCGCCGGTGAGCGCGAACGCCTGGCACCGGCAGCCGCCGAAGTCGATCGCCTTGCGCGGGCAGCTCCGGCAGGGCTCCTGCATCCAGTCGTCGCCGCGGAAGGCCTGGAAGGCCGCCGACTCGTGCCAGATCCACTGCAGCGAGCGATCGCGCACGGTGTCGAACGCCAGCGTCGTGATGTGGGTCGCGCCGTGGCAGGGCAGCGTCCGGCCGTCCGGCATCACCAGCAGATAGTGCTTGCCCCAGCCGCCGTAACACGGCTTCGGGTACTCCTCGTAATAGTCGGGCAGTACGTAGAGCACCTGCATCCGGCCGCGGTAGCGCGCCATCGCGTCCTGGGCGATGCGATCGCCGGCCTCGATCTGATCGCGCGTCGGCATCAGCGCGCCGCGGTTGGCGAGCGCCCAGCCGTAGTACTGGGTGTTGGCCAGTTCGAGGCGGTCGGCGCCGAGCGATCCGGCCAGCTCGATGATCTCGCCGACCCGATCCAGGTTGGCGCGGTGCAGGACGACGTTGATGGTGAAGGCGAATCCGAGTGCCCGCACGCTGGCGATCGCCGCTTCCTTCTGCTTGACCGAGGCGACGCCGGCGATCAGCTCGGCGCTCGCGACGTCGGAGTCCTGCAGCGAAATCTGGACATGCTCGAGGCCCGCCTCGCGCAGCTTTCCGGCGCGCGCCGCGGTCAGCCCGAGCCCGGACGTGACGAGCGTGGTGTAGAGCCCCAGACCGTGCGCATGGGCGGCGAGCTCCTCGAGGTCCTTTCGCACCAGCGGCTCTCCGCCCGACAGCCCGAGCTGCAGCACCCCGAGCTCGCGCGCCTGCGTCAGCACGCGCTTCCAGTCGGCGGTCGACAGCTCTTCGTCGGCGCGATTCATCTCGATCGGGTTCGAGCAGTAGGCGCAGTGCAGCGGACAGCGGTGCGTCAGCTCGGCGACCAGCGTTGTCGGCCGGGTGGCGGCGCTAGGCGTCACGAATCAACTCTCTTTCCGCCAGGCCGGACAGGTAGGTGATCACGTCGGCGGTGACGTCGCTGCCGTAGCGCTCCTGCAGGACGCCGGAGATCTCGGCGACGCTGCGGCGGCCGTCGCACAGCTGCAGGATCGCGGCGCCGGTGTCGTTGAGCAGCACCGTCCCCTCGGGATAGAGCAGCACGTGCCGCTGGCGGACCGGGTCGAAATCCATCCGCGCCAGGCGCCACAGAATCGGAACGGTCTCGGTATTCATTTGATTTGGCTGGTGGCTTGGTCGCTGATGACCGTACGTAGTGTCCGGCTTTGGCCGGACCGTGTCACGGTCCGCCTGAAGGCGGACACTACGTACGGACGAAAATCGCGTTTCACTCGCCCTCCGCGTACGCGTTGTGAATCGTGTCGATCATCACCCACAGCATCTCGATCTTGAACGCCAGCGCGTCGAAGGCACGGCGCTGCAGCTCGATCGTCGTGCAATGCGTCTGGACCAGCCGCAGTCCCTGTTCGCTGTCGCGGGGCGCCTGGGTCAGCCGGCTCTTGAAGTAGTCGAGCGCCTCGGGCCGGATCCAGGGGTAGTGGACGGGGAAGGCGCTGATGCGCTGGCGCATCAGGTCGGGCGCGAACAGCTCGGTCAGCGACGAGGCGACGGCGTCGATCCACGGCTTCGTCTTGCAGAACGTCACGTAGGCTTCCGCCGCGAACCGCACGCCCGGCAGGACGTGGCGCTCGTCCTCCATCTCGTCGCGGGGGACGCCGACCGCTTCGCCCAGCCGGATCCACATCTCGATCCCGCCCGAGCCGGGCTCCGTCCCATCGTGGTCGATCAGGCGCTGCAGCCAGACGCGCCGCACCTCCGGATCTGGGCAGTTCGAGAGGATGGCGGCGTCCTTCCGGGGGACCGCCCGCTGGTAGGCGAGCCGGTTGGCCACCCATCCCTGCAACTGCCGCGGCGTCAGGCGGCCTTCGTGCATCAGGTGATGAAACGGGTGGTTGGCGTAGTAGGAGCGGCTGAACGCCCGCAGACCGTCGGCCAGCGCGGCGGGCGTCAACGGCGCATCGAGATCGGGGATCGGCGGCGGCACCGGCGTCGCCAGTGCGGAAGGATGCAAGCCAGTGGTCATGGTTCGCTCGAGAATATGGCTGATGGGGGGTCTCCATCGGCCATCAGAATCTACACCGCCATCAAAATCTACACAGCCATCAGAATCTACACTGCGATCTCCATTCCGTCGACACCGATGACGAGGCCGGCCTGCTCGACCAGGGTCGATTCGGGCGAGTGCTCGATTAGCATCGGATTGGTGTTGTTGATGTGGGTGTAGAGGCGATGGCGGCAGGGCAGCGCCGCCAGCTGCGCCAGGCTGCCGCCCGGGCCGGAGATCGGCAGATGGTCCATTTCCCTGGCGGTCCGGCTGCCGATGCCGAGCGCGATCAGCTCGTCGTCTTTCCAGAAGGTCCCGTCAAACAGCAGCACGTCGGCCGCCGCGAAGCGATCGAGCAGCGCCGGCGTCAGTTCGCCGCAGCCGGGGACGAAGGCGCAGATGCTTCCGCTGTCCTCTTCGCGGAGCGCGAGTCCCACGGTGTGGCCGGCGTCGTGGCGGCGGGCGAAGCGCGGCGGCCCCGCCGCGACGACGAATGCCTCGACGACGAGGCCGCTCGGCGCGCCGTCGCGGTAGCGGAGCGGCTGCGGTGTCTCGAGCCGGAGCTCGGTCATCGGCACCTCGGCGAAGGCCCTCGTCACCGGCAGGATCCGCGAATCGTGTTCCAGCATCGCGCCGACCGCGGCGGTCGCCCACACCGGAAGATGCCGCGCTTCGCGCAGCAGCACCAGTCCCAGCGTGTGATCGAGCTCCGCATCGGTCAGCAGCACGCCTTCGATCGGCACACGCCTGATCGCGGGTGGCGCGGCATCAGCGGCGTCGGGTTCGGGGGGGATGGCTGACGGCTGATTGGTCGGGTCCGGCGTCAGCGGGGCGAAGGATGGCAGCTGCGCGAGCTGATCGCGCACGTCGGGCGACGCGTTCAGCAGGAACCAACGCTGGCCGTCGACGCTAATCGCGGCGGAGGACTGGCGGCGGGGTCTGGCCGCCTGGGGTGTGGATCGGGCAACGCGACAGGATGGGCACCAGCAGTTCCACTGAGGGAAGCCGCCGCCGGCGGCCGTGCCGAGGAGAACGACTCTCACGCCGAGTGAGGAGGCGGAACTGAAAACAGCGCCGCCCCCTTCCGAGAGTCTAGCGAGTCGCCGCGTAGGCGGTGACTTCCAGCGTCACGGCTACGATTTCGAATTCAGGTTTCGTCCAGGTCATCGGTGCGTACCTCACAGCGGGCGTAACGATCCGTCCATCGATACGTGTTTCCGTGCCGGCCGGAGTTGGAGCGGACCCCGTGATCTTTTGGATTATAGGAATCGCCGCTGGGCGCCACAAGGGAATAGTCGCCCCCGGGGCGCGCCATCCCGGCCGCATTTCACAGTCTTTTCCGTCTCGTCCGTGGGGCCCGCATCAGCGTAAAAAGAATCGCTGTCGTGCAGGCCTTCAAGCCTGCGGTGTCTGGCAGACCTGAAGGTCTGCGCTACTCCAGAATCGATTTTCACACGCCTGACGCCGTGTCACGACTTCAGCCACTCCGGCAGCAGGCCGGCCTTGCCGAGCAGGTAGTCGCGCGAGTGCTCGACCAGGCCGACCATCCGGCTCATGTCGACATTCAGCAGCTGCCCGTTGCGCTTGATCGGCCGGCCGGCGACGAAGACCGAGTCGACATTCGACGTGTCGGCGCAGACCACCACCGTCGCCACCGGGTCGATCATCGGCGCGACGTTGATCTGATCGGTCCTGATCAGGATGATGTCCGCCTGCTTGCCCGGCGTCAGCGAGCCGACCTTGCCGTCGAGGGCGCAGGCGCGGGCGCCGTCGATGGTCGCGAACTCCAGCACGTCGCGATGCGTCAGTGTCGGGGCGAACGCGGTGTCGGGCGTCGCCGGGAACGACAGGATGCGGTCCTGGACCAGGGCGGTGCGCATCTGGGTGAACATGTCGCCGGGCGCGCTCGAGACGACGTCGACGCTCAGCGACGGGCGGACGCCGCGGGCGACCAGCCGGCTGGTGGGCGGGACGCCGTGCCCCATCAACATCTCGACGTACGGCGCCAGCGACGTCGTGCCGCCAGTGCTGGCGATCAGGTCGAGCTCCTGGTCGGTGCAGTCGGTGCAGTGGATGTAGATGGTGTCCGGACCCATCAGCCCGAGCTCGTGCAGCGTCTGCACGTGGTGGACGTGCACGCCGGTCAGCCGCATGCCGACGTGCACGCTGATGCGGGCCCCGATGTCCCGCGCCAGCGCCCAGTCGTGGCGGGCGACGTCGGGCGTCGTGTTGCCCGGCGCGCGCGCGGCGAGCGCCAGCGTCAGGAGCTGATCGTCCGACGAGAAGTAGCGCGTCCGCAGCCGCCGGACATCCTCGGGGTGGTCGTGCGGGCTGTACGACCAGTACTGCGCGCCGACCGCCGGGCCGTGCGCGTAGATGGCGCGGATTCCGGCAGCGGTCAGGCCGCCGATCGCGGCGTCCGAGTGCTCCGGCGTGTTGTTGACGTGGGACCAGTCGAGCAGCGTGGTGACGCCGGCGTTGAGCGCCTCGAGCGCGCCGACCAGGTTGGCGGCGTGGACGTCCTCGGGCCGATACTGGATGCCGATGTTGTCCAGCATGCCGCTGAAGTATTCGTCCAGGGTGCAGCTCGGCAGGATGCCGCGGACCGGTGTCTGCCAGGTGTGCCGGTGCGTATCGATGAAGCCGGGCATCACGATGCGGTGGCGGGCATCGACGATCTCGGCGTCGCCGGCCTCGATCGATCGGCCGATCTCCTTGATGATGCCGTTCTCGATCAGCACGTCCCCATTGGGAACGTCGGCGACGTCCTTATCGAGCGTGAGGACGTACCCACCGCGAATCAGCGTCCGCTCGGCCATCTCGACCTCCAATGGTGATCGCTCCGCCCGTGGTCAGCCTTCCAGCTCTTTCGCCTTCTGCTCCCATTCCGCCATGAAGCGGAAGACGTTCTCCCGCGGCGGCTGTGGCGAGAACGTCTCCAGCCACCGCACCGGCTCGGTGCCGATGTTCTTGAACGTGTGGACGCAGCCGGTGCCGGTCCAGAGCACGGTGCCGGGCTGGGCCAGATACCGCTGGCCGTCCATCACCGCTTCGACCTCGCCGCTCAGGATGAAGTAGGCCTCTTCGTAGGTGTGATCGTGGGCGCCGATCGCCACGCCGGGCAGGTACTCGATGAACAGCAGGCGATGATGCGCGGCGCCGAACTTCTCGTCGATCAGCCACTTCAGGAAGACACCCTTCAGCCCGGCGGCGACCATCCGCCCCTCGTCGCCGGGAGGAATCTGGCTGACGTCGAAGTGGCCGAGCAGGTTGCCCTTCGGATCGGACGGGTCGAGCGGATCGCCGGTGTCGGGGAGACGGCCGTTCCTCGGGAAGAAGGTGTCACGCTCCATGCCGGCCGGCTTCGGCTGCGGCGCGGCATGCTGCAGCCAGCGGACGTCCGCCGATCCGGCGTTGCGCCATGCGTGCGGCGTGCCGACCTTGATGCACCCGTAGTCGCCCGGGCCGAGGCGATACGTCTGGTCGTTGATGCCGGCCACCACCTCGCCGGCCAGGATGTAGAAGCCCTCCTCGTAGGCATGGAGGTGCGGCGCCAGCGTGCCGCCGGGGGCGAGCTGCGCGATGCTCAGGCCGGTGTGGACCGAGCCCGAGGTGTGGTCGACCAGCGCCGCTTCGGTGTATCGATGGCCGTGCGCCCCGTAGATCGGATTGGCGGTGAGGCGGCTGTCATTGAAGGTGCCGACGTAATGCATGATCGCTACTTGATCTTGAGCAGCTCGACGTCGAACACCAGCACGCCCTTCGGATCGCGGCCTCGATAGGCGAGCGCTTCCGGGATCCAGAAGCGGCGCTTCTCGCCCACCACCATCAGCTGCACGCCTTCGGTCCAGCCGGCGATGACCCGGTCGAGCGGAAACGAGCTCGGCGCGCCGCGCGCGACGGAGCTGTCGAACATCTTGCCGTCGGTCGTCCAGCCGGTGTAGTGCACCGTCACTTCATCGTTCCCCCGCGGATGCGCGGTGCCGGTGCCTTTGGTCAGCACCTTCGACGCCAGCCCGGACGAGGTCTTGGCGGCGTCGGCCGGCGCCGCCTTGACGTCGGGCGGGGCGGGAATCATCTTCAGGGTCGTCTGCGAAGCCGCGAAGGCGGCGGTCAGGACGAAGGCGAGCGTGGCGACGATACGCATGGGTCAGCCATCCTTTCGTTTTTCAGCCCTTCATTCTACTCCCTGCCAATCCGAGCGCCCACCGCGACCGTAGACCTGCCTGGAAAGCAGATTCGACACCACGCGGATCGGGCAGCTGCCACGGCTGCTGAAGGGGGAGTGGTATGAAACGGAGTTGTGTCATGAGAAGACTGTTCAAGGGATCGGTCGCGGCGGCGCTGCTCGCCGCGACGGGAATGACCGTGCACGGGTCGAGTCATCGCGAGGCGCTCGCGATCCTCAACGAGCCGTGCGCCGACAACACCGACACCTACGCCTGGGTGTCGAACGAGGTGCACGACAAGCTGTATCTGATCATGGACTTCAACCCGCTGCACGAGCCGGGTCAGGGCAACCAGGGCCTGCGGGCGTGCAACGGCTACCGCTACGAGTTCCATCTCGCCAAGGGCAAGAGCCTGAAGGACGAGGTGGTCTACCGGGTCGAGTTCGCCAACCGGCTGCGGCCGGAATCGGCGCCGAGCCCGGCCGACCCGCTCGGCGGCGGCAACGAGCTGCTCTGGCAGCTCACCGGCGGCACCGAGACCATGAGGGTCACCCGCATCGATGCCGACCGACGCTGGAAGGACGATGACGAGCGCGTCGAGGTGCTGGGCCGGGGCCTGCCCGTCCTGCCGAACAATCACGGGCCGCAGACCGATCGGCTCGTCTACGGCCTCGGCCCGTTCAAGGGCTACGACTCCGGCGATGCGTCCAGCCGCGAGGAGGGCCTCTACGATCAGACGTTCGTCGACACCTTCATCCACGATCTGTCGAACGGCGGGCGGATCATCGCCGGGCAGTTCGACGACCCCTATCAGCTCGACGAGAAAGGCATCTTCGACCTCGTCAACCTGAACGCCAACGATCTCGGCGGCATCCCGGGGGCGCGGCGTCCGCCGGCGAAGGATGTCTTCACCGGCTTCAATCTGTTCTCGATCGCCCTCGAGGTCCCGATCACCGACATCTTCCCGAACGGCATTCCACACAACGGCCGTCTCCGGCCCAACTCCACCGACAGCCTGATCCGGGTCTGGTCGCGCATCACCCGGCAGCAGGTCCAGACCGTCGATCCGACGAACATCATCACCGGCCTCAAGGGGTCGGGCGACTGGGTGCAGGTGGGACGCAACGCCCTGCCGCTGTTCAACGCCGGCCTGGTCGGCACGCAGCGCCAGACGCTCTACCTGCGCTCCGACCCGATGAACGACGTCACAAACTTCGGCGCCGACATCCTGTATCCGGTCCTGGTGCGCGACGCCGAGGCGCTCGGCATCTACGGCGCGCTGGGCGTCCCCGAGGCCACGGTGGCGACGCTGAAAGGGCCCCGCCTCGACATCATCAACGCCATCAACCTGGGACGGCCGATTCCGGTGGCCGATGGCTTCAGCGGCGACGTCATCACCCTCGACGCGGCGATCGATTCGAGCTTCCCGAACGGGCGTCGGCTGGGCGGTGGGACCGAACCGAACCGCAATCAGGTGAATGTCAACAGCGTGCTGCTCAGCCTGATCGTGGCCGGCGATCCCGCGGCCGGCCTGGCCAAAGGCGTCGAGGTCAACGACAAGGACTACCTCGATCGGTTCCCGTTCCTGGCGCCGGCGCACCAGGGACTGTTGCAGGGACACGGGGGGACCAACCTGCCGACGGTGCCGAATATTCCAGTGCCGTAGGCGCGGCGTGATGGTCGACGCGGGGGCATCGGCCTCCGCGTCGCCACGGCCAAACTCGCGCGCTGCGAAAAAAAGACTCCCGACCCCTTTTCTTGTCACTTTTCGAGGTCATCATGACGCTGCGTCCATCGCTGCTCCGCCGCCCGGGACTGATCACGCTATCCGCCCTGATGCTCTGCTCCGCGCCGCTCGCCGGTCACGACATGTGGATCGAGCCGGCGACGTTCGCGCCGGAGGTCGGCCAGGTCGTCAGCCTGCGGCTGCGCGTCGGCCAGGATCTGCTCGGCGATCCGCTGCCGCTCGATCCGGCGCTCGTCAATCAGTTCGTCGTCCAGGATGCCGCCGGCCTCAAACCGGTCGTCCGCCGCGACGGCGGCGATCCGGCCGGCCTGCTGCGCGTCGCCTCCCCCGGCCTCCAGATCATCGGCTATCGCAGCAACCCCAGCCCGATCGAGATGGCGGCGGAGAAGTTCAATCAGTACGTCAAGGAAGAAGGCCTCGAACAGGTGCTGGCCATGCGGGCCAGCCGCGGCCAGACCGGCGCCGCGACGAACGAACTGTTCGCACGCTGCGCGAAGAGCCTGGTGTGGTCGGGAACGCCGGCCGGTGCGCAGGGCGACCGCGCCCTCGGGTTCACCCTCGAGCTCGTCGCCGAGCGCAATCCCTACGCGATCGGCGCGGGTCAGGACCTGCCGGTTCGCCTGCTCTACGAGAACCATCCCCTCCCGGGCGCGCTGGTCGTGGCGATGAATCGCCTCAACCCCGCCGAGAAACTCTCCGCCCGCACCGACCAGGACGGCCGGGTGCGGTTCAAGTTGCGGCCGGGCGGGATGTGGCTGGTCAAGGCCGTCCACATGGTGCCGGCGCCGGCGGGCGGCCGCGCCGAGTGGGCGAGCTTCTGGGCATCGCTGACGTTCGAGCTGCGGAACAGCCCGGTCAGCGCCAACGCGTCACTGGCGCGGGATTGAAAACCCTGCCGCTGGGAATTTCTTGATCATGCGATCACATTCATCCAAACGCCGGCTCGTCAATGCGCTCCTTCTCGCCACGGTGGCGCTGACCCTCGGCCAACCGGCGCTTCGCGCCCACGAACTCGGCACCACGCGCGTCGAGGTCCGGTTCGACGCCGCCCGGACCTACACCATCGAGATCGTCACCGATGCCGGCGCACTCGTCGAGAAGCTCGGAGCCATGGGCGGCGGGCCAGCCCTCACCGACCCGAACCCGGATCGTCTTCAGTCGGCGCTCGCCGCCTTCGACGACACGTTCCGCCGCCGCGTGAAGCTGGCGTTCGACGCGACCGAGGCGCGCCCGGCGATCGCGTATGCGGTGTCGCCGGGATCCGACGCCGCCTCGCCGCCGCTGGCGACGATCCGGCTGACCGGCGCGATCCCACCCGGCGCGGATCGTTTCAGCTGGAGCTACGCCTGGACGTTCGCCTCGTACGCAATGACCATCCGCACCGCCGCGGCCGGGGACCCGGCGACCGAATGGCTGGAGGGCGGGCAGACCAGCGCGCCATTCGCACTGACGCTGCCGCCGCCGCCCGCCGATCGGCTCGCCACCGCCTGGCGCTATCTCGCGCTCGGCTTCACCCACATCGTGCCTCACGGCCTGGACCACATGCTGTTCGTGCTCGGCATCTACCTGCTCAGCGGCCGCGCGCGCACCGTGCTCTGGCAGGTCAGTGCCTTCACGGTCGCTCACTCGATCACTCTGGGCCTCGGCATCTACGGCATCGTCGCCGTCTCGCCGGCGATCGTCGAGCCGCTGATCGCTCTCTCGATTGCCTACGTCGCGATCGAGAACATCTTTCTCTCGGAGCTCAGATCGTGGCGGGTTGCCCTGGTCTTCGGGTTCGGGCTCCTCCACGGGATGGGGTTCGCGGGCGCCCTCAGCGAGCTGGGGCTGCCGCGCTCGGAATTCCTGACCGCCCTGCTGACGTTCAACCTGGGAGTCGAGGCGGGCCAGCTGACGGTGATCGGCGCCGCTTTTCTGCTTGTCGGCGGCCTCTCCGCCGACCGCGTCTGGTACCGCACCCGCATCGTCATCCCCGCGTCGATGGCGATCGCTGGCACGGCGGTGTACTGGACGGTCCAGCGCCTGTAGCGCTCTTGAAGAAGCCTCGAAGGCGGAAGCGTCGGCACGACTACAGTCACGTACGTGGGATCCGGCTTCAGCCGGATTGATCCATCGTCCGACTGAAGTCGGACGCCACGTACGGAACCACTAGGTAAGAATGGGAACGGAATGTCATCCATTCCTGGTCCCCAACCCTCCTCAGCGGTAGGCCCCCGGGCGTCAGAATCAGTTAAGTATCATGGAATCAGCTGAATACGGTTGAGCCTCAGGCGTGGCGCACGGATTGCTGATCTGACGGCGACATGACTGAAACAGTTCGCCTGCGCAGTCTACGCGAACAGTGGCGGCGGATCCGGGCAGCGACGCGGCAAGCGCGCCTCCGTTCGCCCCGACTCGTGGCCCTGGTGCTGGCGGTCTTCGTGGCGGTGACGGTCGTGTCCGTCGCTGTGCCGCTGTGGTACCTGAGGAGCCTCCGGTCGGATCTGCCGACCAAGGCCGCCATCGCGCGGATGGGCGAAATGGACCAGGCGACCGCGGTCTACGATCGCCACGACCAGCTGGCCTTCACGATTTTCAAGGAACAGCGCATCGAGACGCCCCTCCCCAGCGTGTCACCCCACCTGGTCCACGCGATTCTGGCCATCGAAGATCAACGCTTCTACGAGCACCCGGGGTTCGATACCATCCGGATCTTCTCCGCGGCCTGGGCCAACGTGCGGAATCGCCGCGCCGCCCAGGGCGGCAGCACGATCACCCAGCAGCTGGCGCGGCAGAGTTTCCTGACGCCGGACAAGACGCTCCGCCGCAAACTTCAGGAGCTGATGCTGGCGGCGCGCATCGAGGCCGAGTACACCAAGCCGCAGATCCTCGAGCTGTATCTCAACAAGGTCTACTTCGGCGACGGACTCTACGGCGTCGAAGCCGCTTCGCGCGGCTACTTCGGCAAGCATGCCTCGGAGCTGTCGGTCTCCGACGCCGCCGTGCTCGCCGGCCTGGTCAAGGCGCCGTCGACCTACGCGCCGACGGTCAGCATGTCGCGCGCCGTCGCCCGCCGCAACGTCGTACTGCAGGCGATGCTGTCGGAGAAGGCGATTGATCAGCCGACCTGGAAGGCGGCGCGGGCCGAGTCGATCGTCCTGAAGGACGCGCTGCGCAGCGATGAACCGCACGGACAGTACTTCAAGGAACAGATGCGGCAGGAGCTGGTCCAGCGGTTCGGCTGGCAGAGCGTCTACCAGGAAGGCCTCCGGGTCTATTCAACCATCGACATGCCGATGCAGCTGGCAGCTGAAGAGGCGACTGCCGACGCGCTGAAGGCGCTCGACAAGCGCCGGCAGGCGGTGGCGGCCCGGCAGGCGGCGGCGAAGAAGACCGCACCGATCGACGACCCGATTCCGTTACAGGCGGCGGTCGTCGCCCTCGAGCCGGGGACGGGCCACGTCCTGGCGATGGTTGGCGGCCGGGATTTCCTTGAGAGCCGCTTCAACCGGGCGGTCCAGGCCCATCGCCAGCCGGGCTCGGCATTCAAGCCGTTTGTCTACGCGGCCGCACTCGAGGCCGGCTACACGCCCGCCAGCGTCATCGATCATCTGAGCGATTCGATTGCGACCGTACAGGGCGCGTGGACGCCTGAAGACGAGCATTCGAGCGCGGAAAGCATGAGCCTGCGCACCGGCCTGCGGACGTCGAGCAATCGCGCGGCCGTCCGCCTGCTGCAGCAGGTCGGCATCCCCCGCACTGTCGCCTATGCCAAGACGATGGGTGTTGGCGACGTGCCGAGCGTTCCGTCGCTCGCCCTCGGCTCGGGCGAGGTGACGCTCGAATCGATGACCGCTGCCTATGCCGCGTTCGCCAACCGCGGCATCGTCCCCAACCCGATCCTGATTCGCCGCGTCGAGGATCGCGCCGGGCACGTGCTCTACGAAGCGCCGACCGAACCGCGCGGCCGCGCCATCAGCGAATCGACGGCATTTCTGATGTCGACGATGCTGGCCGATGTCATCAATGCGGGGACGGCGGCGAACGCGCGCGGGCTCGGGTTCACGCTGCCGGCGGCTGGGAAGACCGGGACGACGAACGATTTCAAGGACGCCTGGTTCATCGGCTACACCCCCAAGCTGGTGGCCGGCGTGTGGGTCGGGTTCGACGAGCCGCGCACGATTCTGCCCAACGGCTTTGCCGGCGACGTCGCGGTTCCGCTCTGGACCCGGTTCATGAAGGCGGCAACGCGCGACGATAAACCCGAGTGGTTCACAGCGCCGGCGGGCGTGACGACCGCCTCGGTGTGCCGTCTGTCCGGCAAGCTGGCGTCGGAGGGCTGCAATCACGCCGAAGTGATGAACGACAAGGGCGACGTCGAGCGGCGCTCGCTTGTCTACACCGAATACTTCGCCAAGGGGACGACGCCGTCCGAGGTCTGCGATCTCCATCCGAACCGCGGCCTCATGGACAAGCTGGCCAGCATCCTGTCGGGCAGCAGCGCGCCGGCGCCGTCGCCGCCCCACGTCAGCGACGCCGGCCTGCCGCCGACGGCTCCGGCTGCCGTGGCCGCCGCGACTTCGTCCCCGACCGATCAGGCCGCGGCGCCCCCAGCGCCCGAGCCGCCGAAGAAGAAGCGCGGCTTCTTCGCGCGCATCTTCGGGCGTCGTGGCTCCGACGACAAGGGGGATCGATCGGAAGAGAAGACGGAGCGCGAGGACAAGAACGACAAGAGCGAACGGGAAGAAAAACCGGACCGCAACGCCCCCTGAGGCAAGAGGCCACGAACCCCAAGGCAAGAGGCCACGAAAACACGAAGCCACGAAGAAGAGCCGGGGTCAGTCAGCGTCGGGGAGCGGTGCAGACGAAACTCTCCGCCTGATCGATGCTGCCGCTGCCGCGGTAGGTCGCGACCTGCGGGTGGGGACAGAGCGGCCGGGTCCGATCGACGGTCTCGCCGGTCGAGTGGGACGCGACAATCGAAACCGGCGCCTTGCCCTGCTCGCGCCACTGTTCGAGCGCCGTCAGCGCGTCGAACGTGTTCGGCCCCTCGCCGCCACCGCAGTGCGCCATCCCCGGCGCGAAGAACAGGCGGAGCGATTCGTCGACCCGCTGCTGGCCGATCGTCTCCACCACCCTTGAGTAGTAGTTCAACGATGAGCGCGGCGCGACGTTCTGATCGGCCCAGCCGTGATAGATCAGCAGCTTGCCGCCGCGTGCCGCGAACGCCTCGAGATCGGGTGAGGTCGGGCTGAGAGCAAGGCTGTCGATCCGGTGCACGGCGGCGTAGTCCCTCGCCAGGTCGAAGGTCCGGAAATTCCAGAGCGGGTCCTTGAAGACTACGTACTTGAACAGATCGCCGCCGACGGCGAGCGGCGCCGGGCCGCCGGCCGGGCCCTGCCACTGCAGCTCGCTGCCTGGTTCCAGCCCCGGAAAGATCTCGGCCCCGGTCGCCGGGTGCCTCACACCGGCATAGATCTTCGCCGCCGCCGCCACCTGCGCGGTGGTCAGGCACTCCGCCGCGTCGGCGCCCTTGCACTCGAGCACCCCGGGATCGAAGCGGCAGCTTCGCGGATCGCTGATCAGGCCGTCGGTCAGCCCGTCGCCGGCGTCGCAGGCGCTGACCGCGGCGCGGTGGAGCAGCGCGAACTTGCCCGGCGGAATCAGGCTGGCGGGATGGTCGAGCGTCGCCTTTGCATTCATCAGCATCTGCACGCTCTGGTTGACGCGGTCGTAACCGGGGGCGCCGGCGAGGATGGCGTCGAAGTCGCGCGGAAAGCGCTGCGCCTCCTGAAACGCCATCCGTCCGCCGCCCGAGCAGCCGGTGAAGTAGGACAGCTGCGGCGCGCGGCCGTAGTAGGCGGCGATCGCCGCCTTGCTCTGAACCGCCGTCTCGTGCACCGCGCGGTAGCCGAAGTCGATCAGCTTCTCGGGATGGCCGAGCGCGAACGCGGCATCCTCACCGGTGTGACCGGCGTTGGTGGAGGCGGCGGCGTAGCCGCGCCGCACCGCCGTGGCGAGCGCGGCGTACTGGATCGATCCGGCCCAGGCGCCGTTGCCCACCTCCTGGAACTTGCCGTTCCAGCCGGAGCGCGGCAGCCAGACCTCGGACCCGATGTCCGAGTCGCGCGAGGGCGTCAGCGTCAGCTCGACGCGGCAGAACGCCGGCAGGTCGGCATACCCCCGCGACGCCGCCGCGCCGGGAACCGCGAATTGTCCCGCCGCCACCGCCGTCGCCGCCGTCACCCGCGTGTCCGGCAGTTTCAGCGCGGCCACCCGATCGCACGCCGCATCGCCCGGCGGCTGCTGCGCGGAAAAGACGACGGGGAGCAGCAGGAGAATGGCGGCACTGAGACTCTTCATCGGATTCACGCGCCCATTCTACGGCGTCGGCGCGGACCTGGACGCTTTTCCTTTGTCCGTGGGGTCCGACGTTAGTCGGACTACGGATCAATCCGGCTGAAGCCGGATCCCACGTACGAGGGGGGTGTGCGGCCCGACCTCTTTCATTCAGACGTGTGGTCCGGGCTTCAGCCGGACCGTGATGAATGCCGATGCGCCCAGCGCAGTTTTGCCGCCGCCGACCGCGGGTTGGCGCGCCGCTCGTCAGGGCCGGCGCGGACCACCTCGTCGTTGACGCGGTCGAACACGCCGGAGTCGGCGCCTTCCTTGAACGCCTGCTTGACCCGGCGATCCTCACCGGAGTGGAACGTCAGCACGGCGACTCGTCCGCCCGGGGCCAGGCAGCCGGGCAGCAGGCGCAGAAACGCATCGAGGGCGCCGAACTCGTCGTTCACGGCAATCCGGAGCGCCTGGAAGACCCGGCGCACCGAATCGCCGGCGCCGGCGGCATTCCGGCCGGCCGGCCGAGACGCGCGGACGCGGGTGACGGCCTCGGCGAGATCCGTCGTCGTGGCGATCGGGGCGCGTTGCTGCCGCTCGACGATGGCCATCGCCAGTGTCCGGCTATCGGGTACGTCCGCGTTCTCTTCCAGCAGCCGGGCCAGCTTTGTCGCATCGATCGAATCGAGCAGCGCGGCAGCGGATTGGCCGCGCCGCGGGTTCATGCGCAGATCGAGCGGCCCCGCGCGCTTGAAGGTGAACCCCCGCGCCGGATCGTCGAGCTGCATCGACGACACGCCGAGATCGGCGAGCACGACGTCGGCGGCAGGGAGGTTGTCCGCCGCCAGCAGGCGCGACAGCCCGGCGAAATTGCTGCGGCGGACCAGCAGCGCATCGGCGGGAATGTCCCTGGCGCGGAGCCGCGCCTCGGTCTTCGGCAGTTCGATCGGGTCGACGTCGAGCGCCAGGACCCGGCCACCGGGCAGCACGGCGTCGAGCAGCGCCGCGGTATGCCCGCCGTAGCCGAGCGTCGCATCGACGGCGAAGTCGCCTGGCCGCGGCGCCAGGATCGCCAGGATCTCCGCCACCATGATCGGGCGGTGCATTCCGGCCGGGGTCTTCCCCGACGCCATCACCTTGGCAATCTCGCCGGCGTAGCGGTCCGGGTCCAGTTCTTTGTACTTGTCGTGAAACGCCCGCGGATGCGATCCGGAATAGCGCGGGCGGCGGCGGTGTTTCGCGAGCGGCGGGGCAGGCGGATCGGTCATCCGTCGGCCTCGGCCTGATCGAGGCGGCTCGTCGCTTCATCGCTGCGATCGCGCGCTTCTTCGGCGAGACAATAGACGCCGGTCGCGGGAGTGGTCGCGAAGCCTTCCGCCACCAGCGCACGGTTGCCGAGTCCGGCTTCCGGCCGCGACAGGCCGGTGACGCGGGCCAGCTCGCCGGGCCTCGTCATCGCGGCGCCGGTCAGGAAGACGCGGGCGATTTCACGCAGGGCGGCGGCCCGGCTGACCCGCCGCCTCAGCGCGTCGGGAAAGCGTCCCACGCCGAGCGTCCAGATGTAGGTGAATTTCGGCTGATAGAACACCGCGCTCGGCACCACGATCATGGCGGCCTGGAGCTCGTCGAGGGCGCGGGTGAACGAGGCGCGGTCCGTCACCCGCGATTCCTCACGCAGGTCGGACGAGCTCATCTCCCATTCCCGGCGCAGCACCTTCAGGACCGCCTGGGCGTCGCGGCTCAATCGGCGCGCCTCCTCTGATCGGCGCACGCCCCAGACGGCGTGAAACCAGGGAATCATCCGCGCCGCCAGGAACATCGCCTTGCCGCGCGTCAGCTTGGCGTAGTAGACCCGGCCGCGGCCGACGATCTCGTCCTTCATGTGCCAGGTCAGCGACGCCTCCGGATCCCGCTGCACGTGGCGCGGCATCACGGCGTCGCGGCGTCCGCACACGGCGACGTAGAGCGACGGCCCCGGCCGCCGTGAATCGGTCATGCAGGCGGAGAAGCCGACCCGTTCGATGAAGCGCTCGGCCTCGGCAGCCGTCTCGATCTGCCGCGTCGCCTCGCGGCACCAATGCTGGTCGCGGTGGTCTTCGATGGCGGCCGGAAACGGCGGTGTGGTTTTCATCCGTCTTGACGGGGCTGTCCGGCCAGGCCGAGAAACAGGCGCAGCCGCGCCAGCTCCGAGTCGAGTGCCTGAGCATAGCGCCGATCGCGCGGCGGCCGGCCGGCGATGTAGCCGAGATCGGCCTGCACGTTGCCGTCCTTGATCGCGATGTTGCCCCAGCCGACGATGCGGTCGCGCCAGAGCAGGGGGAGGGCATAGTAGCCGCGGCTGCGGCGGCTGACCGGGGTGTAGGCCTCGAACCGGTAGGCCCACCCCCAGAAGATCTCGAAGCGCCGGCGATCCCAGACCACCGGATCGAACGGCGCCAGCAGATGGACGGCGTCAGCCGGTGGCCCGGCGTGGTCCGGCGTGGGCGCGTCGATCGTTTCGTCGGCCGGCCAGTACCACATGACGCCGCCGGCCTCGGCGTGCGCGAGGCGATCCCGCGCCCGCTGCAGCGCCGGCTTCAGATCGCGCCGCCACTGCGGTACGGCGTGACGCAGCCGGCCGACCAGGTTCGACAGGCTCGGGCCGGGCAGCGGCGCGTACTTGCGCACGACGACATCGACCAGCGCGTCGAGCCGCGATGTACGCTCGGCCTTGTCGGCCGTCTTGTCGGCCGTCTTGTCGGCCGTCTTGCCGGCCGTCTTGCCGGCCGTCTTGTCCGCGGCAGGGCGCTCGATCTCCCGCGCGGCGTAGACCCGGATGCCCGCGTCGCGCCGCACCACGCGCAGCAGTCCGCGGTAATGCATCACGTCGAGCAGGTGCGTCGTCGCGTTCGAGGATCCGCCCCAGTAGTTGGTCACCGTGCCGTGGGCGAAATGGCTGTCGACCTGCCGTGGGTGGACCTCGCCGCGCGCGCGGACGAAATCGAGCACCGCCGCCACTCGCTTCTTCCGCGCCGGCGACCACGCCGGCCCGCCGGTCCGCGGATGCATCAGATCGTGCACGGCGCGGGTGACGAAGCCGTAGTTGACGAAGACATCTTCTTCGACGCCGAGGCCGGCGTAGTCGCGCTCCAGATCGCCGGCGCGGTAGCCTTCGACGCGATGGCGCAGCATCAGGTCCTGGGCGCGGGCGGGGGCCCGGATCGGATCCGCCTGTACGAAGCCGAACCGGTCGAGGGCGCGGGCGAGTGTGGTGCGCGGGAACAGGCTGCGGGCAATGGCGAACCGCCGGAGATCATCGAGCGTGGGTGACATGGAAAGAAAGGGGGGTCAGACGTGATTGCGCAGCATCAGCTCCTTGGGATGCGGCTCGAGGTAGAGCTGCCCGGCGAGGTATGACACGTCGTGGACCCGGATGTAATGGCGCAGCAGGGTGAGCGGGACGATCAGCGGCACCAGTTCCTGGCGGTAGGCGTCGATCGCCGCCACCAGCTCCGCCTTCGACTCACGATCGAGCTGGCGCTTGAAATGTCCCGCGATGTGCTGCAGGACGTTGGTGTGCCGCCGGGGCGTGGCGATCACCGAGAGGGCGGTCATGAACGCCGCGCTGTAGGACTGCCGCAGCTCGTCATGCGGCAGGGCCGTCCCGCCGGCCACCAGGCGCCCCAGCTCCTGATAGGCCTTCGGGGAATGCGCCATCAGGATCAGTTTGTGCGCCGTGTGGAAGCGCACCAGCGCGGCCTGGTCCCAGGCGCCGCCGAACAGATCGCGCAGCCGCGCGTACGCGAACACCCGCTCGACGAAGTTTTCCCGCAGACGGGGATCGGTCAGCCGCCCTTCCTCCTCGACCGGCAGGTCGGGGAACCGTTCGAGCAGGCGCGACGCGAACAGGCCCCGTCCCGTTCTGGTTGGAACATCGCCGGCCTCGTAGAGCTTGACGCGATGCAGCCCGCAGCTCGGCGAGTCCTTCTTGAGCACGTAGCCGCACAGCTGCTCCGACGCCAGCTCTGACACCCGTTGTCTCGCGTAGTCGGCGAGCTGGTCGGTCACGTCGACCGCGGTCTTGACGGTGAGCAGCCGGATCGCGGCGCCGACGCGCGTCAAGCGCATCGATTCCCGCGGCGTGCCGAAGCCGCACTCGACTTCCGGACAGACCGGGACCCATTCGACGAAGCGCCCGAACGTCCCGGTCAGGAAGGCGTCGCGCTTGTGGCCCCCGTCGTAGCGGACAGCCTCGCCGAGCAGGCACGAGGATATGCCGACGCGAACCGGCTGGCGAATGAAGGCATCTACGGTCATCGCTTTACCGTGTTTGTACCGTAGTGTCCGGCTTTAAGCCGGACCGTGAAAGGTCCGCCTGAAGGCGGACTCTACGTACGCCGGACCGTACGACGTCAGATCCGCCGGCTGTCGTACGCCCAGTGCAGCACCGCCTGTCGCTGCCGCCGGCGGCACATCAGGTCGCCCGGTTCGCAGTTCAGTCGAATCGCCGCGACGTGCCGTGTGATGGCCCGCCAGCGGCGGATCTGGCGCGCATCGTCGGCGGTCCGCCGGCCCATGTAGTAGCGACAGTACCACTGGAACCAGCCGCGCGGATCCTGCGGGCGGATCCAATCGTTGCGCCGCCACACCGCCAGCGATTGCGAGGCGTTGACGCCGAAGCAGTTGAGGCGGGCATCGTGCTTCTCCACGCACAGCCTGGCGCGCGCGAACCAGCTGGCCGGGAACTCACCGCGGCAGTCGGTCATGTACTTGCCGCCGAACACACCCAGTTCCAGCATCTCCCGCGGCGTCAGCTGCGGCTGGAACTCCGGCGCGAAGTCGCGGCCGACGCGCGCCGTCCGGTGATAGACATACCCGTGCTGCATCCGGTCGTCGACGACCACGCGTCTCATCTGTTCTCATCCCGGCGGGGGCCGTCGTCGCGGCTGCGGAGTGTCCCGGTCTGTTTCGTCGTGACCAGCCGGTCGACGTCGAAGCCCTGGGCGCGGGCGGCCATCAGCGCCGCGCCGTAGGCGGCGGCCTCCATCTCCGGCGCGCGCGCCAGGACCCACAGATAGTTCCGGTCCGGCGACCCGACCACCGCCCACGAGTAGTCGTCGGCAAGGCCGATGATCCAGTAGTCGCCCCAGACCATCGGCAGGAACGACAGCACGGCGGGAGCGAAGCGGACCTTCAGCCGGGCGGACGTCTGGCGATCGACGACGCGAGCGACGCCCCGCGCCTCCGTGACGCCGCCAGCCGCAGTGGCGCACCGGTTGATGACGTCGATGCGTTGATCGGCGCGCAGCGCGTAGGTCGCCCGCACGTCACCGGTGCAGCGGAGTTGGAACCGGTTGGGAAAGCGCGCGATCTCGAACCAGTCGCCGAGATAGCGCGCCAGATCGACGCGCGGCACGGTGCGGACCGGCGCCGCTTCGCCGCCGCCGCGCAGCTGTGCCGTCGCGATCATCATCACTCCCAGCACCCCGAACGCCATCATCGCCGGCCCCCTCAAGGAAAATGCCCTCATGCCTTCGTCAAGGTGGTGCGCTCCGCGGTGACGAGCGGCGCGGCGCCGCGCCGGGCGATGCGATTGAGCATGCCGCCGAAGAGCACGCTGTGGATCGGGACCAGCGCGTACCAATACGCCCGGCCGAGCAGACCGCGCGGATCGAATGTCGCCGTCTGACGGACCGACGATCGCCGGCCGCCGTCGAGCGGCGTGACTTCGAATTCCAGCCAGGCCCGGCCCGGCAGTTTCCAGTCCGACATCAGGCGCAGCCGCCGATCGGGCTCGTAGGCTTCCACCGTCCACCCGTCGATGAAGTCGCCGACGGCGCAGAGATCCGGATCGCGCCGGCCGCGCCCCATGCCCACGCCGCCGACGCGCGTATCGAGCCAGCCGCGGACCTTCCACAGCAGGTTGAGGAAATACCACCCGGTGGCGCCGCCGATGCGGCGGACCGGCGCGAATGCCTGCGCCGGCGGCGCATCGACGAACGTCGTTCGCGAATCGGTGCAGAGACGCTGGCGTGCGCCGTCCGCAATCGCCAGGGTCAGCGCCGCGTCCAGCGACATCGGCTCGATCGCGAACGTCTCGCGCGCCGCCGGGGATCGCACCACCGTCGAGTTCTTCAAGCCTTCGACCAGCGCCCGGCCGATCCGTGCCTGGGCCGGCGTGACCAGCGCCAGCCAGAGACCTGAAAGATGCGGCGTCAGCAGCGGCACCGGCAGCAGGATCCGGCGCAGACCGCGCAGGCGGGCGTAGGCCCGCATCATGTCGCCGTACGACACGGCGTCGGGCCCGCCGATCTCGAACATCCGGCTGGGGCCGGGCGGAAGGTCGAGGGCCGCCTCCAGGTAGGCGACGACGTCGCCGATCGCGACCGGCTGGGTCAGCGTCGAGACCCAGCGTGGGCAGACCATCACCGGGAGCCGCTCGACCAGCGCCTGGATCATCTGGAACGACAGGCTGCCCGTGCCGATGATGATCGAGGCGCGGAACTCGATCACCGGCACGCCGCTGTCGCGCAGCACCTGGCCGGTTTCAGCGCGGCTCTTCAGGTGCGCCGACAGCGATCCGCTCTCGTCGGTCAAGCCGCCAAGGTAGATGATGCGCTCGACGCCGGCGCGCCTGGCGGCGCGGCCGAAGTTCTCGGCGGCGCGGCGATCGACCTCGGCGAAATCCGATCCGCCGGCCATCGAATGGACCAGGTAGTAGGCCGCATGCACTCCAGCCAGGGCCCGTTCCACGGACGCCTCGTCGAGGCAGTCGCCCGCGACGACTTCGGTCGCCGGCGGCCGCGCACCGAGGCGCGACGGCTGCCTGACCAGGCACCGGACGCGGTGACCGCTTTCCTCGAGGCGCTGAAGCAGGCGGCCCCCGACGTAGCCGGTGGCCCCGGTGAGCAGGATGTTCGCGCCCGGTGAATCGCGAGGCGAATCGAGAACGGAGGCATCGGCCATCCTTTGAATCTAATGCCAATATTTTTGAATACAAGTAGAATCGCCCCTGGGCTGGTGAACATGTGAATGAGAGGAAACGGTTGTCGGTCGGATTTGACTGCGTGGAAAGGCGGGCAGCGCGATGTTGACGGCGACCTTGACGGCCGGATTGAACGGCTATGGCATCGGCGCCAAGGTCCGGGCGCTCCGCCTGAAGAAGAAGCTGGGCCTGGTCGAGCTGGGGAAGCACACCGGCCTGTCGCCGGCGCTGCTGTCGAAAATCGAGCGCGGCAAATTGTTTCCGACATTGCCGACGCTGCTGCGCATCGCGCTGGTCTTCAGCGTCGGGCTGGAGTTCTTCTTCGTCGGCGCACGGGACAAGCCGCTGATCGCCGTCGTGCGGAAGGATCAGCGGGTGCGGCTGCCGGAGCGGCAGGGCGGCGATCCGCCGGCGTACTGGTTCGAGTCGCTCGATTACACCGCCGCCGAGCGCCGTTTCAGCTCCTATTACGCCGAGTTCCTTCCGGTGGCGCCGGAGGCGCTGCGCCCGCACGCCCACCCGGGCGCCGAGCTGATCTACGCGCTGGGCGGCACGCTCGGTGTGCATATCGACGGCGATGAGCACGTGCTCGAGGCGGGCGACTCGATGTACTTCGACTCGAGTCTCCCCCACGCCTATCGCCGCCGGGGCGGCCGGACCTGCAGCGCGATCGTGGTGACGACGGGTTGAGGGGCGGCGGCTGAGCGGCCGGGCATCCCGGCGTTGCTCTTGCAGCACAAAAGTCCTCGATGATCGATGCCTTCAAGTCCGTGGGCGCGTGGATCGCGTTTGCCGGGTGCGTCCTGGTGGTCGCCGTGCTGTATTGGGCGCAGGCGATTCTCGTTCCACTCTGCCTCGCCATCCTGATCACGTTCGTGCTGACGCCCCCGGTGACCTGGCTGCAGCGCCGGATCGGCCGCGTCGCCGCGGTGCTGACCGTGGTGATCCTGGTGTTCACCTTCCTCGGCCTCGCCGGGTATGGCGTCTACCGCCAGATGACCACGATGGGCGATGCGCTTCCCACCTACCGGTCGAACATCCGCGCCAAGATCCTCGATGTGCGCGACGTCAGGTCGGGCGGATCGGTCGAGAAGCTGGAAAAGACCCTGGAACAGATTCAGGGCGACCTCGGCAGCCCGAAGCCGGCGGCGGGCACACTCGCCCAGCCGATGATCGTCGCGACCGAGCCGGTCGCCGGATTCTCCGCAGTCGCCTGGCTGGGGCCGGTGGTCGAGCCGCTCAGCACCGCCGGCTTCGTGATGGCGCTGGTGCTGTTCATGCTGCTCGATCGCGAAGACCTGCGCGATCGCCTGCTCGGGCTGTTCGGGCACGGCCAGCTGGCGGTCACGACCAAGGCGATCGACGAAGCGGGCATGCGCGTCAGCCGGCAGCTGTTGCTGCAGACGATCGTCAACGTGATTTACGGCGGGATCGCGCTCGGCGGCCTGTATCTCATCGGCGTTCCGTACCCGCTGTTCTGGGGCGCCGCCGGCGCGGTGCTGCGATTCATCCCCTATCTCGGACCGGTCCTGGCCGCCGGCGGTCCGATCGTGCTGGCGATGGCGGCGCTGCCCGGATGGACGCGGCCGCTGGAGGTGGCCGCGTTCTACGCCGTCCTCGAGCTGTTCACCAACCTGTTCCTCGAGACGGTGCTGTACGCGGGGGCCGCTGGCGTCTCGTCTGTGGCGCTGCTGGTTGCCGTCGCGTTCTGGACCTGGCTGTGGGGGCCGCTCGGCCTGGTGCTGGCAACGCCGCTCACGGTCTGCGTCGTGGTGCTCGGCAAGCGCGTCCCGGCGCTCGAGTTCCTCGGCACGCTGCTGTCCGACACGCCGGCGCTGTCGATCGAGGCGAGCTACTACCAGCGCCTGCTCGCCGGTGATCAGGCGGAGGCGGCGGAGCTGATCGACCGGTTCGCGAAAGCCGAAGCCGCCGAGGACATCTTCGACCGCCTGCTGATTCCCGCCCTCAACTACGCCGAGCGCGATCGTCTCGAAGGGCGGCTTTCTTCCGAGGAAGAGCGAGCGGTGATCGAGACCACCGGCGAGCTGCTCGAGCTGTTGTCCGGGCCGGCGGTGCCGACGCCGGCCGGCACCAACACGCTTCGCGTCTTCGCCTACGGCATCAACACCGGCGCGGATGAGCTCGCACTGCGTATGCTCGCACAGCTGGTCAACGGCCTGCCGATCGCGGTCGAGATCAGCACCGCGCGGCTGCTGACGTCGGAACTGGTCGCGCACGTCAGGAAGGAGGACTACGGCGTGGTCTGTCTCGCCGATCTGCCGCCGAGCCCGCCGTCGCGGACCCGCCTCCTGGTCCGGAAGCTCCGCGAAGCGATGCCCGATCTGCGGATCGTCGTCGGCCGCTGGGCCTCGACCGATCTGGCCGACGAGACCGCGCAGCCGCTGATTGCCGCCGGCGCCTCCCATGTCGCGTCGTCGCTGGTCGAGACCCGGAAATACCTGACGGAGGCGGCTCGGGTCGCGCCTCCGGCGATTGCTCTGGCCGCCAGTTCGGGCGCGGCTTGAGATTGGGGACTGGAGACCCGGGGGCTACGGACTGGGGCTGGGGCTGGGGGCTGGGGGCTGGAAACCCAGGGAACCTGACAACTGCACAGTGATGGGGTGAACATGAAGACTGAGCTCGACAAGTTCTACGCACTGATCGACAACATCGAGATTGCGATGATGACGACGCGCCGCCCCGACGGCCATCTCGAGTCGCGGGCGATGGCCAACCAGAAACAGGCGGCGGGCGCGGACCTCTGGTTCGTCACCGCCGAGGGCACCGCCAAGCTGCGCGACATCGAAGCGGACCCGCACGTCAATCTCGCCTACTACAAGGACCGCACCCGCGAGTGGATCTCGGTGTCCGGCCTGGCGACGCTGTCGCGGGACCGTCAGAAGATCGAGGAGCTCTATGCCCAGGACTGGAAGATCTGGTTTCCGGACGAAGGCGATCCGCGGCACGGCACCAGGGACGACCCACGGTTCGTCCTGATCGGCGTCGACGTGCAGGCGGCGGTGTTCCTGGATGTGAACAAGCCGCAGCCGATGGTGCTCTATGAATTGGCGAAGGGATGGCTGACCGGCCAGACCCCCGAGCTCGGCGAGATGCACACGCTCGAACAGCCGCACCGCCTGTAAGCCTGAGAGCACACAACATCCGCACAAACAAATGCAGCCACGAAAACACGAAGGCACGAAGAAGAATTGGATTTGTGACCACGACGTCAAAAGAAGTCCGCTCTTCTCGTGACTTCGTGTCTTCGAGGCCCGTTTTTCTGCGTGGCCTTGCTATAGGAAAGAGGGCTGCGGAGGGTTGGCCCCTCCGCAGCGAGTGGGTTACGCGTTACCTAGTGGGTGCCGACCGTGTGTTTTCCGGTGACGCGATCCCAGGCGTCCCGGACGGCGTCCTTGACCTGTTCCCAGGTTGATTCACCGCGCTGCTCGAAGCTCTCCCATTTACTGGCCAGGTCCTTTTCGGCATCGGCCCAGCTGCGGTTCCCGGACTTGTTCGCCGCATCGTACCCGTATCGATACCCCGGCTGATAGAACTCGTAGTCTTTGCCGGACGTACCGTATGGCCGGGTCTGGAAGTTCGAACGCCAGAAGTTGTCTTCGTCGTTCCACTGGTGCTTGTTCTGGTTCTGGTCTGCCATGGTATTGCCTCCTGTCGCGAACAATTGCAAAACACGCGCCCGTACACCGCCGTTGAGTTGACGTGGCGAGTGGATACAGCAGGGCTCACGTCACCGATCCACCGACGCCTCAGCTAAAATGGGCGCCCTGATGACATCCGTCGCCGCGCGTATCGCCGAAGAACTGACCATCCGCTTCGCCCAGGCCGAGTCTGCCATCGCGCTGCTCGACGCCAAGTCCACCGTGCCGTTCATTGCCCGCTACCGCAAGGAAGCGACCGGCGGACTCGACGACACCCAGCTCCGCGCGCTGGAGGAGCGGCTGCACTACCTCCGCGATCTCGACGAGCGTCGGGCCGCGATCCGCAAGAGCATCGACGAACAGGGCAAGCTGACGCCGGAGTTGGACCAGGCGCTCGGCGGCGCCGACACCAAGGCGCGGCTCGAAGACCTCTACCTGCCTTACAAGCCGAAACGGCGGACCAGGGCGCAGATCGCCAGGGAAGCCGGCCTCGAGCCGCTGGCCGTGGCGCTGCTCGGCGATCCGACGCTGGTGCCGGATGCGGCCGCGCTGCCCTATGTCGATCCGGCGAAAGGGATCGCCGACGCCGCCGCCGCCCTCGAGGGGGCGCGCTGGATTCTCGCCGATCGATTCGCCGAGGACGCCGAGCTGGTCGGCGGCCTGCGCCAGCTGCTCTGGGAACGCGGTGAGTGGACGTCGACCGTTGTCGACGGCAAGGAAGAGGAAGGCGCGAAGTTCTCCGACTACTTCCATGCCAGCGAGGCGCTGAAGCGTCTGCCGTCGCACCGCGTCCTGGCGCTGTTCCGCGGCCGCGACGAAGGCATTCTCCGGGTGGCCGTCGTGCTGCCGGACGCCGATGCCGCGCCCGCCCCGAGCGAGCCTGTCCCGATCGAGCCCGAACGGCGCATCGCGGCCCGCGCCGGCATCGCCGACCGCCGCCGCCCCGCCGATCCCTGGCTCGCCGCCACCGTGCGGTGGACCTGGAAGGTCAAGCTGCTGCCGCAGCTCGAGACCGAGATCGAGCGCCGCCTGCGCGAGGAGGCGGAAGCCGAAGCGATCCGCGTGTTCGGGCGCAACCTGCACGATCTGCTGCTCGCCGCGCCGGCCGGCCAGCGCACGACGATCGGGCTCGACCCGGGGATTCGCACCGGGGTCAAGGTCGCCGTCGTCGACGGCACCGGCAAGCTGCTCGACACCGCGGTGATCTACCCGCACGAGCCGCGCCGCGACTGGGACGGCGCGCTGCGCATCCTGGCCCAGCTCTGTGCCGCGCATCGCGTCGAGCTGGTATCGATCGGCAACGGCACGGCATCACGCGAGACCGACAAGCTGGTCGCCGATCTGATCACTCGTCATCCCGATCTGCGGCTCACCCGCGCCGTGGTGTCCGAGGCCGGCGCCTCCGTCTACTCGGCGTCCGCGCTCGCCGCCGGCGAGTTTCCGTCGCTCGACGTGTCGCTGCGCGGCGCGGTCTCGATCGCCCGGCGCCTGCAGGATCCGCTCGCCGAGCTCGTCCGCATCGATCCGAAAGCGATTGGCGTCGGTCAGTACCAGCACGACGTCAGCCCGACGCGCCTGGCCAGAAAGCTGGACGCGATCGTCGAGGACTGCGTCAACGCGGTCGGCGCCGACGTCAACACCGCCTCGGTGCCGCTGCTGGCGCGGATCTCCGGGCTCAGCGAGTCGATCGCGCAGCACATCGTCAGCTTCCGCGACGCGCACGGGCCGTTCCGCGACCGCGCCCAGATCCTGAAGGTGCCGCGCGTCGGCGGCCGGACGTTCGTGCAGGCCGCCGGCTTCCTGCGCATCATGGACGGCGACAACCCGCTCGATCGATCGGCGGTGCATCCGGAGGCCTACCCCGTCGTCGCCCGCATCGTCGCGCGGACCGGTCTCGCCGTCCGCGATCTGATCGGCAAGACAACGGTGCTGCGGGCGGTGCGGCCGGAGGAGTTCGTCGACGGCCAGTTCGGCCTGCCGACGGTGAAGGACATCCTCGCCGAGCTCGAGAAGCCGGGCCGTGATCCGCGCCCCGATTTCAGGACCGCTTCGTTCCGGGAAGGGATCGACCAGATCGGCGACCTGACGCCGGGCCTGCTGCTCGAAGGGGTGGTGACGAACGTCGCCAACTTCGGCGCCTTCGTCGACATCGGCGTGCACCAGGACGGCCTGGTGCACGTGTCGCAGCTGGCCGATCGGTTCGTCAAGGATCCGCGCGAGGTGGTCAAGGCCGGCGACATCGTCACGGTCAAGGTCGTCGCCATCGACCTGAAGCGCCAGCGCATCTCCCTGACGATGAAGCTGAAGGATCCGATCCCGGCCCCGGTGGCCGGGAGCGGACGCGCCGCGCCGCCGCCGCCGCGCCGGACGACGCCAGCCGCACCGGCGCCGCCTGCCCAGGCGTCTGCACCGGCCACGGCGCTCGCGGCGGCGTTTTCGAAGCTGCGCGCGCCGCGCGAGTAATCACAACACGCAGCTCTGTCGTTGATCCCCCGCTACGTCGTCCCCGAGAAATTGAACTCGCCGAGATCGCCGAACGCGGCGTCCAGCACCGTGACGGTGCCGCTCATGAACAGCGCCGGGTCGAGCGTTTCGTCCGACAGGTTGCCGGTGAAGACCCGGACCGCGTTGCCGCTGCCGGCGTTCTTGTGCACGAAATGGATCCGGCCGGTCGCCGGACAGTACCAGCCGCGGATGTTGGCGATCCCGAAGGTGCCGTTGATGAACCGGCAGGTGGCGGCGCCGGGCGCTCCCGGACCGCTCTGGCTGGTGATGGTCAGGACGTCGACGACGCGGTTGATCTGCATCGTCCAGACGGTGTTCGCCAGATTGGCGGGCGGCGCGGCCGAGACGGTCCCGGCGCCGAGGCATGCGGCGGCGGCGATGGCGAACGTGATGGTCTTGAGTGAGGATTTCATGATCGTCTGCTCCTGGGTTGGGCTCGCGGGACATCCGCGTCAGCCGGCGATTGCGTTGTCTATAGCTACGCAAAGGCAGGAGAGATCCGGACACGACGGAGGTCGCCGGGGCAGACTTTCGGGACGCCTTGAAAGGCGTTCCCTACGATAAAGGTGTAGGGGACGGTCTTCAGATCGTCCCACGCGGCGGGATCGGCGCGATTACTTCGCCGGGCGGATGGTATCGACCTGGATGGTGCGGGTCCTGGCGTCGAGGGTGCCGGTGACTCGTACCTTCTGCGCGGCGAACTGCTCCGGCGTCCGCTGGTCGCTCAGCGTGTAGACGTTGGTGCCGACGACCAGCACGTAGGCGGCGCCGTGGGCGCTGATGCAGGCGGTGGTGCACTCGGCATCGGTCGGCCCCATCCGCATCGAGGCATGACCGTCCTTGCCGCACATGTTGTCGCTGATGATGCCGGTGAACGTCTGCGTCCGCTGGGCCCCGGACAGGGCAGTAGAGAGGACGGCGAAGGCGGCGAGGGCGGGAAGACTCAGGAAGAAGTGCTTCATCGGGGGAGCCGGGATCCAGGGATCCCGGCCCTCGGTTGATTGGGCCGGCGTGCGACCGCCGGCTATTCGCCTGGAACCATCAGGTGGGCGGTGGTCGTGCCCGCGTTCATGATCCAGACGCCGCCCTGCCTGCCGTTGTCCGGCAGCCCGAGCGACTGGGTGGTCGCGCCGGGCGTGGCGATCGTCATGTGCGGCCGGAGATGATCCTTGTCGGCGCCCATCTGGTGGTACCAGACCGAGCCGAACTCCGGCTTCACCCTGGTGCCGTCCTTTTCCGCCGCATCGATCAGCGCCTGGGTCTTGGCCCGGTCGCCGCCGCCCGCCGCCTCGAGCTTCAGGTTCTGGGCGGCCCGATCCAGGTTGGCGATGCTGGTGCACTCGACCGAGAACGCCTGCTGCAGCGGAAAGCCCGACCGGTCGTAGCAGACCATCCGGTTGGTTCCCTTGCGCAGGGTGTCGTAGGTGAAGTTTGGCTTCCACTTGATCACCGTCGCCTGATCCTTCAGGTTGGCGGGCGCGGCGAGCAGCGACTTGTCGACGTCGGCCTGCGACGCCCCCGCCTCGAGCGCTGGCGGCGGCGGCGGCGCTGCGCCCCGGCCGGCCGGCGCCTGCGCCAGCACGCTGGTCGAAACCGCCATGACACCGAGACTGAACAGGGCAATACGTTTCATAAGAAAACCTCCACTGACGTCCCCTGCCGTATGACCGGGGAGAGAGCGTAGCAGGATAACACGGGGCGACTCTTCATTCGTACGTGGCGTCCGGCTTTATAGCCGGATTGTGGTCATTCGTACGTGGCGTCCTGCTTTTAGCCGGACCGTGGGAGGTCCGCCTGAAGGCGGACCCCACGTACTGACAGGAACGCCGCGACGAACAGCACGCCGAGCACGAAATCGGGGACGGCCGCCGCCGCATCCGCCGCCGTGATCCGCGTCCGGCCGTAGAGCACCGCCAGGGTGGCCACGTAGCTCATCTTCTCGAAGATGGCCAGGAGCATCACCGGCCGGAACCGGGCCGGGTTCGACCCGATCATCAGGAAGGCGATCTGCCAGGCCATCGCGACCGAGACGAAGCCGTAGAAGAAGTGGGGATAGTCTGCCGGCGGCGCGTAGCGGCGCCCGGAGATATCGATCAGCAAGTAGAGCGGCGTCAGCACCGCGATGCCCCAGATGCCGGCGATGGTGAAGACGATCCTGGCGAATCTCATGGGAACGCGTCTCCCTGCTGCCGGGCCTACTCCGGGGCGCGCGGACGCCTGGCCAGGGCGGCCATCGCCGCCATCAGCTCACCCGGATCGACAGGCTTGGCCAGGTGCAGTTGAAAGCCGCGGCGCAGCGCACTGGTCCGATCCTCGGATCGCGCATAGGCTGTCAGCGCGGCCGCCGGGATATCCCTGATCGCCGGCCGTTCCGACCGGCGCACCCGGCCGATCAGCTCGAACCCGCTCATCTGCGGCATCCCCAGGTCGGCGAGCAGGACGTCCGGCGTCATCCGTTCCAGCGCCTCGAGCGCCTCCTGGGCCGAGTCGGCGGTGGTGACGGTGGCGCCCGTCGCCTCGAGAATCTCCCGCACCAGCGCCAGCGCGTCGCGGTCGTCGTCCACCGCCAGGATGCTCACCCCCTGCAGTGTCGGCACGGCGATCGGCGCGCCCGGCTGCGGCGTCTGCGGATGCTCGCGCTCCTCGGTCCGATCCGCCGACTGGAGGATGCGCAGCGGCAGCTCGATCCGGAAGGTGGCCCCTTTTCCCGGCCCGCCGCTCTCGGCAAAGATCCGCCCGCCCTGCAGCTCGACCAGGTGGCGCGTGATCGCCAGGCCGAGGCCGAGCCCGCCGCGCTCGCGATTGATCCCGGCGTCCGCCTGCCGGAAGCGCTCGAAGACGTGCGGCAGGAACTCTGGCGGGATGCCGGCCCCGGTATCGCTGACCGTGATCTCGACGTGAGAGTTGACCCGCTCGAGGCGGACCTGCACCTGGCCGCCCCGCGGCGTGAACTTGACGGCGTTCGACAGCACGTTCCACAGCACCTGCTGCAGCCGCTCCGGATCGCCGGAGACCGCCGTGGTCCGCGGATCGACAATCGTCACCAGCCGGACCCCCTTGGCCTCGGCCGCCGGCCGGACCGTCTCCACGGCGTTTTCGATCAGGGGCGGCAGGTCGACCGGCTGCACGTCGAGGCGCAGCTTGCCCGAGACGATGCGCGAGACGTCGAGCACGTCCTCGACGATCTGCGTCAGCGACGTGACGTTGCGCGCCACCGTGTCCATGGCGCGGGTCCGTTTGTCGCCGGTCAGCAGCCCCGACTGCAGCATCCGGACGTAGCCGACGATGGCGTTGAGCGGAGTGCGCAGCTCGTGCGAGAGCGTCGCCAGGAACTCGTCCTTGAGGCGGCTGGCGTCGCGGGCGATCGCCAGCAGGCGCTGCCGCTCCTGTTCCGCCTCCTTAAGGTCGCTGATGTCGCGGGCAATCTTCGACGCCCCGATGACCGTGCCGTCGGTGCCTCGGATCGGCGACACCGTCAACGACACCGGCAGGAATCCGCCGTCCTTGCGCTGGCGGATCGTCTCGTAGTGCTCGACCCGCTCGCCGCGCTGGATCCGCGCCAGCACCCCGTCTTCCTCCTGCTGCCGGTCGTCGGGAATCAGGCGGCGGATCGACTGGCCGATCATCTCCGCCGCCGTGAAGCCGAACATCCGCTCGGCCGCCCCGTTCCACGAGGTGACGATGCCCTGCAGATCCTTGCTGACGATCGCGTCATCGCTGGAATCGACGATCGAGGCGAGGCGCAGCGCGTCGCGCCGGGCGCGATCGAACCGGCTCATATCGCGGGCGATCTTCGAGGCGCCGACGATCCGGCCGGCGGCGTCGCGGATCGGCGACACGGTCAGCGAGATCGGCACCTCGGTGCCATCCTGGCGCAGCCGGACGGTCTCGAAGTGATCGACCACTTCGCCGCGCCGGATGGCGGCGAGCACCCGGTCTTCCTCCCCCTGCCGATCGGCCGGGATGACCACCCGGATCGACCGGCCGACGATCTCCGCCGCGGTGTAGCCGAACAGCTTCTCGGCAGCGGGGTTCCACGTCAGGATCGTCCCGTCCAGGTCCTTGCTGACGATGGCGTCGTCGCTCGACTCGACCATGGCGGCGAAATGCCGCGCGTCGCGCTCGAGCCGGCGCCGCTCGGTGATGTCGCGGACGATCTTCGAGACGCCGATAATCCGGCCGTCCAGCGCCATGATCGGCGACACCGTCAGCGACACGTCGATGCGCCGGCCGTCCTTGCGGAGCCGGACCGTATCGTAGTGATCGACGCCCTGGCCGGCGCGGAACCGGCGCAGCAGGACCTCCTCTTCCTCGGCGTGCAGCTCGGGCGGGATGATCAGATAGATGGACCGTCCGACCATCTCGGCCGCGGAGTAGCCGAACATCCGCTCCGCCGCCAGGTTCCACGAGGTGACGGTTGCCGCGAAGTCCTCGCTCATGATGGCGTCGTCGGCCGTCGCGACGATGCTCGCCAGTGGGAGAGGGGCCGCCGCCCTGTCGCGCTCTTGGGACATCCGCGTCTATCCTGACAGAACCGCCGAGGGTGTGGAAATCGATTCCTCGGCAGGTCGTGTCCGCCCTTTCTGCTTCGCCCCACGCCCAGCAACCTTCGATCCGTCGGCGCGCCAATCCAGCCGCCAATCGAGCGGTGGCGGCTGCGTTAAGATGGTAAGGCTGACCAAGGGCCCAGACCGGGCACACCAGTTCATTGGGGGGCAGGCAATCATGAAGGCAGCAGTGTCCAGCGTCGTCTGGATTGTCGTCGCAGTGGGGTCGGTGTCCGTGGCGGCGCAGTGGCCGAAGTTTCCCTCGCCCACCGTCCCGCGCGACGCGCAGGGCAACGTCAACTGGGACGCGCCGGCGCCGCGCACCGCCGACGGCAAACCCGATCTCTCGGGAATGTGGATGCGCGCCAACAGCGGGCCGCCCGGACGCGGCCGCGGCGCCGGCGGCGCCGGTGGTGCGGGGGCGCGCGGTGGAGATGGAGCCGGGCGTGCCGGCGGCCAGGCCCCCGCGGCGGGAGCGCCGGCGGGTGCTCCGGCGGGCGCGGGAGCCGGGCGCGGCCAGGATGGCGGACCGGCCGGCGGCGGACCGCAGGCGGGCGCCCGGGGCGGCGGCGTGTCGCTCGAACCGGCGACGGCGCCGTTCCCGTTCGATCCCGGCGCGCCGCCCGTCGCGACGTTCTTCGAGGCCGGCGGCAACATGGAAGGCGGCCTGCCCTACACACCGTGGGCGGCCGAGATCAAGAAGCAGCGCACGGCGCTGGTCCAGAAGGACAACCCCGACGCGATGTGCCTGCCGATGGGCTTCCTGCAGTTCCACCAGCAGCCGCAGCCGCGCAAGATCATCCAGACCCCGGGCCTGGTCCTGATCGAGTACGAAGCCAACTACGGGCTGCGCCACATCTACACGGACGGCCGCAAGCTGCCGCCGCAGGGCGAGCCGCAGCCGTGGTGGTACGGCTACTCGGTCGGCCGCTGGGAGGGCGACACGCTGGTGGTCGAGACCAACAACCTGCGCGGCGCCGAAGAGAGCATCCATGACGGCTGGCTCGACGTCAACGGCAGCCCGTACAGCGGCGAGGCGAAGTTCACCGAGCGCTTCCGCCGCCCGACCTACGGCCGCCTGACGATCGACATGACCCTCGAAGATCCCAAGGCCTACACCAAGCCATGGACCGTCCGCGTCGATCAGCGCCTGCTGCCCGACGAGGAACCGATCGAGTTCATCTGCAACGAGAACCAGCAGTTCCGGCGCCGCATCAAGATCGAC
>JBDTRR010000022.1:0-79732 GCA_039931615.1 Acidobacteriota bacterium
TGTCGTCGTGCTCTGGACGGTTGCCGCAGCCTGGACGGCTCTGCTGGCGTCCAGCGCGCAAACCGGATCCCGTGAGCAGGTCGCGGTCCCGGCCCTAAGCCCCCAGGGCTCGGACCCCGGTCCCATGACCGAGCGCGAGGCGATCGATCGCTACTGCGTCACCTGCCACAACAAGCGGATGAAGTCGGGGGATCTGGCGCTCGACACGCTCGATCTGGCCCGGATTGGCGAGGTACCGGAGACGTGGGAGAAGGTGGTGCGGAAGCTGCGGACCGGTACGATGCCGCCGCTGCCGGCGCGCCGGCCCGATCACGCGACCTACCAGCAGCTCATCCGCTTCATCGAGCGTGAGTTGGACCGATCCGCGGCGGCCGCGCCGAATCCGGGACGGCCGGTACTGCATCGCCTCAACCGGGCCGAGTACGCCAACGCGATCAACGACGTCCTCGCGCTGGATGTCGACGCGGCGTCCCTGCTGCCGCCCGACGACTCGGCCTACGGGTTCGACAATATCTCGGACGTGCTCGGCGTTTCGCCCTCGCTGCAGGAGCGCTATCTGACGGCGGCGCGAAAAATCAGCGCCCTCGCGATCGGCGATCCCGACGTCGCGCCGGGCAGCGACACCTTCGTCATCCGGCAGGACCTGTCGCAGAACCAGCACATCGACGGCCTGCCGCTCGGGACCGTCGGCGGCCTGCTGGTGCGGCACACCTTCCCGCTCGACGGCGAGTACACCTTCCAGGTCAAGCTCTATCGAACCAACCTGAACATCGTGCGCGGCCTCGAATACCCGCACCAGATGGAGTTCACGGTCGACGGCGAACGCATTCATCTGGCGGCGTTCGGCGGGAAGGCGGATCTGGCGGCGCTGTTCGAGAAACCGACCGACACCGGCGACGCAGTCGAAGCCCGGCTGCGCGTGCGCGTGCCGATCAAGGCAGGTCCGCACGTCGTCGCGGTGACGTTCGTCCAGGAGCCGGCGGTGGCGGACACGGTGCGCCTGCAGGGGTACTTGCGCAGCTCCGCCGATAATTTCGACTGGTCGGGCCGGCCGCACATGCAGACGCTGGCGATCACCGGCCCCTTCAATCCGACCGGGCCGGGCGACACGCCGAGCCGCCGGCAGATTTTCACCTGCCGTCCGGCGTCGGCGGCGGCGGAGGCCGCCTGCGCACGCCAGATCCTCTCCACGCTGGCGCGGCGCGCCTATCGCAAGCCGGTCACCGATGCGGATCTCCAGCCGATCCTGAGCTTCTACGACACCGGCCGCTCGAGGAGTGGGTTCGAGCGCGGCATCCAGATGGGACTGCAGCGCATCCTGGCCAGTCCGCAGTTCATGTTCCGGGTCGAGCGCGATCCCGCCAACAGCGCCCCTGGAGCGGTCTATACGATTAGCGACGTCGAACTGGCCTCGCGCCTGTCGTTCTTCCTCTGGAGCAGCGTCCCGGACGATCAACTGCTGGAGGTGGCGAGCCAGGGCAAGCTTCACGAACCGGTCGTGCTCGAGCAGCAGGTGCGCCGGATGCTGGCCAGTCCACGGGCGACGACGCTCGTCTCCAACTTCGCCGGCCAGTGGCTGCACCTGCGCAATGTCCGCAGCGTGCTGCCGAACTCGGACGAGTTTCCCGATTTCGACGACAACGTGCGGCAGGCCTTCCGGCGCGAGACCGAGCTGTTCTTCGACAGCATCATGCGCGAGGATCGGAACGTCCTCGATCTGCTGCGGGCGGACTACACGTTCGTCAACGAACGCCTGGCGCGCCACTACGGCATTCCGGACGTCTACGGGAGCTACTTCCGGCGCGTCACGGTCACCGACGAGGCGCGCAAGGGGCTGCTCGGCCAGGGCAGCGTTCTGGCGACCACGTCCCATGCCGAGCGGACGTCGCCGGTCCTGCGCGGCAAATGGGTGCTCGACAACATTCTCGGCATGCCGCCGGCGCCGCCGCCGCCGGATATTCCCCAGCTCAAGGAGAACGAGGAAGGCCAGAAGCCCCGCACGATGCGCGAGCAGATGGCGGAGCACCGGTCGGTGGCGATCTGCGCCAGCTGTCACAAGGTGATGGATCCGATCGGGTTCGCGCTCGAGAACTTCGACGCCGTCGGCGCGTGGCGGACGCGCGAAGCGGGCGGCGCGATCGATGCGTCGGGCGAACTGGCCGACGGCACCAAGGTCGAAGGCGTGGTGACGCTGCGCAATGCGCTGCTCAGCCGGCCGGACGTGTTCGTCGGAACGATGACCGAGAAGATGCTGACCTACGCGCTGGGGCGGGGGCTCGACGCTCACGACATGCCGGTGGTCCGATCGATCGTCCGGGAGTCGGCCGGGCGCGACTATCGCTTCTCGTCGCTGGTGATGGGAATCGTCCGTAGCGTGCCGTTCCAGATGAGGCAGGCGGCGAGCGCCGACGTGCCACCGGAGACCGCGGGTAGCCGATGACTGTCATCCAAATGGCGGCAAGCCAAGAGCTGGAGTATCAGTAGATGTACATCAGGAAACTCTCGATGCCGCGCCGCACCTTCCTGCGGGGGATGGGCACCGCGATCGCACTGCCGCTCCTCGACGCGATGGTGCCGGCCATGACCGCGCTGGCCCAGACGGCGGCCGCGCCGGTGCGCCGGTTCGGAGCGGTCTACATCCCCAACGGCGCGATCATGGATCAATGGATTCCGAAGGCTGTCGGCGGCGGCTTCGAGTTCACGCCGATCCTGAAACCGCTCGAGCCGTTTGCCGATGTCCTGACGGTCGTCAACAACCTGACCCGGCCGCACCCCGGCAGCCAGGTTGGCGATCACGCGGTGAGCGCCGGCAGCTTCCTGACCGGCGTCTGGCCGAAGCGGACGGAAGCGGAAGACGTCCTCGCCAACACCAGCATCGATCAGCTGGTGGCCCGGCAGATCGGGCAGGAGACGCCGTTCCCGTCGCTCGAAGTCGCGACGGAGGACTTCACCGGCTACGTCGGCGCCTGTTCGCCCGGGTTCAACTGCTCCTACATGAACACCATCTCCTGGAGCTCGCCGACGACGCCCCTGCCGATGGATATCAATCCGCGGGTGGTGTTCGAACGCATGTTCGGCCAGGCCGGCACGGCGGCGCAGCGCCAGGCGCGGCTGCGCGACGAGCGCAGCCTGCTCGATTCAATCTCCCAGGAAGCGAATACGCTGCAGCGCGGTCTCGGGACCCGTGATCGCGTCCGCGTCGGCGAATACCTCGACAACCTGCGCGAGATCGAACGGCGCATCCAGCGCACGGAAGCCCACAACAACGGCGAGATCGCGCTTGACGCGCCGATTGGCGTGCCCGACTCGTTCGAAGAGCACGTCGCGCTGATGTACGACCTGCTGGCGGTTGCCTACCAGGCGGACGTCACCCGCGTCTTCACGTTCATGACCTCGCGCGAGCTCAGTCAGCGGACGTTCCCCCAGATCGGCGTCACCGAACAGCACCACTCGGTGTCCCATCACGGCAACGACGCCAGCAAGATTGCCCAGAACGTCAAGATCAACACCTACTTCGTCACGATGTTCGCCCGCTTCCTCGACAAGCTGAAGGCGACACCGGACGGCGACGGCACCCTGCTCGATCACTCGATGATTTTCTACGGCGGCGGGATGGGCAACCCGAACGGACATCTCTCCGATCCGCTGCCGGTGATCGTGGCTGGCGGCGGCGTCGGCCGCGGCCATCGTCACATCAAGCTGGCGGAGCGGACGCAGGTCGCCAATCTGTGGCTGACGGTGGCGCAGAAGTTCGGCAGCCCGATCGAAACGTTCGGGGAGAGCACGGGCACGGTGGAACTTTTCTAATTGTGCTGGTGAATTGACAATTGTGAATGTGTCTCCGAGTGTGACTGCCAAATTCCAAATTCCTCATTCGAGAGTGCTCTCGTTCGTGTTGCTTCTGGGGTGCACTCTCGCCGCCGGCGGCCAGGAACTGCGCCTCGTCGATGCGGTCAAGGCCGGCAATCGCGACGCGGTGCGGACGCTGCTGAAACAGCCGGCCGGGACCTCGGATGTCAACGCCGGGGAAGTCGACGGCACCACGCCGCTGCACTGGGCGGTGCGCGCCAACGATGTCGAGACGGTGCGGCTGCTGCTGGCGGCGGGCGCGCGCGCCGATGTCCACAACCGCTACGGGGTGACGCCGATCTGGCTCGCCGCCAGCAACGGCAGCGCCGTCCTGGTCGAGACGCTGTTGAAGGCGGGCGCCGATGCCAACAGCTCGATGCCGCAGGGTGAAACGGTGCTGATGGCGGCCGCCCGCGCCGGCAATCCGGCGGCGGTCAAGGCGCTGATCGCCAGCGGCGCGGATGTCAACGCCAAGGAAGACGGTCTCGGCGAAAATGCCTTGATGTGGGCGGCGGCGGAGAACCGCGCCGAGGCCGCGAAGATCCTGATCGCCCACGGCGCGCCGGTCGACGGCCGCTCGAAGGAACTGACCTACGAGAAGGATCGATTCGGGCTCGAGGGCGTGTTGACCATCCTGCCGCGCGGGAACTGGACGCCGCTGATGTATGCGGCGCGGCAGGGCGCCGTCGACTCGGCGCGCGTGCTGGCCGAGGCGGGCGCCGATCTGAACGCCAGGGACTTCGAGGGCACCACCGCTCTGGTCCGCGCCATCGTCAACTGGCACTACGATGTCGCCGGGGTGCTGCTCGAACAGGGCGCTGATCCCAACCTCGCCGACAGCAGCGGCATGGCCGCCTTGTACGCCGTCGTCGACATGAACACGCTGGGCGAAATCTACGGCCGGCCCGCCCGCAAGCTGACCGACCGCCTCGACGCACTCGAACTCGTGAAGATGCTGCTCGAGTACGGTGCCAGCCCGAATGCGACGCTGACCGGTGCGACCGTGCAGAAAAATCACACGCCGGGAGACGGCGCCCTGGCGGCCGGCTCGACCCCGCTCATGCGCGCTGCCAAGGGCGGCGACTTCCGCCTGATTCAGGCGCTGCTCGACGGCGGGGCCGATCCGGCGCTGACCCAGCGCAACAGAACCACCGCCCTGATGCTGGCGTCCGGACTGGGCCGCGGCACCGGCGCATTCCAGAAGGACGTCGGCACCGAAGCCGACCTGCTCGCGGCGGTGAAGCTTCTCGTCGAGCGCGGCGTCGACGTCAATGCGGTCAACGACGCCGGTCAGACGGCGCTGCATTTTGCCGTCCAGTCGGGCGACAGCCTGGTCAAGTACCTCGCGCAGAAGGGCGCCACGCTCGACGTCAAGGACCGGCAGGGCCGGACGCCGTTGGACGTCGCACTCGGCGTCGGCGTTCGCGGTCGGGCTGGCGGACCGGCCCCCGTCCGCGACAGCACGGTCGCGCTTTTGAAAGGCTTGACCGCCTCCGCGTCGAACGGCGCGGCCGCTCCTCAGTAGCCGAAACATCTGCAATCCGCGCCGCTCACCGCCTGTCCAATAACTTGGATTGTGCAGCCGCACGGTACATTCTTCCCGAGATCACGATTGATCTGACGACCTGCCGGGGCTATAAACATCAGACGTGCGCCGCGCAGGCACGTCCCACGGATCCCATCTCATAGGAGGCTTCATGTTTTCTCGCAGAGTGGCGAGACTCTGTCTTGCTTGGTTGTTGGCACTGGCGCTCCCCGCCGCTGTCTTTGCGCAGGGCCAGACCGGCTCGATTGCCGGCGCCGTCAAGGATGCTACCGGCGGCGTCCTGCCCGGCGTCACGGTGGAGGCCTCCAGCCCGGCCCTGATTGAAAAAAGCCGCTCGGTCGTCACCGATAGTTCCGGCGCCTACCGGATCATCGACCTGCGTCCCGGCGTGTACACCGTCACTTTCACGCTGACCGGCTTCAGCGTCGTCAAGCGCGAAGGCATCGAGCTGACGAGTGCGTTCACCGCCAACGTCAACGCCGACATGCGTGTCGGCGGCGTCGAAGAGACCATCACCGTCACCGGTGAGAGCCCGATTGTCGACGTGCAGAACGTGGTCCGCAAATCGACCGCGTCGCGCGAGGTGATGGATGCGCTGCCGACCGACCGCAACTTCGTCAGCTTCGCCGCGCTGACGCCGTCAGTGCTGGTCACCGGCGTGCGGCAGAACGTCGGCGGCTCGATCCCGGAGACGGGCATGAATCTGGTCGTCCATGGCAGCCGCGCCGCCGACAGCATGGTGATGGTCGACGGCATGCCGATCATCAACGGCAGCGGCAGCGGCGGCCTGCAATACGGCAACTACCTGAACAACGCGATGGCCCAGGAGATCACGTTCCAGACCGACTCGCATTCGGCCGAGTTCGAACGGGCGTCGGTCTATTCGAACTTCATTCCGAAAGAGGGTTCGAATCAGTTCCGGGGCTTCTTTACCGGCCGCTACACCAACGAGTCGCTCGAATCGAACAACCTCGACGCGAAGCAGATCTCGGCCGGGCTGACCAGCGGCAGCCGGGTCTCCAAGATCTGGGACCTCAACCCGGCGGGGGGCGGCCCGATCCTCAAGGACCGCCTGTGGATCTACTCCTCCTACCGGCACTGGGGGACCTACAACACCGTCGCCGGTTCGTACAAGGATGCCGATTTCAGCGAGTTCCCGTACTACAACTGCCAGCCGAACGCGCAGGGCGTCTGCTCGACCGAGCAGAACCTGTTTCCGGTGTGGCACCAGGCCGCGGTGGCGCGCCTGACCAACCAGATCGGCGCCAAGAACAAGGTCAATCTCTACTACGACTGGCAGTACACCTACTTCGGTAACTGCTTCGTACCAACCTATCAGACCGCGATCAGTTCCTGCCCGGAATACAAGAACATCCCCCAGTACATCGTCCAGGGGAGCTGGAGCTCGCCGGTCACCAACAAGCTGCTGCTCGAGGCGGGCGCGACGCTGACCGCGCAGGACTTCCACGGCTACCGTCGGCCGGGTGTCTCCGCGACGCAGTTCGCGGTGTCCGACTCGCTGGCGCCGGCGGGTTTTCCCACCAGTTGGGGATCGCCGATCGCGTACGGCGCCAACCGCAGCGACCAGACCAACTACCGGGCGTCGGCCTCGTACGTGACCGGATCGCACTCGTTCAAGGCGGGGCTCACGCTGCTGCATGCATGGCGCTTCGCGAGCCAGGAGACGAACAACAACGTCTCGCTGGTGCTGCGGAACACCACGGCGTGTCAGTCGGCCGGCATTGAATGCGGCCAGCCCTTCTCCCTGACGCAGTATGCGACGCCGATCCAGTTCCACGAGACGCTGAGGTACAACATGGGCGTCTTCCTTCAGGACCAGTGGACGCTGAAGCGCCTGACGGCGAATTACGGCGTCCGGTTCGACTTCCTGAATTCGCGCGTCGATGCGCAGGACCTCCCGGCCGGCCCGTTCACCCCGGCCCACCACTTCGACCAGATCGACAACGTGCCGAACTGGAAAGATGCGAATCCGCGGCTCGGTGTCGCCTACGACCTGTTCGGCAACGGCAAGACCGCCCTGAAAGGCAGCATTGGCCGCTACGTCGTCTCGGACGCGTACACCATCGCGCGCTCCGTCAATCCCATGCAGTCGACACAGAACACCGCGACCAGGTCATGGCTGGGCACGAGCGCGACGTTCAACCCGTACGACGATTGTGACCTGACGAACCTTGGTGCCAACAGCAGGAACGGACAGGTCACCTGCGGGGCGATCAACCAGCCGTCGTTCGGCCAGTTGAATGTGCGGACGACGAACTACGACCCGGCGATCGTGTCCGGCTGGGGCGTGCGGCCGATGAATTGGGAAGGTCAGCTCAGCGTGCAGCACCAGTTGATGCCGCGAGTGTCCGCCTACGCCGGCTACTCACGCCGCTGGTACACCAATCTCCAGACGACGCAGAACCTGGCTGTGAACAATGGCAGCTATACCGGCTACTGCATCCCGATCCCAACCGATTCGCGCCTGCCGGGCGGCGGCGGCGGTCAGCAGTGCGGCTACTTCGACATCAACCAGGTCACGACCGCCAACAACCTGATCTCGCTGTCGAGCAACTACGGCAAGCGCGAGGACGTCTACGACGGCTTCGATTTCGACCTCAACGCGCGGCTCGGCCGCGGCACCGTCGTCTCGGGCGGCGTCAGTTTGGGACGGGAGCGCACGAACGACTGCGATCTGATTGACGACCTGAGCCTCAACACCGGCGCGCCGCGAACCCAGGCCTTCTGCGATACCCGGCCGCCGTTTCAGCCTCAGGTCAAGGGTCAGGTTTCATACACGCTGTGGTGGGGCATCCAGACCAGCGCCACCTACCAGAGTCTGTCCGGTCCGGCCCAGAGCGCCAACTACCCGCTGACCAACACCATCGCGCAGGCAGCGCTTGGCCGCAACTTCACCGGCGGAGTGGCGCCGACCGTCTCGATCGTGCCGGCCGGCGTACTCTACGGCGACCGGATCTATCAGACCGACCTGCGTTTCGGCAAGACGATCAAGAGCGGCCGCACGACGATCCGTCCGGCGGTGTCGATCTACAACCTGTTCAACGCCAACCCGGTGCAGACCTACAACAATACCTTCGGCGCGGCCTGGCTGGCGCCGACGGTGATCCTGACGCCGCGGTTCATGGATTTCGGCGTCCAGATCGACTTCTAGCGTCTGGAGGGTGTGTGGGGACGGTCCACGGGCCGTCCCCAAGACCCGATAAAGGGGTCGGGAGTCGTTTTCAGTTTCGGCGACGTCGCCTTCCATCGGCCGGTCGCGGGTTACCACGGCATCTGACGTTTGGTGTACTGCCGGCCGATCTCGGCGGCCTGCTGGCTGGCCGGCCCGACCATGACCCCCTCCTGAATCATCGCCACCACGTTGCCGGGGTTCATCGAGTTCAGGAAGAACACCTTGTTCGCCTTGCAGGCGGCCAGCACCTTCGCCCGGGCCGCGACCATCTCGGGCCGTGATTCCGCACCGCGGCCGCGGACGTTGAGCGACAGCGCCATGTCGCCCGGACCCCATTCCGCGAACGCGATGCCCGGCACCTTCAGGTTGTCGTCGGCATTGGCCAGCGCGTACTTGTCTTCGAGCTTCAAGCCGAGCATCAGCTCGCCGTCCGGGTTGAGCGGCCACGCATCGGCCTTGTCGAAATACTCCTCCTGCGACACGCCCCAGACGGGCGCAGCGGTCTCGGCGCCGTGCGCGCCGCGGCGCCCCTCGCTGATCCCGGCGCCAACGCCCTGTTTGTGAATCGGGAGCCGCACCGATTCCACCAGCGCCCGGACCGCGCCGGGCGTGTCGGCGTGCGTCAGCATGATGCCGTGGACGCCGGTGGCCAGCACCTGATTGAACATCCAGGCGTTGGCGCGCACCGCCGCTTCGTCGATCCCGTTCACCGGCACGTTGACGATCACCGCCGGCGTCCGATGGCCGCTCCTGGTCGGCCCGCCGGCCACCAGGCCGCGCATGTAGTCGGCGAGCCCCTTGACGTCGTAGGGCGCGTGCTCCATGTCGTAGCTCAGGTAGTCGGCATACGTCTGGGCGTCCTTCACGCCCTGTTCGTAGCTCCCGGCCGTTCCCGAGTGCGAGCCGGCATAGTAGATGGGCTGACCCTGGGCCAGCAGCTCGATCGCCCTGTTGATCCGCTTCGGTTTCGGTGCCTGCGCCCCGGCGCCGGCAACCAGCACCGCGGCGACCGCCGCGGCCAGACCACACAGCGCCGGGTTGTGATGTTTGGCGTTCATCGGTGCCTCCTGAGTGGGAGCATGATGCGCGCCTTTATATACCGGGCCCCGGGCGACTACAATCACTCTGCTTCTTGTCGTGTTTCGAGGATGATTTGCCGGCCGATACACGCGTCCCCAGACTGACGTCCACCGGCCGCGTCGAAGACGGGATGTTGTTGCGGCGATGAACGGACCCCTCTCGCTCGAGCTCGGCCACTGGGTGCAGCGCAGCACCTTCGAAGATCTTCCCTCCGACGTCGTCGAGGCGACGAAGCTTCGCGTCCTCGACGTCGTCGGCCTGTCGCTGGCCGGGGCTGAGACCGGCTTTGGTCACTCGGTCCGCGAGGCTGCGATGGCGCTCTCGCCGGCCGGCCCCTGCCACATCCTCGGCACCGGCGATCCGGTCGGCGTCACGATGGCGGCGTTCGCCAACGGGTCGTTCTCGCAGGCGCTCGAATACGACGATACCCATCTCGAATCGATTGTCCACATGAGCAGTCCGTCGGTGGCCGCCGCGCTGGCCCTCGCTGAGGTCGGCACCACCGGGCCTGTGTCCGGCCGCGATCTGATCACCGCCGTCGCCATCGGCAACGAGATCTCGTGTCGTGTCGGATCGGTATCGCCCGGCCAGTTTCATCGGCTGGGTTTTCATCCCAGCGGGCTGTTCGCGCCGTTCGGCGTGACCTACCTGGCCGGCAGACTGCTGGCGCTGGACGCCCAGCGACTGTCCTATGCGGCGGGCATCGCCGGCAGCTTTGCTGCCGGCCTGCTGGAATGTTGGGTCGACGGCACGCAGCCCAAGTTCCTGCACCCGGGCTGGGCGGCGCAGAGCGGCATCTCGGCGGCGTTTCTCGCCCGTGCCGGAGCGAACGGGCCAGGTGCGGTCTTCGAGGGCCGATTCGGCCTCTACGCGTCGCACCTCCAGGATCGCGCCGTCAGCAGGGATTTCAGCCGGATCACCAACGGCCTGGGCAGCCGCTGGGATTCACGCAACGCCTCGTTCAAGCCATTTCCGGCGGCGCACGTCATTCATCCCTACATCGACGCGTTGTGGCGGCTGCAGAGACGGGAGGCGTTTCAGTCCGCCGACGTCGAGCGCATCGACTGCCCGGTCGCGGCGTTCATCGTGCCCATCGTCTGCGAGCCGCTCGCCGAAAAGCTGGCGCCTGCCTCCGACTCGCACGGCCGGGTCAGCCTGCAGTACACCCTGGCGGAAGCGCTCCACCGCGGCGTGCTGGGGAAGCACGCCTACCAGCCTGACAGCCTGGCGAACCCGGAGATCCTCGCGCTGGCGGCGCGCGTGCGGTATCACGTCGATGCGGATTTCCCCGGCCCCGGCCGGTTCAAGGGCGCGGTGACCGTCACCCTCAAGGATGGCCGCTCGGTCACCGAGGTCGAAGAGTCGACGCGCGGTTCGGCAGAGAATCCGATGACCGCGGCTGAGCTGCGCGGGAAGTTCGACGAGAACGCCGGCGGCTTTCTCGCGCCGGAGGAGGGCGAGCGGCTGGCCGACACCATCGCGCGGCTCGAGCAGCTGCCGGACGCCAGTGTGCTGGTCGGTCTCGCCATCCCGGCGTCCGCGCGGCGGGGGTGACGTGAGCCGCCGGCGCGCTTCTCGCTATACGGGGTGTCCGGCTTCGGCCGGACCGTGACAAGTCCACGTCAAACGGGGGACCACGGACAAGTGAACGCGAACACTCAGGAACCGTATGAGTGAACTGAGCTGGTTCTGGATTGCGCTGGCGCTGACCGTTCCACCGCTGGCCGGCGGCCTGCTCGCGTTGCCGATCTGGCTGAAGAAGCAGGCGATTCTCGGTAACCTGGCCGGTACGATCGTAATCTTCGGCGCCGCCATCGCGCTGATCGGACGCGAACACGTCGAGCTCGAACGCATCACCCAGGCGTGTCTCGAGCGGGGCGTGACCTGCTGGCCCAATCCCAGTGCCTTTGCCCGCTACGCGATCTACGCGTTCATCGCGCTGTTCGAAGTGATGGCGCTCTTTACGCTCAGCTTGAAGGTGGAAACGAAGATCCGCCGCCGCGGCTATGCGCCGGAATGGCGGTAGCGCGCGCCTGGTGAAGAGTTCGCGCCGGGCGAGCGTACAAGGTCCGCCTGAAGGCGGACACTACGTACAAGGAAAATAACGGACCGGACGCGCAGTGTTACTTCGCCGCCGCGGCGCGGTCGTCGGCGCGGCCGCCGCTGAGGATATTGGGCAGCGCGTAGTTTCCCTCGTGGCAGGCGTATTCGTAGAAGCCGTAGGTCGGGTCCCGGCGCCAGGGGAAGGAGATTGTCCACGGCCGGGTCCAGGTCCCGGGGTCGTCGACCGTCGCTTCGTACTTCATCGTGTCGGCGTCGAGCCGCGTGAAGCGCTCGGTGATCCTGGTCCGGTCGCTGTAGACGTTCGCGCCGCCATTGCCGCCGGCGCCGGTCCGGCCGTCCAGGTTTGTCGTCTCGACCACCAGCGTGTTGCCCTCCCAGTGGCCGCGCGAGTCGCCCATGTTCAGGTGAAAGACCTTCGATGACACGTGGGGACGACCATCGAGCGGGACGATCCGCGTTTCGTGAATCATCTCGTTGCGGATCGCGACCCACCCTGGGGCCTGGATGATCTGATTGCCGTTGTTGTAGATCACCGGCAGGATCGAGCCGAGCACGCCGCGCGTGATACAGCGATCGTAGAGGCTGCGATCCTCGTAGGAATCGGCCGGTCCGCGTCCGGCCCTGGCGCGCTGGCGCGCGGCCGTCCGCTGCTGTGCCTCTCCGGTCTGCGGCGGCATCTGGCCGTCAGGCGGATCGACGATCAATCCGGCCTGGCGGGTCGGCTTGCCGCGCTCCAGCCAGTGCGGGGGCGGCGAGACCGGCCCACCGACGGCGCCGCGGGCGAGGAGATCGGGCGTGAGCTTGTCCAGATCGAACTCGGCGTTGTCGTCCTCGCTCTGTTTCTCGAACGCCGCCAGCCGGGCGGCGAACTCCTCGTCATTCAGCTCGGTCCGGGTGCCGACGGTCCGCGGTCTGGCCATCGGCACGCCGACGAAGTCGGTGCCAGGCCACATCCCTTCGAGATCCGGGTCGCCCCACGGCGTGCGCGGCGCGGTCCACGCCTTCGCCGGCGCCTTCGTTGCCGGCCTGGCGGCGGCGGTTCCGGCCGGCGCCTGGCCGGCCAGCGTCACGGACCCGATCCACGAGACGGCGGCGATGCCGGCGAAGAGTCGCGCTGTGGTGCGAGAGCCGTGCGTGCGCATCGCGTGTCCTTCCTTATGCCGCCTCGTCATCGGAGGCTCCTCAACCCCTTGATTATATGGGGATTATATCGGGCTGCCCAAAGCGGGGCGGGCAGGGTTGGGAGTGCCTCGGCCTTCACCTCAGCGGCGTGACTTCGGCTCGGCGTCGAGGCGGACCACCCACCCTTCGAGGCCAGGTGCCGCGGCGGGGTAGAGCTCGACCACCTGGGGATCGTGGCCAGGCACGATGTGATCGGAAGAGTCGGCCAGCCGCTTGATGGTCGTGTAGCCCTCGAGCACGTCGCCGACGCAGAAAGTGATCGGAAAGACCCGGCCGTCGTCGATGTGCTGGTAGAGGTGCGACGCGTCTGACGCCAGCACGACGTAGCCGCGCCGTGTCTTCACGCGGACGCACTGCAGCCCCTTGGAGTGACCGCCGACCCGGTGGACGGTGATGCCCGGGGCTATCTGATCGGTGCCGTCGTGGAAGACGACGCGGTCGGCGAAGACCTTCCGCACCATCGCCACGACATCATCGGCCTCGAACGGGATCCGGATGTGATGGTGACAGACGTAGCGGCCCGTGGCGTAGGCCATCTCCTCGTCCTGCAGGTGATAGCGCGCGCGAGGGAACAGATCGTGGTTCCCGGTATGGTCGTAGTGCATGTGGGTGACGATGACGTCCTCGATCGCACCGGCGTCGAGGCCGATCGCCTTCAGCCCCTCGTCGACCGGGTGGAGCAGCGTGCGGCCGCGTTTCTGCGCCATCGCGGCGTCGAACCCCGTGTCCACCACGAAGTGCCCGCGCGGACCGACGATGGCCCAGACGAAATAGGCGAGCGGCTGCAGGATCTCGTGCAGATCGCCGCCGAGGAAGTTCTCCGGCGACTGCCGGTCATGGTGCGCGTAGCGCACCGCATAGATTTCATAGACGTCGTCGGTCATCAGCCCCTCGTGAGGTCTGTCGGCAGGTCGCGTGATCGTGCGTGATTGTACGGAGCGGCCGGACGTGTGCTGCGACCGTGATGGTATCATCCGCCGTTGCGTGCGTCGTGCCCGATATCAATCCTCGATTCAGCGACTTCCAGGAATACCGTCAGGCGATCCGTGAGCTCTGCGGCCGGTTCGACAGCAAGTACTGGCAGGGCGTCGAGGCGGAGTCCGGCTATCCCGAGGCGTTCGTCAAGGCGCTGACCGCGGCCGGCTGGCTGGCGGCGCTGATTCCCGAACGGTACGGCGGCGGCGGCTTGAGCATGACCGCGGCCTCGATCATCCTCGAAGAGATCAACCGGTCGGGCGCCAACTCGGGTGCCTGCCACGCCCAGATGTACATCATGGGGGCGCTGCTCCGGCACGGATCCGAGGCGCAGAAGCAGCAGTACCTGCCGGCGATTGCCGCTGGCGACCTGCGCCTGCAGTCGTTCGCCGTGACCGAGCCGACCACGGGAACCGATACCACGAAGACCAGGACGTTCGCGGCGCGGTCCGGAGACCGCTATATCGTCAACGGGCAGAAGGTCTGGATCTCCCGGATTCAGCATTCCGACCTGATGCTGCTGCTGGCCCGGACCACGCCGCTGGCCGAGGTCAAGAAAAAGACCGCCGGCCTGTCGATCTTCCTGGTCGACATCCACGACGCGCTGCGGCAGGGGATGACGGTCCGGCCGATCCGCAACATGGTCAACCACGAGACCAACGAGGTGTTCTTCGACAACGTCGAGATCCCGGCGAGCAGCCTGATCGGCGAGGAGGGTCAGGGCTTCCGCTACATCCTGGACGGGATGAACGCCGAGCGAGTGCTGATCGCGGCGGAGTGCATCGGCGACGGCTACTGGTTCATCGACAAGGCCCGCGCCTATGCGAACGAGCGGATCGTCTTCGATCGGCCGATCGGCCGGAACCAGGGCGTGCAGTTCCCGATTGCGCGCGCCTACGCCAACGTGCGGGCGGCCGACTTGATGCGTTACGAAGCGGCGCGGCTGTTCGATACGGGACAACCGGCGGGAGCGGAAGCGAACCTGGCCAAGCTGCTGGCGGCCGATGCGTCGTGGGAGGCGGCCAATGTCTGCCTGCAGACATTTGGCGGCTTCGGATTCGCCGTCGAGTACGACGTCGAGCGCAAGTTCCGCGAGACGCGGCTGTATCAGGTGGCGCCGGTGTCGACCAACCTCATCCTCTCGTATCTCGGCGAGCACGTCCTCGGGATGCCAAGGTCGTTTTGATGCGCCAGCCCAACTGGCGATGCTCCACGTTCCATCGTGACGGTTGAGCGCGTCCGAGACCACCCTACCGTGTTACGCTGGTTTCTCGATGGTGACAACCACCGGCTTCCGGCGTCTCGCGGTCGCGCCCGTGGTGTCCGTAGGCCTGCTTCCGGGTCTGCTGCTATGGCCGGTCGGCATCCTTCTGCCGATCGTCAGCGGGTGATGTAGCCAACACGGACTGCGCGTTCAACCAAAGGCCATCACCCCCAACGGGTGATGGCCTTTTTGCTTTTCGGGAGAGGAACATGAACATCCAGACGACAGCGAAGGAAACGCCGCCGCATTCGAGCGCCGCCAGGCCGGCGCCGGTCCGTGTCAGTGAGACGGAGACGCCCGATGACGGGACGGGCCGCGTGCCACCGGCGCCCGCCGAACAGCAGCCGCCGAACGACGAACCGGGTTACGGCCACGGCGTCTGATCGCCGCAAAACAGATCCGGCTGAAGCCGGATCGCACATTCCCGAATCGTACGTGGCGTCCGACTTTAGTCGGACTACGGATCAATCCGGCTGAAGCCGGATCCCACGTACGAGGGGGCGTGCCGTCCGACCTCGGCTCGTTCGTGGTGTCCGAGACGTGGCTGTAGCAGTGCAGACCGTGAGGTGTGCCCGGCGTTATGCCCTTTCAGGATCCGGCCGCCATGAACTCCAGCTCGGGCAGCAGGAACTCGCGGAACGCCGGGTAGTTCTCGATCATCGGGAAGTGGCCCATTCCCTCCATGATGGCCAGGCGCGATCCGGGAATGGCGGCGGCGACGGCGCGCGTCATGTCCGGGGTGCAGGAGTAGTCGTACTCCCCGGTCAGCAGCGACACCTTGCACGTCCGCGTATCGATCCGGGTGATGGCTTCCCGGCCGTCCCAGTCGTTGCTGTAGTAGTGGACGTCCCCAGCGTAGACGCCGGGACCGGACTGACTGTAGTACCACCAGTTCTCACGGGTGTTCGGTTCGGGGCTGTCCGGCGCGCACAGGCCGTAGGTATAGCTGGCGACCAGCTCGCCGCCGTGCACCGCCGGATGATGGAGGTAGTCGTTGTACCGGCCGGGCGCATACGCGGAGCTCTCCAGCCCGACGATGCCGCGCAGCTCGTGCTGGTAGTCGGCAGCCAGCTGCAGCACGATGGCGCCGCCCATCGAGCAGCCGAGCACGACCGGGCGGGTCAGATTCAACGCCTGCCAGACCGCCCGCACAATCTGCCCGTAGTCGCGGGTCGTCAGCTTGAACGTCCGCAGCCACCAGCCGTCAGGCGGATTGGTCCGCCCGTGGTACGGCATGTCGAAGGCGATCACGCGATACCGATCGGTGACGGCGCGGTCGTTCAACAGGTGGCGGTACTGCCGGCTGTCGGCGCCGGCCGTGTGCAGGCACAGCAGCGGAATCCCCTCGCCGGCCTCTTCGAAGAAGACGCGGTGCGCGGCGCCATCGATCTCGAGATTGAGGTAGTGCCCGACGATGGGTTCAATGGTCGTCGGGGAGGACGCAGAGGAAGCGGAGGACGCTGAGGTGACGGAGGGCACGGCGACGGTACCCGGGACCGGCGCTCCCTCCGCGTCCTCTGCCCCCGCTGCGTCCTCGACGTTCGCGAAGCGAACCAGGTTCATGGCCCGGTGCAGGGCGCGGGCGTGCTGCATGGCGACCAGCGAATCGCCTTCCAGCACGAACCCCGGCACCCGCATCAGCATGGCGAAAAAGTCGTGGTAGAGCGGCTGTGGATTCGGGGCGAAGAATTTCTCCCAGATCTCGGGGCTGGCGCGGAAGCCGAAGGCGCACCGCGTGTCCAGCCGCGGCGGCTGGACGAACTCCGCCAGACGGCCGCGCTCGAATCGCAGCACGCAGCGGGTGTCGCCGCTGGTCAGCGAGAAGGCGGTGGTGAACCAGCCGCCGATCAGCTCGAGCTCGGCGTCGCCGTTGACGCGCGCCTGCGCCCGGGCCAGGAAGGCATGGGAGAACATCGCGGCCGCAGTGTAACTGATATTTCTCATGCGCATCCGGGCGCGGTTCTGTGATAAATCAATGACCATGCGACATGTCACACGGCTCGCCGGTGCGGCCGCCCTGCTGCTGATGATCCTCGCGCTGGCGCGGCCGGCCGCCGCGCAGGTGGATTTCTCCGGCGAATGGGCGCCCCGGTTTCATGAGGACCAGCCGGAGCGGGTCCCCGGCCCCGAGTTGGGCGACTACCTCGGTCTGCCGATCACTGATACGGCGCGGCTGCGCGCCGACAACTGGGACGCCGCCGTGCAGACGCTGCCCGAGTGGCAATGCCGGCCGCACTCGGCCGACTATATCTGGCGCGGACCGTCGCAGCTCACCATCCGCAAGGAACAGAATCCGCTGACCCGCGAGATCACGGCCTTCCACGCCGAGTGGCTGCGCTCGATCGACAACCCGATCTACCTCGATGGCCGGCCGCACCCCTCGGAGGACGCGCTGCATACCTGGGGCGGCTTCGCCACCGGCAAGTGGGAAGGGTCGATGTTGACCGTCACCGTGACCCATCTGAAGGAAGGCTACGTCCGGCGCAATGGGCTGCCGCGCAGCGACCAGGCGACGGTGACCGAGCACTGGATGCGCCACGGCGATTTCCTGACCGTGACCGTCATCGTCAACGACCCGGTCTATCTCACCGAGCCGTTCATCCGGACCACCGATTACGAGTTGAACGTCGGGCAGCGCGTGCCGCCCTATCCGTGCGAGATGGTCACCGAAATCGAGCGTCCGGCCGGCGTGGTCCCGCATCGTTTGCCCGGGACGAACAAGGACGTCTACGAGTTCTCCGAGCGTTTCGGCATCCCGTTCGAGGCGACGCGGGGCGGTGCCGAAACGTCGTATCCGGACTACCGGAAGAAGCTGCGGACACTGCCCCTGCCGACCAGGACGCGTCCGCGGATCGAGGAGCAGTAATGCGGACCGATCCCCGTGGTCGAATCACGATCCGCACGGCCGGGCGTCGCACCACGGCCGGCCCGAAGGCTGCCACCATCTTCTGGCTGTGCGTGCTTGGTCTGCTGGGTGTGCTCGGCGCGCGGCGCGGTCTCGTGGCGGTGGTGGTGTCGGGCCAGACCGGCGGCGGCGATCTCCGCGTCACCACGGTGCGCGAGCAGGTGCAGATGCTCACCGGCGCCGGCGGCAACATCACTGTGCTGACCTTTCCAGAGGGCGTCACCCTCGTCGACACCGGCCGGATCGAGATGAGCGACAAGGTCCTGGCGGCGGTCCGGACGCTGACGAAACAGCCGATCCGCTACATCATCAATACCTCCGCCGATCCCGATCACACCGGCGGCAACGAGAAGGTCGGCGCGACGGGCGGCCAGATTACCGGCGGCAACGTCGCCGGCCAGGTGTCGGACGCCGCCGAAGGGGCCGAGATCATCGCCCATGAAAACGTCCTCGAGCGGATGACGGCGCCGGCCGTCCAGCCGCCGCTGCCGATCCGGATGACGCCCGGGACGACCTATCACTCCCCGCACCTGAAGCTGAGCACCTTCTATCATGGCGACGGGATCGAGCTGTTCCCGGCACCGGCCGCGCACACCGACGGCGACAGCCTGGTCTACTTCCGGCGCAACGACGTCCTGCTGACCGGCGATGTCTTCGTCCCCGACAGCTATCCGGTGATCGACCTGGCGCGCGGCGGCGGGATCAACGGCGAGATCGACGCGCTGAACCATGTCATCGACCTGGCCTTTCCCGAGTTCCGCCTCGAAGGCGGCACCCTGATCGTGCCCGGCCACGGCCGCCTGTGCGACTCGGCCGACGTGGCCTACTACCGCGACATGGTGACGATCATCCGCGACCGCGTCCAGGATCTGCTCAAGAAGGGGATGACGCTCGAACAGGTGAAGACGGCGCAGGTGACGCGCGAGTACGACGGCCTCTACGGCAAGAATCCGAACTGGACGCCGGACATGTTCGTGGAGTCGATCTACAAGAGCCTGAGCGCGGGAGTGAAGCCGACCGCGGCGAAACCCGCCGCGCCGCAGCGCGCCGCTCCAACCAGGAAATAGGTTCACGGGTCATCGAGACAATGGCGACAGAGTCACAGACGACGTGGGTTGTCCGGTTCGTGTTCTGGTGTCGTGGCAGCCGCGACGCGCGCGCCATCATCGCGGCGCTGCTGCTGATGGCGGCCGTCCCGGCGGCGGCGCTGGCCCAACGCGGTCGCGGCCAGGGCGGCGCCGCCACCCCGCGGGCGGCCGCTGCGATCGACCTCGCCGGCTACTGGGTCAGCGTGGTCACCGAAGACTGGCGCTACCGGATGGTGACGCCAAGGAAAGGTGATCATCCGAGCATCCCGCTCAACGCCGAAGGGGTGCGGGTCGCCGGCCTGTGGGATCCGGCCCGGGATGAGGCGGCCGGCGATCAATGCAAGGCCTACGGCGCCGCCGGTGTCATGCGCGCGCCGGGCCGTCTGCACATCACCTGGCAGGACGACACGACGCTGAAGATCGACACCGAAGCCGGGACGCAGACCCGCCTGCTGCGCTTCGGCGCGGCCCAGCCCGCCGCCGGGGCATCGCGTCAGCCAGGGTGGCAGGGCGACTCCGTGGCGCAATGGGAATTCGCCGCCGGCCGGCGCGGCGGATCGGGCGGCCCGGCGCAACAGAACGGCAGCCTCAAGGTGGTGACCACCAGGATGCGTCCGGGATACCTGCAGAAGAACGGCGTGCCCTACGGGGAGAACGCCGTCCTGACCGAGTACTTCGCCCGCACCTTCGAGCCGAACGGCGATTCGTGGCTCATCCTCACAGCCGTGGTCGAGGATTCCCAGTACCTGACCGGCCGCTTCGTCAGGAGCACGCACTACAAGCGGCTGCCGGACACGAATACGACCTGGGAACCCGAGGCGTGCTCAGCGAAATGACAAAGCGACCCGGGTGACGCCGGCTGACGCCGGCCGGACACTATACTTGGACCGCGTTCGCCTGCCTTCCGTTCATGGTGGCGAGTTCAGAAGGAGCCAGCCGATGAAACGTGTGCTGTCCGTTTTCGCCTGTGTGTCGGTGGCGACCCTGGTGTTCAGCGCGGTCGTGGTCGTGCCGGTGACGGTCACCGCCGCCACCAGCTGCGAGAGCCTCACGGGGTTGACGCTGCCGAACACGACCGTCACCCTGGCGCAGACCACTCCCGCGGGCGGCTTCACGCAGCCCGGCGCGCGCGGCGGCGGCCGCGGCGGCGACGCCGCGAGCAGTCTGCCGGCCTTCTGCCGGGTCGCGGCGACGGTGAAGCCGTCCAGCGATTCCGACATCAAGATGGAAGTCTGGCTGCCGGCGGCCGGCTGGAACGGCAAGCTCCTGGCGGTCGGCAACGGCGCCTTCAGTGGCGCGATCGGCTACGCGGCGATGATGCCCGCGCTGCGGGCCGGGTACGCGACGACGTCCACCGACACCGGCCACGTCGGCGGCAGCGCCGAGTTCGCGCTCGGCCATCCCGAGAAGGTGGTCGACTTCGGCTACCGCGCCGTCCACGAGATGACGGTCAAGGCGAAGGCGATCGTCTCCGCTTACTACGAGAACCCGCTGAAATACGCCTATTGGAACGGCTGTTCCGCGGGCGGCCGGCAGGCGCTGAAGGAAGCCCAGAAATACCCGGCGGATTACGACGGCATCATCGCCGGATCGCCGGGACTCGACTGGACCGGCCGCGCCACTGCGGCGCTGCGGATCGCCCTGGTCACCAACGATGAAGCGGCGCGTATCCCCGCAGCGAAGGCCCAGCTGATCCATGCCGCCGTGCTCGAGGCGTGCGATGCGATCGACGGCATCAAGGACGGCGTCCTCGACGATCCGAAGCGTTGCAAGTTCGATCCCGGCACGCTGGAGTGCAAGAACGGCGACGCCGCAACCTGCCTGACCAGGGCGCAGACGCAGACGGCGCGGTTGATCTACATGTCGCCGGTGAACCCCAAGACGAAGCGTGAGATCACCGGCCTCGAGCCGGGCAGCGAACTGGGTTGGACCGATCAGGGCTGGTCGCCGTCGGCCCGTGCGACCGGTCTCGATCAGTTCCGGTTCCTCGTCTACAAAGACCCGGCCTGGGCGATCGACAAGTTCAACTTCGAGGCCGATATCGTCCGCGCCGAGGAGGCCGACGCCGACACCCTCAATGCGCTCGACCCCAATCTGAAGCCGTTCTTCGATCGCGGCGGCAAGCTGATCCAGTACCACGGCTGGAACGATCCGCAGATCTCGCCCGGCAACAGCGTCCAGTATTACCAGCGGGTCGCCGAGGCGAGCGGCGGCGCGGCCAGGGTCCAGGCGTCGCACCGCCTGTTCATGGCGCCGGGCATGGGCCACTGCGGCGGCGGCGAAGGGCCGAGCAGCTTCGACATGGTCGCCGCGCTCGAGCACTGGGTGGAGCAGAAGCAGGCGCCGAATCAGATCATCGCCTCGCGCTCGCGCGACGGGAAGGTCGATCGCACCCGGCCGCTCTGCCCATATCCCCAGGTCGCCGCCTACAAGGGAACGGGCAGCACCGACGAGGCCGCCAACTTCGTGTGTAGATAGGGACGAGGACGCGGAGGACACTGTACAAACACCCCGATGATGACCAAGAACATTCTCACTGCCGCCGCGCTGGTTCTCCTCGCTATCGGCGCGCCGGTGGCGCAGGTCGCCAGGTTCACGCCGATCACCACCGAGATGCTGGTCAACCCCAGCCCGGACGACTGGCTGATGTATAGCCGGACCTACGACGCGCAGCGGTTCAGCCCGCTCAAGCAGATCACGCGTCAGAACGTCGGCCAGCTCAAGATGGCGTGGACGCATGAGCTCGGCGCCACGGGTAGCGTCGAGAGCATCCCGCTGGTGTATCGCGGTGTGATGTATGTCGTGGTGCCGGGCGCGGGGGTGCGGGCTCTCGACGCCACCACGGGCGCGGTCATCTGGGAGTACAAGCGCGCCGGCAACGGCCGGCCGAAAACCATTGCCATGTACGCCGACCTGGTGTTCTACACGGCGCCGGACAGCACGCTGGTGGCGCTGGACGCACGGACCGGCGAAGTCCGCTGGGAAACCAAGACCGCCGGCGGCGCGACCTCGGGGCCGATCGTCGTCGAGGGCAAGGTGCTGACGGGGCGCACCTGCTCGCCGCGGCGCGAGAACTGCTACGTCGCGGCGCATGATGCCAGGACCGGAGCCGAGGTCTGGAAGTTCTTCACCGCGGCCGGCGACGACGATCCGGGCGGCAAGACCTGGGGCGGCGCGCCCGAAGCCACGCGCGTCGCCTCCACCTGGGGCCTCCCGGGCGGATACGATCCGGTCCGTCGCCTCGTCTACTGGGGGATCGCCAATCCGACCCCGAACACGCGCATGGTCCGCCACGGCGGCAACGTCGATGCGATTCCGACGTCGGCGCCGGCCGATCTCTACAGCAATTCGACCGTGGCGTTGAACCCGGACACCGGCAAGCTCGCGTGGTACTACCAGCATCTGCCCGGCGACGATTGGGACGAGGACTATACGCACGAGCGGACCCTGTTCAGGACGGCGGTCAGCCCGGATCCGAAGTTCGTGAAGTGGATCAACCCGGATGTGCGCCGCGGCCAGCAGCGCGACGTGATGGTGATGGTCGGCGAGGGCGGCGGCATGTGGGCGCTCGACCGCGGCAACGGACAGTTCCTGTGGGCCTCGCCGTTCCCGTATGACGTCAGGAACTTCATTATTTCGAGCATCGACGTCAAGACCGGCATTCCGCACCTGAACACCGATCTGCTCTTCAGGGAGCCGGGGCAGAACCACGTCCTGTGCTACTGGAACACGCGCAGCTACTGGCCGCTGGCCTATCACCCGGGACAGAACGCGCTCTACGTGCCCTACGTCGACAACTGTCTCGACATGACGTCGGCCACGCCGGCCCGGGACGGCCAACCCGCGATCGCGGAGCGTCGTATCGGAACTCGCCGCTCCGGTGTCGACCTCGACAATTTCGCCGGCGTGGTCAAGGTGAACATGTCCACCGGCGAGCCCAAGGTGATCTACAAGGGCCGCGCCCCCGGCAACGGTGCGATGCTGGCGACCGCCGGCGACATCGTGTTCTGGGGCGATCTGGCTGGGACGCTCCGCGCCTTCGACGCGGACAGCGGGAAAACCGTCTGGCAGACGATGCTGCCGGGCACGGTCCAGAACAGCACCATCACCTATGCCGTGAACGGCAAGCAGTACGTCGCCGTGTTCACCGGTGAGGGAGCGTTGACCGGTGGGCTGATCGATCAGGCACAAATCGAACCGACCCGGCGGCACAACGCGGTGCACGTGTTTGCATTGCCGTAAGAATATGGACTTGAAGCCGGCCGTCGATAGGAGTTTGAGCTGATGAAGCAGACCCTGCTCTCCTTGTGTGGCGCAGTTGTCGTCGGCGCGGCGCTGATTGCACAGGGCGGCAGCCGTCCGGCCGATGGCGACTGGCCGATGTACAGCCGCGACCCGGGGGGCACGCGGTTTTCGCCGCTGACCGAAATCAATGCCGGCAACGTGTCGACGCTCACCCAGGCGTGGACTGTCCGCGTGACCCCGCCGCCGCCGGCGGGGCGCGGGCGCGGCGGCCGCGGCCCCGCCGCGGCGCCCGTCGATCCGGCGGCGCCGCCGGCTGCTGGCGGACAGGCACGAGGCGCCGGGCCCGCTCCGGCCGGGCCGCCAGCCGCCGATCCCGGTGACGCTGCCGGAGCCAATCCCGAGGCGACACCGATCGTCGTCGACGGGATCATGTATCTGCCGTCGCAGGGCAATCGCATCCTCGCGCTCGACGCCGAATCAGGCAAGGAACTGTGGCGTCACCAGCTGCCGAAGGAGACGCCGACGACGGCGCGCGGTGTCGCGTTCTGGCCCGGGGATCGGAACAATCCCGCCCGCATTCTCTTCACGGCCGGTCCGAAGCTGGTCGCCCTGAACGCCTCGACCGGCGATCTGTCGAGCGGGTTCGGCCAGGATGGCAAGGCGGAGATCGCGGTGCCGTGGAACGGCGTGCCGACTGTCTACAAGAACGCCGTCGTGCTGGGCGCGACGACCGGAGAGGTCGAGAACGGGCCGTCCGGCGACACGCGGGCCTTCGACGCGCGCACCGGAGCGAAGCTGTGGGAGTTCCATACCGTGCCGCGCCCGGGAGAGAAGGGGCACGAGACCTGGCTGGACGAGGGCTGGAAGGGCCGATCCGGCGTCAACAACTGGGGCTGGTACCAGACGCTGGACGAGCAGCGCGGCGTGCTCTACATGGCGCTCGGCGGTCCGGCGGCCAACTACTGGGGCGGCGACCGCCCGGGCGCCAACCTGTTTGCCAACTCCGTCGTCGCCGTCGACGTCGAGACCGGGAAATACAAGTGGCATTTCCAGACCGTTCATCATGACCTGTGGGATTCGGACCAGCCGTCGCCGCCGGTGATGGTGGATATCAGGCAGAACGGCCGAACCGTCCCGGCGCTGGCGCTGGTCGGGAAGACCGGCCTGATGTACATCCTCGATCGCACCAACGGCAAGCCGATCTTCGGGGTCGAGGAACGGCCGGTGCCGAAGGGCGAGGTGCCGGGCGAGTGGTATGCGCCGACACAGCCGTTCCCGGTCAAGCCGCCGCCGCTGGCCCGGATGGAGTTCAACAAAGAGCGCGACATGGTCAGGCCGGAAGACACGTCGGTGCAGCACGTCGCGGCCTGTCAGGAGGCGTGGGACAAGGCGGGCGGGTTCTACAACGCCGGCCCGTTCACCCCGTTCCTGTGGCACGAGGACGGTGCGCCGCCGAAGAGCACGATCCAGTTTCCGGGCGGCACGGGCGGTGTGAACTGGGGCGGCGCTGCCGCGGATCCACGGACCGGGTTCGTCTTCGTCAACTCGCACGACACGTCGCTGGTCGGGTGGATCGAGAAGAAGAAGCCCGGCGGCAACTACGGCCGCGGCACCGAAGGCGCCACGCAGCCCTACGACCGCGCCAGCGTCAACGGCCCGGGGCCATATGCCGGGTTCACGGCGCCGATGAAGGACGCGACCGGCCGGACGATCGCCAACCTGCCATGCCAGCGACCGCCATGGGCGCGCCTGATCGCCGTCAACGCCAACACCGGGGAGATCGCCTGGCAGACCCCGCTCGGCCTCAACGAGAACCTGCCGGAAGGAAAGCAGAACGTCGGCGGCAGCGGCAGCGCCGGGCCGTCGGTGACGGCGGGCGGCCTGGTGTTCGTCGGCGCAACCAACGACCGCCGCTTCCGCGCGTTTGACTCGAAGACCGGCAAAGAGCTGTGGAGCGTGAAGCTGGAGAGCACGGTCAACGCCAATCCAATCACGTATCGCGGCAGGAACGGCAAACAGTACGTGGCGGCGCTGGCGACCGACACGGTGGTGGCGTTCGCCCTGCCGTAGGCGTCAGACTATTCCGATCCGCGGCCAACCGCGGTCTTCAGATCGCCGATCGTCGCCAGCCGCGGCCCGTGCAGCGCCGCGATCCGTTCGACGTCGAGCTTCAGCCGCTGGATGTTTTCGTAGAGGTTGACCGCCGTCGGGCTGACCACCGGAGGCGGCGGCTGCGGTTGTGCCGCCGCGTTGCCCGCGGTTGCCGGCGGGACCGGGGTCGCCGGCGCCGCGGCCGCCGGCGTGTAGGCGTCGGCCTCGATCAGGATCTTCTCGGCCGGCAGGTAGATCATCGCGAAGCCGTCGTCGTGCCGGCTGTTCGCAATCCAGTGCACCTCGACGGTCCTGTTCACCCCCGTCAGCACCTCCTTGTCCGTGAATGTCTGGAAGGCCGCCGGCTTGCCCGAGCGAGCCAGACGGTCCGGGCGGAGCGTTCGGGGCGCGGCCCAGGCTTTCACGTAGTACGCCTGATTGATCTGATGGGTGACGATGGTCGCGCCCTCGTCCACGAACGTGCGGAGACCGCCGGCGTGGTCGAAGTGGTGATGCGTGTTGACGACGACCCGGATCGGTTTGCCCGGGATGGTCTCCTTGACCTTGGCGATCAGCGCCAGCGAGCGCGCTTCATCGAGCGGCGCCTCGACCACGACGATGTGGTCGCCCATGTCGATGGCCACGCTGTGGTGCGATCCGCCCGTCATGTAGTGGACGCCCTCGGCGAGCTTCTGGGATTCGACTCGCGGCGGTGGAAGCGGGGCGCTCCGGACCGCGGCCGGCACGGTGATGTCCACCGGCACATTCGACTCGACGTTGGACACAAAGAGCTCGAGCGACGGATGACCGCCCTGCTTCTGCAGGGTGTGGAACGGGAAGGACAGGGCGCCGGCGGTTTCGTAGTCGCTGAAACTCGCTTCGAACAGCATGTCGCCGAGCACGGGATTGTCGATCAGCGTCTGGACGTGCTCGACCTGGTTCTTGCTGTTGATGATTCCGGTGAAGGTGGAGAGTCCGCTGATGGTGAAGGACACTTCGGTGCCGGCCGGCACCGTCTTCACGGTCGCCTGATTGGCCAGCGCGGCTCTGAGGAACCCGTGCGGCGTGAGGTAGATCTGCTGCCGCCGTTCGATGGCGCTGGCCGGTTGTGGCTGGGGATCGCCGGCGGCGGCGGGCGCGGCAGCGCCGCCGGGCCCGGTGGCGGGCGGGGCGGCTACGTTCCAGGCGTCGTTTCCGCTGACCAGCTGGATCTGCCGCTGCTCGCCGGTGAACGGCGCGCCGCCGCCGCGCGGCGGGACCGGACCCTGCGTGCGGACCATGTCGACCCGCATGCTGGCCGACTCGTAGTTGATCACCGCGTCGTAGCTCCGGATGGCGACCCGAGGCCACGGTTCAGCCGGAGCCGGGCTTTGACCGACCGAGTAAATCGCGCCGATCGCCGACACATGGAGTCGCTTGATCGAGGTCGCACCAATCGCGTCCGCGGCCGCCTTCAGCGGATCAATCTGCTGCGCCGACGGTCGCGTGACCGCGGCCAGCACGCAGCCGGCGACAAGAATCGTGCTTCTACGCATGGCTTCCATCATAAGCCACGCGCCTCGGCGTCCTCGATGTCCTCATCCGTGGCGCTCTAGGGTTTCAGTACCTTCACCGTGAAGTAGTTGATCGTCGGCGACACCTCTTTGAACCAGTGGGGCATCCCGGCCGGAATCACCATCACGTCGCCCTTCTGGAGGTGCCTGGTCTCGCCGCCTCGGACGTCCGTACCTCGATGCTGGCCCGGCGCCGTCTGCCGGCCTCCAACCATCGTGCCGCCGGTGACAATCGTCGCCGTGCCCTCGACGATGTAGAAGATGTCGGTTTCGCGATCGTGCACCTCGACCTGTCCAGGTTGCTCGCGGTGATTGCCGGAGACCATCAGACCCGGCGCCGTGGCCAGCGATCCTCCCCTGGCCAGTGCCGCGGCGACCTTGTCGGCCGAAACGAAGGTGACGCCCGGCTTCTGGGCCGCCGCCGGAAGGACGGCGGCGGCGATGGCCATCAACACGCCAGCCCAGCGACCGCCTGTCATGCGCGCCAGCTGAACGAAGAAATCAGTCTCATGATCCGGATGATATCTGAACGGCAACCCTCTCAAAGGTCCGGCTGAAGCCGGACCCCACGTACGTAAATGTTCTAGGCTCTGAAGCCGGACTCCACGTCCAGGACTGTGTGCCGATTGCCGACCGGTGGACATACAATACCGCCGGGCAATACCGCCGCCGGGTGCGGAGATCGATCTCGAGCGGATTGGTGCCGTCAGGAGTCAGCGCGATGCGTTTATCACGTCCGATCGTGGCCGCCGTCTTCTTGATCGTCCTGGCGCTTCCTTCCCGGCCCGCATCGGCCGCCACCTGCGAGAGCCTGGCGTCGCTGGCGCTCCCGAACACGACGATATCCGCCGCGCAGCTGGTCGCTGCCGGCGCCTACGTGGCACCGGTTCAGCCCGGCCGCGGCGGCGCGGGACCCGGGCGGGGTAATCAATTCGCCGACCTGCCGGCGTTCTGCCGGGTGGCGGCGTCGATCAAGCCAAGCAGCGACTCAGACATCAAGATCGAGCTGTGGATGCCGGCGTCCGGCTGGAACGGCAAATTCGTTCTGCCCGGCAACGGCGGCTTCGCGGGCGCCATCGCGCCGGCCGGACTGGCCACCAATCTGCGCAACGGCTACGCCGCCGCGGTCACCGACACCGGACACGAAGGCGGCAGCGGCGCGTTCATGTTGGATCATCCTGAAAAGCTGACCGATTTCGCCGAACGCGCAGTCCACGAGACGGCCGCGAAGAGCAAAGCGCTGATCGCCGCGTTCTACGGCAACGCCCCCAGGCGCTCCTACTTCAACGGCTGCTCGACCGGCGGCCGCCAGGCGTTGACCGCCGCACAGCGATTCCCCGACGACTTCGACGGCATCGTCGCCGGCGCGCCCGCCATCTACGCCTCCAGGCAGTCAGCCGGCCAGCTCTGGATCTGGAACGCCACGCATCAGGACGATGCCAGCTTCCTGACGCCGGCCAAGTACGCGGTGCTGCACGATGCCGTGGTGGCCCAGTGCGACCTGCTCGACGGCGTCAAGGACGGCGTGCTCGAGGATCCGACCCGCTGCCGGTTCGATCCGAAGGTGGTGCAGTGCAAGGATGCGGATGGACCGGGCTGTCTCACCGCTCCTCAAGTGGAGGCGGCGCGAAAGATTTATACCGGCGCGAAGAACAGCAAGGGCGAGCTCGTCTTCTCGCCGCTGTTTCCCGGCAGCGAGCTGGGCTGGGCGGCGTCGGCGGGGGCGCAACCGGTCGGCTACGCCATCGACGTCTATCGGTATCTGGTGATGCGGGATGCCCGGTGGGATCCGCTGACGCTGAATTACGACAACGACATCGCCAGGGCGGACAAGGTCCTCGGCCAGTTGACCGCGATCGATCCCGACCTGACGAAGCTGCTGCAGCACGGCAAGTTGCTGATCTACGCCGGCTGGAGCGATCCCGGCATTCCGCCCGGCTATATCGTCGACTACTACAAGAACGTGCTGGCGAAAACCAAGGTGAAGAACGTCCGCGATACCGCGCGGTTGTTCATGGTGCCGGGCATGGGGCATTGCGGCGGCGGCGACGGGACCAGCACGTTCGACATGCTCGGCGCGCTCGATCAGTGGGTGGAGAAGGGGAAGGCGCCGGAACAGATTCCCGCGTCACGCCTGAAGGACGGCGTGGTGGACCGGACCCGGCCGCTCTGCCCCTATCCGCAGAAGGCAACTTATTCGGGCAGCGGCAGCATCGACACCGCGGCAAGCTTCGTCTGCAAGTAGGGGCGCAAGCGATGAACGCGCGAATCGGCGTGCTCGCCCTGCTGACGGTCCTGGCGTCCGGCGCGCTCCTGGCGCAGCAGGGCAAGTATCTGCCGGGCGAAATTGAAGGCGGCGGGCGGCTGTATCAGGCGAACTGCACCGGCTGCCACGGCCCGGAGGGCGACGGCGTCGCAGCCGTCAATTTCAGCAACGGCCGATTCCGGCGCGCGTCGTCGGACGAGGACCTGCTGCGAATCATCATTACCGGGATCCCCGGCACGCCGATGCCGCCCGGCAATTTCTCCGGGAGTCAGGCCAGTACGATCGTCGCCTACCTGCGATCGATGGCCGCTGGCGGCGGCGCCAACGCCTCGGGTGATGCCGCGCGCGGCCGGCTGATCTTCGAGGGCAAGGGGCAGTGCCAGTCGTGCCACGCGGTCGCTGGCGTCGGTTCGCGACTCGCGCCGGGCCTGACCGAAATCGGCGCGTTCCGCCGCGTCGTCGAGATCCGGACGTCGCTGATCGAGCCGGATGCGGAAATCCGGCCCGAGAACCGCACCGTCCGCGCCGTCACGCGTGACGGCGCCACGATCACCGGCCGGCTGCTCAATCAGGATACCTTCACCCTGCAGTTGCTCGATGCGCAGGAGCAGTTGCGGCTGCTCGAGAAGTCGAATCTTCGCGAGTTCAGCCTGCTCAAGACCTCGCCGATGCCGTCGTATCGCGACAAGCTGAGCGCGCCGGAGCTGGCCGACCTGGTCGGTTACCTCGCGTCGCTGAGAGGCCGTCCATGAGTGGATCGAAACGGTCGGACATGCCTGCCAGGACACGAAAGCACGAAGGGGCGACAGGCCGAAAGGTGCTGCTGATGGGTTGTGTTCGTGGCGGCGTGGGGCTGGCGATGGTGTTGGCGGTCGCTGTCGGCCTGCACGCGCAGGTCTCGTTCGACCGCATCCTCCGTGGTTCGACCGAGCCGCAGAACTGGCTGACGCATTCGGGCGACGTGAAGAGCCAACGTTACAGCCCGCTGACCGAGATCACGGCCGCCAACGTCAGGAATCTCGAACTTCGCTGGGTGTTCCAGGCGCAGTCGCTCGAGAAGTTCGAGGCGACGCCGCTGGTGGTCGACGGCATCATGTACACGGTCCAGGCGCCGAACGATCTCGTCGCGCTCGACGCGGCGACCGGACGGGTGTTCTGGACCTATCCGTACAGCCCGTCGACGCAGGCCAGGCCCTGCTGCGGCCGCGTCAATCGCGGCGTCGCGATTCTCGGCAACACGGTCTTCATGGGCACCCTCGACGGCCACCTCCTGGCGGTCGACGCGAAGACGGGCGGCCTGGTGTGGAACGTTCCGGTCGGCGGCGCGCGGCCGGAGGCGGGCTATGGATTCACCCTGGCTCCGCTGGTCGTGAAGGACAAGGTCATCGTCGGATCGGTCGGCGGCGAATTCGGCATCCGCGGCTTCATCGCCGCCATCGATGCCCGCACCGGCAAGGAGGCCTGGCGGTTCAACACCATTGCGGGTCCGGGTGAGCGCGGCAACGAGACGTGGTCCGGCAATTCATGGCAGACCGGCGGCGGCTCGATCTGGGTGACCGGCTCCTACGATCCCGATCTCAACCTGACCTATTGGGGAGTCGGCAATCCGGGTCCGGACTGGAACGGCGATCGGCGGGCCGGCGACAACCTCTACAGCGAATCGGTCGTCGCGCTCGATGCCGACACCGGTCAACTGAAGTGGCACTTCCAGTTCACGCCGCACGACGAGTTCGACTACGACTCGACGCAGATTCCGGTGCTCGCCGACATCCAGTTCGAGGGCCGGCCGCGCAAGGCGATGCTCTGGGCCAACCGGAACGGCATGCTCTACGTGCTCGACCGCACCACCGGCCAGTTCCTGCTCGGCAAACCGTTCGTCAAGGTGAACTGGCACGGCGGCCTCGACGGGAAGGGGAGACCGACAAAGGTACTGGCGCCGACCGCCGAAGGCACACTGATCTACCCTGGAAATCAGGGCGGGACGAACTGGTACTCGCCGTCCTACAGTCCCCGCACCGGACTGTTCTACATTCCAAGCTGGATGGATACGTTTTCCACCTACATCAAGCGGCCGGTTGAATTCACCGAAGGGCAGCGGTTCACCGGTGCCGCTCCTCTGATGCCCATCCGCATGGTCCAGGCCGGAGCGATGCTGAACCGGCGACTCCCGGAAGAAGGCTACGGCGCGGTCCAGGCGTTCGATCCGAAGACGGGCGAGAAGAAGTGGGAGTACAAGATGACCGATGTGACCGACAGCGGTGTCCTGTCGACCGCGTCGGATCTGGTGTTCTCGGGCGGCCGCGAAGGGTATTTCTTCGCGCTCGATGCGGCGACCGGTGCGCTGCTCTGGAGGGCCAGCGTCGGCGCGCCGGTATCGGCGGGGCCGATGTCGTTCGCGATCGGCGGCCGCCAGCATGTCGCGATCACCGCCGGCAGCTCGCTGTTCGTCTACGCGCTGCGGCAGTAAGCGATGGATTTCCCGGTTTCCATCGGGAGCCAGAGGGGCATGCGGTGTCTACTCCCTCATTGAGTGCAGTGTCGGGCGCGTGAATCTTCTGTCGGCGATCGAGTACTCCGCATTCTGCACCTGGGTGCGTGAGAGCAACTCGCTCTGGGCCTACCCCGGCATCCTGTTCATGCACACCCTCGGCACGGCGGTCGCGGTCGGGATGAGCGCGCTGGTCGATCTGCGCGTGCTCGGCGTCGCCCGGCGCCTGCCGGTGGCGCCGCTCGGGCGATACTTCCCGGTCATCTGGGCCGGCTTCTGGGTCAGCGCGCTGTCCGGCACGATCCTCTTTGCGGCCGACGCCACGTCCAAGATCGTGAGCCCCCTGTTCGGACTGAAGATGCTGGCGATTGTGTTCGGCGTGCTGACGATGGTCCGGATCCGGCAAACGGTCTTTCGTGGTCCGTCCGTGAGGACGCCGCGATCGCACCCCGAACGATGGCTGGCCGCCGGGTCGCTGCTGCTCTGGGTCGTGGCCATCGCCGCCGGCCGGCTGATGGCCTACATCGCCTTCTGACGCCCCTCTGCGTCCGCCGCTTCCTCCGCGTCCTCTTCGTTGTCAGAAGGTATCGCTGAACACCGGCAGCATCCTCCCGATGAACATGACGCCGCACCACAGGCAGAGCGAGGCGGCGGCGCAGACCCGGGCGGCGAACGGCACGTCCTGTCCCGCTTCCGTCCGATTGACCCGGCGATGGAGGCCGCTGCTGTAGTAGAGCAGCACGTTCAGGCCGGCCAGTACGATGCACGCCATCTTGAAGAAGAAAGGCCAGTTCATGTATTGATTGGGGAAGCCGGCATAGAAGCCGAGGCCGGTGATGGCGGTGATCGCGAAGCCGAGCAGGCCCCATCGGGCGAGCGCCCGCAGCGGCCCGATCGGAAGATCCCTGGCGACACCGAGCAGGCGGAGATTGAAGGCGAGGCAGCCGCCGACAAACAGCGCCATTCCGGCGAAATGCAGCACCTTGAACAGCGGCCACAGCCACGGCACGCCCCCGCTCATCGCCAGGCCGAACCACGTCTGGTGCAGCAGCTTCGAGTAGTACCAGACCATGCCGCGCCTCCGGCGCGAAGTATAGCACCGGCATTTCGTCGGGGCGGAGGCTGGTCAGCCGGATTGATCCGTCGTCCGACTGAAGTCGGACCCCACGTACGATTCGGTCCGAGTCGGAGCCTCGCGAGACGCCTTGAAGGCCGGGATCCATCCGAACGAATCAGGTTTTCTCGGCCGGCCTTCGAGACGTCTCGCCCCGCCGGAGGCGGGGCAAGCAACACTGCTTCTAGCGAGGCGGAGCCAACACCCGCCTTGCATTTCTCGGCGGTCTGAGGCGGAGCCTCGCTAGATTTCCCCCACCGCGATCACCGCACGGCACACAATGGATCGTGCGCCCGTCTTCCCTCTCCTGCGGCTCCCTGGTGGTGACCTGGTGATGCATCGTGCACCGGATTGTCGTTGACGCCGCCGGCTGCAGAGACGATGTGCTCGACGAAGCCGTCCGGGCGATCGGCGGGGGCGGCGTGATTGCGCTGCCGACCGACACGCTCTACGGGCTGGCCGCCGATCCATTCCGCGCTGATGCCGTCGCGCGCGTGTTCGCCGCCAAGGGCCGCGCCGATGGACAGGCGTTGCCGTTGATTGCCGCCGATGCCGCGCAGGTCACGGCGCGGTTGGGGGTGATGCCGGAGCTGGCGCGCCGGCTGGCGGCGCGGTTCTGGCCCGGCCCGCTGACGCTGCTGCTCGCGGCGCCCGCGGCGCTGGCGCCTGCCGTCAGCGGCGGCACGGGAACGGTCGGCGTCCGTATACCGTTCCACCCGGTCGCCCGTGCGCTGTGCCGCGTCTGCGGAACACCGCTGACCGCGACCAGCGCCAACCTCAGCGGCAAGGCCCCCTCGGCGGATCCCGACGAGGTCGCACGCAGCCTGGGAGATCGGATCGACCTGCTGGTCGATGCGGGGATGACGCCTGGCGGTCCGGCGTCAACGATTGTCGATGCGACGGCCGACGAGCCGCGCCTGGTACGGGAGGGTGCGATCGCCTGGGAAGAGATTCGACTCTACCTGAGAGTGACGCTGTGAAACCGTCAAATCCAATATGACCAAACGGCAGGGACCACGGCAGGAACGGGCGGCGCTGGTCGGGCTGATTGCCGGCCGGGCACGGCGGCTGGACGCCGAGCGGTCGCTCGAAGAGCTGGCCGGCCTGGCCGGGGCGGCCGGCGCCGCGGTCGTGCTTCGCGTGCTGCAGGAGCGTCCGAAGCCGGACTCGTCGACGTTTCTCGGCAGCGGCAAGATCGTCAGCCTGGCGGCGGCCTGCGACGAAACGGACGCCGACGTCGTCATCTTCGACGACGAGCTGACGCCGGCGCAGCTGCGTCACATCGAGGCGGTGGTGCAGCGCAAGATCATCGATCGCACGCAGCTGATCCTCGATATCTTCGCCAGACGGGCCCGCACCAGGGAAGGGAAGCTGCAGGTGGAGCTGGCCCAGTTGAAATACCTGCTGCCACGCCTGGCCGGCGCGAGTACGGCGCTGTCGAGGCTGGGCGGCGGCATCGGGACCAGGGGACCGGGCGAAACCAAGCTCGAAACCGACCGCCGGCGGATCCGGACGCGCATTCACGCGGTCAGTGAGGACATCGAACAGGTCCGGCAGCGACGGACGCAGCTGCGCGAGCGCCGCCACAAGACATCAGTGCCGACCGTGGCGCTGGTCGGCTACACGAACGCCGGCAAGACCACGCTGTTCAACGCGCTGACCCGTGCTGACGGCGCGGCCTCCGATGCGTTGTTCGTCACGCTCGATCCATTGGTGCGCAAGGTCAGGCTGCCGGATAACCGCGAGCTGCTGGTGTCGGACACCGTCGGCTTCATCGACCGGCTGCCGCACGCGCTGGTGGCGGCATTCCGGGCCACCCTCGAGGAGGTCGCGGATGCCGACCTGGTGCTGCACGTGATCGATGCGGCGGCCACGGATCGCGACCGCCGCGACCGTGCGGTTCACCAGGTGCTGGAGGAGGTCGGCGCCACCGACGTCCCGATCCTCGAGGTCTACAACAAATGCGACGCCATTACTTCCGACGAGCGGCGGCGGCTCCAGGATCAGGATCCGGCCGCGGTGTGTATCTCGGCGTTGCAGCGCGAGGGAGTCGGCGATCTGGTCGACACGCTGGCGTCGCGCCTGGCGCTCGACGTCCAGCGGATCACGCTGACCTTCGATCCCGACGAGCCGGCCGACCGCGATCGAATCGCCCGGGTCTACCGGCATGGCCGTGTGCTCGAACATGAGACGCGGGACGGCCGTATCTCGATCGTCGCCGACGTCCCGCGGCGGCTCGTCAGCCGGCTCGAATCGCGGTAACATTTTCGCCATGCGCAGACTCGCCTGCCTCGTCCTGCTCGCGACGGTCGCCGCCTGTGCGCGGACGCCCGCGCCGGTCGTCGCTCCGGTGGTCTCGACGCCGAGATTTCCCGATTTCATGGCCCCGGTCGTGCCGGCCGATTTCGGCGGCACGGCGGCGGCCAGTGCGCAGGACCTCGGCTGGCGGCTGCTGCAGGCCGGTGAGTTGAAAGGCGCGGAGCGCGAGTTCAACGCCGCGTTGAAGACCGCGCCGGCATTCTATCCGGCCGCGGCGGCGCTCGGCTGGCTGGAGATGGCGCGCAAGGACATGAAGGCGGCGCTGCCGCACTTCGATCGGGCGCTCGAGCGTCAGCCGGCGGATCTGTCGTCGCTGGTCGGACGCGGACAGGCGCTGCTGGCGCTCAATCGGGAGGCCGACGCCTTGACGGCCTTCCAGGCGGCATTGGCCGTCGATCCGTCGCTGCCGGATCTGGCCGGGCGCGTCGCCGTGCTCCAGTTTCGCGGTCAGCAGGACAATCTGAACCGGGCCCGGGAGGCAGTGCGCGCGGGCCGTGCCGACGACGCGGTGGCGCTCTACAACCGGGCAATTGCCAGCTCGCCGGACAGTTCGTTCCTCTATCGCGAGCTCGCCGCCGTCGAACGCCTGCAGGGGCCGACCGACGCCGCGCTGGAGCACCTGCGGAAGGCAGTGTCCCTCGAGCCGGGCGACGCCAGGTCGCTGGCCCAGATCGGCGATATTCTCGATGCCCGCGGCGATGTCGAGGGTGCGATCAAGGCCTACCAGGATTCGCTGGCGATCGAGCCGAACGACGACCTGCGGATCAGGATGGAGAGCGCGCGTGCCCGCGTCGATCTGGCGCGGCTGCCCGTGGAATATCACGCCATCGAGCGCGCCGCGCCAATCACCCGCGGCGATCTGGCGGCGCTGATCGGCGTCCGCCTGGCGCCGCTGCTGCTGAGCAGCCGATCGAACGCGGCGGTCGTCATCACCGATCTCCGCAACCATTGGGCCGCGCCCTGGATCATGAGCGTCGCCCGCGCCGGCGTGATCGAGCCGTTCGCCAACCACACCTTTCAGCCGGCGGCCCCGGTCCGCCGCAGCGATCTTGCCCAGGTCGTCAGCCGCCTGCTCGGCAAGGCCGCCGAGTCGGCGCCCGGCCGGGCCAATCCGTGGCAGGCGTCGCGAATGAAGTTCTCGGACATCGCCGCCGGCCATCTCGCCTATCCGGCCGCGTCGGCGGCGGTGGCATCGGGCGTGCTGACGGTCGGGGCGAACAACAGCTTTCAACCGACCCGCACGGTCACCGGTCAAGAGGCGATCGAGGCGATCGGACGGATCGAGGCGCTGACGCCCGCGGCGAAGCCACCGGCAAAGAGCGGGCGATGACGGCGCTGACGCCAGCCAACCAGCTGACGCTGCTGCGGATGCTGCTGATTCCGGCCTTCGTCATCCTGGTCCTGTACGGGCATCTGGGGTGGGCGCTGATCGTGTTCGCCACGGCCGGAATCACCGACGGGCTCGACGGGCTGATCGCGCGCTGGTCGGGCCAGAAGACGCAGCTCGGTGCCTGGCTCGATCCGATGGCGGACAAGCTGCTGCTGATGACCACCTTCATCCTGCTGACGCTGCCCGGCCTCGATCTGAGCAACCGGCTGCCGCTCTGGCTGACCGTGCTGATCATCACGCGCGACGTCGGCATCGTGCTGACGGTGACGATCGTCAACCTGGCGATCGGCCCGCGGACATTCCAGCCCTCGATCTTCGGCAAGATCGCCACCGCCACCTACATCGTCACCGCGGTCGTCGCGATGCTGTTCAACTATCTGCGGACGCACTCGATCCTGTTCGATGTCATGGTCTACGCCGCGCTGGCAATCACGCTGATCTCGGGGTTTCACTACGTCTGGCATGCGGCGCGGATCATCGACGACTCGAGGGCGAACGCATGAGACAGGGTGCCTGGCTGTTGATGCTGTGCTGCACCGTGACCGTCGTGGCGGGGACTGCGATTCGGGCCCAGGCGCCGCCGCGGCAGGCGGTCATCGAGACCTCCGACGGCACGTTCGTCATCGACCTGACGCCAGACACCGCACCGAATCAGACCGCCTACTTCATCAAGCAGGCGCAGGACGGCGCCTACGACGGCACGACGTTTCACCGGATGGTCAAGTACGGGATGGTGCAGGGCGGCGATCCGCTCACCAGGGACCCGGCCAAACGAGCGCTCTACGGCACCGGCGGCTTGAACGTGATCAAAGCCGAGGCGCGCGCCGCGAAGATGACCAGGGGATCGGTCGCCGCGGTGATGATTCCGGGCCGGCCCGACAGCGCCGGCGCCCAGTTCTTCATCGTCGTCGTCGATCAGCCCGCGCTCGACGGTCAGTACACCGTATTCGGCCGGGTGTCGGACGGCATGGAGGTCGTGCAGAAAATCTCGGAGACGGCCGTCGACAATACAGGGGTGGCGACCGCGCGGGTCGAGATCCGGCACGTGACGATTCGAGACACGCCGCCACCGGCGCCGGAGCCGTTCTCGACCGAGACCATCGCTGAGTTGGGAGCCTACCGGGCGGTACTGGAAACCAGCGCTGGACCGATCACCATTGAGGTCGTCCCGGACAAGGCACCGGCCCACGTCCGCCAGTTCCTGCGGCTCGCGCAGGCGGGCGTCTACGACGGGATGGCGTTTCATCGCGTCGCGCCCGGCTTTGTCATTCAGACCGGCGCGCTGTCGAGCCGCGCGGCGCCGCTGACCGAGAAACAGCAGCGGCTGGTGCAGACGCTGCAGCCGGAATTCAACGAGACCAAGCACGTCAAGGGCATCGTCTCGATGGCACGCGGCGACGATCCCGCCAGCGCGACGACGTCGTTCTTCATCTGTACCGGGCCGTCCACCGCCCTCGATGGCCAGTACACGGCTTTTGGCCGCGTCGTCGACGGCCTGGCCGCGGTGGAGGCGATCGAGGCGGCGCCGCGCAACGGCGAGACGCCGCTGGCGAGAATCGAATTGAAGACGGTGCGGGTCGAGCGGCGCTAGTGTGGCGGGGCCTCGTTATATCAAGAGCCGCTGCTGTTGACCTTCAGCAGGCTGATCCGGACCGCGACGCCGACGAGATATTCGACCTGGATCCGATCGCCAGGCGCGATGTGGCGATCGACCACCGCTTCGGGTCCGACCCGGGCGACGTGGACCTGGCCGTCGGCATCGTCGACGTCGGTGAAATGGACATCCCAGGACACCTGGCCGTGAATACTGATTGGTTGGATCCGTTTGAGAATCGCGTCGCGGGTGCCCTTGAGCATCTGGCCATTACGATACCATCACCGCAATACTGGCGCGTCCGCCTTCACGCCGCGAGCCGGGCGCAACACATGATTCGTGTGAACGGGAAGAAGAACGGACGTTCCTCCGGCAGCCGCGCCAGGACGCGCTGGCGATAGACCTCCAGGAGCTCGGCAAATTGATCGGGGGCGAGGTGCTTTTCGTACTCGGTCAGCAGCGTGCCCTTCATCCATTCGATGACGTCGTCGCGGTCAGCCAGCAGGTGCGGATAGATCACCAGCCGCACCCGCGGTTCCGGAAAGCCCAGTCGGAAGAGCAGCCGTGCGTACTCGTCGGGCGGCAGGACCGGCTGGGGACGGTGCCAACCGCCGAAGGCGGTGCGAAACGGCTCCGTCATCGTCAGCTGCTCCGCCACGATGTGGGAGGCATGGTCGTGCATGGCCGGGACCTGAAACGCCAGCTGGCCGCCCGGCCTCAGCGCGGCAGTCAGCCGGGCGAGAAGCCCCTCGTGATCGTCAACCCAATGCAGGGCGGCGTTCGAGAAGATCAGATCGTACTGGTCGGTCGCGGCAAACGACTCGATCGTGCCGAGCTCGAAACGCAGACGTGAGTCTGGCGGGGCCGCCGTACGGGCCGCGTCGAGCATCCGAGCCGACCGATCGAGGCCGACCGTTTCTGCGGCATCCAGGGTGTCGTGCAGGCGGCGTGTCAAGTGGCCCGCTCCGCAGCCGAGATCGAAGATCCGCATCGAGCGGACCGGTTCAATCAGCGCCAGCAGATCCGCGAACGGCTGCTCGCGCTCCCGCTTGAAGCGTTCGTACAGAGTCGGATTCCAGGTATCCATGTTCGACGATGCTCGCGTGCGCGTCGTGCGCGATCTGCGCTCTGTACGTGGGATCCGGCTTCAGCCGGATTGTTTCGTAGTCCGACCAAAGTCGGACGCCACGTACGACTGTCTGAGGGCCGGACCCTCACCCTGTTGTCTCTTCCCCGAACGGCAGCCAATCGCTGCGGCCGAGCGGCTCCGACTCACCGCAGAAGTTGTGCACGCTGACGCCGAGCAGCCGGACCGGGCGCTGGCCGGCATCGGTTCGCGCCAGCAGCTGGATGGCGCGCGCGACCATCTCGGCGGCGTTGCGGCTCGGCACGGCGGTGTGGCTGCGCGTCACCGTGGTGAAGTCGGCGTAGCGGACCTTGATCGTCAGGGTGCGCGCCAGCAGCTCCCGGCGGACCAGCCAGCTGACTGCCTGCTCGGCCATCTCGGCAAGCTCACCCCGCATCGTGTCGAGATCGACGAGATCGGCCGGATACGTGTTCTCGCTGCCGGAGGACTTGGCGGCGCGATTGGCGACGACCGGCCGGTCGTCGATGCCGCTGGCCAGCTGTTGGAGCCAGTCGGCGAGGCTGCCGACCGTCTCGCGAAGCAGCTGCGTCTCGGTCGTCCGCACGTCGACCAGCCGTTCGATGCCGCGCGCCCGCAGCTTGCGCGCGGTGACCGGGCCGACGCCCCACAGCGCGTCGACCGGCAGCTGCTGCAGGAACGGCTCGACGCGGTCCGGGCTGATTACGGTCAACCCGTCCGGCTTCTTCCAGCCTGACGCGATCTTGGCGAGAAACTTATTGGGCGCGACGCCCGCCGAGGCCGTCAAGCCGGTCTCGGCGCGGATGCGATCCTTCAAGCGCCGCGCGATCGGTGTCGCCAGCGTCTCGCCCCAGGCGTTGACGGTGACGTCGAGGTAGGCCTCGTCGAGCGACAGCGGCTCGACCAGCGGCGTGACCTCGCGGAAGATCGAGAAGACGGTCGTCGACGCCGCCTTGTAGCGCGCGAAATCGGGCGGCACGATGACCAGCGACGGGCACAGGCGCACGGCCCGGGCCATCGACATCGCCGAATACACGCCGAAACCGCGCGCTTCGTAGCTGGCGGCGGCGACCACACCGCGGCGATTGGGCTGACCGCCGACGGCGACCGGCTGGCCGCGCAGCGCCGGGTCGTCGCGCTGTTCAACCGACGCGTAGAACGCGTCCATGTCGATGTGCAGGATGCGGCGCATGGGCCCGGATGGCAATTTACAATTTACAATTTACAATTGGGAAAGGGGTTCAACCCCCTCCCCCTTGTGAATTGCTAATTGTAAATTGTTAATTGTAGATTCCCCTGTCCATGCCTCAATTCATCTACACCATGAAGGGCCTCGGGAAGGTCCATCAGCCCGATACCCGGGTGCTCGAAGACATCTGGCTCTCGTTCTATTTCGGCGCGAAGATCGGCGTGCTCGGCGCCAACGGCTCCGGCAAGAGCTCGCTGCTGCGCATCATGTCCGGCCAGGACACCAGCTTCCTCGGCGAGGCGTTCGCCGGCGAGGGCATCTCGATCGGTTTCCTGCCGCAGGAGCCCCGGCTCGACGACTCGAAGACAGTGCTGGGCAACGTCGAAGAAGGAGTCGCCGAGACGCGCGCCCTGCTGACGCGCTACGACGACATCAACGCCCGGTTGGGCGAGGACCTGTCGCCCGAGGAGATGGACAAGGTCCTCGACGAACAGTCGCGCGTCCAGGACAAGATCGACGCGTCGAACGCCTGGGACCTGGACTCGCGCCTCGATCTGGCGATGGACGCGCTGCGGCTGCCGCCTTCCGACGCCGAGGTCGCCCGGCTGTCGGGCGGCGAGCGGCGCCGCGTCGCCCTCTGCCGCCTGCTGCTCCAGTCGCCGGATCTGCTGCTGCTCGATGAGCCGACCAACCATCTCGACGCGGAGTCGGTCGCCTGGCTGGAGCGCTTCCTCAAGGACTATCCCGGCACGGTGGTCGCAGTGACCCACGATCGATATTTCCTGGACAACGTCGCCGGCTGGATTCTCGAGCTCGATCGCGGCAAGGGGATCCCGTGGGAAGGCAACTACTCGTCATGGCTGGAGCAGAAGCAGGGACGCCTGGCGCTCGAAGAGAAGTCGGAGAGCAAACGCCAGCGCACCCTGGAGCGCGAGCTCGACTGGATCCGGATGTCGCCCCGGGCGCGGCAGGCAAAAGGCAAAGCGCGGCTCAACGCCTATGAGGATCTGCTGCGCCAGGACACCGCCCAGAAGATCGAGACCGCCGAGATCTACATCGCGCCAGGCCCGCGCCTCGGCGACGTGGTCGTCGAGGCCCGGCACGTCCGGAAGGGCTACGGCGACAACCTGCTGATCGACGACCTCGACTTCACGCTGCCGCGCGGCGGCATCGTCGGCGTGATTGGTCCGAACGGCGCCGGCAAGACCACCCTGTTCCGGATGATCACCGGGATCGAACAGCCCGATGCCGGCACGTTGAAGATCGGCGACACGGTCAAGGTCGGCTACGTCGATCAGAGCCGTGACGCCCTCGGGTCCGACAAGACCGTCTGGGAAGAGATCTCGGGCGGCGACGACGAGATCGAGCTCGGCAAGCGGAAGGTGGCGTCACGCGCCTACGTCTCGTGGTTCAACTTCAAGGGCGGGGCGCAGCAGCGCCGCGTCGGCACGCTGTCGGGCGGCGAGCGCAACCGCGTCCATCTGGCCAAGCTGCTGCGGCGGGGCAGCAACCTGCTGCTGCTGGACGAACCGACAAACGATCTCGACGTCGACACGCTGCGCTCGCTCGAAGAGGCGCTGCTGAACTTCGCCGGGTGCGCCGTAGTGATCAGCCACGATCGGTGGTTCCTCGATCGGATCGCGACGCACATGCTGGCGTTCGAGGGCGACAGCCAGGTGGTGTGGTTCGAGGGGAACTACCAGGACTACGAGGCCGACCGGAAGCGCCGGCTCGGCTCAGCCGCGGACCAGCCGCACCGGATCAAGTACCGGAAGCTGACTCGGTGACCCAGGCATGCTATTCTGGTGGCACCGTCGCACAGAAGCGGCGTCAAAAAAAGGCTGAGCGACCACGTCTCCGTATCGGGGGCACCCAAAACGGTCGCGGCCGGGAGGTGCAATCTATGGCACAACACTTCGGGAGCGGTCGCTAAGTCCCAGGACCCAACCCAAGGTTTGAACACGAGAGGCCGGCCACAGTGCCGGCCTCTCGTGTGTACGGCTGAGTTGTCTTAGTGTCCCGAACACTAGCGCCCCGCCGGGAAGACCGCGATGCGATCACCGCGGAACGATCCCACCCAGATCTCTTTTCCGACCTGGAGGGCGACCGTCCCCGAGCCGAACTCCGGCCCGTTGGGATGCCGGATGATCTCCTGGACCTTCAGGGTACTGGGGTTGATCTTGACGATGTTTGTCGTCTGCGCGGCCGCGGCGCCACCCTGGCCGGCCGCCAGCAGGGAGCCATCGGGCGCCCAGCGGATGTTGTCGACGCGGAAGCCGAGCGGCACCGTATCCCGCTTGACCGGCGACTGGCCGCGCGACAGCCGGAAGAAGTCCTGACTGCCCCAGGCGGCGACATACAGCCACTTGCCGTCCCTGGAGATCTCCAGGCCGTTGGCGCCCGAGGCCTCGCTGCCCGGAACCGCCGACCAGCCCTTGCCGGTATGCCATTCCCACAGCGTGCCGTTGTTCTGTCCCTCCATCATCCGGCCCCGGCCGTTGGCATCGACGCCGCGGGCGAGGTAGTCCGTCGCCATGAACCCGCCTTCCGGCAGTGCGATCACCTCGTTCAGGCCGATCGGGTCGGGTGCCACGGCGCATCCGACCCACGTGAAAGCCGGCGGCGTGGCGCGCGCATCGACCTCGAACACTTCGATCGATTCCCGCTTGCCGTGGTGGACCACGTAGAGCGTGTGGACCGAATTCCTGCCGGCGCGGATCGCCAGGCCGTGGGTCCTGAACGCCGCCTTGTCAGCCGCGTCGGGCGGGCCGGGACAGGAGTCGTAGGTCTTGCCATCCAGCTGTTCCCTGGCCTGAGCGGTGGGGTAGGCCGTCGTCGTCGCCCTGGAGCGGGTGTCGATCAGGCGGATCCCCCCGCTGGTGGAGAAGGCCGACGCGATCACCCAGTTCGACCGTGGTACCAGCACGAGATCTTCAGGGCCGTCCTGATCGCACACGAACGTGATGGCTCCGGATCCGACGCAGCCGGCCGGCGCCTGTCCGGCAATGGCCAACGGCGTCAGGACGAGGAGAACCAGGCACGACCGCAAGAACGACGGGATTCGCATCATGATTTCCATTCACTACTTGGGCGTGGCCACCGGGACGGTCGCCGAGTAGCCCGCGCCGCCGTCGCCGTCCCAATCCTTCTCGATTCCATGCCCGCGCGCCAGGTCGCCGTGCATCGGCGTGACGAATCCGAGCAGGCAGCCGTTGGATCCATCCCGAAGCAGGTGACAGCGTACCTTGATGGCGTCGCCGGGCTTCACGTCTTCGCGTTTGACGCCGACCCTGGTCAGGCCGCCGGGACCGGTGGCTTCGAGCGCCCAGGTCGTCGCCTCCCCTTTGTCGTCCTTGACCTCGAGGTAGATCCAGGAATGCGGCACGAGCAGGTGCACTTCCTTGACGGTTCCGTTCATCGCGGTCCACGTCGTCACGTTGTAGTTGCCGTGGGAATGGTGCGCGCCGACGGGCAGCACCGAACAGAGCGCGCAGACGAACGCGAGACTGACGGATCTGACGAGCATGCTCCCTCCTGACATCAGCAAGCGGTGGCCGCCCGCGTCATCGATTCGCCGGCGGCGGGGCCGGTCCGCCGGCGCGGGGCGGGGGCGGGGCCGGAAACGTCCATCCCTCGGAGTAGCCGGTCGTGTAGTACGAGCGATAGCGCAGCGGTCTGCCCTCTTCGTCGAGGAAGAGCATCGACTGCTGGAACAGCCCTGGCGCGGGCGCGCCGCGCGGCACGGTGCCTTCCAGGATATAGAGACGCGTACCGTGCCGGTAGATGGCGGCAAACGTCCGCGACCCGTCGGGGTTGGTCAGCTGAATCCGCTGCCCCTCGACGTTGTCCGAGACCGCCCACGCGTAGTGCGTGACCTTGGCGTTCCGCTGCAGGAACTGCCATGACGCGTAGACCATCGATCCCTGGACGTCGCCCCGCCAGTCGTTCTGGCAGGCATCGCTCTCGCCGCCGTTCTTCTTGCACTGGTCGGCGCGCGCGGTGTGGATTTTCTCCGCGTCGGCGTAGTCGACCACCGTGACCGAGAAGCGGCTCGGACCGCTGTCGGCGCTGTAGACACGCCCCGGCAGGGTGATCCCGAATTCGGTGGTGTAGGGACTGTCCTGCACCTTCGGCTCGGCCGGGAAGTTGACGCCGAAGAGATCGGCTTTGCTGGCGTACTGGATCCACTCCTGGGCGTAGGAAGGGGCCGCGGTCAACAGGATCAACGCCGCCGTCATGACTGAACTCGGGCGCATCTTCTCCCCCTTGGCGCGTTTGGCTTGGGGCGTTTGGCTTGGCGCGTTTGGCCTGGGCGCGCTTGGCAAGATGTTCACTCCGCTCCTACTGGCAACGGTTTCCGCCACTCCCTTCCGCCCCACCCTTGTCGCGATAGGCCTTGTGGCAGTTGGCACACGCGTCGTTCACCTTCTCGCTGATGTCGACGAACGCCTCGAAGTTTCGTGCCTGCGAGGCCCGATGCGCGAGCTTGCCGGCGTCGCTGAGCGCCGCCACGAACTGCCGCCAGTCGGCGCGCTCGACGGGAACCGCCCGGCCGTTCTGACACAGGCGCCCGGGTGTCAGGAACAGCGCGGCTGTCTCGGTGAGCGCAATCGCCGCCTGATCGACCGCCAGCCAGCCGCCGTAGACCGTCGATCCCCACTCGACATAGTCGAACGGCGCCGCAGCGGTCGGCTTTTTCGGCTGCGCGCCAGGATCCTTGAGTTGCAGGTTGAAGATGATATTCGAGTTGGGAAACGCGATCGCCCGCATCAGCTCGGCCAGGTTGCCTTCGGGCGGAGCCAGCGACGCCGTCGCCCCGGCACCCGGGGCCGCAGCGGGCGCGGCCGGCCTTGACGCCGTCGGGAAGACAACCTGCGCAGACGCGGCGTCGGTCAGTTCCGCCTGGCCGGCGGCAAACCTCCCGCCTTGAAGAATGAAGGCCGTCAGGTCGGTCGACTGTTGCCGGGACAGGCTGCCGGGCAGGCTGAACGGCATCGTCTTCTGAACCTTGTCGACCAGGGTCCCGATCGGACGTGCACTCCAGTTCGCCAGGAAGCCGGCGCCGGCCAGCGGCGGTCCGCTCGCGCCTTCCAGCGCCCCGCCGTGACAGTCCGCGCATTGAGCCTGGTAGATCAGCTGGCCGCGCGCCGCCTGCGCCGTGGAGTAGACGCCGTCGGTGACCGAACGCAGCTGGCCGGCCTGTCCGGTCAGCGACAATCCGGCGACGATCGCGCCGGCGCACCAGGCCGCGCCGACCACCGCCGCGGGCGCGGTCGAACCCCATGGAATCAGGCGCATCGGACCCTCCTGCAGGACTTCTTCATCCGTACGTCGTGTCCGGCTTCTATTCATCGTACGTGGGGTCCGGCCGAAGAACTGCTTGCCTCATTCGTCGTCAAGGACTGCCTCCGGCTCGCCGCCCAGGATCTCGTTGGCCCGTTCGACGTCTTCCGCTCTGACGACGAGCTCGACGCCGCTGCCCACCCACAGATGCGGCCGCATCCCGCCGGCGTCGTCGGCCCGGATCATCGAATCGATCTCGGCGGCTTCCAGCGCCGTCTTCGCCAGCTGTGCGTCGATGTCGTTGAGAAACGTTCGAAGAACCACGAGATCGGGGTGGTTGGTCATGGCACCCTCCGGCGCATTCGCTCCGAGAACGGCATTCTACGCCCGGACGGGCCGGCCGCCCGAGGGGATTCGGTCAGGCCGATCCGGAACCGGCCAACCGCCGCTGCCGGTCGAGATCGGCCGCGCGCGCCAGCGCCCGCGCCACCATTCGATCCGGCGCGCCGTGCAGCTTCAGCAGGGTGATGGCGTTGCGCGTGGTCGCCGGTCCCGCCTGCAGGCGATACTCGAACACCAGGCCGCGTGGACCAAGCGAGTCCGTGAAGTGATAGGGCACATAGTCGTGCCGCAAGAGATCCACCAGTTCGCCATCATGCGTCGCCGCAACGACGAGGTGCGCCTGATTGGCGCCGAGCTCCAGCAGGACCGCCTCGGCCGCCGCGATCCGCTCGACCGCGTTGGTGCCACGAAACAGCTCGTCGAAGAGGAACAGGTGCGGCTCGACGGTGCGGCTGAGCCTGACCAGCGCCATCACCGCCTCGACCTCGACCAGGTAATAGCTCTTGCCGTGCAGTAGATCGTCGGCGCGGCCGATGCAGCTGCGGACGTGCAGGACCGGCGCCTCGTAGGCCGTGGCGAGGCAGGTGTTGATCGTCTGCGCCAGGACCGTGGTCACGCCTAAGGTGCGGACGAATGTCGTCTTGCCGGACATGTTGGAGCCGGTCACCAGGATGCCGTGCGGCGGTCCCAGCGTGATGGAATTGGGCACGGCCGACGCCACCAGCGGATGCCGCAGATCGGTCAGGACCGCGGCCGAGCCGGCGGGGAGGAAGTGCGGCCGCGTCCAGCGCGGCGTGCCGGTCCGGTAGGAGGCGATGCTGATCGCCACGTCGACGTCTCCGACCGCCGCGATGACGCGCAGCAGCCCCGCACCGTGGGTCCGGATTTCCCGCGCCGCGAAATACAGCAGCGTCAGGTCGAGAAGGAAGAGGAGATTCAGGTATTCGAGCAGGAGGGAGGCGAAACCGCCCGAGGCGGCGGCCGTCCGATCCCGGGTCGCCCATCGCGCGTAGCCGCGGAGCCGCCGCAGCGCCCGCACGTCCTCCCGAAGCGGCGCCGTAATCGGCGCGCATGCCGCCTCGTCGAACACCGCCAGCGTCACCCCGGCGTTGACCAGCGGCGCGACCTCCCGGAACGATCCCAGCCGGGCGCGGCCGAGCCGCTCGGCGGTCGCGATGCGCAGCAGCAGGTTGGTGACGGTGACCAACGGGACGACCAGCAGCAGCCGTGGCCACAGCGCTGCCAGCAGCAGCGCGCCGGTCGTCGATACGGTGATGATCGGAAACACGACGTGCCAGCGCCGCGGCTGGAACGACCCCGGCTGGCCGAGCCAGCGCAGCTGGTAGCCCCAGGGATCCCGGATCCGGGCGAGCACCGCCTGGGCGCGCTCGCGCAGCGCCGGCTGCGCCGCCAGCCGCATCACCAGCGACTCCAGCGCCTCGCGATCGACCGCGATCGGCCCCGATCGAAGCCGGTGGTAGAGGCGTTGCTGGCCGATCGTGCTTTCGGTCCGGTCGATCGCGGCGAACACCGCGTCCATGTCGAGATCGTCCCAGGTCCGATCGTCCAGCGAGCCGTGGCCGCCCGCGGCGGCCACCTCGGCCCGATGGTAGTGCGCGATCAGCGGCATGTTGCGGGCAACCCGCCGCGGCCGGCCCCACTCCGCGCGAATCCGCCGCAGCGTCTGCCGGCGAACGTGCCAGTCGATCGCTGCCACGACGAACGGCAGGACGACTGCGACGGCGGCGACGAAGAGGAGGGAAGCGATGGTCGAGGCCTACCGCACCTTGGTCCGGAAGTAATCGATCGTCTTGACCAGGCCTTCTTCCAGCGGCACCTTCGGCTCCCATTTGAGCAGCGTCCGGGCGCGAGTGATATCCGGCCGGCGCTGCTTTGGATCATCGGTCGGCAGCGGCTTGTAGATGATCCGGCTCTTCGAACCGGTCATCGCGATGATCGTCTCGGCGATCTCGCTGATCGTCATTTCCCGCGGGTTGCCGATGTTGACCGGGTCGTTGGTGTCGGACAGCATCAGCTTGATGATGCCATCGACCAGATCGGTGATGTAGGTGAAGCTGCGGGTCTGCGATCCATCGCCGAACACGGTCACGTCTTCGTTGCGGAGCGCCTGCGACATGAACGCCGGCACCGCCCGCCCGTCGTTGACCCGCATCCGCGGCCCGTAGGTATTGAAGATCCGGACGATCTTCGTGTTGACGTTGTGATAGCGGTGATACGCCATCGTCATCGCTTCCGCGAACCGCTTCGCCTCGTCGTAGACGCCGCGCGGGCCGATCGGGTTGACGTTGCCCCAGTAGGTCTCCTTCTGGGGGTGCTCGAGCGGATCGCCGTAGACCTCCGAAGTCGAGGCGATGACGAACGTCGCGCCCTTGGCCTTGGCCAGTCCGAGCGCCTTGTGCGTCCCGAGCGCGCCGACCTTGAGCGTCGGAATCGGCAGCTCGAGGTAGTCGATCGGGCTGGCCGGGCTGGCCCAATGCAGGACGAAGTCGACCGCGCCGTCGATGTAGATGTAGTTGGTGACGTCGTGTTTGATGAAGGTGAAATCGCGGTTGGCGAGATGCGAGATGTTGGCGGTGTCGCCGGTCAGGAGGTTGTCGATCCCGATCACCGAATAATCGCGGTCGAGAAGTGTTTCGGCCAGATGGGACCCGATGAAACCGGCGGCTCCGGTAATGACCACGCGTTTTTTCATGGCTTCGAGTTTCTGCTGTGAGCTTCCGGCAGCCCCCACCTCGGCAGGCCGCCCGCTGCTGGAGCCGGCCGCCGTCCGATCGGAGCGGGTCGTACCGGTGTCGGTTAGTAGGCGTGCTTATGGAAAAAGCCCTTGATGACGGTCAGCCACATGATCTTGAGATCGAGGCGGACCGACCAGTTCTCGATGTAGTACAGGTCGTATTCGATGCGCTTTTCGAGCGGCGTATTGCCGCGCCAGCCGTTGACCTGCGCCCAGCCGGTCAGCCCGGCTTTCACCTTGTGGCGCAGCATGTACTGCGGAATCCGGTGCCGGAACTGTTCGACGAAGTGCGGCCGCTCCGGCCGCGGCCCGACGATCGACATATCACCGGTCAGCACGTTCCAGAGCTGCGGCAGCTCGTCGATGTTCGATCGCCGCAGGAACCGGCCGAGCGCGGTGACGCGCGGATCGTCCTTCTGCGCCCACACCGGCCCGGTCTCCCGCTCCGCGTCGTCGTGCATCGAGCGGAACTTGACGATCGAGAACGGCTTGCCATCCAGCCCCATCCGCTCCTGGCGGTAGAAGATCGGCCCGTTCGAGGTCAGCCTGACCAGCAGCGCGATCATCGCCAGCGGCAGCCCGAATGCCGCCAGCGCCAGGCAGGAGATGGCGATGTCGATGGCCCGCTTGACGACGCTGTTGAACCCCTGCAGCGGGATGTCGTTGACGTTGATGACCGGGATGCCGTCGAGATCTTCGAGCCGGGCGCGGAGCGCGATCACCTGCAGCAGATCCGGCACGACCTTGACGTCGACAATCTCGCGGCTGGTGCTCTCGATCAGCTCGATCATCCGCAGATGCTGTTCGGGCGGCAGCGCGATGTAGAGGTGGTCGATCGTCTCGCGCTGGGCGATCTCCGCCGCCTCGTCGATGGTGCCGAGCAGCGGCAGCCCGCGGTAGCCGAGGTGATCGCCGGCGGCCCGATCGTCGACGAAGCCGATGATCTGGTAGCCGAGCTCGCGGTGCTCGAGGATCTTGTCGGCGACGAGGCGCCCGAGCTCGCCCGATCCAGCGATCAGGATTCGCTTGAGACCGATCCCCGCCCGCCAGCGGCGTTCGAGCATGTCGCGCACGAACTCCCGCGAGGCGTAGGCCAGCGCCGTGTTGAGGACGATGAAGATGACCCAGGCCGGCTGGGACACCTCGTAGGCGCCGCGAATCCGGGCGGCAGTGTCCGCGAAATAGGTCTGGACATAGAGCGTGGCGACGATGCCGAAGACGACGGTCAGGATGCTGCCGACGAACACGGCAAAGAAGTCATCGACGCGCGAGCGGCCGCGCCGCAGGCGGTAGAGGCCCTGGATCTGGAACGCGAGCGGAACCAGGAGGGCGATGAAGGGCAGCAGATTGACGTACTGCCGCAGCGGCGGAACGCCTTTCGGATACGGGAGCAGCCCGGTCTGGAACCGCAGGAGGTAGGCGAGAAGGAAGGCGATCACTCCGAGGCTGGCATCGGAGATGACGTGAAACGCGATCAGCAGTCGATTGTGGCGCTTCACCACGTCCGGCCCCCGTCGCGCACTGTGGCGTCGACGATGGCCGTCATCTCGTCGCCGAACCTGGCGCGCCCGAAGCGTTCGGCGTGCCGCCGGATGACGGCGGCGTCGAAGCGACGGGACAGCGCGTCGCGAATCGCCGCCGCGAACGCCTGCGGCGTCGGCTGATCGACCAGCAGGCCGGTTTCGCCCGGAACGACCGTCTCGACGGCGCCGCCCCGGCCGAGCGCCACCACCGGGCGGCCGCACGCCTGCGCCTCGACCGGCACGATCCCGAAGTCCTCTTCGCCGGGCATCAGGATGAGGGCCGCCCGGTTGTACTGGTCGCGCACCTGCTCATCGTCCAGGCGGCCGAGGAACGTCACGTCGGCGGACGACTGGGCCGCCAGCCGCTCGAGCCGCGGGCGGTCCGGTCCGCCGCCGATGATCGACAGGGGCACGCCGGCGAGGCGGCAGGCGTCGATCGCCACCTCGACGCGCTTGTAGGGAACCAGCGCCGATACCATCAAGCAGCCGCCCTTGTCGGGCGCAATCGACGCATCTGGTTGGAAGAACTCTGTATCAACGGGCGGATATACCACGCTGGCCTCGCGATTATAGTATCGGCCGATCCTCCGCGCAACATGTTGGGAATTCGTCACATAGCGGTCGACGCGCCCGGCGGTGGCGCGGTCCCATCGAGCCAGCGCGGCCATCACGGGCCGGGCGAGCGCACTGCCGATCCGGCCCAGCCGCTCCGGACCGAAATAGGCGTCGAACTGGTCCCAGGCGTAACGCATCGGCGTGTGGCAATAGCAGACGTGGACGGCCCTCGGACCGGCAATCACCGACTTGGCCACACAGTGGCTGCTGCTGATGACCAGATCGAACGGCTCGAGGTCGAATTGCTCGACCAGGACGGGAAACAGCGGCAGGCACTTCCGGTAGTAGCGGCGGACGGCAGGAAGATACTGAAGCAAGGAAGGGTGAATCGGGGCGCGTTCAATCGTCGCCGACACCGATCCGCGGACGTGCAGCAGGGTGAACAGGTCGGCGTCGGGATACCGCTCGCAGAGCGCTTCCAGCACCTTCTCGCCGCCGCGCATCCCGGTCAGCCAGTCGTGGACGATAGCGATACGCATTTCACTCTCGAAGACGCGGAGGGTACGAGGACGTGAGGCTAGCCTGCCGCGACCTCATCATAGATTTCCCGCACCCGGTGCGCCGACTGCTCCCACGAGAATTGACTCGCCCTGGCCAGCCCCTTCTTCCGCAGATCCCGGCGGACCGACTCGTCGGTGAGGACGGTGTAGATGCCGTCGGCGATCGCCACCGGGTCGTACGGATCGACCAGCAGCGCGGCGTCGCCGGCGACCTCGGGCAGCGACGAGACATTCGACGTCACCACCGGCGTGCCGCTGGCCATCGCCTCGAGGGGCGGCAGCCCGAACCCTTCGTAGAGCGACGGAAACACGAACACGCCGGCCAGCCGGTACATCACCGCCAGCGTCTGCTCGGGCAGGTAGCCGAGGAAGCGGACGTACTTGTGCAATTGATGCTGGTGGACGGCGCGCCGCAGCGCCGCGTACTTCGAAATCTCGTCGCCGATCAGCACCAGCTTGAGGTGGTCGAGGCCGCGGTTGCGGACGATGTGGAAGGCCTCGATCAGGCGCTCGAGGTTCTTGTGCGGCTTGACGTTGCCGGCATAGAGCACGAACTCGTCGTGCAGTTGATAACGCTCGCGGACGCGGACGACGTCCTCTTCGAACGGCTCCACCCCGAACCGTTCGTCGTAGGCGTTGTAGATGACGTCGATCTTGTCCGGCGCCACGTCGACGAAGTGCAGGATGTCGCGCTTCGAGCTCTCTGACACCGTCAGCACCCGGTTGGCCCGTCTCGCCGCCATCTTGATCGAAGTCCGGGCGTACGCCAGCGCCAGCCGGCTCGGCAGATACTGCGGGAACATGAGATGAATGCAGTCGTGGATGGTCACCACCGATCGGCACGACACCAGCCGCGGCAGCACGTAGTGCGGGGCGTGGAACAGATCGACCCGCTCGCGCCGCAGCGCCCACGGGATCTTGAACTGCTCGGCGAGCGAGTAGTTGGCCGCGGTTTCCGACACCGGGCGGAAGTTCTCTCCGAGCAGGGTCAGCGTCTGCCGATCCTGCGGCCAGGACAGCAGCACGAACTCGGTGTCGTGGTCCATCCGCGCCAGCTGGCGCAGCAGGTTCCGGATGTAGGTCCCGATGCCGAAGTCGTGCAGCTTGCGGGCGTCGATGCCGATGCGCACGGCTCATCATACCGGGTGGGAGGCGGTGGTTAACCAGGCGTGATCCCGCGGACGCGCAGGTACCAGCGGAGCAGCGGCGCCCAGCCCGGGTGATGCTTGTCGTAGAACGCCAGCTGGCTGCGTCGATAGGCGGCGTCAGTGGCCGCGCGCGCCGTCGCCGCCGACCGGCCGCGCAGATGGGTGACCGTCGCGGCTGGCGTGAAGCGAACCCGGCGTCCCCGGGCGCGGATGGCGGCGCAGAAATCGACATCCTCGGCATACATGAAATACCGCTCGTCGAGGAGTCCCACCGCGTCGGCGTCGTCGCGTCGCACCAGCAGGCAGGCGCCGCTGACCCAGCCGGGAAAGCGGGGCCGGTTCGTCATCCGCTTCACCATCGCCGTGATGACGCCGATCCGCTTCGCGTGTCCTCGAACCAGCATCTTCTGCCGCAGTTCGTTGAACGGCCCCATCATCCGGCCGAACGACAGCTCAACCTCCCCGGCGGCGTTGACCAGCCGCGGCCCGACGACCGCCACGGTCCCGTCGCGCTGCAGCTGCTCGACCAGCCGGTCGACCGCCCCCAGCGGCACGATCGTGTCGCTGTTGAGCAGCAGCAGGTTGGCGCCGCGGCTGGCCCGGATGCCAACGTTGTTGGCCCGGGCGAAGCCCAGATTGCCGCCGGCTTCAATCACCCGCACACCGTCCCAGCCCCGGGCGGCGTCAGCGCTGCCGTCAACCGACTGATTGTCGACGACGATGATTTCGTGCGGCGTGGCCGGGGGATGACGGTGCAGCGACGCGAGGCAGCGCTCGAGGTCCGCCCGGGCGTTGAACGACACGATGATGATGGACAGCTCCACGGCGGGTCAATCGTACGTTGTCCTGACTCGCGGCAGACAATCCACATCCAGAATCGTACGTGCCACATCCAGAATCGTACGTGGCGTCCGACTTCAGTCGGACTCCGGATCAATCCGGCTGAAGCCGGATCCCACGTACGTGATTGTAGAAACCGGATCCCGCGTACGTGATTGTAGAAACCGGATCCCGCGTACGAGATTGTAGAAACCGGATCCCAGGTACGAGACTGTAGTCGTGCCGACCTTCAGGTCTGCCCCGTTCGGCCACGCGCTGTCAGGACGTGCCGGCCCGCTCGATCAGCGCCAGCGTGCGCCGGGCGGCCTCGGGCCATTGATATCTCGCCAGGGCGGCGGGCGCCGCCGCGAGCAGACGCGAACGCGTCTCCTCGTCGGCCAGCAGCCGCTCGAGCGCCTCGGCTGCGCCGGCGACATCACCAGCATCGACGTAGAGAGCCGCCTCGCCGCAACTCTCGCGCGCCACCGGTGTGTCGAGCAGCACCGGCGGCACGCCGGCGGCCAGCGCCTCGAGCGGCGTCAGCCCGAGCCCCTCGTACTCCGACAGGAACGCGAACGCCCGCGCCCGGCCGTACAGCTCACGAAGCTGGCCGTCCGGTACGAACCGGTGCCAGCGGATGCGGCCGTCGAGGCCTTCCGCCGCGATCGCCTGCTCGAGATCCTGATGGGGATGCGTCCGGTTGTCACCCACCAGATCGAGCGACGCCTGCGGGCGGCGCCGGGCGACGATGCCGAACGCACGGACGAGATCGGGCAGGCGGCGGCGATTGAAGATCGATCCGACAAAGAGCACGCGCGGTTCGCGCGGCCCGGCCAGGGAGTCCGCGGCCGGGCTGATCCCTGGCGGGATGACGTGGACGCGGTTGCCGGGCAGGTGGAGGCGCTCAATCAGCTCACGCCGGGAAAACTCGGAAATCGTCACCACGGCACGGGCGCGCCGCGCCGACAGCCGCGTCAGCAGCCGGCGGCGGGTCCCCTCACGCCTCCGAAACCATTCCGGATGGGCGACGAACGACACGTCGTGAATCGCCACGACGGTCGGCACGCGCAGCCGGAGCGGCGCGGTATAGGCGGGGGCGAAGAACACATCCAGACGATCGGCGGCGGCGGCCTTCGGCAGCCGCACCTGTTCCCACCAGGTGCCGGCGCCTTCGACGAGGCGCATCGTCAGTCCGCGCCAGTGCGGCTCGACCTCGAGGCGTTCGGGCGCGTAGAGGATCAGCTCGTGCCGGGGCGGGGCGACGGCGGCGGCCCATTGCTGGAGGAGTCCGCTCAGGTAGCGGCCGGCGCCGGTGGCGTGACCGCACAGTTCCCGCGCGTCTATGCCGATGCGCATTGGCGGTGCTCGATGGCCAGCCGATAGGCGTCGTAGACGCCGTGCGCCGTGCGCTCCCAATCGAACTGACGGGACCGCAGCAGTCCTCTTGCCGCACTCTCCGCGGCCAGCCCATCCTCATCGATCATCCGGGTGATGGCGTCAGCGATCTGGTCGGGGCGGCCGGGATCGACCAGCAGTCCCGCATCGCCCAGCACCTCGGGCAGCGCACCGCGGCTGGCGGCGACCACCGGGACGCCGACCGTCATCGCTTCGAGCACCGGCAGCCCGAAACCCTCTTCGAACGACGGCTGGATCAGCAGGCGCGCGCCGGCGTAGAGCTCGCGGCGCCGGGCCGGATCGACGTAGCCGACATGCCGGACCAGCCCGGCCAGCGGCGGGCGCGCGATGCGATCGAGCCACGGCCGCGCCGCTTCCGTGGCTTGTCCGGCCAGCACCAGCTCGGGCAGGGGACCCTTGCCGGGTCCGCCGCCCGAGCGCCGCGCCGCCAGCTGCTCCCAGGCATCGAGCAGCCCGCCGATGTTCTTGCGCGGCTCGAGCGTGCCGAAGCACAGCACGTAACCGCCGTCGGCCGGCGCCGCCTCGCGCGGCGTCCATTCCGGCCGGCCGTGGTGGCAGACCGAGATCCGATCGGCGGGCACTTCGAGGCGCTGCTCGACGTCGCGGGCGGTGAACCGGGACGGGACGATGATCCGATCGGCACGGTGGGCGTGGCGCCTGGCCAGCGCCGGGTAGTCGCGCCGGATTTCCGCGCGGGTGCGCTCCGGATGCGTCAGGAAATACAGATCGTGGATGGTCACGACATGCGCGGCGTGGCGCGAAGGAAGCAGCAGCGGATGGGGCGAATGCGCGACATCGAACCGCGCCCGGGTGAGGCGTTCGATCGCCGGCCAGCCGAGCCGATGCCACGCCAGATTCATCACTCGTACTGGCACCCGCCGATCGACGATGGCGGCGCCGTCGAGGCTGGCGTCGCGCGTCAGCCGATCCTTCCACGAGCTCGAGAACAGCGTCAGGTCGAGCTCCGGGGCGGCACCGGGCGGAAAGGCCGCCAGCAGGGCGCGAGTCAGCTGGTGCACGTACTCGCCGACTCCGCTGCGCTCGCGCAGGGCGGGTCGATAGTCGATCAAGACGCGCACCTTCTCGCCGTTCCCCTTGTGTAAGTGGTTCTGACTCAGTATCTTATTGTGAAATGAAAATTGCCGTCGTTGGGACAGGGTATGTGGGCCTGGTTGTCGGCGCCTGTCTGGCCGAGAACGGGAACACCGTGTGTTGCGTCGACAAGGACGATGCGAAGATCCAGATGTTGCAGTCGGGGAAGATCCCGATTTACGAGCCCGGGCTCGAAGAGCTGGTGCGGCGCAACCATACGGAAGACCGGCTGGCGTTTTCCACCGATCTGCCCGCGGCGGTGCGGTCCTGCGAAATCGTCTTCATCGCCGTCGGCACGCCGCAGGGCGAAGACGGCTCGGCCGATCTGCAGCACGTGCTGGCCGTCGCGCGCGATGTCGGCCGGGCGATGGACAAGTACCTGGTGATCGTCGACAAGAGCACCGTTCCGGTCGGCACCGCCGCCCGGGTCCGCGCCGCGATCGCGTCCGAAACGACGCAGACCTTCAGCGTCGTCAGCAATCCCGAGTTCATGAAACAGGGCGCCGCGCTCGAGGATTTCATGCGGCCGGATCGGGTCGTGATTGGCACCGAGGCCAACGACGAGCGGGCGGCGTCGCTGATGCGGGAGCTCTACCGGCCGTTCACCCGCACCGGCGCGCCGGTCCTGATGATGGATACGGCGAGCGCCGAGTTGTGTAAGTACGCCGCCAATTCGATCCTCGCCACCCGCATTTCCTTCATGAACGAGATCGCCAACGTCTGCGATCTGGTCGGCGCCAACGTCGATCACGTCCGGAAGGCGATCGGGTCGGATCGCCGGATCGGCACCTCGTTCCTGTTTCCCGGCGTCGGCTACGGCGGCAGCTGCTTCCCCAAGGACACGCAGGCGCTGCTCAAGTCGTCGCACGACGGGGGCTACGATTTCCAGATCCTGCGCGCGGTCGAAGCGGTCAACGACCTGCAGAAACTGCGGCTGATCGAGAAGATGCAGGCCCATTTTCCCAGCCTGACCGGCCGGACGATCGCGCTCTGGGGCCTGGCGTTCAAGCCGCGCACCGACGACATGCGCGAGGCGCCGGCCATCGCCATCATCGACCGCCTGCTCGAGCTCGGCGCGACGGTGCGGGCCTACGATCCGGAAGCGACGACAACAGCGCGCCGGATCTTCGGCGACCGCATCACGCTGTGCGAGAAGAGCTACGATGCCCTCGCCGGTGCCGATGCCCTGGCGATCGTCACCGAATGGAACGAGTTTCGCGAACCCGATTTCGAGAAGATGCGGACGCTGCTCCGCGCCCCGGTCGTGTTCGACGGCCGTAACCTCTACTCGCCGGAGCACATGAGCGAACTTGGCTTCACCTATTTCTCCATTGGCCGCTAGAGCCGGCACCGTGCTCGTCACCGGCGGGGCCGGCTACATCGGCAGTCATGCCGCCAAGGCGCTGCAGCGGGCCGGCCACCGCGTCGTCGTCTTCGACAACCTCGTCGCCGGCCACCGCGAGGCCGTCAAGTACGGCGAGCTGGTCGAAGGCGACGTCACCGATGTGGCGGCGGTGCGCAGCGCGCTGCGCCGCTACGACGTCTTCGCGGTCATGCACTTCGCCGCGTTTCTCGACGTCGGCGAATCGGTCCGGGATCCGGCCCGCTATTACCGCAACAATGTCGTCGGCGCGCTCGGCGTGCTCGAGGCGATGGCGGCCGAGGATCGGCGCTACATCGTCTTTTCGTCGACCTGCGCCACCTACGGCGAGCCGATCGAAGTACCGATCCCGGAAACGCATCCCCAGCACCCGATCAATGCCTACGGCGAGACCAAGCTGGTGATCGAGCGCGCGCTGGCGCATTTCGAGCGCGCCTACGGGATGAACTGGGTCGCCCTCCGATACTTCAACGCCGCCGGCGCTGATCCTGACGGCGAGATCGGCGAGGATCACTCCCCGGAGATCCACCTGATCCCGCGGGCGATTGGCGCCGCCACCGGCGGGCCTGGGCTGCTGGTGTTCGGGACCGACTATCCGACCCCCGACGGCACCTGTCTCCGCGACTACATCCACGTGTCCGATCTCGCCGACGCGCACGTCCGGGCGCTCCATGCGCTGGTCGAGACCGGCCGTTCCGACGCCTACAACCTTGGCACCGGCCAGCCGCACTCGGTCCGCGAGGTGATCGACACGGTGGAGCGGGTGACCGGGCTGAAAGTGCCCTGGACGGTGGCGCCGCGCCGCCCAGGCGATCCCGCGGCGCTCTTTGCCAAGCCGCACAAGGCGCAAGCCGCGCTCGGCTGGACGCCCCGGCTTCCGGATCTCGACGCCATCGTCGGGACCGCCTGGGAGTGGCATCGCACCCATCCGCACGGATCAGCGACCACCGCCCGTCCGTGACGCGTTCGACCCCGCTCGCACGGCTCTTCCGCTTCGCGAAGCCCTACCGGGGCCGCCTGGCGTGGGCCGTCCTCGGGATGCTCGTCTACGCCGTGGGATCGGCCGGCCTGGCCGTCCTGATCAAGCCGATCGTCGACCGGACCCTGCCGAACAAGCAGGACCTGGCCTTGATGGCAGGAGGGATTGTCGGGCTCTATTTCCTCAAGGGGATCGGTTCCTACGTCTCGTCCTACCTGATGGCCGATGTCGGTCAGCGCGTGGTGATGGACCTCCGCAACGCGCTCTACCGGCACATCCTCGGCCAGTCGGCCCGGTTCTTCGCCCACCGGACGACGGGCCAGCTGATGTCCCGCATCAACAACGATGTGGGTCAGGTCCAGCAGGTGGTCTCGGAAACAATCGGCGACCTCGCGCGCGAGTCACTCGCGGTCATCGGCTACGCGGCGTGGCTGTTCTATCTGGACGCGCGGCTCACCATCGTCTGTCTCACCGGAGCGCCGCTGGTGATTTACCCGCTGATCCGGCTTGGCCAGCGGGTCCGGCGGACGACGCGGCGGAGCCAGGAGGCGCTGGAGAGCCTGTCGCATATCAGCGCCGAGGCGTTCACCGGCCAACGCATCGTCAAGGCGTTCGGCACCGAGGGTTACGAAGCCAACAAGTTCAGCCGCGCCGGCTTCAACCTGTTCCGGACGAACATGAAGGTGACGGCGGCGCTGTCCAGCCTGCCGCCGTTGATGGAAGTGATCGGCGGCCTCGGGATGGCCGCGGCCCTGGTCTACGGCAGTCAGCAGGTGGCTGCGGGTAACATGACCGAGGGTGATTTCTTCTCGTTCATGGCGGCGGTGCTGCTGATGTACGGCCCGGCCAAGAAGCTGAGCCGTGTCAACGCCAACCTCCAGCAGGCGACCGCCGCAGCGGAGCGGATCTTCGAGATGCTCGATACGCACACCGAGGTCCAGGACCGGCCGGGCGCCGGGGCGCTGGCGCCGTTCCGCCGCGTCATCGAGTTCCGCGACGTCGACTTCGGCTATGACCAGCCGGGCCGGATTCTGCGCGGCCTGTCGTTCCAGGTCAAGGCCGGCGACATGGTGGCGATCGTCGGCAGGAGCGGCGCCGGCAAGACCACGCTGGTCAACCTGCTGCCGCGCTTCTACGACGTCACCGCCGGCAGCATCCTGATCGACGGCGTCGACATCCGGCACGTCTCGCTCGCCTCGCTGCGCCGCCAGATTGGCTTCGTGACGCAGGAGACGGTCCTGTTCGACGACACCGCCGCGCGCAACATCGCCTATGGAACGGTCGAGGCGTCGATGGCCGAGATCGAGGCGGCGGCGCGGGCGGCGCACGCCCACGAGTTCATCTCGACGCTCTCGGCCGGCTATGACACGATGATCGGCGAACGGGGCCAGCGGCTGTCAGGGGGCCAGCGCCAGCGGCTGGCGATTGCCCGCGCGCTGCTGAAGAATGCGCCGATTCTGGTGCTCGACGAGGCGACGTCGGCGCTCGACTCGGAATCCGAGCTGCTGGTGCAGGAGGCGCTGATGAACCTGATGATGAACCGGACCTCGTTCGTCATCGCGCACCGGCTGTCGACGATTCGCCGGGCCGACGCGATCATCGTGCTCGAGCGGGGCCGGGTCGTGGAGATCGGCTGCCACGACGACCTGCTGACCCGGCCCAACGGCGCCTACGCCGCGCTGTATCAGATGCAGTTGCTGGAGAGCCGTAAAGGCGAATCGCGGCTGGTCCCTTCGTGATGGGCTGCAACGCAGGCGCTGGCGGGCGCCGCGTGCGCCGGCCCTGCTGATGCTCTTCGTTCGCGACGGTTACCTATGATCAAATCGATGACCGGCTTTGCGTCCGTGACTCGCGAGGACGAGCGCGCGACGATGGCGGTGACGATCCGGGCGCTGAATCATCGCTACCTGGATCTGCAGGTGCGCATCCCGCAGGCGCTGGCGGCGATCGAGCCGGAGGTGCGGACGCTGGTCGGCCACCGGGTGGCGCGCGGAAGGATCGAGCTCAGCGTCTCGCTGCAGGTCCGGCAGGCGCCGGCGGTCGAAGTCGAGTTCAACGACACGTTCGGCGCCGCGCTTCTGGCGGCGATCGATCAGGCGCGGCAGCGCGGCCTGGTCAGCGGCGCCTTGACTCCCGGCGATCTGCTGCGGCTGCCTCAGGCGCTGACCATCCGTGAGCGGCAGGGTGCCGCCGACGAGACGGCCGACAAGGAGCTCGCCGCCCGGGCCGGCGTGGCGATTGCCGATGCCCTGACTGACCTGGACACGATGCGTTCGCGCGAAGGCGATCATCTGCGTCAGGATCTCGATCAGCGCCGGACGCTGGTCGCCGATCTGGTCGAACGGGTCGCCGTGGCGGCCGATGACGGGCGCGCCGCGATGGAACGCCGCCTGACGGAGCGCGTGCGGGAGATCCGCACCGAGCTCCAGGCGGACGAGACCGCCGTCGCCCAGGAAATCGTCAAGCTGGCGTCCCGATCGGACATCAGCGAAGAGGTGGCGCGTTTTCGCGGCCACGTCGCGCATTGGATCACGCTCGCCGACGGCGCCGAACCGTGCGGCCGCAAGCTCGACTTCCTGCTCCAGGAAATGAACCGCGAAGTGAACACCATCGGCTCGAAAGCCGATGGCCTGCGCGTGTCGGAGATCATCATCGCCGCCAAGGCGGAGCTCGAGAAGATGCGCGAGCAGGTCCAGAATGTCGAATAGCGGCCGGCCGGCGGCCACCGCGCCGGTCGGGGCCGCCGAGGGGCGCGGCCTGCTGTTCATCGTCTCGGCGCCATCCGGCGCCGGCAAGACGACCCTGGTCGAGCGGCTGGTCGAGCAGGTGCCGGGCCTGCAGATGTCGCGATCGTACACGTCGCGCGCCGCTCGTGAGGGCGAGCACGACGGCGTGGATTATAATTTTGTGACCCGGCCGCAATTCGAGGAGATGATCGCCGCCGACCGGTTTCTCGAGTGGGCCGACGTCTTCGGCAACCTCTACGGCACGAGCTGGGCCGACACCGAGCGGATTCTCGAATCCGGCCACAACCTGGTCCTGGTCATCGACGTGCAGGGAGCTCGGAAAGTGCGGCGGCGCGGCATCGAGACGACCGCGGTGTTCGTCATGCCGCCGTCGTTCCAGGTCCTCGAACAGCGGCTGCGCGGCCGCAGCAAGGACAGCGAGGCCGCCATCCAACGGCGGCTCCAGGTCGCCCGGGATGAGGTCGCCGCCTTCGCCGAGTACGATTTCGTCGTCATCAACGACGAGTTGACGGCGGCAGTCGATCGGCTGCGCAGCATCGTCGTCGCCGAACGGGTACGGCTCAGGTCGATGCGGCCGTTCGCCCAGGTGGTGGTCGAAACGTTTCATTGAGCAGCCGGCGGGAACCGTCGGCAAAAGGGCGCAGATGATCGACAGGAGCAAGTTGCCGAATTCGTTCGAGTTCGTGGTCACCGCCGGGGCCCGCGCCCGGCAGCTGATGGCTGGATCGATTCCCAGGGTCGTTGTCGGCGAGCACAAGAAGACCACCGTCGCCCAGCAGGAGGTCGTGACCAGGGTCGTCGAAAAGCTGGAGAACGTGAATCTGAAGGAGAAGCCCGCGAGTGAGTGACGCCGTCACGACAGGACGAGCGGGCCCGGTCAGCCACTCGCCGGCGTCGACATGCTGATCGCGCTCGGTGTGGCCGGCGGGATCGGCGCCTACAAGGCGGTCGAGGTCGCGCGTGGCCTGCAGAAGCGCGGCCACGAGGTCGTCGCGGTGATGACCGCCAATGCGACCCGGTTTGTCGGCCCCCTCACCTTCGAGGCGATCACGCGCCGCCGCGTCATCACGGATCAGTTCGACATGGGCGCGAATGCGGATATCGAGCACATCGCGCTGGCCTCGACGATCGATCTGCTCCTGGTCGCACCGGCGACGGCGAACATCCTGGGCAAGTTCGCCAATGGCGTCGCCGACGATTTCCTGTCGACGCTCTATATCTCGACCCGAGCGCCGGTCCTGGTCGCCCCGGCGATGAACACGCAGATGTTCGCACACGAGGCCGTCCGGGCGAACCTGGATGCGCTGGCGGCGCGGGGCGTGCGCTTCGTCGAGCCGGGAGAGGGTTACCTCGCGTGCGGCTGGATCGGCAAGGGCCGGCTGGCCGAGGTCGACGAGATCGTCGCCGCCGCCGAAGCGGTGCTGAGGCCGGCCGGGCCGCTCCAGGGCCAGCGGGTCCTGGTCACCGCGGGGCCGACCTACGAGAATTTCGATCCGGTCCGGTATCTCGGCAATCGATCGAGCGGCCGGATGGGGTTCGCGATTGCCGGCGAGGCGGCGCGGCGCGGCGCGGAGGTCACGCTGATCGCGGGGCCGACGGCAATCGATCCACCGCCGGTCAACGAAGTTGTGCGGGTCCGGAGCGCGGCTCAGATGCATGCCGCTGTCCTCGAACGCTCAGATCGGATGCACGTCGTCGTCATGGCGGCGGCGGTAGCGGACTACACACCCTCCGAACCGGCGGCCCAGAAAGTGGCAAAGGGCGGCGATCTCCTGACGGTCGTGTTGAAGCGAACGCCGGATATCCTGGCTGAACTGGGCCGGCGGCGGACCGCCGCCGGGACGGGTCCGATTCTTGTCGGCTTCGCCGCGGAGACAGAGCGGGTCGTGGCGAGCGCGTCCGCCAAGCGCGAAGCGAAGCAGGTCGATCTGATCGTCGCCAACGACGTCTCGCGCACCGATGCGGGTTTTGAGGTCGAGACCAACGAGGTCACCATCGTCGGTGCGGACGGGACGGACGCGCTGCCGCTGCAGAGCAAGTCGCGGGTGGCGGGCGCGATTCTGGATCGCGTGGAACGTCTGATCACCGTCCGCCTGAACGCGAAGACGACATCGGGACTCAGGTAACATCCGCTGCCGACCGATTGCGCGCAGCGCGCCAGACGATTCTCTTCAAACGGGCGATCCGGCTTCAGCCGGATGCCGCGGGTGAAACGTAACGCATGGATCGCGATCAACTCATCGAACATCTGACCTTCGCCAAAGAGCTCGGTGTCTCTGGCGTGAGCCGCGATCCGGCCTGGCGCCGACGCCAGGAAAAGACTCCCGACCCCTTTTCCGGGCAAGAATTCCCGCCAGTTCCGCTGATTCCGGCGGCCGAGGCGGCCGCGAAAAAGACTCCCGACCCCTTTTCGCTGCTGACGGAAGTCCGCGATGACATCGGCGACTGCACCCGGTGCAAACTGCACCTCGGCCGCCGGCAGATCGTCTACGGCGCCGGCAACCCCAACGCCGACCTGATGTTCGTCGGCGAAGCGCCGGGCGCGGACGAGGACGCTCAGGGCGTCCCGTTCGTCGGCCGGGCCGGCCAGCTGCTGACCAAGATCATCGAGGCGATCGGCTTCTCGCGCGATGATGTCTACATCGCCAACGTCATCAAGTGCCGCCCGCCCCAGAACCGGAACCCGGAGCCGGATGAGGTGGCGACCTGCGAACCGTTCCTGTTTCGTCAGGTCGACATCATCAAGCCGAAGGTGATCGTCGCGCTCGGGACCTTCGCGGCGCGGACGCTGGTGCGCTCCCTCGACCCCATCTCACGAATGCGCGGTCGCGTCTTCGAGTACCGGGGCGCCAGGCTCATTCCGACATTCCATCCCGCCTATCTGCTGCGAAACCCGGCCTCGAAGCGGGAGGTGTGGGAGGACATGAAGATGGCTCGAGAGCTTCTCAATACCTGAACTTCCCCCGCTCTACTTCTGCCTTCTGACTTTTCCTTGCTGATCCAAGTCGCCGTCCCTGTCCCCACGCTCGACCTCCTGACGTATCTCGTGCCGGCCGGCAGCGCGGCGCCGGTCGTCGGTGCCCGCGTTGTCGTGCCGCTCGGTTCGCGCGTCGTCACCGGCGTCATCGTCGAGGTTGGCGTGTCCGCGGCGGGTGTCGGCGAAGCGGATGTCAAGCCGATCCGTGAACTGCTCGACGCGCAGGCTTACATCCCGCCGACCGTCGTCGCGCTGGCCCGCTGGACCGCAGAGTACTACGCGGCCGGCGCGGGGGAGACGATCACGGCCGTGCTGCCGCCCATGGCGCGCGGCGAGCGCGCCAGCGGGCACAAGACGATCCGGGTCGCGGCGATTACGGCAGCGGGGCTCGAGCTGATCGCCGCAGGCGCGGCAGGGGAGCCGGGCGAACCGACCCGCACCCAGCGTCGGGCGCTCGAACTGCTGGCCGGCACGCCGCACGGGATCGCCACACCGCAACTCTCGGCGCAGCGGATCGGGTCGGACGTCGTCGCCCGCCTCGCCGCGCGCGGCCTGGTCAGCGTCCGCCACGATCGGGTCGACCGGGATCCGTTCAACGCCGCGTCCTTCGAGGCGTCGCCCAGCGAGCCGGGGCGGCGGCTGACCGCGGAACAGGCGGCGGCCCTGGATCGCCTGCGCCGGCTCGCCGACGACCAGGTGTTTCGCGTCGCGCTGCTGCACGGGGTGACGGGAAGCGGCAAGACCGAGATTTACATCCGGCTCTCGGCTGCCGTTCGCGATGCCGGGCGGCGGGTGCTGATGCTGGTGCCGGAGATCGCCCTCACTCCCGCCGCCGCCTCTCTCTTCCGCCAGGCGTTCGGGGCGGAGGTGGCGATCCTGCACAGCGGCCTGTCGGACGGGGAACGGCACGACGAGTGGCAGCGGATCCGACGCGGCGAAGTGCACGTCGTGATCGGGACGCGATCGGCTGTCTTCGCGCCGCTCGATCGCGTCGGCCTGATTGTGGTCGACGAGGAGCACGACGGCTCCTATAAGCAGGAGGAGAGCCCGCGCTACCACGGCCGTGACGTGGCCATCGTCCGCGCACAGCGGGAGCAGGCGCTGGTCGTGCTCGCGTCGGCGACGCCGTCGCTGGAGACCTATCACAACGCGATGGCCGGCCGGTACGAGCGGATTGTGCTCGAGCGGCGCGTCCACGACCGGCCGCTGCCGGCGGTGACGGTCGTCGACATGCGGGAGGAATACGCGGCGGCCGGGCCGGACGTGGTGCTCAGCCGGGCGCTGACGGAGGCGATTGGCGGCCGCGTCGCGCGCAACGAGCAGGCGCTGGTCCTGCTGAACCGCCGCGGCTTCGCGACGGCGGTGTTCTGCCGGCAGTGTGCCGGTACGCTGGACTGTCCCAACTGCAGCGTGTCGCTGGTCGTTCACGGCGAGGGCCCGGCGCGCCGGACCCGCTGTCACTACTGCAACTACTCGATCCGCGTGCCGGCGCGCTGCCCGCTCTGTGCCGGCCCGTATCTCGAGCAGACCGGCTTCGGGACCGAGCGTGTCGAGGCCGAAATCCGCCGCGCCTGGCCCGGCGCGCGCGTCGCCAGGCTCGACCGCGATTCGGTCCGCCGCAAGGGCGCCCTTGCCGCGTTGCTGACGCAGTTCCGCCGCGGCGAGATCGACGTGCTGGTCGGTACGCAGATGATCGCGAAGGGCCACGATTTTCCGCGCGTCACGCTGGTCGGCGTCGTTTCGGCGGACGTTGGACTGGGAATGGCTGATTTCCGCGCCTCGGAGCGCACGTTCCAGCTGCTGACCCAGGTCGCCGGCCGCGCCGGCCGGGGCGAGCAGGCCGGCGAGGCGATCATCCAGACGCTGTATCCGGACCACTACAGCATTCAGCTGGCATGCAAACAGGACTACGTCGCGTTCTACGATCGGGAGCTGGAGTTCCGGCGGAGAATGCGCTATCCGCCGCTCGTCGCCATCATCAACACCATCGTCCGCGGCCGGACGTTTGCCGGCGCGATGGACGATGCGGCGGATATCGTGCAGCGGCTGCGCGACGACGCCGATCGGCACGGCCTGCGGATCCTGGGACCGGCCCCGGCGCCGCTCGGCAAGCTGCGCGGCGAGTATCGAGCGCAGCTGCTGCTGAAGGGGTCGAACCGCCGGCGGCTCCGCGAGGTGCTGCAGGCCGCCCTCGCCGGGCGCCCGGATATTCAACGCCGGGTGGTGGTCGACGTCGATCCGATGTCGGTCTTGTGAAAAAGGGGCGCCAGCGTCTTCTTCCCGCCGCTCAGGATCCGAGCAGCCGCTCGATCGGCGCCGGCGTGAAACAGAGCGCAAAGATGAGAGCGGCGATGACGGCCAGGATCAGCCGGGTGCGATCCAGCGGGATGTGTTCGTCGACGGTCCGCGGATGGCGCAGGCCGAAGGTCGCCAGCATGACGATCATCAAGGCCGTCCAGACGATCCAGCTCGCGGATCGGAACGCCAGGGCGATCGCCACGCCGATGGTCGTGACGGTGACGTAGGTGGACCGGCGGCCGAGGACCGCATAGGAAATGTGGCCGCCGTCGAGCTGTCCGATCGGAAACAGGTTGAGGGCGGTCGCCAGCAGACCGAACCAGGCGGCGAAGCCGATCGGGTGCAGAAGAAGCGTCTGGCTGTCTGGGATCGGCCCCCACAGCACCCGCGAGGCGAGTTGAACCAGCAGCGGCTCGCCCAGCCACAGCTGGCCTTCCTCCGGTCCGATCGGTGCCACGGTCGACAGGGCGACGCCGAAAAAGAGCGCCGGTACCGCGACCAGGAACCCGGCAATCGGTCCGGCGATGCCAATGTCGAACAGCATCCGCTTGCTCGGAATCGGCTCGCGGATGCGGATGAAGGCGCCGAGCGTGCCGGTTAGCGGTGTCGGCAGCGGGAGAAAGTATGGCAGGCTGGCATCGACGTCATAATAGCGGCAGGCGAAGTAGTGTCCGAACTCGTGAGAGCCGAGGATGGCCAGGATGGTGACGCTGTAAGCCCAGCCGCCGACCAGCCACGTGGTGCCGACCGTGAGCAGGAAGAGCAGGATGTGGAGCCAGACGCGATCCCGGAACTTGGGCCGGTCCAGCCACACATATTCCGGTGGCGGCGAGCCCTCAGTGCCAAGGTCTGCGACCCGTGGCGAAAGGGAGTTGTCGAACGGCGCGGAATCCAACTTACCCGATATTCTGCAGATCTTTGCCGGGTTTGAACCGGATGGTCCGCCCCGGCGGGATTCGCACTTCCTTGCCGGTGCGCGGGTTCCGCCCGATGCCGCGCTTGCGCGGCTTCACCTGGAAGACCCCGAACCCGCGCAGCTCGATCCGCTCGCCGCGCTGCATGGAGGTCCGCATCGCGTCGAACACCGCGTCGACGGCCACTTCGGCTTTCACCTTGGTGATGTCGGCACTCTTCGACACTTCGTTGACGATGTCGACCTTGATCATGCCTAGGGTCTCCTGAAAACTTGTAACTACTATAGATACTTGCACTTACGCTGTCAAGAAAAAGGCTAAAGTATTGCGAAAAGCGCCCGTGGTCGTGCTGGTTGGACGTCCCAATGTCGGGAAGTCGACCCTCTTCAACCGGATGACCGGCTCCCGCCGGGCGATCGTCGCCCCGATCGCGGGAACGACCCGTGACGCCCTGGCGCGCCCGGCAGAGTGGCGCGGGATGCCCTTCGAGCTGGTCGACACGGGCGGCCTGTATGGCGCCAGCGAGGATCCGCTGCACAAGCTGGTCGTGATCCACGGATCCCGGGCGATTGCCGCTGCCGACCTGCTGGTGATGCTGGTTGATGGGCGCGAGGGACTGGTCTCGGGCGACGAAACCATTGCCCGCGAACTGCGCGAGGCTGACCGGCCCGTGATCCTGGCGATCAACAAGAGCGACGACAAGCGGTCGCGCGACGCGACCATGGACTTCTTTCGCCTCGGCTTCGAGCCGGTGGTGGAGATCTCCGCCGAGCATGGCCATGGCGTCGCCGACCTGCTGGACGAAATCATCCAGACCCTCAAGGCGAAGGGATTGGGGCGTGTCGCCGGCTCGGAAGATCTCGAGGCTGAGGACGACGGGGCGCCCGGGGCCCAGGCACTGCCGTTGGAGGAAACCACGGTCGCCATCGTCGGCCGTCCCAATGTCGGCAAGTCGTCGCTCGTCAACCGCCTCCTCAGCGACGAGCGGATGCTGGTGAGCGAGATGCCTGGGACCACCCGCGACGCCGTCGATTCCCCGTTGACCTGGCACCGCCGGCATTTTCGCATCGTCGACACCGCCGGCATGCGGAAGACGGGCCGCGTCAAGACCGGCGGTGCGGTGGAACTGGTGAGCGTGCTGGGCGCCAAGCGCGCCATCGCCGATGCCGACGTCGTGGCGCTGGTCGTCGACGCAAGCCAGGCGATCGCCGATCAGGACGCCGCGATCGGTGGTGAAGCCGACCGCGCCGGCCGCGGCATCATCATCATCGCCAACAAGTGGGATCTGGTGAAGGACCGCGGCCACAAGTTCGTCGAGCTGTTCGACGACGAGGTCCGGCGCCGGATGAAGTTCCTCGAGTACGCGCCGATCCTGCACATTTCGGCCCTGACCGGCGAGCGCGCGCCGCGCGTGCTCGAAACCATCGACAAGGTCGCGGCGTCACGCCGCAAGCGCGTCTCGACGCCGGCCCTGAACAAGTTCATCGAGACCGTCACCGCGGTCAACCCGCCCGTCAGTCCCGGGCGCAAGCACGTGCGGATCATGTATGCGGCGCAGATCGGGGTGGCGCCGCCCTCGTTCGTGTTCTTCACCAATGTCGCGACGACGTTTCATTTCTCCTACGAGCGGTTTCTCGTGAACCAGTTGCGCGAACATTTCGAGTTCTACGGCACCCCGGTCCGGATCCAGGTGCGCCGGCGCAAGAACTAGCCCGCGACCCGGTTCGGCTATACTTTGCGGCGTGGCCGAATCCTCGGGTCAGGTCGAGATCCCGAAGCGCGCCCTGTTCAAGGCGGCCGAAGTCTGCGAGCTCGTTCACGTCCAGCCCTACGTGCTGCGGTCGTGGGAGAGTGAGTTCCCGAAACTTGGCGTCGCCAGGGCGGCCGGCGGGACGCGCGTCTACCGGCGAAGCGATGTCGAGCAGGTCCTGAGGATCAAGCACCTGCTGCTGGTAGAAGGATTGACGTTGGCCGGCGCGCGGCGCCGGATCGAGGAAGAAAGCGGCCCGGTGGCTGCCGACGCGCCGCTCGACGAACTGTTCGGCGAGAACGCGCGCGACCGGCTCACCGAGGTCAAGCGCGGGCTGCGGGCGATTCTCGAGCTGCTGGCCGGGAAATCCGCCGACAGCACCGACCTGCACCAGGACCGTCCAGCACCGCGGCGGAAGCGATCGGCGTAGGACGTATCCCCGTGTCGCGGCGGAAACTCCGGTCGGAGTACAATTCACCCTTCGGGACGTAGCGTAGCCTGGTTATCGCGCCTGACTGGGGGTCAGGAGATCGGCGGTTCGAATCCGCCCGTCCCGACCAGTTCTTCCCCCACTGCCATCTTCTGCATCCGCGGGCAGTGATCCGCGACGCACCTCCAGACTACGGTGTAACATTCGCGGGTGAGCTCAGACCTCAACGTGCAGGTCCGGCGCCTGCCATCCTCCGACGGCCTGCCGCTCCCGGCCTACATGACAGAGGGCGCCGCCGGGATGGATCTGCATGCGGCTGTCGCGGAGGATCTCATCATCCCGCCCGGCGAAGTCGGCCTGATCCCGACCGGTCTCGAGATTGCGATCCCGGCGGGATTCGAAGCGCAGATCCGGCCGCGCTCGGGCCTCGCGGTCAAGAACCGCATCGGCGTGCCGAATGCGCCCGCCACCATCGATTCGGACTACCGCGGCGAGATCCGCGTCCCGCTCATCAATTTTTCGCCGACGCCGTTCGTCGTGTCGCGCGGAATGCGGATCGCGCAGCTGGTGGTTGCGCCAGTCCTTCGAGTCCAGTGGGAGGAAGTAAGCGAGCTCCCACCGACGGGAAGAGGGCGCGGGGGCTTCGGCCACTCAGGAGCATAGGCCCATCGCCTGCGCCGCCTGGAGATCCAGGGTCTTGCGGACGAATCGATCGCCGCGCTCATGCGTCATCATGCCGGCGCGCTCGAGCCCTTCGAACACCGTCCGGCAGATGTCCTCGCTCAATTCGCAGATGCGGGCGGCATCCTTGGGGCGGAAGTCGTCGCCAGGCATCATGTCGAACAACAGGCGCCGAAGTCGATCGAAGCCTTCCTGGATGCTTTGTTCTATTTTGTCCATATGGCCTTTCTTCCGAACCAGAGACGGCAACGCGTGTGCCGGGCGGGCAGGTCGCGCCCGTGTCCCATAATTCGGCGAATTTCCTAGGAATTTCGTTCCATCAAGAACATTTTTGTCGGACGAGGGCGCGCCGCTCAGTCATCTGACGTTGCTCGAACAGACATGGTGTGAAGAATCTACCGGGCTGGCGACAATCTTCTTCCTGTGCAACAGCGAGAGCCCAACCGTTCGCAGGGAGAAGGCAGTTCACCCGGGGGGCGGTCCCGGCTCTGGCGATCGTGATAGAAGGGAAGGTCCGTGAAAGCTTGATTCGCCGCCGCGACAGTTACCCCGGCTGCTACTCCGGCGGAGTCGTACTGCAGTGCGCGCGGACCACGCCCAACAACAGCTCCAGATCGATGGGTTTGATCACGGTCGCCACCGCGCCCAGCTCGTGCGCCCGCTGTTCAACATTGATGTCGCCCGACATCACCGCGATGGGAACGGCGGACACGGTCGGATCATTCAGCTGGGCGCGCCGGAACGCATCGCCGCCGAGTCGCGGCATCGTCAGATCGAGCAGCACCAGGCAGGGCAGGTCTGGCGCCCGTCGTCGCATGGCGCGCAGCAGGTGCAGCGCCTCGAGACCGTCTTCGGCGGCGACTGGATGAAAACCGTGGCCGGCGAGCAGCGTCGCCAGCATCTCGCGCGTCGGCGCATCGTCTTCGACAATCAACACGTTTCCCGCGGGCGGACTCATGGCCTGGTGGCGAGTTCAAGTTCTGGGCCGCTCGAAACTGCAGAGCGAAGTGGGATACTGAGCAATGGACGCTCGAGAACTGTGGAAGCTGACGACCGGAAATGGGTCGATCGTCTGCCTGATGATCAGCTGCTGCAGCGGCGCCGAGCTGCAGTTGCGCGACGGGGAGCAGATCGTGCTGCGCGAGCTCTATCCCACCAAATCGGACCTTTACGAGCGCTCCCGGGACCTCGAGGCTGAATATCGCGCGCGTTGATGGCAATCAGTCGTCGACGATCCAGCCGTCGCGCAGGTTGATGATCCGGGAGCCGTACGACGCGTTCACTTCAGAGTGCGTCACCTGGACGATCGTCGCCCCGCCCTCGTTCAGGGTGCGGAACAGCTCCATGATCTCCTTGCCTTGCGCCGAGTGCAGGTTGCCGGTCGGCTCGTCCGCGAGGACAATCTGAGGGTTGGCAATCACCGCCCGCGCGACGCCGACCAGCTGTTGTTGTCCGCCCGAGAGCTGATTCGGGTAGAGATCCTTCTTGCCGACGATCTGGAAGCGGTCCAGCACGTCGGCGACCATGCCCTGGCGGTCCTTGCGGCTCACATTCCGGTAGGACAGCGGGATCTCTAGGTTCTCGTAGACCGTCAGGTTGTCGAGCAGATGGTAGCTCTGGAAGACGAACCCGATATGCTTCTTGTGCAGCTCAGCGCGCTGCTTCGGGTTCAGCCGATGGACCGCCTGGTCCATGAAGTCGTATTCGCCGCCCCAGGCGCTGTCGTGCATGCCGAGAATGTGAAGGAGCGTCGACTTGCCGGCTCCCGACGGCCCCATGATCGAGACGAACTCGCCCTCCTTGATATCGGCGTCGATGCGGCGCAGCACATAGCTGCGTCCGACCCCATGGGGATAGGACTTTTCGACGTTGCGGAGGGAGATCAACATCGGCGCGGCTTCATACGGGCGGGGGATTGTGGTTCAAGGTTCAGGCGAACCGGCTCTGAACCCTTGAACCACGTCGCGGAACCAGTCTAACAGTCCCTCACTGCGCGACCGACGCCATCTCCATCGGCTCCTCGACGACGCGGCCGTCGAACAGGTGGATGCCGCGATCGGCATGGCGGGCGTAGCGGGGATCGTGTGTGACCATGCAGATCGTGGCGCCGCCCTGATGCAGTTCCTTCAGCAGATTCATCACCGCTTCGCCGCTCCGCGAATCCAGATTCCCGGTCGGCTCGTCGGCGAGCAGGATCAGCGGTTCGCCGGCGACGGCCCGCGCCACGGCGACCCGCTGCTGTTGACCGCCGGACAGCTGGCTGGGCAGGTGCTTGGCCCGGTGCGCCATCCCGACCCGTTCGAGCGCGGCCTCGACCCGCTGCCTGCGCTCAGCCGTGCGCATGCCGCGGTAGGTCAGGGGCAGCTCGACGTTCTCGAACACCGTGAGATCGCCAATCAGGTTGAAGCTCTGGAAGATGAAGCCGATTTCACGGTTGCGCACGCGGGCCCGCTCCGAGGCCGGCAGATCGGCCACCGGCCGGTTGTTGAGCAGGTACGACCCTTCACTGGGAGAGTCGAGCAGGCCGAGAATCGACAGCAGCGTCGACTTGCCGCAGCCAGACGGCCCGGCGATCGCGACGTACTCGCCCTTGCCGATCTCGACGTTGATGCTGGCGAGGGCATGGGTCTCCACCTCGTCGGTCAGGAACACCTTGGTCACGCCGTCCAGCCTGATCAGCGGCTGCAATTCCGTGTCGACCATCTCACTCTCCTAGTTGAGACTGCGGGGCGGCGCGCGGCTAATTGAGCCGGACGCGATCGAAACTATCCCAGGCTGACATGTCCGAGAGGATGACCGTGTCGCCGACCTTGAGACCGGACAGGATTTCGACGGTGTTGACGGAGCTTCGTCCCAGTTTGACCTGGGTGCGTGCCGCTCCCGTTCCGTCCGCATCCATTCTGAACAGGCCGACCGTGCTCTGTTCCTGTCCGAACGCCGGCCGCCCGACGAAGAGGACGTCGTTCAGCCGTTCCAGCTCGATCGTGCCGTCGACGCTCAGATCGGGGACGGCGCCTTTCGGCAGGTCGTCCGGCAGCGAGACGTCGACCGTCCGCGTCCCGTTCTGCACCGACGGATCGATGCGGATCACGCGGCCCTCGACCATGCCGTTGCGCGTGTCGATCGAAGCCAGCTGGCCGATCTGGATATCCTTGGCCTGCGTTTCGGCGATCTTCAGTTCAGCCTTCAGCCGCGAGGGATTGGCGACACGCACCAGCTTCTCGCCCGGGCCGACCTGCTGGCCGACCTCGACCTGCACGAGCTGCAGCATGCCGGTGAAGCCGGCCCGCACCTTCAACTCGTCGTACTGCCGCTTCTTCAATTGCAGGATGGCGCCGACCTGCTCGAGATCCGACTGCTGCACGGCCAGGCGCGCCCGCATCGATTCAACGGTGCTGGCGACCTGCTGCTTCGCAATGTCGTTGCGGATGGCCAGCTGCTCGGCGTCCACCTGTGCCTGCTTCAGATCGAGCGCCGACACCAGCTGGTCTTTCGCCAGCGCTTCCTTCATTTCCCGCGTCGTCTTGGCTTTGTTGAATTCGGCCTCGATGGTGGCCGCGGCGGCGCGCTGCTGGAGCTGATCGTTCACGACCTGGACGCGAAGGTTGGCCAGCGTCGCCTCGGCCGCGCGGACCTTCAACTCGGCATCGTGCAGCTCCTGTTCGAGCTGCGGGTTGCTCAATTCCAGGATGACGCTGTCGGCCTTGACCGTCGTTCCGGGCCGCAGGATGATCTTGTCGACGCGTCCCTGAGTCGTTGCCGGAATCCAGCGGATGTCTTCCGGAACCAGGGTGCCAAGACCGCGCACCTGGCGGAGCATCGGCCCACGCTTGACGGTGTCGCGCCAGACCGTGGCGCCGTCGACGCCGGGCGCGGCCGGTTTCAGCCGGGACAGCCCCAAGGTGATCAACCCGACGGTCGCCAGGCCGACCCCCGCATAGGCCACCTGGTTGAGGCGTTTTCGCCGGGCGTTCGACGGACGGGCTATATCCATTGAGGTTTTGCACTTAGACGCAGCCCCGACGGCAAACGTTCAGGTTGGCAACCGGTATTTCCTGTCAGTCTTCCATGCATTGGACGCCGGATCGCTGCCTTTGGACAGCTGAGTCTATGAAAAGGGGGGTGAGACGGCAATAGATCTCTGGTGAGGTCCCGCCCCCGGACCCGGACCGCTCAGCATGGGCTGGTAAGTGTGCGAGAATGGCCGCCGCCGCCCGGCTAATCCGGCCACAGCGGCAGTCTCTCGTCTCATCACGCGTTTCCCGCTTTTCAACCCCGCAGGCATGGCGGCTCGTGATGGACAAGGACGACAAACCCGGCACGAGTGACGCCCGCGCCGATCGGCTGGAGCGTTCCCGCCAGGCGTTTGAGCAGCGCTACAACGAGCTCTTCGAACAGGCGGCGCTCGGCATCGTGGTGTCGACGCCAGCTGGCGTCATGCTCGCGTGCAATCCGGGGTTCGCCCGGATGCTCGGCTTCGCGTCGGTCGATCAGGCCGTCGGAACCAGGATGCAGGAGCTGTACGAGACGGCTGCGGATCGGGACCGCTTCGTCGCCGAGCTCCGCGAGAAGACAAGGCTGGAAAGCCATCATGTGCGGCTGCGCCGCCGGGACGGCCGCCCGCTCGAGGCGCTGACCAACGTCGTCGGGAGCTACGACAGCGGCGGTGAGCTGGTCGAACTGCGCGGCTATCTGATCGACGTCACCGCCAGCGTCGAAGCCGAGTCGGCGCTGCTGGTCCGCGAGCAGCTCTTTCGCGCGGTGTTCGTCGGCGCGTCGGATGCCATGCTGCTGCTCGACGATCGCCGCGCCATTGTCGACGCGAATCCGGCCGCATCTGAGCTGTTCGCCCGGCCCCTGGCGGAACTGACGACTCAGGTGCTCGATCAGCTGTTCGCCGACGAGGACGGATCGGTGGCCGCAGCGTGGCGGGAGCTGATCGCCGGCGGGGAAGCGACGCGCGAACATCGCGTGCCGGGCAGTGCCGCGCCCCGGCTCGTCGAATGCAGCTATCGCGCCCGTGTCCATCCCGGCCGCCATCTGTGCATCGCGCGCGACATCACCGACCGGCGGCTGCTCGAAGAGCGCCTGGCCCAGGCCGCGCGCATCGACAGTGTTGGCCGGCTGGCCGCCGGTATCGCGCACGATTTCAACAATCTGCTGACAGCGATTCTGGGCTATACCGAACTGCTGCTGGCGCAGCGTCGCCCCGACGACCCTGAGCGCGTCGATCTCGAGCAGATCTACCAGGCCGGCCGGCGCGCCTCGACGTTGACGCAGCAGTTGCTGGCATTCGGGCGGCAGCAGGTGCTGCAGCCGCGCGAGGTCAATCTCAGTCTGGTGATCGGCGGCTTGAAGCCGATGCTGCGCAGCGCGCTGCGGCAGGACATCACGCTCGCCGTCAAACTGGGGCGGGTGCCGATGCTCGTCACAATCGACCCGCACCAGATCGAACAGGCGGTCCTCAATCTCGTGCTGAATGCCCGCGACGCCCTGCCCTCGGGCGGGATCATCCGGGTCGATCTGCGGCAGGTGACACTGTCGCCCGAGGAGATGCCGAACGACCGGCGCGCCGGTGCCGGGACCTACGTGCGGCTGCGCGTGATCGACAACGGCACCGGACTCACGCCGGAAGTGCGCCAGCACCTGTTCGAGCCGTTTTTCACCACCAAGGACATCGGCAAGGGGACCGGTCTCGGCCTGGCGTCGGTCTATGGCATCGTCCACCAGAGCGGCGGGTTCATCGTCGTCGACAGTCCGGCGTCGGGAGGGACCGTGTTCGCCCTGTATTTTCCGGCGACGGGCGAGACGAGGACGGCGTGACGAGGCAATTCACAATTTTCAATTCACGATTCACAACGAAACACCTTGTGAATGGTCATTTGTCAATTGTGAATTCCTGCGGCCTACCCGCCTCGCGTGTGCATCTCGAGGTGTGGATCCTTGCGCAGCGAATTGACCGGGACGAACGACTGGCGATCGGCCAGCTCGAGACGCTGTTCGGCGCCGCGATCGCTCCGGCCGCGCCAGCCCGTCTCGATCAATGCCGCCAGCTCCGCGGGGGGGGCGCCGCGCCGCAGCGGTCCGCGCAGGTCGAGGCCGAGCCGCGCGTAGAGGCATAGATACCAGACCCCGTCGGCGGTGACCCGGCTCCGGTCGCAGGTCCGGCAGAACGGCGCCGTTGTCGAGGCGATGATCCCGAACGTGGTGCCGTCCGGCAGCGCAAAACGCTGTGCCGGCGCCGACGTTTCTTCCAGCATCGGTTCGATCGCGCCGTATCGGGCCGTGAGCACGGCCAGCATCTGCGCGCGGGAGACCACCCGCTCGGGTGACCAGTGCGTGGCGCCGCCGACATCCATGTACTCGATGAAGCGCACCTCGGCGTGGACCGATTTTCCGTACTCGATGAGATCGATCAGCTCATCGTCGTTGACGCCGCGGATGACGACGGTGTCGAGCTTCATACCGCCGAAGACGCGGTGTGCCGCGGCAATGCCGGCGCGGACGGCCTCAAGCTGGTCGAACCGCGTCAGCCGCCGGAAGCGGTCGGCGTGCAGCGTGTCGAGACTGACGGTGACCCGGTGCAGACCGGCACTCTTCAGGGCATCGACGTGATCGGCGAGCAGGATGCCGTTGGTCGTCAACGCCAGGTCGTGGATGCCACTCTTCGCCGCCAGCAGGCGCACCAGGGTCGGGAGGTCCCGCCTCAGCAGCGGCTCGCCACCGGTCAGCCGAAGCTTGTCGACCCCGAGCCCGAGGAAGACATCGACCAGCGTGCCGATCTCCTCGAAATGCAGCAGGTCTTCGCGCGGCAGCCAGACGTAGTCCGCCTCCGGCATGCAGTATTCGCAGCGGATATTGCAGCGGTCGGTGACCGACAGCCGCAGATTGCGGAGAGGACGATCGAGCGTGTCCATCAGGGGCACAGGGTGATTATATCGGCGAGGGCGGGGAAGCCGGCGAGGGACGCGGGCTGGCCCGACAGGCCGGCGGATGACTGCGACAGAATCGAGCGGCAGACGGATCTGAGGGTCCTGCTACACGCAGTGTACGTAGTGTGATGGGACATCAGTCGTAGTGGAGACCTTCAGGTCTGCCGTGCCATGTCGACATTTCTTCAGGAAATGACCTGCAGACGCGCACGCGACCCCGGGATGAACGGCGTCGTGCTGACCTGACCATCGAACCGTGCGCTCCAGCGGCCGGGCACGGCCTGGCCGCACGCGGCACATCGTCCGGCGGCGGTGACGGAGTAGCGCCGGATGTAGTAGCCGTGGCGTGCGACCAGCGTCTCGCCGCAGGAGGTGCAGACGGTGTCCTCGAGTCGTCCCACCCGCCCTGGCAGGTTGCCGGCGTAGACGTAGCGCAATCCCGATTGCCGGCCGATGTCGGCTGCGGACATCAGCATGCCGGCGGTCGTGTTGCCGGGCTCGGTCATCTTGTAGTCGCCGTGGAACGCCGTCACGTGCCAGGGCACGTCGGGGGAGACGGAAGCGACGAACGACGTCAGCCTGGCGAGCTCGTCCGGCGAATCGTTGAAGCCCGGGATCAGCAGGGTCACGATCTCGAGCCAGAAGCCCATCGCGTGCAGCCGGCGGATCGTGTCGAGAATCGGCTCGAGCCGGCCGCCCAGCCGTCGATAGTGGCGATCGTCGAAGCTCTTCAGGTCCACTTTGTAGAGATCGACCCAGGGTCGGAGATATTCGAGGACCTGCGGCGTGCCGTTGCCGTTCGACACGTAGCCCGTCACCAGGCCCGCCGCCTTCGCCTCCTTGAAGATGGCGACGGCCCACTCGCTGGTGATCAGCGGTTCGTTGTAGGTGCTGACCATCACCCGCGCGCCGAGGCGCAGCGCGTCGCGCACCAGTTGATCGGGCGTGGCCGCCAGCGGCGGCGCCGCCGCGGCGGGGTCGCGGAGCGCCTGCGACGTCACCCAGTTCTGGCAGTAGCGGCAGTGCAGGTCGCAGCCGAGCATGCCGAAGCTGTAGGCGAGCGCGCCGGGATGGGCGTGGAAGAACGGCTTCTTCTCGATCGGGTCGCATTGCACGCCGCCGACGTATCCCCACGGCACCCGCAGCCGGCCGCGCTCGTTGAAGCGCACCTTGCAGACACCAATCGCGCCCTCGGGCAGGGGACAGCAATGACCGCAGGCATGGCATTGCAGCCGGCCATCGGGGAGCGTGTCGTACAGGTCGCCCGCGCGGGTTTCGCGTGCGAGCACCTCGGCCAGCGTCGGCATGGTTTCTGTTTCCGTTTCGCCCTCGTCTCATTGTAGCTGCCGCGCCTGGCCGACTGCAGAGGCGGAATCGATCACCCCGGAGTTGTGGTCCGAATCGCCGGATATAATCGTGGTTCCGCATGAGACGAATTCTTGTCACCAACGACGACGGTTATCGATCGGCAGGCATCCGCGCGCTGGCAGCGGCGATGGCGCCGTTCGGCGACGTGACGATTGTGGCGCCGTTCCAGGAGGCGAGCGCCGTCGGCCATGGCCTGACGCTGCGGCAGCCGTTGCGGCTCGACGCGATCGAGGAGCGGGTGTTTGCGGTCGACGGCACGCCGACCGACTGCGTCAGCCTGGCGATCACGCATGTCTACAAGGGCCTTCCGGATCTGATCGTGTCCGGGATCAACAAGGGGTGGAACCTCGGCGACGATGTGACGTATTCGGGGACGGTGGCTGGTGCGCTCGAGGCGGCGCTGCTTGGCGTGCCGGGGATTGCCGTCTCGCTGCGCGCGACCCGCGGCGAGTACGACTTCGGCCCGGCGGCGCAGGTTGCCGCCGAGATGGCCGAGGCGATCCTGCGCGCGCCGCTGCCGGCGCGGACGTTCCTCAACATCAACCTGCCGAAGGGCCAGCCGAGAGGCTACCGGGTGACGGTGCAGGCGAAACGGAATCACATCACCTCGGTCGCCGAGCGCCACGACCCCAAGGGACGGCCGTACTACTGGATCGAGGAGGGGGAGGACGAGTGGCTCCCGCACGACCGGTCGGACTATCAGGCGGTGCGGGACGGGTATGTGTCGCTGACGCCGCTGCATCCCGACCTGACCGCGCACCACGCGCTGGCGGCGGTGGAAAAGCTGTGCGCCGGGAAGGAAGCTGAGGTAAGATAGTGCGTGTTTGCAGCGTCGCGTCCCGCGCGGCGTGTGGTCTTTGAAGTGTCGGGGCGTGGCTCAGCCTGGTAGAGCACTCGGTTCGGGACCGAGGGGTCGGAGGTTCAAATCCTCTCGCCCCGACCAATTAAGTTCCCGAGAATAGCGTGACGAAAGGCCCTGGAAACAGGGCCTTTTGCCTGTACGCTCCATCGTGGGGGAAGTGCCATAAAGTGGCGGTCGACGCAGCTTACCGTACGCCCGGCTGACCGTTGGCGGCGATGAATCTGGCAATCTCAGGATTGTTCGGAAACAGCTCGGCGAGCCGGCGGGCCTGCACCAGCGCCTGCGTGACGTTCTTTTCACGGACCTCAATGTCCCACAGGCCGAACAGCGCTTCAGCATGGGCGTAAAAGTCGTCCGCCGTCGTCACGGCTTCCCGCATGACAGTGAGGGCCTTCTTCTTGTCACCCCCCCCGAGCATCC
>JBDTRR010000023.1:0-75850 GCA_039931615.1 Acidobacteriota bacterium
GCACGATCTCGGCGGTCGGCACGAACCAGAGGCCGGTATCTCCGAAGAACGTCGTCGTCGCGGGCCGGGTGTCGGTGGTGGGGGTGGACGATGATTGAGCGGCCGCCGAAGAGCTCTGCCCCGTGGCTGGTGCAGTGGAACCATTCTGGGCGTACGCGCTGGCGGAAAGAGCCAGCGCGAACGCACACACCACGGCTACGCGTCTTACCATTGTTTGTCGCCTCCAAGTCGAAGAGCGACGGGCAGCGGGCCCGTCACTCCGGTCGGTTCGAATCAAGACGCTCCGGAGCGGAAATCGTCCCTGGCCCGCTCACCGCAAATGCACCCTCGGGCGCCACGATCAGACGGCCACGCCCACCGCGACTGACCTGGCCGCCCTTGCGACCGGCCGATCGCGCTTCGTCGGCACTCCACTCGTGCGCGGTGCCTTTTTCGTGCGCGGCACGGCCGCCCTTGCTGGCGATCTCGCGCTGTTTCTCGGGTGACATCGAAGCGAAGCCGCGCCGCTCCTTTTTCTCAGTACTCACCGTCGCCCCCTCTCAAATCCTGATGCCTGATGTTCGCTAGGCAGGATGCCCACGGCGACCGAGTTATCAAGTTCTGTGCCATGGAGGGGGCAGAGTCGAGTGCAATTCCAGGCGTGTTCTGGTGCAAATCAGGATGAAGGAGCAGCTTTTCGGGCGACTCCCTACAGAACCGCCGATCGATTGCAGTAGATCGCTACAGAAGGGCTGGATTTTAGTAGTAAATAGCTTGGCTGTCAGCCAATTTGCGAGTGAGGTCTGTCAGCTCATGTGAGGCGGATTCATTTGGCCTGTTGCGGCATGTAGCCCGGGGGCAGTGCGGCGCCTTCACCGAAGAAAAAGTCCTCCATGTGTTTGGCGACCAGATCCTGTGCCTCCTTCTGCCACGGCATCAGGCGGTACTCGTTGAGGATCATCTTCATGCGTTCTTCCCACAATTTCCAGGCGTCCTTCGAGACCTGGTCGTAGATCCTCTGGCCCAGTTCTCCGGGCCACGGCACGTCATCGAGACCGGGCAGCTCCTTCTGGAACTTGATGCACATCACTTTTCGACCGGTTTTATTGGTCGCCGGATCGGGGGGCTGCGGCGGACTGCATTGAGCCATTGGCCGATTGTACCACCCGAAGCTGAGCGTCGATACGGAACCGCAGCCGCGCGTGCGCGGAGCGGAGCGTCTGTTCGACCGACCCGCTCGTCTCACCGTGCGCGAAGATAAAGCCCAGATAGCTGGCGCCCTCCGGCAGCGGAATCAGCAGCTGATCCGGCTTCGCCGTCACCATCACCGCATCCACACCGTCGATCCGGCCGGCCTCGTCCGCACCCGACACGCCGCGATACACGCCGCGAGCGGGAATCGGGATCATCATGACGCCGGAGGGGCGCGTCTCACGCGACCAGCCATCCGGAATCTCACCCAGGGCGTGACGCAACAGCAATTCCTCGAGCGGGATCGGTGCGGCAGTCGACGATGAGCGGCGGCGGTCCGTTGCCAGCGAAGTCTGGGTGAACCGCAGCGCGCGGCTGCACAGGCCGCCGATCGGCCGCGCGGCCACTTCGAGCACGACCACGTCGTCGCCGTTGACGCGGCACTCGGCGTGGATCGGCCCGTGCCACAACCCGATCGCGGCCGCCGCCGATCGAACGGCTCCGGCGACACGCTGCTCGACGGCCGCTGCTATCGGCGTGACATAGATGGTTTCCTCGAAGAACGGCCCGTCGAGCGGGTCGGGCTTGTCGAACACGGCGAGGACGTGCAAGACGCCGTGCTGCATCAGGCCTTCGAGCGCGCATTCGTGGCCGGGGATGAAGCCTTCGATCAGGACGCGGTCGTGCGCCTCGCTCCGTTCGGCGCGCACCTCCGGCAGGAGGAGCAGGGCGCGCAGGCGGTCGAACGCGGCGAAGAAGCCGTCCGGATCGTCGGCCCGCATCACACCCCGGCTGCCGGATAGCGCCACCGGCTTGATGACGCAGGGAAAGGTCAGAGACGCCGCCAGCCGGCGGGGATCGGCATCGATGCGCGACGGGAGGAACCAGGGGACCGGGAGCCCGGCGGTGCGAAGCCGCTCGCGCGTCCGCTGCTTGTCGCGGGCGATCTCGGCCGCCGCGACCGGATGAACTGGCAACTCGAGCGCCGCGCCGGCGCGTGCGGCGATCACCGTCGGCCGGTCGCCAAGGGCGATCAGTCCATCGATCCGGCGGGCCCGGCCGGCCTCGACGATGGCCGCCACCGATCGATCCTCGTCGTGGAACCGGATCGGAATGGCGCTGTCCTGCCACGGGTCGTCGAGCATGTGACAGCGGTCGGTGGCGAAGACCAGCTCGACGCCCAGCCGTTCAGCCGCCTCGCCAAACGCGCGCGTCTGGTAGCCGGTCGTCGTCGAGAGGAGGAGAACGCGTCGCAACTCTGTCCCTCGCTCCGGACTAGCGGAGCCGATACCCGCCTCGCCCTTCCCGGCGGCCTGAGGCCGAGCCTCGCCGGTCAGATGATTCGCATGTCATCGGGATTGGGTTCCGCGCAGCAGTACCACGGCTCGCTGAGGTACGGCACCACCCGCTGCGCCGCGCCGGGCATGTCCGCCGTCCGCCGGGCGATGCCGGCGCGGTCGTAGGCGAGCGCGCTGATCTCCTCGAACAGCGCCCGGCGATCGCTGGCAATCCGCACGCCGACGAGGGCCGCGATCTCCTTCTGCAGGTCGTCGACGCGCGAATCGGGGTGGGCCCATCCATACGCCAGCGTCGCCGGATCGAAGCCGGCGACCAGCCCCCTGATTTCCTCGATCTCAAGCAGCTTCGAGCCTGCCGGGATCAGCAGTCGAATCGCCAGCTGAATCGACGGTACGTGATCGACGAGTTCGAGGGCGGCAATCGTCTCGAGCAGGTCGCAATACCCGGCCAGGGTCAGCCAGGGATGAAACGCGACGAAGGTCGGCACCAGCGTCAGCCCGATCGATCGCGACAGGGTGGCGGCTTCGATGAAGTCGAGCCGGGTGTGCCCCTTGCGCAGATGCGTCAGCGCCCGGTCGTCGACCGATTCCACCGCGCTGGTCACGAACAGGCAGCCGGTGTCGCGCAGCCGCGGCAGCAGGTCGCGATGCTTCAGCACGTGTTCAATCTTGATCGTGACGTCGTAGCTGACCTCCGGGTGCGCGGCGTGCAGCCCGTCGACGATGCGCATCGCATGCGCCGGACCATTGAAGAAGTCGGGATCGCCGAAGGTGATGTGGGCGGCGCCCCGCGCCACCTGAGCGGCGACATCCGCCAGCACGACCTCGACCGGCACGATGCGGAACTGCCCCTCGTAGACCGGGACGATCGGACAGTGCCGGCACAGATGTTTGCAGCCGCGGCTGGCCTCGGTCGACCCGACCACCCGCCGCGACCCATCGGGCATCTGCAGCGTCGCGTATCGATCCAGCGGCAGCAGCCCGGTGCGGTCCGGCACCAGGAAATGGAGGCGCGGGACGGCGGGGGTCCCCACCGACAAGGAGCCGTCGCCCTTTTTCGTGGCTGCCGTCGGAACAGGGGGACGGCCCCTGTTCTCGTCGGCGACCTGATCTGTTGAGGCCAGCGCCGCCGCGATCGCGGTCAGATCCTCCTCGAACTCGCCACCCAGCACGTCGTCGACGCCGATCGAGCGAAGCCATCCGCCGTTGAGCGGCGCGTACAGACCGTAGGCGCAGATGCGGGCGGCCGGCGCCAGCCGGCGAACCCGGTCGATCACCGGCCCCGCCAGGCGCGTCGCGGTGTGCATCGGCAGATGGAACCCGATCAGCGAGGCGGTCGCCGCCAGATCGTCTGGCAGGCGCTGCTTGGCCAGATCGATGCACGTCACGTCCCACCCGGCGTGCCGCAGCCAGGCGGTCGGCGACGCCAGGCCGAACGGTTGCCGCCCGAGTTCGTAGGTGCTGATCAGGAGGGCGTGCATCGTGTCTTCGACAAGCCGCTCTTAGTGTATCCTGCCCGGCATGGCCCTTCCTGCCGCTCGCGCCGCGTCCGAGGCAGTCGATCGCCGCTTCTTCGGTCACCCTCGCGGTCTCTCCACCCTCTTCTTCACCGAGATGTGGGAGCGCTTCAGCTACTACGGGATGCGCGCGCTGCTCATCCTGTTCATGACCGCGTCGCCGGCGACGGGAGGTCTCGGTTTCGACGCGGTGACCGCCGGCGCCGTGTACGGGCTCTACACCGCGATGGTCTACATGTTCACGCTGCCGGGCGGCTGGATCGCCGATCGCCTGATCGGCCCGCAGCGCGCCGTGCTGACCGGCGGGATCCTGATCGCGTCGGGCCACTTCAGCATGGCGGTCCCGTCGCTGACCATGTTCTATCTCGGGCTGGTGCTGATCGTGATCGGGACCGGGCTGCTCAAGGGCAACGTCAGCGTCATCGTCGGCCGCTTGTACAGCGCCGACGACCCGCGGCGCGACGCCGGGTTCTCTATCTTCTACATGGGCATCAACACCGGCGCCTTCCTGGCCCCGTTTGTCTGCGGCTATCTCGGCCAGCGCGTCAGCTGGCACCTTGGATTCGCCGCCGCCGGGATCGGGATGGTGCTTGGGCTGGTTCAATACGCGCTCGGCCGCAAGCATCTGGGCGACGCCGGGCTCTACCCCGCCGATCCCGGCTCCCCGGCGGCACTCGCACAGCAGAAGAAGGAGGCGGCGCGCTGGATCGGCGCCGGCTCCGCCGTGCTGATCGTGCTCGGACTCGGCATCTACGCCGGCGTCATCCCGGTCACCGTCAAGCAGATTGCCGATGCCGCAGGCTACGTGCTGCTGGCCCTGTCCGTCGGCTTCTTCGCCTGGGTCTTTCTCTCCGGCGGATGGACGCGGACCGAGCGTAATCACCTCATCGTCATCGGGGTGCTCTTCCTCGGCTACGCACTCTTCTCGTCGGTTTTCGAGCAGGCCGGGTCGACACTGAACCTGTTTGCCGACCGCAGCACCAACAACTCCGTATTGGGGTGGAGCTATCCGAGCAGCTGGTTCCAATCGGCCAACCCGCTGTTCGTCATCGCCTTCGCGCCGGTATTCGCGTGGCTCTGGCTGCGCCTCGGTCGTCAAGGACGGGAACCCGGCGCACCGGCGAAGTTCGCCGTCGGACTGCTCCTGGTCGGCCTGGGGTTCGCGGTCCTGATGCCGCCGGCACGGGCGGCGGATGGAGGCACACTGGTCAGTCCCGGGTGGCTGGTCCTGACCTATCTTCTCCATACCTGGGGTGAGCTGGCGCTCAGCCCGGTCGGCTTGAGCGCGATGACCAGACTCGCGCCGGTGCGCATTGGCGGACTGGTGATGGGCGTCTGGTTCCTCGGCACCTCGGTCGGCAACTACATCGGCGGCCGCGTCTCGGGCTTCTACGAGTCGATGTCGCTGCCCAGCCTGTTCGGCGCCGTCGCGGCATTCGCGATGGTGGCCGGCGTGTTGATGCTGATCTTCGCGCGGCCGCTCAACCGGCTCAGCGGCGACACGGCGTAGGGACCCGAAGGCGATGGCGCTCGAAGAATACCGCCGCAAACGCGATTTCAAGAAGACCCCGGAACCCGCGCCGAAGGTCGCGAGAAAGAAGACGCGCGAGCTGTTCTTCTGCGTCCAGAAGCATCTGGCCAGCCACCTCCACTACGACTTCCGTCTCGAGCACGACGGGGTGCTGCTGTCCTGGGCGGTTCCGAAAGGACCGTCGCTCGATCCGAAGACCAAACGCCTGGCGATGAAGGTCGAAGATCATCCGTTCGCGTACGGCGAATTCGAGGGGGTCATCCCCGAGGGTTACGGGGCCGGCATCGTGATGCTCTGGGATCGCGGCACCTGGACCCCGGAAGTCGACGATATCGACGCCGCGCTGAAGAAGGGCGACCTGAAGATCACCCTGGACGGCTACAAGCTGAAGGGATCCTGGGTGCTGGTCCGGACGGGCGGCCGCTACCCCGGCGGCGGCGGCGATCGGAGCTGGCTCCTGATCAAGCACCGCGACGAGTGGGCGGGCGATGTCGACATCACGGAATTTGCTCCGCTCAGCGTCAAGAGCGGCGGCGATTTCGAGGACATTCTCGCCGAGGACACGCCGGCCGTGTGGCAGTCGAACAGACCGGCGAAGGGCGGCGAGGCCGGGGCGATGCTGGCGACGATCATCGAGCGCGCCGCCAGGCTCAAGGCCGGCGCCACCGCACCGCCACCGGCTTCGACAAAGAAGACCGCGCCGAAAACCGCCCCCGGCAAAACGAAAACGGCAGCCGCGAAGAAGCCGACGAAACCCACGAAGAAACGATAGCCGGCGCAGCAGAACAGTGTCGGGATCGTCTCGCCGGTCCCGCCCCAGCATTGCCACCCGTGCGGAGGTGCACCATGTCAGCGACCGATCGCCGCGGCTTCCTGCAGATGGGATCCGTTTCTCTGCTCGCCACGGTCCGGCTGAAGACGGAGACGACTGCTGACCGGGCCGGAGTGAAGCCGGCCGCTTCAGCCGGGACGGCCGCCGCCGTCGAGCCGTCGCTCGCGGCGGTGAAGGCTCTCACCTTCGACACGTTCGGCACCGTCGTCGACTACCGCGCGTCGATCATCGCCGAGGGCGAAGCGCTCGGCAGACGAAAGAACCTCAAGGTCGACTGGGCACGATTTACCGATACCTGGCGCAGCGGCTACGCGCCGGCCATGAACCGGGTCCGCACCGGCGAGCTGGCGTGGACCCGTCTGGACGCTCTCCATCGCATGACGCTCGACCGCCTGTTGACCGAGTTCAGCGTCACCGGCCTGAGCGAGACGGAGATCGATCACCTCAACCACGTCTGGCACCGGTTGAAGCCGTGGCCGGACGCGGTCGGCGGCCTCACCCGGCTGAAGAAGAAATTCGTCATCGCCCCGCTGTCGAACGGCAACCTGGCGCTGCTGACCAACATGGCCAAGCACGCCGGCCTGCCCTGGGACTGCATCCTCGGGGCGGAGCTGGCGCGGCACTACAAACCCGACAAGGAGACCTACCTGACCGCGGCGGAGCTGCTCGACCTGAAGCCGGCCGAAATCATGATGGTGGCCGCGCATCAGAACGACCTGGCCGCCGCGCACGGGCTCGGGTTCCGCACCGCCTTCGTGCCGCGGCCGAAGGAGGGACCCAACGGCGAGAAGAATCCGACGCCCGACGCGCGGTGGGATATCGTCGCGCCCGACTTCAACGCGCTGGCGGCCAGGCTCGGGGCGTAGACGTAATTGGAGCGGGCGAAACAATCGATTCATTTTTTCACACGCTCACTGGCGTGCGGCATCAATCGCCCGGCGGCTCCTCGAGCAACAGACGACGGGAGAGGACGCTCCAGACCGCGTAGGCGAGCCGCAAGCGATGGTGCCGCGCGATCCGTCCGGTCCAGAACTCGCCGCCGACCAGCTCGCAGTGATCCGGCAGCGTGCCCAGTGCCAACGGCTCCTTGTGCTCCAGCGCATAACGCCCGAGAACCTGAAGCGATGGCCATTTCGTATTGGCAATCACCACGTCGACGCGGCGGTGGATGGCCTCCTCGATGCGCGCCACCGCATCGGCGGCGGTGAACCCGGTCATCCCCCGCCCTTCGGTCAGCAGGTTCGTAATCAGGATGATCGGGCCCTTCATGTTTTCCAGCGCCTCGGCGACGCCGCGCACCAGGAAGATCGGCATCAGGCTGGTATAGAAGCTGCCCGGCCCGATGATGACGGCGTCGAATTCGGCAATCGCTGCCGCCACGTCCGGATAGATCGACACCTCCGGCTCGAGCCAGGCACGCCGCACGAACCGGCCGGACGACTGCCCGGCATCGACCTCGACCTCGCCGCGGGTGATCGAGCCGTCGCCGTACTCGGCGCAGATTGACGCCGGCTGCACGCTGACCGGCCAGACGCGGCCGCGGCAGCCGAGCAGGGCGCGGAGCCCGTCGATGGCATCGAGGAAATCGCCGCTGTAGCGCTGCATCATCGACAGCAGCAGATTGCCGCCGGTATGGCCCCCCAGCCGGGCGTGCTCGAGCATCGGCAGCCGCGCCAGCAGCACCCGGCGCGCCTCGTGGGCGTTGCGGGCGAGCGCGAGCGCGCACTTGAGGATGTCGCCGGGCGGCAGGACACCGAGTTCGTCGCGCAACTGCCCGGAGCTGCCGCCGCTGTCGAACATCGTCACCACGGCGTTGACCTGGAGCCAGGGATTGTTCTTGAGGCCGCCGAGCAGACTGGGCAGACCGGTGCCGCCGCCGAAGCAGCCGACGCCGACATGGTGAAGACGCACGCTGCCATTCTATGGTGTCTCTCGCCTGGCCGTCGGCCGCGGCCGGCGCCTGCTCAGCAACGGGCCCGCGACGGAAACACGAACGACCCGTACAATGAATGGCATGACCGACGTCCGCGATCGCGTGTCGATGATGGAGCGTGGCCTGCGAGATATTTTCGGCGGCCGCCTGCAATCGCTCATCGCCTACGGGGTGAAGACTGCGGCACCGTCCGGCGGCGGGCACGCTGCTCATGGCGAGCCGCCGCTCGCATCGACGCTGGCGATCGTCGAGACGTTGACTGGCGCCGACCTGACGGCCTGCGCCGCCCGCGTCGAGCGGTGGCACGGGGCCGGTCTGGCCACGCCGCTGCTGCTCGCGGCGAACGATTTCGAGCGCTCATTGGACGCGTTCCCGCTGGAATTCGGCGCCATCCTCGCGGATCACGTGGTGGTGGCCGGCAACAATCCGTTCGACGGTCTCCGGGTCGAACCAGCCGACATCCGCCGGGCCTGCGAGGTTCAGGCCCGCAGCCACCTGCTGCATCTGCAGGAAGGTTTTCTCGAAACCCGCGGCCGGGCCGACGCGCTGGCGGTACTGATCGTCCGATCGGCAGCGCCCTTCGCGGCGCTGATCACGAGCCTGACGCGGCTGCAGGGCGTCGCCGCCACCGATCCCGCCGCGTCCGGCCGTCACGTCGAGCGCACGATCGGAGCACCGGCCGGGGCGGTCACCGATGTGGTCAAGTTGGCCCACGTCACGGAGATCTCCTCCGCCGACGCGACCCGGATCTTCCCCGGCTATCTCGACGCGGTCGTCAAGCTGGTGAAGTACATCGACGGGTGGAGCGCGACGTGAGCGCGGCGACCGGGCGGGCCGGACCTTCGCGCCCGGCCGTCTGGCGGGGCCTGACCATGCTGGCCGGCATCGTCTGGCTGATCAGCGCCGCCCCGGCGGCACAATCGAAGGACGCGGACCTTCCCGAACTGACGCAGACGATCAACGACTTCGCGTCGGTCGTTGATGCCAGGAACACCGCAGAGATGGATCGGATGATTCGCGCCCTGCAGGCGGCGACCGGCGATGCCGCCGTCGTGGCCACGGTGCCGACCATCGAACCGTACGGCGACATCCGCGAATACGCCAACAAGCTGTTCGGCAATCACGGACGAGGCATCGGCCAGAAGGGGAAGAACAACGGGCTGCTGATCCTGCTGGCCGTCCGGGAGCGCAAGGTGTGGATCGAGGTCGGCTACGACCTGGAACAGTGGGTCACCGACGGCTTCTCGGGCGAAACCAGCCGCCTCTACATGGTGCCGGAGTTCCGGGAAGGCCGCTACGGCGACGGCTTGCGCATCGGAGTCGAACGGGTGATTGGGCGGATCGCCCAGGGCCGTAACGTCACGCTCCAGGGAGTCCGGGCGCCGGCGGCGCCGGCGCAGCGGCAGACGCGTCAGTCGATCCCGGCAGGCTACATTCTGCTCGGTCTGATCATCCTGCTCGCCGTCAGCCGGATCGGCGGCGGTCCGCGCGGCGGCGTCAGCAGCTGGGGGCGCCGCGGGTGGAGCGGCTGGTCGAGCGGCGTCGGACCCTTCGGCGGCGGCTGGGGCGGGGGCGGTGGCGGCGGCGGGGGCTTCGGCGGCGGGTTCGGCGGCTTTGGCGGCGGATCGAGCGGCGGCGGCGGCGGCGGCAGCAGTTGGTAATCGTGGCCGCGTACACTCTAGAATGCGGAGACAACAAGGATGGCCATGCACATGACACGCAGGACGTTCAACCAGCTCGTCGTTGTTGCCATCGCGGCGCTGCCACTGACGGGCTGCTCCTACAACACGTTCGTCGGCCAGGAAGAAGCGATCAAATCGCAGTGGGCGCAGGTCGAGAACCAGCTGCAGCGGCGCAACGACCTGATTCCCAATCTGGTCGAGTCGGTGAAGGGCTACGCCGCCCACGAAGAAGGCGTGTTCAAGGAGATCGCCGAGGCGCGATCGAGGCTGCTCGGCGCGAAATCACCCGAGGAGACCATCAACGCCGCCAATCAGCAGACGAGTGCGCTGGGACGCCTGCTGGTCATCTCCGAAAACTATCCGCAGCTGCGCGCCAACGAGCAGTTCAATCGCCTGATGGACGAGCTGTCGGGCACCGAGAACCGCATCGCCGTCGAACGCATGCGCTATAACGAGCGGGTACAGGATTACAACACCGGGCGCCGGCGCTTCCCGGCCAACCTGACGGCGAAGATGTTCTCGTTCAAGGAATATCCGTTCTTCGAGGCGCCTGCCGAGGCGAAGCAGGTCCCCAAGGTCAACTTCAAACCGACCTAGACGTGCATCGTGGAGACAGCCCTGCCGTGGGAGCGGCCGCTGTGGAGCGGCTGCCCCGCCTTCTCGCTCCGGCGGCGCGAACGCTACATCCTGACCGATTTCAGATTGGTGCGGATCGTCGGCGGCGGGATCGACGAGCTCCTGCTGCGTGACATCAGCGACATTCATCGGATCGAATCGAACCGCCTGATCGGGCTCTCGACGCTGATCGTTCATCCGCGTCACCCCCGCCGCCAGCCGATCGTGCTCCGCCGCGTTCGACGCGGTGCGCAGCTCGCGGCGCTGATCGAATGGCTGTCCGGTGAGCGGGGCGAGCACGCGCCGGTCCGCAACGCCAGGGCGATCAGCGCCGCGATCGCGTGGAGTCCGCCCGAGGCGCCGCGCCCCGTCAAGCGGGCGCTGGCCGGTGTCGCCGCCGCGGTCATCGCCGTCTTTGGCATCGTCATCGGACTGCACGGAACGAGCGTACCGCCAGCGTCGTATCCGCCCGACGACCGCATCTCCCCCAACGGGGTCAAGCGGCCGCGCGCCGAGATCGTACGCTTCATGGAAGACGAGATCATGCCGTGGGCGCGGACCACCTTGGGTCCGCTCAAGGGCGGGAGTCAGCGAATCACCTGCGAGACCTGTCACGCCCGCAATCCCGAGGCGCGCGACTGGCGCATGCCGGCGGTCGCCGCGCTGCCGCGGCCGGAGCTGAGGGCCGCGGGATGGGAACATTACGGCGGTGCGATGGACGCGCAGATCCGCAATGCGATCTACGGCTACGCCGCCGAGTCGGACAAGCAGGCCAAGGCCGCCTACATGCGCGAGTTCGTCGTGCCCGGCATCGCGCGGCTCCTCCACCGTCCGGCCTACGATTTCACCCGGCCGTATGCGTTCAACCGGTCGCGTCAGGCAATCGGCTGCTACCACTGCCACATGGTCAAGTAGACGCCGGCGGGCCGGCCCCCACCGCCGGACCGGCTGCACGGGCTTGCCGGACGATATAATCCGCCCCATCGGTGACGACCATCCGGGAGGCTGTCAACTCATGGGCAAGATCAACCTCGGCCGCGTACTGTTGGGCGGCCTCCTGGCCGGCGTCGTCGGCAACATCGGCGAGACCATCCTGAACGTCGCCGTCGCCGGGACGGCGATGGAATCGGCGCTGGCGGCCCGCAACCTGCCGCCGGTCGCCGGTCCGGCCATCGGCGGCTTCGTCGTCATCACGTTCCTGGTCGGGATTTTGACCGTCTGGCTGTATGCGGCGATCCGGCCGAGGTTCGGCCCCGGCCCCGGGACCGCCGTCATCGCCGCGCTGGTGGTGTGGTTCTTCGCCTACCTGCATCAGAGCGTGGCGATGGGGCTGATGGGATTTCTTCCCGCCAGTGTGACCGTCCTCGGCACGGTGTGGGGACTGGTCGAGATCGTCGCCGCCGCGCTCGCCGGGGCGTGGGTCTACAAGGAATAGCGGCAGCAGCGCATCGCCCGCAGCGTCCTGCCACGAAAACACGGAACACGAAAAAAACTGTCGTAGTGCAGGCTTTCAGGCCTGCCCGACACGGCAGGCGTTTCCCCTCCGTACGTGGGGTCCGGCTTCAGCCGGACCGACAGGCCTGCACTACGACTGATCTTCCTTCACTAGCGGGGCACGAGCGTCAGCGTCGCGTCCGCGGCTGACTGCACGGCGCTGTCGCTGAACAGCAGCGGAAATGACTCCCCGGCCGCCCAGAGCCTCGCCAGATCGGCAAAGTGCGGACTGGCCGGCGACCCCGACTGACCCGGTGCGTTGATGGCCACGGAGCGATCCCAGTCGGCGACGTCGAACACCGCGCTGAACGTCGCGCCGCTGGTCTGCTCGATCGCGGCGCCGCCCGTCGACATGACGGTATCCGCGTAGCCGTCGCGCTCGAACGGTCCGACGTTGAATCGCGCGCGCGCGGTTGGGGTGATGGCGAGCGGATGGCGGAACAGCGCCTGGTGCAGCTGCCCCCAGGGCGGTCGGCCGTCGCTCTGCGGCTGTCGCGCCGCGTCCACCGCTTCTGCCAGCGCCGCCAGCAGCAGCGCGTCGCGCGCCGCCGCGGCGTTGCGCCCGAACCATCCGCGCGATGGTCGCGTGAGCGCGGGCACGAGGAGAGGACCGGCGCGGGCGGCGAGGTCGTCAACCAGGGCGGCCGGGACGGCGAGGCGAACGAGCGCGCGCACCAGACGGGGCTCCCACAACGCGTAGACGGCCGCCGCGTCCGACGCCGCGGTCAGCCGCCGATCCCACGCCAGCAAACGCCGGCGTGCCTCCTCGACGTCCGGCCGGACGGCCCGCAGCGGCGCCAGCAGCGGAAGCAGCCGCCCGGCGCTCCACGCCAGCGTGTCATGCTGCATCCGGCTGAAGTCGTTGATGCCGAACGTCGGCTGCGCCTCGAGCAGCTGCCTCAGCCGGTTCGTCCTGGCGAGGTTGCCGTTCGCCGACACGACAGACCCGCCCGTCGGATCGGCGCCCTGCCCGGCACGGCCGGATCGTGATCCGGCCGCCGCCAGGCCTTCCCACTCGTACTCGCCCGACCAGCCCGGCACCGGCAGTTCACCCGACCATGAGCGGCGCACCGGCGTCCACCCGGCGGCGTACGAGCCGACATCCCCGTCGGCCGAGGCGTAGACGAACGTCGCCGCCGGCAGCTTCCAGCGATCGAGCGCGGCGCGCAGCTCCGAAGCCGACCCGGCGCGGTCGAGGCCGAGCGCGGCCAGCTCCCCGGCGGTGCCCGGCTCGAAGCCGGCCCAGCGAACCGTGTAGGCCAGGTGCCGTTCCCGATCCGAGGCGACCACCGCGCCGTGAGGGGTGTACTCGCGCTCGAACGCGAATGGTTTCTGGCCGGCTCTGAAGATGATCGGATCGGCGACGCTCACCGTGTCCGCCCACCTGCCGCCATCCTCGACCTGGTGTGGATTGCCGGGATTGACGCGCTCGACGTAGACGTCCTGCACGTCTGCGTCACGACTCGTCATCGCCCACGCGACCCGGGCGTTGTGGCCGATGACGACGCCGGGCTGCCAGGGCGCCGCCGCGCCGATGACGTTCCAGCCGGGCGCGTTCAGATGCACGAGATAGCGGCCGGAGGGATGATCGAGCGCGCGATGGGGATCGGTGGCAAGGAGCGGCGCCCCGGTCACGGATCGAGCGGCGGACACCGCCCAGGCGTTGCTCCCAATCTGCGCCGCCGTGTCCGGGCGCCGGAGGGATGGGAACGGGTCGGCCGAGACGCCCGCGAGCTCCCGGACCGGCGTGCCGCCGGCCGAGTCGGCGACCGGCCGGCCCGCCGGCACATCGGCGGCCAACCCGCTGAAGAACGGCGGTGTGCCGACGCGCCGCACCGCATCGACGATGACCGGACTGATCGTCCCGATATCGAGGCCGCGCGGCACCACGGTCGGCCGTCCCGCGGCCGGCGGCAGCAGCGCGTCCGCCTGGCGGAGGCCGACGGCGGCAATCAGGCGCGCCCGCACGACTTCGTCGCCGGCGTTGGCGCTGGCCACGAACGCGTCGGTCCGGTTCAGCAGATCCTCGGGCTGCCATCGTTCCGGACGCCACCCGGCGTGCGTGAATTCTTCCGGCAGCTGGGTCAGCGCGATCTCGACCCAGGCGTTGATGCCGCGGACGAAGGCGGCGGCGATCGCCTCGGTGTCGGAACCGTAGCTCGCCCACTCGGCGCGCCGGTCGCCGCGATACTGCATGCGCCGGGTCATCGCGTCCCGCTCGATGAAATTGGATCCGAGCACCTCCGAGAGCCGGCCCTGCACCGACCGGCGCCAGAGATCGATCTGAAACAGCCGATCCTGGGCCTGGACGAAGCCCTGCGCGAAGAACAGATCGGCCTGGTTGGCGGCGTAGATGTGGGGGACACCCCAGCGGTCGCGCACCACGCGCACCGGCGCCGCCAGGCCCTCGAGCGTGAGGGTGCCGCTGATCTGCGGCGGCAGCGGGGGCACTGCCGCCGGCGGCTGGGCGCGGCGGCTGCAGCCGGCCGAGACGACCAGAAACATCGCGACACACAACAACCGGGGCGACAGAGACATCGCGGTTCCTCCCCCACTTTTCTCCGCGTCTTCTCCGGCGTACACTATCCGCATGGCGCTCAGGGACGGCATGCTGGCGGAGTACGACCACGAAGTGGCGACGACCAGGAAGTTACTCGACCGGCTGCCCGACGACAAACTAAGCTGGAAGCCGCACGAGAAATCGATGTCGCTCGGCGGCCTGGCGACCCATCTCGGCAACATCCCCAACTGGGGCAGCCGGATTCTCAGCGAGCCGTTCTTCGATCTCGCCGACGCCCCGCCCAACCTCGAGGCGAAATCGTCCCGCGCCGAGATTCTCGCCTTCTTCGACCAGTCCACGAAACAGACGCGGGCGGCCATGGACAAGTCCGATCCCGAGTACCTGCAGGCGTGGGCGCTCAAGCGCGCCGGACAGGAGATGTTCTCGATGCCGCGCGTCTCGGCGTTCCGGACGTTCGTGCTCTACCATCTCGTTCACCATCGCGGCCAGCTCAGTGTCTACCTGAGGCTGAACGACATCCCGGTGCCCCCGATCTACGGGCCGACAGCGGACGAAGGCTGACGCCGTGCCGAACGAACCCGCCCGGCTGCTGCGTCAGCGGTGAACGATCCGTTCGTCGCCCGCCCGTCGCTCCGCAGCGGACACCGGATGACGCTGTTCGGATGGGGCAACCCGCGCGACTTCCCGCGTCTGCCGCGTCCGACGGTCCGCTACTTCGACGTCGATCACGACGCCCGCGTGCTCGCGCACTGCCACTGGCAGCCGCGGCCGTGGGAGCGTCCGACGATCATCCTCCTGCATGGTCTCAACGGATCGAGCGCGGCGCACTACATGCGAGGCATCGCCGCCAAGGCCTTCGCCCGCGGCATGAACGCGCTGCGGCTGAACCAGCGGAACTGCGGCGACACCGAGCACCTGTCCGCCGGCCTGTTTCACTCCGGCCTCACCGCCGACGTCCGCCACGTCGTCGAGGAACTGATCGCCGTCGACGGCCTGCCGGCGATCGGGGTCGCCGGCTACTCGCTCGGCGGCAATCTCGCGCTGAAGCTGGCCGGTGAATATGCCGACGCCGCCCCGCCGGCGCTGGTGGCCATCTGCGCGGTCTCGCCGATCATCGAGATCAGCGAATGCGTCCGCGCCCTGGAACGCCCGGACAATCGCTTGTATCAATGGAATTTCGTCAAGGATTTGAAGCGGCGGATGCGCCGCAAGGACCGCTTCTGGCCGGGACGGTTCGACCTCGCGAAGCTCAACGCGATCCGGACCGTCCGGGCCTTCGACGAGGCCTACACCGCCCCCTACTTCGGCTTCCAGGACGCGGAGGACTACTACCATCGCGCCAGCTCGATGCGCGTCGTCGATCGCATCCGGGTGCCCGCCCTCATCATCACGGCCGAGGACGATCCGTTCGTGCCGGCCGCCCCGTTCCAGGATCCCGTGCTCGTCGGCAATCCGCACGTCACGCTGTTCGCCTGCGCCCACGGTGGGCACTGCGGGTTCGTCGGGCCCGCGACGGGAGAGGATGACGGCTACTGGGCCGAGGACCGGGTGGTCGGATTCGTCGAGGGCTGGGCGGCCAGCGCCGCCATCAGGATCCGGGCCAACTCCGGTCCCTTGCCTTCGTCTTCGTGCTTGAAATAGACGTAGACATCGCGGCAGGCGCCGGTCTCGGCGGCGATCGTCTCGGCCCAGCGGGCGATGTCCCCGGGGGTGTACCCTTCGTCGCGCAGCCGGAAGTAGGCGTAGTCGGCGGTGATCCGCACCGGCGTCGAGAGCTTCTCGCTGTCGGCGACGCACAGCGCCATGTTCCGTCCGGCCAGCCGTTCGAAGACCTCGTCGTCGAGCCACGACGCGTGGCGGAACTCGAACGCGGCCGGCGCCCTGGGCGGCAGCTCGTCGAGGAAGGCGTCCAACAGCGGGACATCCTTCTTCAGGTTCGGCGGCAGCTGGAACAGCAGCGCTCCCAGCTTGCTATTGAGCGTGCCGGCCACGCCGCAGAACGCCTTGACCAGCTCGCCGCAGTTCTTCAGCCGGCTGTCGTGCGTGATCCGCCGCGGCGCCTTCAGGGTGAGGCGGTAGGGATCCGGCGTCTGCGCGGCCCAGCCGCCGACCAGCTTCTCGTTCGGCATCCGGTAGAACGTGTAGTTGATCTCGACCGTCGGGAAGCGCGCGGCGTAGTACGGCAGCATCTTCGCCGCGGCGAGATCGGCGGGGTAGAAAGAGCCCTTCCATTCCGGGTAGTTGTACCCCGACGTGCCAATCCAGATCATGGGAGTAGACTATATCCATATGCGCGCATTGCTTGTGTGGTGTCTCGGCCTGGCCGTCCTGGGCGCGTCCTGCGCCGGCAAGACCGATCAGCGTGAGTACACGCTCCAGGGCCAGGTGACGGCGGTCACCCCCACTCATGATCAGGCGACCGTCAACCATGAAGAGATCAAGGGCTTCATGACGGCGATGACGATGCCCTACAAGGTGCAGGATCCGAAGCAGCTCGAAGGGATCGTGCCCGGCGACTTGATCAACGCCAAGCTGATCGTCCTGCCGAGCGATGCCTACCTGACCGACGTCAGGAAGGTGGGCCAGGCGCCACTGCCGGCAGCGCCCGCCGACACCGCGGCCCCGACCGCCTCCTCCGGCTTCGAACTCCTGAAACCCGGCGAAGCGGTGCCGGATGCGAGCTTCGTCGATCAGAGCGGCAAGAAGCGCCGCTTCAGCTCGTTCAAGGGCTCGCCGGTGCTGATGACGTTCATCTACACGAAATGTCCGATGCCGACGTTCTGCCCGCTGATGGACCAGCACTTCGCGACGATCCAGAAAAAGCTCAAGGACGATCCGGCGCTGAAGGGGCGCGTCCACCTGGTCAGCGTCAGCTTCGATCCCATCGTCGATACCCCCCCGGTGCTGAAGGCGCACGCCCAGACCCTGGGCGCGGACCTGAACACGTGGACCTTCCTGACCGGCGACCGCGACGACGTCGATCAGTTCGCAGCCCGGTTCGGCGTCTCGGTCGCGCGATCGCAGACCGATCAGCGCGACATCACGCACAACCTGCGCACGGCGCTGGTCGATGGCGGCGGCAAGCTGGTCAAGGTCTACATCGGCAACGAATGGACGCCGGACCAGGCGATCGCAGACGTCAAGCCCGTTGTCGGCGCGAACTGAAACGGTCGGCCTGAAGCCGGACCCCCTCGACGCAGGACACGGCCCCTCGTCGGTGGCGTTCTCGCCGCGCGAACGACGGCTGATTGCCGGCCTTCGCACGCCACTCGAGGTTCAGCGCTACCTCAACGGCCTGCCCTACAACAACGAGCCGCACGGCCGCGCCACGCTGCGCAGCTTCCGCGGCGTCGTCCGCCACGGCTGCGCCCATTGCCTCGAGGCGGCGCTCTTCGCGGCGGTGGTGCTCGAGCAGCACGGCGACCCGCCACTTGTGTTGAGCTTCGAATCGATTGACGCGCTCGATCACGTTATCTTCGTCTATCGCCGCGGCGGCCGCTGGGGATCGATCGCGCGCTCGCGCGACCCCGGGCTGCACGGCCGCAAGCCGGTCTTTGCCACGCCGCGGGCGCTGGCGCTCAGTTACTTCGACCCGTACATCGACCTGACCGGCCGGGTCACCGCGTATGCGGTCGTCGATCTACGGACGAAGATGGGCCGCTACGACTGGCGCCTGGCCGAGACCAACGTCTGGAAGGTCGAACGCATGCTGCTCGACTACCCACATCATCGTATCGCCTCGTCGGACCGGCGGGTTGACCAGTGGCGCACGCGGTATCGCCGGTTTCTGGCCGAGCACCCCGGCCGGAAGCCGCTCTTCTATGCCCGACGGGATCGCTGGACCGAGCTGCCGATGGAATTTCGCGGTCCGCGAGCGTGACCACGGTCCGATCAGCTAAAGCCGGAACCCACGTCCGGATGATCAGCCGTCGTGCAGGCGTTTTGTTCGCGGTACGTAGTGTCCGCCTTCAGCCGGACCGTGACAGATCGACAGAGTTCCATCTCAATCCAGATCGAAATCGCGGGTGGGCTTGGTGATCGGCTCGGTGCGGGCCTGCTTGAGCGCCTCCTCGAAGCGCTGCGACAGCGCGTCACCGCGCGTCTTCTCCGACTCGACCGACTTCTGGAATATCGCTTCGCGCCGCGCCGCCTCGTCCGCGAGGATGCGTTGCGCGTCGCTCAACTCCGGTTTGTTGGCGCGCTCCGGCTCCTCGTGGCGGACGACGCGGGCGAGGTTGGTGTCGACCACGAGCGTGGCCTGACAGCAGGGACAGGTCACCGCCAATTCCGATTTGAGCCGCACCATCACTCTTTCCCTCCCAGCGCCCCGGCCACGCCGGACTTCTGGAACTTCATCTTCAACTCCAGCGGCGTACCGTCCGGCTGTTTGGCGGTCAGCGTCAACTCGGTAATCTGGATGCGGCGATAGTCGAACGGCTGGCCGTAGCCGGAGATGAAGCGGTCGAGCGGCGCGTCAAGCCTGCCGCCGGCGGCAATCGACGGCACTCGAGCCTGGAAGTACCGATTGACCCAGATTTCGACGTTCGTCCACTCGTCCTTCGACGTGTTCAGCACGGTCAGCTTGTTGCGGTCGAGCTGCAGCGGCTCAGGTGGCGGATTCGAACAGCGCGCCGCCGCCACGCTGAACAGCGCGACCACCAGCGCCCGGCGCACTCCATCCCGCATCGGCACGAATTATCATACTCGGAGTGATGTCCACCACTCGCACGCTGCGGATCGCCACCTACAACATCCATCGCTGCCGCGGCATCGACGGCCGGACCCGCCCCGATCGGATTGCGGCGGTGCTGCGTGTGATTGACGCCGACGTCATTGCCCTGCAGGAAGTGATCGGACCGGACGCGCACACCGGCGGCCATGCCGAAGCGCTGGGCGCCGCGCTCGGGATGGGCTGGGTGATGGCGACCACCCGGCAGCTGCGCGGCCATCAGTTCGGCAACGTCGTGCTGAGCCGCTATCCGATCGTGAGCCACAGCGAGCACGATCTGTCATGGAAGACGTGCGAGCCGCGCTGCCTGCAGCGCGTCGACGTGTCGGTCGACGGCTGCCGCCTGCACCTCTACAACGTCCACCTGGGCACCGCAATCCTGGAGCGGCGGTTTCAGGCGCGGCGACTCGCCGAGATCGTCGCCGACCATCATGTCAGCGGACCGAAGCTGGTGCTGGGCGATTTCAACGAATGGATGAAGGGGCTGACGACCAAGCTGCTGAGCGAGAAGCTGAACAGCGTCGATCTCGCACAATACATGCTGCGACGGCGGACCTACCCGGGTGTGTTTCCGTTCCTGCACCTCGACCACATCTACTACGCCGGCAAGGTCGAGATTCTCCACATCGAGCTGCCGCGGACGCGGCTGGCCAAGGTCGCGTCCGATCACCTGCCGCTGGTCGCGGACGTGCGAATCGGTTGACTACAGCGGCTCAGCGTCCTGCGCCAGATCCAGTGTCAGCGGGGCGGCATCGAGCACGCTGACGACCGGCTTTGCGCCGCGGGCCGCCTTCACCACCCGCGCTTCCTCGTAGATGCGGGACGGAACCGGCTGGATGCCCCAGACCAGGCCGACCGCCGCCATTGCCCGGATGAGATACCAGGTCGGATCGAACTCCCACCAGTAGAAGCCGTTGCGCGCGGCGCGCTGGTACCGGTGATGGTTGTTGTGCCACCCCTCGCCGACGGCGAAGACCGCGGTGAACAAATTGTTGCGCGAGGCGTCGTGGGTCTCGAAGCGCCGCGATCCGAACATGTGATTGACAGTATTAATAGCGAACGTCGAGTGAGCCAGCGTCACCGTCGGCACGCAAAAGCCCCAGACCAGCCACGGCAAGCCGCCCGCCAGGAACATCGCCATCGCCAGCAGCAGCGGCGGCACCACGAACCAGCGCTCGAGCCAGGCGATCTCGGCGTCCTTCGAGAAGTCGCGGATCACCGGATTGGACAACGGCAGCTGATCGTGGCGGGTGTCGTTCAAAAACCAGCCGATGTGCGCGTAATAGAAGCCGCTGATCGATGGACTGTGCGGATCGCCGTCGCGGTCGGCGTAGCGGTGATGGTTGACGTGATGGCCGGCCCACCAGAGCGGCCCCTTCTGCATGGCCGCCGTCCCGATGAACGCCCAGACGAAGCGGGCGCCGCGATTCATCTGGAAGGCGCGGTGCGCCAGGTAGCGGTGGAAGATCAGCGTCAGGCCAAGCGCCCGGCTGAAATGCGAGACCGCCCACAGCGCGACAAACGCCCAGCGGAACGGCACCGCGAACACCAGCAGCGCGCTGACCTGCACCAGCCAGAACACACCGATCTGCACAAAATTTGGCACGGTTAAATCTCTCGAAGGGCGCGGGCGACCGGAATGCGGGCGGCGCGCAGCGCCGGCAGCAGGCCGCCGGCCGCGCCCATCAACGCGGCGAATAGCAGACCTTCAACGAGCAACATCGGAGTGATGCGGAACTTGAAGGCGACCTCACTGAAGCTGGAGAAATTGGTGGTACCGGTCGACAGGCCATGCACCGGCAGCGCCAGCAGGCAGCCGACCAGCCCGCCGGCGATGGCCAGCGCCATCGACTCCGTCACGAAGGCGGTGACGATCTTCGTCCGGGAAAACCCGAGCGCCCGCAGCGTGCCGATTTCGCGCGTCCGGTAGGCGACGGCGGCGTACATCGTGTTCATGGCGCCGAACACCGCGCCAACCGACAGGATCAGCGTGACGAACGTTCCGAAGATACGGATGACCGTGGTCATCGCCACCGACTGGGCGGTGTAATAGTCCTGCTCGCGCTGCGGCTGCAGGTAGAGCCGCGGATCACCCTCGACCGCGCTCTTGAAGGACTCGAACGCGGTCGGGTCGACCAGTTTCACGGTGATCGACTGATAGCCGGTGCGCTGGAACGCCGGCGCCATCAGGTCGATATCGCCCCAGATCTCGGACTCGAACGAGGCGTCGGCGGCCGTAAAGACGCCGACGACGCGCCAGGTGGCGGTGCCGAATTTCACGTCGCTGCCGAGCGTCAGACCCTTGAAGCGGCCCACCGCCAGCCTGCCGGCGTTGATCTCGCGCGACCCCGGCGTGAACCGCCGCCCCTCGACGATCTCCAGCGACTCGCGGACGTCGTAGGCCCGCGAGCCGACGCCGCGAATCGGCACGTTGGCCGGCTGGTTGTCCGACAGCCGCGGCAGCGCAATCGCCAGGACCAGTTCCGGCGACGCCAGCGGATGGCCGTCGGCCGCCCGCGCCACCTGCGGCAGGCTCTCGACCAGCGGCACGTCCGTTCGCGCCACGGCGCTGAGACTCTCGGCGGTGGCGCCCTTCCGCAGCACGATGGCGTTCTGCGGCGACCCGCTCGCCACCAGCGTGGCGCGAAACCCCTGGGCGATCGCCAGCGTCATCACGAAGACCGCGACGACCATGGCGATACCGCCGGCGGTCATCGCCGCCGTCCCCTTGCGGACGACCATCGAGCGCAGGTTGTAGCTGGCGATCAGTCCCATCTCACTTGGCCCATCTCACTTGGCCCATCTCACTTGGCCCACCTCAGGCGACCCGCCGCAGCGCATCGACGATCTTGAGCCGGGCCGCCATCGTCGCCGGAATCACGCCGGCGACGATGCCAATGACGGCGCTGAGCCCGATCCCGATCGCGACATTGGTGTTGTTGACGGAGATCTCCGGAATGAAGCCGCCGCTCGGAAAGAAGCCGGGATTGACCAGGAGCCGCGCCAGCAGCGCGCCGAGCAGGCCGCCGCCGAGCGCCATCAGCAGCCCTTCCCCGGCAATCAGCAGGAAGATTGTCGCCGACTGGAAGCCGAGCGTCCGCATGACGGCGATTTCCATGGTCCGCTCGCGCACCGCCATCGCCATCGTGTTGCCGGCGACGAACAGCGTCGTGATGACGACGGCCAGCGCGACGCTGCCGAGCAGGAGATTGATGTTGCCGAACATCGAGACGAAGGTGCTCTGGAACGCCTTCTCGGTGTCGGTCTTGGTCTCGAACGGAGAGTTGGCGAACTTCTGGTCGATGGCGCCGGACACCTGGGCGGCCTGGTCGGGGTTGGCAATCTGCGCGACGTACCACCCGGCCTGCCCCTTCTCCACCGACCGCTCGTCGGCATACTTCCACTGAAACAGCATCGACTGGTTGTCGACGGCGCCGCCGCCCGACCGGTAGACGCCGCGGACGGTGAAGTCGAAGTCCTGCGTTCCGTAGATCGGGATGCCGACCTGCAACGTGATCTTGTCGCCGATCTTGAACCCGTAGTTCCGGACCAGTCCTTCGCCGACGATACAGCCGGTGCGGTCGTCGAGGAAGGCGCGCTTCTCCTCCGGTGTGAGCAGGATCTCCGGATAGATGCGGAGGTAGCTTTCCGGCTCGACGGCAAACTGGGCGAAGAAATTCTGCGGATCCTTATAGACGCCGCCGAACCAGTTGGCCCAGGTGACGTCCTGCACTCCCGGGATGCTCTTGATCGTCTCGCCGTGGCTGATCGGCATCGCGAAAAAGAGCGACGTCGAGCGCTGGGTGACGATGCGCGTCGACGAGCTGGCCTCGGCGCCGGCGTTGAAGCCGTCGAGCACCGCCCGCAGCGACGCGAACAGGAACACGGCAATGGCGACGCTCAGCACGGTCAGCGCCGTCCGCCGTTTGCTGCGGCGGGCGCTTTTCAGCACCAGGGATAGAAACTTCATGGCTTGCCTTCACCGCACGAAAATGAACGCCGCGCACCCGGACCGGACTCGAACGCGCCGGCGGCGCGTCGGGCCAGCCGTGCCGGCCCGGCGCCCGCTATGACACTGCCTGTGCCCCGCTCGCCGCGAGCTGGGCGACGAACGTGCCCTTCTCCAGGTGCAGCACGCGGCGGGTCCGCTCGGCCGCATGCGGATCATGGGTGACCAGCACAATCGTCTTCTTGAACTCGGTGTTGAGCCGCTGCAGCAGGGTCAGGATTTCCCCCGCCGATTTGGCATCGAGATCGCCGGTCGGTTCGTCCGCCAGCAGGACCACCGGATCGGTCACGATCGCCCGGGCGATGGCGACGCGCTGCTCCTGGCCGCCAGACAGCTGCCGCGGATAGTGCTGCGCGCGCTCGCCGAGACCGACGATGTTGAGGGCGGTGAGGACGTGCTCGCGGCGCTGCTTCTTCGTCAGGTTGGTCAGGAGCAGCGGCAGCTCGACGTTCTCGAAGGCGGTCAGCACCGGGATCAGGTTGTAGAGCTGGAAGATGAATCCGATGTGCTGCGCCCGCCACGACGCCAGCGCGCGCTCCGACAGCCCGGTGATCTCGGTGTCGCCGACGTGAATCGTGCCGCGGCTCGGCCGATCGATGCCGGCGAGCAGGTTCAGCAGCGTCGACTTGCCCGATCCAGACGGCCCCATCAGCGCGAGAAAGTCGCCCTCGGGCACCGAAATCGAGACATTGGCGAGGACCGGGATTTCCATCGCATCCCGGCGATAGAGCTTCGACACGTCGCGGACTTCAATCAACGCCATGGCTAGCAAGGCTCCGCCTCAGACCGCCGAGGAAAATGCAAGGCGGTGGCGGCTTCGCCTTGCTCGCAGCAGTGTTGCCTGCCCCGCCTCCGGCGGGGCGAGACGTCTTGCCGGCCGATCGAGAAAAGCGACTCGTTCGCATGGATTCCCGGCAGCAAGACGTCCGGTCAACCGATCAACTGCCGGTCTTGACCCGCACCCGCGAGCGATCCGTCAGGCCCGCCGGCGCGTTCAGGATCACCGCCTCGCCGGGGAGCAGGCCGCTCGTCACCTCGATCTGATCGATCCGATCGGCGCCGAGCTGGACCGGGCGCCGCGTCGCGGTGCCGCCCGTGACCACCCAGACCGAGCCCTGACTCCCCTGGGCGGCGACGGCGCGTTTCGGAACCAGGATGGCCGGTGTCGCGGGCGCGGCGGCGGACTGGGCGTTGGCCTGGGCGGCCGCCTGGACGCGCGGCTCCTGGAACGTCACGCTGGCGGTCATCTCCGGCTTGACGTGGACATCCGCGTCAAGGATCGTGACGCGCACCTCGACGATCGCCTTGGCCCGATCAGCGGAGGGGAAGATCTGTCGGAGCCGGCCCTTGAACGTGACATCCGGATAGGCCTGGAGCTTGACCGCCGCCGGCATGTTGGCGCCGAGCTTGGCGACGCTGTTCTCGCTGACCTCGGTCTGCACCTCAAGCTCGTTGAGGTCGGCAATCGTCGCGATCGCTCCGCCCTCGCGGGTCGCCTGGCCGGCGACGCCGAAGGGCGAGACGGTTTCGCCGACCTCGGCGCGCTTCCGGATGACCGAGCCGTCGAACGGGGCCCGGACGTTGGTGTTCTCCAGCGCTTCATCGATCACCCGCACCCGCGCCGTCGCGCTGGCAATCGCCGCGTCCGCCGACTTGACGCGCGCATCGGACACCTCGAGGACCGATTCGGCGCCGGTCAGCGCGGCGGTGGTGGTGATGCCGTCCTTCATCAGCGCGCGCTGCCGCTCGAGCGCCCGTGCATCCTCGCCGCGCGCGGCGAATGCCTGGACGCGCTGCGCTTCGGCTTCGGCGACGGCGCGCCGCGCCGCCTCGAGCTGCGCATCGATGTCGGCGTGCTCAATCTGGGCGATCACCTCGCCCCGCCGCACGCGTGTCCCTTCCTCGATGCTGAGGACCGCGATCCGGCCGCCCACCTTGACGCCGACGTCGCTGCTGTGCCGCGCGACCACGTAGCCGGTGGCGACCAGGACTGGCAGCGCGTCGGCTTCACCGGAGGCCGGAGCAGCCAGCTGGATCGCCCGTACCACGTCGACCTCGGGCGCGCGCCGCTGGTCCACCCAGTCGCGCGCCGCCGGGTACGCCGCGGCGGCGCCGGCCGCCAGCACGATCACCACCAGCCACGGCAGCCATGGCCGGCGCCGCGACGCATGGCGATCGATGCGCAGCGTCGCAAGATCGTCGACCTGAATGGACACGGGCGCGGAGAACCCTAGCCTTCTTCTTCGAACTCTTCTTCCTCAGGCGGGCCGAGGCGGGTCGAGGGACGGAGCGCTTCGCGGTAATCGAACAGGGGAAGATCGCGAACGTGCAGCGACAGCGTGCAGGCCGGGGATTTCTGATCGACCACGACGGTGACCGGACTGCCTTCAACACCTTCGCGGAAAGCGATGCGGCAGCCGCAGGCGAGTCGGGCGTGCGTGAATCCCTTCAACATGTGCTTTCCATCATACTATAGCCGGCCGCCGCGGCCGGACGATCTCGACCGCATGGATCGGCGCTCCGGCCGTGCGGCTTCAGAGGGGAAGATTGTCTTGCGGCAGGAGCATCCGGATCTGATGCTCGAACTCGTCCTTCACCCGCTTCTCGAGCGGTTCGTCCGACGCTTTTGTCGGCGGCAACCCGGTGTGCTTGGCGCAGATCAAGCCGTCGCGCGAGATGACGACGCTGGTCGGGATCCCCCACATCGGCCCGTACGCTTCCTGCACGTCGTCGTGTCCGAGGCCCTGCAGCACCGGATAGTTCATTTTGTATTCCGCCACGTACGGCTCGAGCTGCTTGACCGTGTCGTCGACCGAGACGCCGATCACCTGCAGGCCGTGCTTCCCGTACTTCTCCTGCAGCTCGACGAAGCCGGGGATCTCGAACTTGCACGGGCCGCACCAGGTGGCCCAGAAGTCGAGCAGGATGACCTTACCCTTGTAGTCCGAGAGCTTGACGTCGGTGCCGCGGACGTCTTTCATCGTGAAATCGAGATTGGCCGGCTTGGCGTCCGCCGGGCAGGCGGCCCCCGCGGGCCGGTTCGCGGTTCGCGCCGACCACGGCCACGGCAGCGGAACGGCCATCGTCAGCGCGGCGAGTGCCAGCGCGCTCAAGGCCGCGACAATCCATCGAATACGCATAGCGGATAAGCCTCTTGCCACGATTCTAGTTCACCGCCGCCGATCAGCGAAGCGCGCTGTGGACGAACGATGTCATGCGCTCGACTTCGGCGCGGGGTTCGCGCGCGACCAGGACGAAGGTCCGGTTGCCGACCGACCAGACGGCCGCCTGGTGCCCCAACACCTCGACGAGCTGTTCGGCTCGCGCGCTCTTCGGCAGCATGAAGATCGACACCGGGTGACCGTGGTGCCGGTACATGATGTGCGCCACGACCCCTTCGCCGTAGAGACAAGGCCGCGCCCCGACCAGTTCCAGACCGATCTCTTCGGCGTGCTCCGGCAGGTGCATCTGCCAGTCGAAGCGCGACGCCATCGCACGTTCGACCGCCTGCGCCTCCTGGTGCGTGCCCATCACGTTGTTGATGACGCGAAAGCACTTGAGATGGTCGGCGGTGAGCTCGGCCGCGAGCAGTTGCGTCGACCGCGCGGTCGCCTCGTAGACGAACGCGCCGGCGACGACGAGGACGAGGGTGGCGGCCAGCGCCAGCGGCATGACGCGGTCCCGCCACGAGCGCGCGGCGGGCGGGGCCGGGACCGGCCGGCCGAGCGACGCAAGGCGGGTCCGCAGCGCAGCAGGAGACGACTCGGCCCCGGCGAGCACGGATCGCCGCGCCCGCAGCAACCCCTGCACGGCCCGTTCGGCACTGACCCGTCCGCGGCAGGCGCGGCACTCCTGGAGGTGGCGGTCGACGAGGTGGCGATCGGCCGGCGTGATCTCCTCGTCGACGAACGGCGTGACCAGCGGGTCGATCTGATGACAATCGGACATGGCGTGATGGGCTCGGATTCTGGACTCGAACTATCGCTCTCGGTTGGCGCCTCTCGTCTGGCGCCTCTCGTCTGCTGGGACGTCGGCCTACGTCTTGGCGCCCACGAGCGGTCGCAACGCGCTCAACTGGTCGAACAGCATGCGGCGGCCGCGCGAGATGCGCGACATCACCGTGCCGGCCGGGATCGCCAGCATGCTGGCGATTTCGGCGTAGGAAAACTCTTCCACGTCACGTAACCAGACCGCCTGGCGGAACGCCTCGGGCAGCGCCTCGATCGCCCGCTTCAGATCGGGATCGAGCGTCTCGCGCAGCAGCAGCGTTTCCGGCGTGTCGACGAAACGGGCCGCACCGACATCGGCCGGCGCGTCAGCGGCTCGGTCGACCGTCTCGCTGTCGAACGTCACCGCCTCGCGATGGCGATCGCGGGCCCGGTTGCGCGCCGTGTTGTGCAGGATCGTGAACAACCACGCCTTCAGGTTGGTGCCCGGCTCGAACCGATCGACCGCGCGAAAGGCCTTTAGATACGTTTCCTGCACGAGATCTTCCGCATCGGCCGGGACGCGGGTCAGCCGCAGCGCCGTTCGATACAGGCTGTCGAGACACGCCAGCGCGTCGGCCTCGAACGTGGCAGCCTCGGTTTGGGCCGTTTGACGGCCTCGCACTATGCGCATTGACGCCGGCGCTTGCAGGGGTAAACCCTGCCGGTGCCCTGTTTATTCCCCGGTGGTGCCTGTCGCCTGAGCCGTTCGCCGCGCCCGCACGACAGCGCTTCGATCAGTCTACGCGAGGAGACGTCCGCTGGCGCGTCGGATCGTGTGTCTGGAACCGCGCCGCCGCGGCCGGGCGCGCGACGCGGGCCCTGTCGCCGAAAAGGGTCGCGGGCCGCAGCAGCCAGAGGACAACCGCGGCCAGGATCAGCGGAAATCGTCGCGGATCAGCGTTTGCAGGCACCCCGCCATCACGATAAGATCGCAGTTCCCTCTGTGTGCCTGTTGCTTCTGCCCGAGGTATTGCTTATGCGCTTCTGCGCCACCCCGCTGAATCGCCGGACGTTTGCGGTCGGCCTGCTCGTCGCGTCCCTGATCGCGGGTTCCGCCGCCCAGGCCACGGCTCAGACCAACTACATCCCCTACTTCGGCAAGAACAACATCCACTACGACAATTTCAAGTGGGAGATCTACACCACCGATCATTTCGAGATCTACTACTACCCGGAGATCAAACAGCATCTCGAGCGGGTCGCCGGCTACGCCGAGAGCGCCTACCAGCAGATCAGCGCCGATCTGCGGCACGATCTGCCGACCGGCTCCAAGGTGCCGCTGATCCTGTTCAAGACGCACAGCGAGTTCGAGCAGCAGAACGTCGCGCCGGGCGCCGCGCAGGAAGGCGTGCTGGCGTTTGCCGAGCCGACCCGGCAGCGGATGGTGATGCCGATCGATGAGCCGTCCGATCTGTTGTACGGCCTGATCGTGCACGAGCTGACCCACCAGTTCGAGTTCGACATCATTCCCCAGTCGCTGATCCGCCGGAACGTCCCGCTCTGGGTCAATGAAGGGCTGTCCGACTACGAGCGCGGCATCTGGAGCCCGATGGATCTCATGACGGTGCGCGACGCGGCCGTCGCCGACATCGTCCCGAAGATGAGCGAGCTCCAGGACTACGGCAACTTCAGCAACCCGCGCCTGATCTACAACCTCGGCCACGCGGTGTTCGAGTTCATCGAGGCCAAGGTCGGCAAGCAGGGCATCCGCGATTTCCTGTTCGCGTTGCGCAAGAGCGCCATCGGCGGCGGCGAGGACGCCTACGAAGAAGGCCTGCGGATGAAGAAGGACGAGTTCGATCAGGCGTTCGAACGCTACCTGAAGGAGCGCTTCAAGCCGTTCCGCGACAAGGAACGGCCCGCCGACTACGGCCGCGACCTGTCGCCGAACAAGGAAAAGACCCACTACGCCGAGGCCTTCTCCATCGCCCCGTCGCCGTCCGGCGATCTGATCGCCGCCGTCACCGTCAATCGCAAGGACCGCGAGCTCGACATCGTCATCATCTCGGCCAAGGACGGCGAGATCGTCCGCAACCTGACCAGCGGCTTCGACAAGGATCACGGCTTCGACCACATCGTCCAGCTCGGCGGGCGCGCCGAGATGCCGTGGATCGGCTGGTCGCCGAAAGGCGATCGGCTGGCCTACTTCGTCCGCACCGAGAAGGAGCGGACGTTGATCATCCAGAACGTCCTGACCAAGGAGATCGAGGACCGGCTGCCGATGAAGGACGTCGACGAGCCGGAGTCGCCGAGCTTCGCACCGGACGGCCGGACCATCGTCTTCGCCGCCCTGAAGAACGCCATCGGCGACATCTACTCCATCGACCTGGCGACCCGCCAGGTCACCAATCTCACCACCGACGACTTCGCCGACTCCGCGCCGGCCTATGCCGCGGACGGCAAATTCCTGGTCTACAACGCCCGGGTGAGCGGCAATCAGAAGCTGTTCCGCCTCGACCTCGACACCAAGAAGAAGACCCAGCTCACCTTCGGCACCGTCGACGAGACCTCGGCGCAGTTCCTCGACGACCACACCATCATGTTCTCGTCGACCGCGACCGACCCGAACCTGCCGATCGAGCCGGACGTCGCCAAGAACGGCACCATCTTCAATATCTGGACGCTCGATCTGCGCAACGGCGAACTGCGCCAGTACACCGACGCGCTGGGCGGCAACTGGTCGGCCATCGCCCTGAACGAAGGCAGCACCAACCGGATTGCGTTCGTCAGCTACTACAAGGGCGAGTACGGGATCCGCACCCTCGAGCGCAAGGAACCGCTGCACACGGCGTCGACGGCGGACTTCGGCGCACCGGGGCCGATCATCGACTTCCAGGCGCCGCTCCAGCACACCCTGGTCACCGCCAATGTCCGCAAGAAGGGGACGTTCGAGAAGATGTTTCTCGAAGGCCGGCCGCCGGTCAACCTCGGCGTCACCAGCAACGGCGACATCTTCGGCGGGTCGCAGGTGACGTTCGGCGACGTCCTCGGCGATCAGCAGTTCAACCTGTTCGCCGCCTCGATCGCCCAGTACCGCACCCTGTCGCTCACCTATGTCAACCTGGCGCGGCGGTTCCAGTTCGCGCTGCAGGGATTCTCGCAGACGCAGTTCTTCTACGGCCAGCTGGGCGGACTGCTCTACGACCCGGCGTTCGCGCCGTTCATCAGCCGCGATGATGCGATCGGCACCAGAACGGTGCGGGGCGGCACGGTCTTCGGCATCTATCCATTCAGCCGCTATCGCCGCGTCGAGCTGTCGGGGGGCCTGGTTCAACTCAACGAGTCGTACAACGATCCGGGGCTGCAGCAGTATTCAAACTGCTACCAGACCGGCGGGCCCGGCTGCGAAGGCATCCCCAGCCTCGGCCTGAGCGAGCCGATCTTCCGTAACGGCACGCTGGTGCCGCTCGGCGCGGCGTTCATCCAGGAGACCACCGTCTTCCGTGAGTTCGGCCCGCTCGCCGGCAGCACGATGCGGGTGGCCTACGACGTGTCGCCGAAGATCGGCAACACGCTGTCGCGGCAGTCGTTCGACGGCGACGCCCGCCACTACATGCGCATCGGCACCAGCGGCCTGCTGGCCACGCGCATCCGCGGGTTCAAGAGCATCGGCGAATTCCCCGACTTCATCTACTTCGGCGGCAACTCGGAGATGCGCGGCTACGACTACCTGGAGTTCGCGGGACAGAACGTGGTGTTCGCGAACGCCGAGCTCCGCTTTCCGCTGATTGAGGCGGCGCTGACGCCGGTCGGGGTCATCGGCGGCATCCGGGGCGTCTTCTTCGCCAACATCGGCGGCGGCTGGTTCAACAGCCAGCCGTCATCGGCCGCCAGCGCCTGCCCGTCGATCGCCAACTTCAAGTTCACCAGCAGCGATGCGATCACCTGCCGGCCGGTGACCGGCTATGAAACCGACGCCTCCGGTTTCCCGATTCCCGATTCGACAAACGCCAGCGGCTACCGTCTGAGCTACGGCCCCTCGACCACCGTCAGCGGATTCCGCCTCCAGGATTCGCGGGCGTCGTACGGCCTCGGCCTCGAGACATTCGCCCTCGGCTTCCCGATTCACTTCGACTGGTCGTGGCGGACCCTCTTGAACAAGCAATGGGAAGACGTGGTGTTCGCCGCCGACGGCGGCAGCTCGACGTTCCGCAAGCCGCGGTTTTCGGTGTGGATCGGCTACGACTTCTGATCCGAACCACTCGAGGACGCAGAGAGTTAGCGCTGCTCCTCGATTTCCCGCTTTTTCAGCAGGCGCGCCTCCCGGCGCGCCTGCGCTTCCCCGCAGACGCGGCGTTCCTCTTCGGTTTCCACCAGCAGCGGCGGCACCGGGACGCGGACGCCATCCCGCGCGACGGCGACGAACGTCAGGTAGGCGCGGCTGGTCAGCTTCTGCTGGCCGGTCAGCGTCTCCTCCGAGTAGACGTCGACCTGCGCTTCGAGCGAGGTGTGGAACGCGCAGGTGACGCGCGACCGCAGGATGATCAGGTCGCCGACCTTGATCGGATACAAGAACTGGAGGTGGTCGACCGCGGCGGTCACCAGCAGGCTGCGCGTATGGCGATGGCAGGCGATGGCGCCGGCGATGTCGATCAAGTGCATGACGGTGCCGCCGAGGATGAATCCCAGCGGATTCGCATCGTTGGGCAGCACCACCTGCACCATTTCCGTGGCGGAATCCGCAGCCCGCTTCGGGGTGAGTTCCATGGGGAGACACTGACGAGGACAGGGAGGACGCGGAGGCCCTCGGCGTCCTCTGCGCCCTCGTCGGAGGCCGTCCCGAACGGGAAGGCTTCTCGCTAGGAGACGTTCTTCAGCCTGAGCACGCTGTGCTCGAGGTCGATGCCGACCCGGTAGTTCTTGAGGAACTGCGCCCCGACGATGCCACCGAGCTGGAACCCGAGCAGCACGCTCGGCGCGTCCAGATTGAGCACGACGACCGGGAAATTCTTGTACTTGATCGCGTCGAACGCCAGGTCGACGCCGGGCAGGAGAAATGCATCCTTTTCCCACCCGGACGTACCCCACACTTTCAGCGGAATCCGCCGGTACTCGCTGGTGCCGAGCGCCGTCGCGGTGGCCTGGCTGATCGAGATCACCTCGCCGCCGGTGTCGACAACGAAATTCGCGGCATGGCCGCCGGTCAAGACGCCGCGGACGGTGGCCAGGCGATAGACGCGGAGGGGCAGATCGAAGTCGCTCGGCTCGACCGGCAGATGCTTGCCGAACGTCAGCTGGTGCGTCTTGTAGTCGATGATCATCGAGAAGCCGAGCGCCAGCGGCGACAGGCTCTCGGTTTCGCGGCTCGGGATGTCGCGCAGCGGCGGACTCTTCACCAGCACCGGGATGTTGCGCACTCTCAAGGTGCCGAGCTCGAGCGAATCGATCCGCGCCAGCTGGAGGCCGCGCAGGCCGACGTCGCCCACGCCTGCGCTCAGCGTGTAGGTGACCGGCGTGATGCCGAGGCGCTGGATGGTCGGCCGCGTCAGCACGGTGCTCTCGGCGCCGGTGTCGACGACGAAGTCCTGCGCTCCCGATCCATTGACCTTGGCCCGGACGACGATCTTTTCCTTCTCCAGCTTGAAGTCGACGGTGTAGACCTCGTTTTCGGTACCGGGGTCCATGTCGAACGGCAGCCGCTGGCCGAACGACCGCAGGAATCGGATCTGCGCCCGGGCCCATTCCGCCTTGTCGCTCTTGTCCTTGTTGGGCAGCAGATTGACGTAGTTGCTGTAGGCCGCGGCGGCTTCCTCGTATTTGTGCATCCGCTCGTAAATCGCGCCGACCGTATGGTGCAGCTCGAGATCGCGCGGCGAGAGCCGCAGCGCCGCCTGCGCTTCGTTCATCGCTTCGTCGAACCTGCTCCGCGCCATCAGCGACCGCGCCAGGCCATGACGCCCGCGCGCCAGCTCGGGCGCCAGCGAGAGCGCGTCCCGATACTGGTCTTCGGCCTGCTCGAACAGCCCGGCGGCCCACAGTGAGTCGCCGTAGAGCGCGACCACCTCGGGACTGCGGGGCGCCATCTTGACCAGCGTGTCGGCCTCGGTTCGGGCGAGGCCGAATTCGGCCACCCGCAGCGCCGCCTGGACCAGCCCGGACCGCGCCTGGCGCACCGTCGCGGAGTCGTCGGAGACGACAGCCAGACGGTAGGCATCCAGAGCCTCGGGATACTGGCCCTGCTCGAACAGCATGCGGCCGAGCCGAAGCTGGATGTCAGCCGACTGCGAGGGGACCTGATCGTCTGCGTGGATCATCAGGCCCGCCGCCGCGATGATGGCCGAAGCTGCGACGACACGAATACCGCTGCGCATGCATCCTCCAAGCATTCCGGGGGCGACTCGGGGTGAACCGGTCCTGATCCAGGGCCGGGCCTCATTCAAGAACCGGTCCTCTCGACACCTCGAGGAGAATAACGAATTCACGGCCCTGTGGGAACAGGATTTCGGTTTCCGAAATGCGGCGGCGAGTCTGGTAAGTCCGGCCAGCCGGACCGCACCGGCTGACCAGGTGGCAGGCCGGTGAGGTGCGATGCCGGACTAGCGCGTGTATTGCTCGATCGGAACGCCGTCGTACATCTGGTCGACGCGGAGAATCTGGGTTTCCCGGCTATAGCTCCCCAGCTCGTAGTCCTCGCTCATGATCAGCGCCTTGATCGGCTTGGTCGGACAGACCTCTGAGCACAGGCCGCAGAAGCTGCAGCGCGAAAGATTGAAGTCGAAGTAATCGAGGATCTTGATCTTCTGGCCCGGCTCGCGGTGGCCGCCGAGCGCGATCAGGTCGTCAGGGCAGGCCTTGGCGCACTGGTCGCAGACGATGCAGGTCTGGGCCCCGGTGCCGGGCTCGACCTGCAACCGCAGCACGCCGCGGAAGCGCGGCGACGTCGGCCGCCGTTCCGCCGGGTACTGGAACGTGAAGGCGGGCTGCGGCGTGTACTTCAACGTCAGCCACATGCCCTTCAGCAGGTCGACCAGGAAGACGGTCTTGAGAAACTGGATGATCGTCTGCATCACGCACGCTCTCCGATCAGGGTCGGTTCCGAGTCGCCCGACATGATGATGCGCTCCTTCCGGAGCACCGTGCCTTCCTTACGTATCTTGTCCTGCAGCCGCATCAGCCCGTAGAGAAGCGCCTCGGGACGGGGCGGACAACCGGAGACGTAAACGTCGACCGGGACCACCTTGTCGACGCCCTGGAGGACGCTGTAGGTCGGGAACGGTCCGCCCGCGTTCGAGCAGCTCCCCATCGAGATGACCCATTTCGGCTCCGGCATCTGGTCGTAGAGGCGGCGCAGCACCGGCGCCATCTTCTTGGTCACCGTGCCGGCGACGATCATCAGGTCGGACTGCCGGGGCGAGGCGCGAAACACCTCGGCGCCGAACCGGGCGATGTCGTAGCGCGACGCCGAAGCGGCCATCATCTCGATGGCGCAGCAGGCCAGCCCGAACCCCATCGGCCAGATCGATGATTCGCGCGCCCAGTTCAGGACCCGATCGATGCTCGTCGTGATGAAGTTGTCCTCGAAGCGGTGGTCAATCAGACCCATGTGATTCCTTGACGGGGCGGCGCGCCGGAAGCCTGAGGCTGGGGCCAACCAGCCTCCGGTCCCCCGCCTTTAGCCCCGATCGAAATAGCCGGCATTCTTTCCGATGTAATCCGCCCATTGGCGCGGCGTTTCGTCGAGCGAGAAGATCGCCTCGACCGGGCACGCCGGCACGCAGGCGCCGCAGTCGATGCACTCGTCGGGATGAATATAGAGCATCTCGGCGGCCGCAAACGAGGGTTCATCCTTTCGTGGGTGAATACAGTCGACCGGACAGACGTCGACGCATGCGGTGTCTTTCGTGCCGACGCACGGTTCGCAGATGATGTAAGCCATGGAACTGACTGGCGCCGGCGCAGCGCGGACCATGGTGAACTGGCTGTCCTCCGCCGGTTTGGTACGACGCCTGATTATCATACTGAAAAAGCGCGCGGGCGTCTGTGCGGGCGCCGTCGTCCTTGGTCGTGGCGGGCGGCGACCGGCCCGCCGGCGCCCCGGGTTCAACCGGGCCCGCCGCCGCGACCCGTCCCTCGCGGCGCGGTTTACGCCTGGATCTGCGAGGGCGCCGGCGCGCCATGCCGGGTGCCGGAGACGCCATCAGCCCGGCCGGCCGTCTGTTGCATTTGGCCGGCTCGTGATCCGGGGGCGGTCTATGATCGGATGGTAATGAGGAAGCCGTGCTGGCGCGCCGTGGCCTTGATGCTGTGCCTCGCCGCGCCGGCGCCCGCGCAGATCCTCCCGGCGACGCCAATCGTCTTCGGCGACGGCCGCGTCACGCTCGGCGGCGACGTGGCCTGGTCGATCGCGCCGGATGACGCCGGCTTCTTCAACTACACCGACTACGCTCACTCGGCGCTGCGGATGTTGCGCGTCGCGGTGATGGCGTCGGTGAAGGCCGGTGATCACGTGGCGCTGCTGGCCGAGGTGCGGAGCGAGAACGGCGGACGGCCCGAACCATACGGCCTGTACTTGCGCATCCGGCCCTGGACGGCGCGCGCCTTCGACATCCAGATCGGCCGCGTACCGCCCACCTTCGGCGCGTTTCCGCGGCGTGCCTACGCCGCGGACAACCCGCTGATCGGCTATCCGCTGGCGTATCAGTATCTGACCTCGATCCGATCGGATGCGCTGCCGATCAGCACCGCCGAGCTGGCGGGCATGCGCGGGCGGGGCTGGCTGTCGAATTTCTCGGTCGGCAATTTGAGCGCCGATCGCGGCGTGCCGCTCGCCAACGCCTTTCGCTGGGACACCGGCGTCCAGGTGCATGCCGGCAACGACGTCATCGACGCCACCGGATCCCTGACCGGCGGGACCCTGTCCAACCCGCGGCCGCGCGACGACAACGGCGGCCGGCAGGTGGCGGGGCGGGTCGCCCTGCATCCGGTTCCTGGACTGATCGTCGGCGGCTCGGGCGCCCGCGGCGCGTTCGTCAGCCAGATTGCCATCCGCGCGGCGCTCGGCGAGACCGCCGTGCAGGACTTCACCCAGACGGCGTGGGGCGCCGACGTCGAGTACTCGCGTGATTATTATCTGCTCCGGTTCGAGACGGTCGTCAGCGACTGGACCCTGCCGTTGTCGAGCGCCGTCTCGCGCAAGCTGCCGCTGCGGGCCGTCGCGGCCTCGGTCGAGGGCCGCTACAAACTGCGGCCGGGCTGGTACGTCGCCGGCCGGCTCGATCATCTCGGCTTCAGCGAGATTGCCATCAGCTCGATCAGCCAGACCTGGGATGCACCGGTCACCCGCACCACCCTCGGCGGCGGCTATTCGATCCAACGGAATCTGGTGGTGAAGGGCGAGTTCCAGCTCAACGTCCGGGATGGCGGCCGGGTCCGGAGCGAGCCCATCGGCAGCGCGCAACTAGTGTATTGGTTCTGATACAGATGAGGACGGATCTGACACAGATGAGGACACAGAGGACGGAAAGGTCGCAGAGGTTGGGGGGAGGACGAAAAGGTTGCTGAGGACACAGCAATGGCTTTGGCTCGGGGTCGCGTCCATCGCGCTGTGTGCGGCGCTCGTCGCTGTGGCGGCGGCTTCCTCCGCGCCCTCCGCGCCCTCGTCACCGCTGTCCCCGGCAGGACCGATCCAGCGCCGGGAATCAGCGACGGGCATGATCCGCGGGCGCGTCGACGTGCGCCGGGCGCCGCCACTGGCCGAGCGCCGACCCAACGTCTCCGACCTCGGCGCCGCGCGCCGCCGGCCGGTCGCGGAGCGGTCGCCTTCTGTCGTCTATCTCGAAACGGCGCCGCGCGGCGCGTTCGATCCGCTCGACACGCCCCGCGCGGTCATGGATCAGCGCAACGAGACCTTCGTCCCGCACGTGCTGGCGATCCCGACCGGAACCACCGTCGATTTTCCTAACGGCGACCGGATCTACCACAATGTGTTCTCCCTCTCGAAGACGGAGCCGTTCGATCTCGGGCGCTATGCGGCCGGCCGCTCGAAACAGGTCCGGTTCGACCGGGCCGGCATCGTCCGGGTGTTCTGCGAGATCCACTCGCACATGAGTGCCTTCATCCTGGTGTTCAGCCACCCGTTCTTCGCGATGACCGACGCCGAGGGCCGCTACCGGATCGACAACGTGCCGCCCGGCGCCTACACGGTGATCGGGTGGAACGACGGCGTGTCGTCGGATCCGGCGCCGGTGGCGGTCGGCGCCGGCGGAGTCGCCGAGCTGGATCTCGCTATCAAATGAGGGTCTTCTCCTCGCTGCGTACCCGGATCTTCCTCACCAGCGCCGTGCTGACGGTGCTGTCGATCGGGGCGGCGATCTCGGTCGTCCACGTCCGGCTGACGCGGCAGGCCGAGACCGCCCTGCAGCGGGAAATCGCCGCCACCGGCACGCTGGTCGATCAGCTGCGGACGACCCGCACCGAGACCTTCACCACGCTGGCGCGCTTGATCGGCGATATCCCGAAGCTCAAGTCGGCGACCTTCGAGAACGATCCGCAAACGGTGCAGCGGACGCTCGAAGACATCCAGCGCGATCTGAAGCTCAGTTCGAATCTGCTGCTGGTGACCAACAAGTCGGGCAGCGTCCTGGCGGTGTTCGGCGCCTCGCCGCCCGCCGGCGCGCTCGTCGCCCGGCAGCCGGCGATTCGCGACGCGCTGGCGGGCCATGAGAGCATGAGCCTGCTGCCACAACCCAACGGCATGCTGCAGCTGGTGACCGTGCCGATTGCCATCGGCCTGACCCAACCCGAAATACTCGGGACCCTGAGCGTCGGCTTCCTCCTTGACGATGTCGTGGCCGCGCAGTTGAAAGCGATGACCGGCAGCGACGTCGCGTTCGGCGTCGATGGCCAGGTCCTGACGACGACGCTGCCGCGCGAGCGGCTCGGCGCGCTGACGACCCTGCTGCACCAGCCGGATCGGGTCCACGAGGTGCGGATCGGCGCCGAGGACTACGTCGTGCTGGCCCGCCCGCTCGCCAGCGCCGGCGACCCGCCCTGGCCGGTGACCGGGCCGGTGGCGTTGATCCTCCGGTCGCGCACCGAGCAGCTGGCCGGGCTGCAGGCCATCCATGCCGGCCTGATCGCGACCGCGATCGGCGCGGTGATTGTCGGCACCCTGCTCAGCTTCATGGTCGCGCGCACCATCACGCGGCCGCTCGCCGCGATCACCGGCGTCATGCGCGAGGTCGCCGCCACCGGCGACCTGACGCGCAAGATCGCGCTGCTGCGCAGCCACCGCTGGGACGACGAAGACGCGCGGCTGCTGGCGACGACGTTCAACACCCTGACCGACTCGATCGCGCGCTTCCAGCGCGAGATGTCGCAAAAGGAGCGGCTGTCGTCGCTCGGCCGGCTGTCCACGGTCATCGCGCACGAAATCAGGAACCCGCTGATGATCATCAAAGCGGCGCTGCACGCGCTGCGCCAGCAGGACGTCACCGCGGTGACGCTGCGCGAGGCGGTCGCCGACATCGACGACGAGGTGACGCGCCTCAACCGCATCGTCAACGAGGTGCTCGACTTCGCGCGGCCGATTCGTTTCGAGCTGGCGCCGGTCGACTTGAACGGACTGTGCCGGGAGTCGGCGGCCGCCGCCCAGGCGTCGGGGCCCGGCCCGGCCATCGATCTGGCGCTGCAGCGGTCGCTGCCGCCGATCACGACCGACGCGGAGCGGCTGCGGATCGCGCTGGTCAACATGCTGGTCAATGCCCGCCATGCCGTGGTGGCGCGCGGCTGGACCGGCGCGCCGGCCGGGCCCGGCCCGGGCGCCAATCCGCCCCCGCCGCTGATCACCCTGCGCACCGGATCGGACGGCGATCGCATCGCCATCACCATTGCCGACCGCGGCCTCGGGATCGATCCGGCCGACCTCGGGCGCATCTTCGATCCGTACTTCACCACCCGGCGCGGCGGGACCGGACTCGGGCTGGCGATCGCGAAGAATATCGTCGAGGGCCTGCGCGGCACGATCGCCGTCACCAGCGAGGCGGGCCGCGGCACCGAGATCCAGATCGACCTGCCGTTCACCCCGGCGCCCGGCTGGCGGGCGGAATCCGCGCGACTGGCCGCCGCCGGCGCGGCGCAGCGCGCCTCCTGATGGCCAATCCGCGCGGCACGATTCTTCTCGTCGACGACGAAGAAAAGATCCTGAAGGCGCTGGGCCGGGCGCTGCGCGACGACGGCCATGACGTCGTCGACACCAGCAGCCCGCGCCAGGCGCAGCGGCTGCTGGCGGAGCGCGGCTTCGACGTCTTCATTGTCGACAACGTCATGCCGGAGCTGAGCGGCCTGGAGCTGATCCGGGACTATGCCGGATCGACGCCGGAGGGCGAACGGGCGCAGATTCTCATGATGACGGCGCACGCCACCGTCGAGAGCGCGATCGAAGCGATGAAGCTGGGCGCCTTCGACTTCCTGCAGAAGCCGTTCGAGATCGACGAGCTGCTGGTCGTCGTCCGACGGGCGCTCGAACATCAACGGCTGCGCACCGAATACCACTACCTGCTCAGCGAACGCGACGAACAGTTCGACCACTACGGCATCATCGGCCGCAGCCGGGCGATGGAAGAAGTGATCCGGCGCGCCGAGCTGGTCGCCGAGACCAAGAGCACCGTCCTGATCCTCGGCGAGACCGGCACCGGCAAGGAGCTGGTGGCCCGCGCCATCCACGATCGCAGCGCGCAGCGGGGCATGCCGCTGATCAAGGTCAACTGCGCCGCGATCCCCGAAACACTGCTCGAATCGGAGCTGTTCGGCCACATCCGCGGCGCGTTCACCGGCGCCACCGCGACCAAGCGCGGGAAATTCGCGCTGGCCGACGGCGGGTCGATCTTCCTCGACGAGATCGGGACGATGAGCCCGGCGCTGCAGTCCAAGCTGCTGCGGGTGCTGCAGGAGCGGGAGTTCGAGCCGCTCGGCGCCGAGCGGACGCAGCGGGTCGATGTCCGCGTCATCGCCGCCACCAATCGCGACCTGCGCCAGATGGTCGCCGACGGCCGGTTCCAGGATGACCTGTTCTATCGCCTGAACGTCATCCCGATCGAGATTCCACCGCTGCGCGAGCGCCGCGACGACATCGCGCCGCTGGTCGAGCACTTCATCCATAAGCACGCTCAGCGCACCGGCCGCCGCATCGATCGGGTCGAGGACGGCGTGCTGACCGGCCTGCAGCAATATGACTGGCCGGGCAATGTGCGGGAGCTCGAAAACACCATCGAACGCGCGGTCGTGCTGACGGTCGGGAGCGTCATCACGACCCGGTCGATCTCGGTCCTGGGGGCGATGACGCCGCAGCCGGGCGGCCTGCCCTCGCTCAAACTGCACGCGAACATCGAATGGGTCGAACGCGAAACCATCCGGCGCGCCCTCGACAGCGCCGGCGGCATCAAGAAAGACGCCGCCGAACTGATGGGTATCAGCCAGCGGGCGCTGTCCTACTATCTCGCCAAGTATCGAATCGACTGAAGCGCGGTCGTGCGGTTACGCCGGCGGTAACTGATTTCGCGTCCCGTAACGTCCGCTTGCACGGAATCAGCGCTTCTCCGAAGTTCTGCGCCACAACGGCGGGCATCCAGCTTGCTATCCATGCCAGACTCTTTCGCTGCAAGGAGACCGATGGGTAGACGAATCTTGTTCATCACCATGCTGCTGGCCGGAGCCGCCGGCGTCACGGCCTGCGACGAGCAGCTGGCGCCAATCGCCGGACCAACACCGAATCTCGAGCCGACGTTCGCCAGTATCCAGAGAGAAATCTTCGAGACCACCGACAGCGCCGGGCGGGTCGCCTGCACCGGCTGTCATACCAGCGTCGGCCGCATTCCGGCGGGCGGCCTGACTCTCACCCACGACGCCGCCTACGACAATCTGGTCGGCGTGCCGAGCCGGCTCAAGACCGGGGCGACTCGCGTCATTGCCGGCGACCCGGAGAACAGCTACATCATCCAGAAGCTGGAAGGACGGTCCGACATTGTCGGTCTGCGCATGCCGTTCAGCGGGCAGCCCTTCCTCGGGGCCGGACAGATCCTGATCCTGAAGCGATGGATCGAGCTCGGCGCGCCCCGCAACTGATCATCACCTTTCTCCGATTGGAGTCATCCGTGCGACATCTACTGGCGGTCCGAACGATGCCGTTGGTCGTCGTGGCGCTGCTGGCGGCCGCGCCGGCCGCCAAGGCCCAGAACAACGACCCGGCAGCCCTCAACCTGGCGGAGCCCGACTTCACCCTGGTCGCTCTGCCCACCGCCCTGCGGCTGCCAACGTTCGGCAGCGCGTTCCGCGTCACCCACCGGTTCACGCGCCCGCTGAACGCCGGGGATTTCGGCGACCTCGCCTCCGATCTCTTCGGCATCGACTCCGGCGCGCGCATCGGCCTCGAGTACCGGTTCGGCATCGTTCCGAACGGACAGATCGGCATTCACCGCACCAGCGATCGGACGATCGAGCTGTTCGCGGAGTACGGGCTGATCCGGCAGGGGACGGCCTCGCCGATCGACGTCATGGTGCTCGGCACCATCGACGGCACCAACAACTTCAAGGACAGCTACTCCCCGGGGATTGGCGCGATTGTGTCGCGGCGGTTCGGGGACGTCGCGGCGGTCTACGTCGAGCCGATCTGGGTGAACAACACCAACCAGCTGCCCAAGGCGCTCGCCGATGACAACGACACGTTCATGGTCGGCATCGGCGCCCGGGTCAGGATACGCCCGAGTGTCTACGTGGTTGGAGAGATCGTGCCGAGGTCGGGGTACCAGCCGGGTGTCAACCACGGCAGCTTGGCCATCGAAAAGCGAGCCGGCGGACACACCTTCCAGCTCAACTTCTCAAACGCCATCGGCACGACGATGGGTCAGGTGGCCCGCGGTGGTCCCGAGGGCGACCAGTGGTTCATGGGATTCGCCATTTCCCGCAAGTTCTACTAGTCGGACTCGGATCAATCCGGCTGAAGCCGGTAACACGCATGAGGGACGGACAATGAAAAGGCTGTAGGATCGTCGGATGGTGCGGCTCATCGCGACGACGGCCATCGCCTGCCTCGCGGCAGCCTGCGGCAGCAACGACAGCGGGATGGCGCCGTCACCTCCGGCGGGTTCGACGATCACCATCACATCGAGCGGGGTCAGCCCGAAGACGCTGGTCGTCAGCCCGGGGACGCAGGTCACCTTCGTGAACAACGACTCGCGCAACCACGAGATGACATCCGATCCGCATCCCGAGCACACCGACTGCCCCGCGATCAATACCGTCGATCTGGTGGTGCCGGGCATGAGCAAGCAGACCGGCAATCTGAATACCGTCAGGACGTGCGGTTTTCACGATCACCAGAACCCCGAGAATGCCTTGCTGCGGGGGACGATCACGACCCAGTGAATCGGCAATTGATGGATCGGGTGATCGGCGATGTCGCCAATCACCCGATCGCCGATCACCCGTTCGCCAGATCGCCGATTATTTGATCTCGTAGGTCATATCCGGCAGCTGCTCCCGGTGGGTCATGTGACAACCGCGGCAGGTGCCGCCGATCGTGCCGCGCGCGGCATTGATCCCCTCGTCGTTCTTCGCCTTGGCCGCCGCTTCGAGCTCTTCCGCCCCCTTCAGGCCGGTCTTCGACAGCGCGATCGCATCGTCGGCCTTCTTTCCGGTCCAGAACGATTCGGCCACCGTGAACGCCGCCTTGAAGGTTGCCGCATTGGCCTCGATCGCCGGGTAGTCCTTGGCGGTGATGTTGCCGCGCAGGGCGCCGTTGGCGGTGCCAAGGTTTTTCATCGCCGTCTGGTACTCCGGCGACGGTTTCTCATTCGCCATCACCGTGAACCCGACGACCACTGCCGCGCACACCGCCATTGCCCTCAGTTTTCCGCGCATACACTCCTCCTGGAATTGCGACTCACGCGTGTCAGGCGCCTCAGTTGCACGGGAAGTGTAAACGATTTCGACCGCGCGCCACGCTAATCGTGGCCGGTCGCCTACTGTCCGGCCGCCGGGTGCTTCACCACCGCAATCCCCCACGGACCGCGTCCCACCGGGATCTTTTTTGTCACCTGTTTCGTGGCGACGTCGATCACTGACACGTCGTTGGACGGGCCATTGGCGGTATACAGCGTCGTCCCGTCCGCCGAGATGGCGATGCCCCATGGACGCGGACCGGCCTCGACCGACCCGACAACTTTATTGGTCGCGGTGTCGACGAACAGTACCATCTGGCTGCGCCCGGTCGACACATAGACATGTTTGCCGTCGGGCGCCGCCACGGTCCCCATGGCGCGCATGCCCTTGCCGAGATCAATCGTCTTCAGGACCGTCAGCCGCTTCACGTCGATGACGGTGAGCGACGCGCCGGTCTCCGACGGCACGTAGGCACGCGATCCGTCCGGCAGGAACGCCACCGATCGCGGTCTCGGCCCGACCTTCACGGACTTGACCACCTTGTGCGCCTCCAGATCGATCACGAACACGGCGCCGGCGTCTTCCGACGTCACCCAGATGCGGCGACCCGACGGTTCGACCGAAACGCCCTCGGGCTCTTCGCCGACGGTGAAGCTTTCGGTAATCTGGCCGCTCGCGACATCGACGACGCTGGCTTTCGCGGTGTCCTCGTTGGACACGAACACACGCGTGCCGTCGCGGCTGACCGCGACCAGCTCGGGGTCGGGTCCGCTCTCCAGAACCTTGAGCAGCTTGCCCTGCTGCAGATCGACGACGCCGATGCCGTCGGCCGTTCGATCGGGAGGCGGCAGCGTCTTCTCATCGACGCCGGGTCCCGCGTTGGGCGACCCGCTGAGGGCGACATAGGCGCGCGTGCCGTCCTGGCTGGCGGAAATACCGCGCGGCCGCTTGCCAAGCGGAACCGTCGCCACGACGGCGAGCGTCTCGGCGTCGATGACGGTCAGATCGCCGGATGTCTCGTTCGTCACGTAGAGCCCGACCGCCGGTATCTTCGGGGCTGCGGGCGCGGCCGGCGCCGCCGTCGACGCCGCTGGTGGCGGAGCCTCGGTTCCTCCGCAGCCGCCTGCCGTCGCGACAACCAGGGCCAGCAGCGGGAACACGATGCGATGTGATAGAGAAGTGATCATGGGCATAGGCACGCCTCTTCGTGAAGTGACCGCGTTGATCGTCGATGATGCCCTGAATTCTACGCGGCTAACCACGCTCGTGCGACCAGCCTGGCGTACTTGGGGTCCGGCTGAAGCCGGACGCCACGTGCTAGGGCTAGAACCGGAGCCGGACCCCGAACTGAAGACTTCGCGGGTCGCCGACCGCCGTGATCTGGTTGAAGGTCGGCGCCGGACTCGACGGATAGGCCCCGGTTCCGAAATTCGCGTTCCGCGTCAGATTGTTGACGCGATTGGTCAGGTTGAACGCCTCGAGCTGCCCCTCGACCCGGACTCCTCTGCCGACCCGCACCCCGCGGCTCACTCGCAGGCTCAGGCCGAAGAAGTCACTGCCGATGCCGGCGTTGCGCGGGATGAACGCGCCGTCGACGATCGGCCGGCCAGCCGTGCCGTGTACGGTGGTCACCCCAGAGGTGATGTTGAACGGCAGAGCCGAATAGGACTGCAGCATCGTACTCACCTGGAAGCCATGACTGATGCCCTCCCAGACCGTCTGCGCCGGCGCCATCGACGAGTTGACGGACCCGGAGAGGACCAGCCGGTGTCGCTGATCGTCGTCCGATCGGCCCCAGTCCTTCGACAGATCGAACGGGTCGATCGGCGAGCTGAAGAAACTCTCCCCGACGTTGTTCATCGATGTCGAGTAGGCGTAGCTGACCCGGTAGTTCCCCCAGCCCGCCGGCCGTTGCACGAACGAGACATGCAGGCCGTGATAGTCGGAGTCGGCGGCCGAGGAATACTGGTTGTTGTTGGCATACGCCGCAGTCGGGCGGCAGCCGTTGTTGGTGCCGCTGGCGACACAGGCCGGCACGTTCTGATTGATCTGCATGATGAGATGCCGGCCGCGCGTGTATTGATAGCCGACGCTGAAGGTGCTGCCGCGCCCGAGCTGCTGCTCGATCTCGACGCTGGCCTGCCGCGACAGCGCGTTCTGGAGGTTCGGATCCATCGTCGTCAGATTGAGCAGCGTGACCGACGGGACCGGACCGCTGAGGATGTTCGGGAACGTCGGCGCGCCGCCCTGGTTGGGCGACAGGCTGAGGCTGACCTGGCGCAGCAGCCCGAGGTCGGTGGTATTCCCCGCCGCCAGCAGCGCGTTCGCCACCGCGCGCAGCGGCACCCGGTCGTAGTAGAGCCCGGCGCTGGCGCGCACCACCATCCGCCTGGCGTCGAACGGCGTCCACGCCAGACCGACCCGCGGCGAGATGTTGTCGGCGTCGGTGTGGACCGCCTCCAGGAACTGCAGGTCGTAGCGCAGACCCGCATTCAACGTCGCACGGGGACTGATCTTCCATTCGTCCTGGGCGTAGACACCGAGGTTCGGGTTCGTCTGGGCGACGACGGTGGTGCCGAAGGTCTGGGTGAAGCCCGAGTTGTTGTAGACGCCGGCCAGGAAATTCGCCAGCGATGAGAAGGTGTAGGCGCCGCGGATCGATCGCGGATAGACGATCGTGTCGCGGTTGTAGAGAAAATCGACGCCCACCCGCAGCGCGTGCGCACCTGCCTGATGGGACAGGTTGTTGACGACCTGGTAGATCCAGTTCTGCCGCCCCTGCGGACTGCCCGACAGCGTCCCGAACGACGCCACCCCCGCGATGTTGACCGCCGGCCCGACGCTGTCGGAGGGCAGCGCTTTCAGATCGCCGTACGAGAGCTGCGCCCGGGTCTCGTTGACGGTCCGCGGCGAGAACGTGGCGGTGTTGCTGAAGGCCAGCGACTGATCGCTGTTGTTCAACCCGGCCGACGCGGATGGCGTATTCAAGCCGCCGGCGCCGCGGGAGTTGCTGGAATCGACGCGGTAGAGGCTGTAGCGAACCGTGAACTGATCGCGGCCGTTGATTTGATGGTCGGCCTTGGCCAGGAAATTTGTCGTGTGCAACGAGTTGGGATATTCGCCGGTCGTCAGCAGCGAACCAGGATAGCCGACGGCAGCCAGCCTGGCGTTGATGGTCGAGACGGTCGCCGGGGAAACGGTCACCAACCCGGTTTGATTCAGCCGGCGCTGCTCGAAGTTCGAGAAGAAAAACGTCCGGTCGCGCACGATCGGGCCGCCCAGGCTCGATCCGTACTGCGACTGGTGCATCGGCAGCGTCGTGCCCGACAGCGCGTTGGGCGCGTTGAAGCGGTCATCGCGCGCGTAGTCGTAGAGGTCGCCCCGCATCGTGTTCGTACCGCTCTTGGTCACGACGTTGATGTAGCCGCCCAGGGCGCGCCCCAGCTCGGCCTGACCGCCCGAGGTCACCACCTGAAACTGGTCGACGGCGTCGACGCTGTAGGGAATGCCGCTCAGCCCTGCCGCGTCGTCGTTGGCCGACAAGCCATCGACGATGAAGTTGTTGGAGAAGTTGCGCTGGCTCCCGATCGAGACGCCCTGGCCCGGCACCGCCGACGTCTCGGCAAAGAGCTGCGTGCTGCCGATATTGGTCGGCGAGACGCCGGGCACGAGCAGCGCGAGGTCGAGGAAGTTGCGGCCGTTCATCGGCAGGTTTCGCACCTCGGCCTGCGAGATGGTGCCGGCAATCTGGCTGCGGGCCGATTCGAGGACGACCGGCTCGGCGGTGACACGGACGTTGACCTCCACCGCGCCGACCGTCAGGGCGACCCGGAGTTCGAACGCCGCACCAACAGTGAGCGTCACCTGGCGCAGGGCGTCGGCAAAGCCGGCCTTCCGCACGCTGATCTCGTAGGGCCCGACCCGCAGGTAGGTGAACCGGAAGCGCCCTTCCCCATCGGTGTCGGCGGCAGCGGTCAGGTTCGTCTCGGTGTGGCGTGCCGACACCTGCGCGCCGGTCACCACGGCGCCCGAGGCATCGGTCACGCGTCCGCTGACGCTGGCGTAGTTCACCGTCTCCTGCGCGGCGGCGGGATCGGCCCACATCAATATCGACGCCACGAGCAGAACAGCGCTACGGAACACGGGTGACACGGATCACCGATCCTTCCTGCGGACCGCTCGTCCACGCCACGACGACACCGTCTGCGACGGCGGCGATCGCCGGGTACACCGCGCCCGCGCCGAGGACCTGGCGCGTGAATCGGAGCGTTCCCTGGCCTTTGGCGAGGGCGCGGCCGATCACGACCTGGCGCGTTCCCTCCTTGACCTGCTCGTCCCAGGCGGCGACCACCGACCGGCGCGCATCGATGGCGATCTGCGGGTGGCGCGGCAGACCCTCGGTCGGGATGGGCTCGCGCGCCGTGAACCGGCGGCCGTCACTCGAAACGGCGTAGAACAGCGCCAGCGTTGGTTCGCGGCCTGGCGCCGGACTGTCCACCAGCGTCGGCCATACCAGGTGCAGTCGATTGGCGGCGTCGGCGGCCATTGCCGGCCCGTTCTCGGGACAGCCGTCGAGGACCCAGCGGTCTTCGCTGACGCGGACCGGTGCCGCGAAGGTCCGCCCGCCATCCCGCGACACGGTGAACGCGATGTCGCGCACGTTGCCCGGATAGACGTGGCGCCAGGCCGCAAACAGCGAACCGTCTGATCCGGAGGCGACGGCGGTCTTGCAGCAGTAGCAAACGCCACCAGTCAGGACGCGCGGCGTGTCGGAGCCGTCCAGCCGCCCGACATACAGCTTGGACAGCTGGGCCCGCGCCGAGCCATCGGCGGCGGGATCGGCGTGTCCGGTGTGCTGCTGTCCCTCGTGGTGCATCGGTGGACCCTGCCGGGCGGATCCGGCAAGCTCGCGGTGGTCGAGCCAGGCGGCCACCACGTGTCCGTCGCGATCGATCGCGGTCGACTGCCAGCCGCGGTTGCCGGCGCCGTCGCCCCCGGGCACTGGTGAGGCGCGGCCGAACGATCTCCCACCGTCGTCGGACCGCGCCTGGAGCAGCCGCGTCCCGCCGGCGGCCTTCGAGGTCCAGACGACGACGATCGACGGATCCCGGCCACTCCTCGGGACCAGGGCGATGCGCGGCGGCTGTTCGCCGGACAGGCTCGCCGCCCCGGCCGCGTCGTTGACGCGCACCGGAGCGCTGAAGCTGCCACCGGCATTGCGACTGACGGCCACGAAGACATCCGTCGGGCCGTCTTTTGCCGTGGCGCCCCAGCCGACCGCCACCAGTTGGCCGGCCGCCGCGATCGATGAATTCGCGTTGGCACGCCCCTGGATACCGACCTCAATCGAATGAGCACTGCTCGCCGTCATTGCCGCCGCAACGACAATGACTGCGGCGCTGAGTCTGCGTGTGGCCCTCATGACCTCTCCCTCAATGCGCGACTGATCCGGCGCAGAGCCGGAGCTCTGCGCGTCCGCGTTGACGTTGCCGAGGGGCGTCAGAGCCCGCAACAGCCCGCACTGCCGGACGCACCGGCAGCGCCAGGCCCGGCCCCTGCGCGCAACGTGATGAGATGTGGGAGAGCTAAGCTCTGGGAGGAGGCGATTCGGGACGATGGGCGCGACGAATGGCGGAGGGCGTGGCCGTCGGTACGGACGCACACTGTACGAAAGCGCTTACGGTAACCGTTGGCGGCGGCAGCAGACCGACGCCGCCGGCCTGCGCCAGCAGCGCCGCTTCGGATCCGCCTGAAGCGTTACGTATCTTGCATGTCCGATCACCTTGGTCGGTGTGATGCATCGGACACGCCTGACCCGGTGCGATCGGGCAATCGCATTCGTCGTGGCTGGCGGCCGGCGCGTCGATCGCATGCAGCGCCAGCGGCGCGGCTGACGCCGCGAGCTGGCAGATCAGCCAGCCGGCAATCACCCACGACAGACGGCTTCGGACAGCACCCATGGACTCTCGCTACGGTATCACGGCCGGTTCATCGCCCAGATCGCGAACTTGTTTCCGGCGGGCCGGGGCGTCGCGCCCGATCCAACTCGCCGTCCTCACCGCCCTGCTGGTCTCGGTCGCGGCGGCGAGCGCGGCCCAGTCCGATCAGGCAGCTCCCGAAGCGCATCATCACCCGGCCGCCGACACGGCGGGAGCCTGGTCGTGGACAGCCGATGCCAATGCCTTCTTCGGCTACAACTACCAGCAGCGGAAGTACGCCGACTTCTCAGCCTGGGAGTCGCAGAACTGGTTCATGCTGGGCGCCAATCGGATCGCCGGGGCGGGACGACTGACGGTCGAGGGCATGCTGTCGCTCGAGCCGTTCACAATGAAGGCGCAGGGATCGCCCCAGCTGTTCCAGACCGGTGAGAGCTACCAGCGGACGCCGAACGTCAACTTCCAGCATCCTCACGATCTGCTGATGGCGCTCGGCGCGACCTATCGGCTCGAGCGTCCCGGCGTGCGCTACACCTTCGGCGCCGACCTCGTCGGTTCGCCGACCCTGGGTCCGACGCCGTTCATGCACCGGGAGTCGGCGCGCAACAATCCGGCGGTGCCGATCGGGCACCACAGCCTCGACTCGACGCACATCACCACCGGCGTGCTCCGCTTCGGCGTCGAAACCGGTCCGCTGTCGTTCGAGGCCTCGACGTTCCGCGGCGCCGAGCCGGACGAGGACCGGTTGAACGTCGAGCGGCCGGCGCTCGATTCCTGGGCGGTCCGCGTCGGCTGGCACCGCGGCCCGTGGCAGGCGCAGGTCTCGGGCGGCCGTCTGCACGAGCCGGAATGGTTCGAACCCTACGACGTCACCCGGCTGACCGCCTCGATCGGCTTCAGCGGCGCGATCGCCTCGCGCGCGCTGGAGGCCACGGCGGCGTGGGGACAGAACCGCGAGTTCAACGGCTACGACAACAAGGACGACAGCTTTCTGCTCGAGTGGGATTTTCGGGCCACCGGCGCGACGTCGGTCTATGGCCGCGCCGAACAGTCGGCGAAGCAGATCTTCGGCCTCGGCCTGCATCCAAGGGGCTTCACGCATCCGCACTTCTATTCGCAGGTCAGCGCGGTGACCGTCGGCGCGGTGCGCGACCTGCCGATGGTCGGCCCCGGCCGCGTCGGCGTCGGCAGCGACGTCACCTTCTACCCGGTCATGCGAGACGTCCTCGACCTCTACCAGGGGTCGCACTCCTTTCACGTCTTCCTACGCTGGCGGCCGGCGCAGACGGCCGTCCACGTCCACTGACAACGGGGCTCGCGGAAGAGGAAAAAGGGGTCGGGAGTATTTCTTTTTGCATAATGACTCCCGACCCCTTTTTATGTTTTTGCGTACTCCGTTTCGGTTACGAGTCGGGCTGCGAAATGCTGCTATTCTTGGATCAACTTGACAATGTCCGTGCCAGAGCTGGATCCATGTCCATCGTCGCCCTCTCGGAACTGCTCGGCGCCAGCGTGCGCGACGCCAGCGGCGCGATCCGGGGACGGGTGCGCGAAGTCGCCATCGCACCCGAGGATCACCCCACCCGCATCGCCTATCTGATTGTCCGCACCGCCGCGGGCGAGCGCGTGCTGCCGGCCCGCGAGCTGACCGCGTGCGGAGCGAGCGTCCGCGCCGAGAGCGACAGCCGGACCTGGGACCGCCACACGCCGTCGGACGGCGTCCTCCTCCTCAAGCGCGACCTCCTCGATCAGCAGATCATCGACGTGCACGGCCGGAAGGTGGTGCGGGTCAACGACGTCGAGCTCGACTCGACGCCGGACGACAGCCACGTCCGCCTGAGCGTCCTGTCGGTGGACGTCGGGGCGCGGGGCGCCGTCCGACGTCTGGCGAAGGGCGTCGTGCCGGCATTCACCCTGCGGGCCCTGCTCGAAAAAATCCCGCCGCGCGTCATCCCCTGGCATTTCGTCGATCTGCTCGAGACCGATCCGGCGCGCCGGGTCAGGCTCAAGATTGTCTACGAAGGCCTGTCCAAGATGCATCCGGCGGACATCGCCGACATCGTCGAGGACCTGCCGCGGGCCGAGCGCGAAGCGGTGTTCGAGACGATCGACGAAGAGGTGGCCGCCGAAGCGCTCGAGGAACTCGATCCCAGGGTGCAGGTGTCGATCGTCGAGTCGCTCGATTCCGACCGCGCCGCCGACATCGTCGAGGAAATGGATCCGGACGCGGCCGCCGATCTCCTCGGCGATCTGTCGACGGTCCGCTCGGACGCGATCCTCGAGCAGATGCAGCCGGACGAGCGCCGCGAAGTCACCCAGCTGCTCGAGTTCGGTGAGCACACCGCCGCCGGCCGGATGACCACGGAGTACATCGCGGTGGCGGAAACGGCGGTCGTCGACGACGCCATCGAGGCCTTGAAGGCGTTCGAAGGCAGCCGCGAAGCACTGGCGACCATCTACCTGATTGGTGACGGGAACAAACTGACCGGAGCGGTGCCGCTCGTCCGGATCGCCATTTCCTCGCCGGCGGTCCAGCTGTCGGAGCTCGGCGAGCCCTACGTCGCCTGCGCGCCCGACACGCCGCAGGACGAAGTCGCCGCGCTCTTCGACAAATACAACCTGTTGACGCTCGCCGTGGTCGACGAGCACGGGCGCCTGTCTGGCATCATCACGGCGGACGATGTGATCACGATGCTGCGTCATCGCTGAACGCGGCCCGGGAAATGACCTTGTGAAACTACTGCGAAAAAGCTGGAAGAGCCGGCTGGCGCTGTTCATCGCCGTGGTCGGTCCCGGCATGATCGCCGGCGCCGGCGGCAACGACGCCGGCGGGATCTGGACCTATTCGGTCGCCGGGGCGCGGTTCGGATACTCGCTGCTGTGGGCGATGGTTCCGACCACGGTCGCGCTGATCGTCGTCCAGGAGATGGCGGCGCGGATGGGCGCGGTCACCGGGAAGGGGCTGAGCGATCTGATCCGGGAGGAATTCGGCTTCCGCGTCACGTTCTTCCTGATGACGGTGCTGGTGGTGACCAACTTCGGCAACGTCATGGCCGAATTCGCCGGCGTCGCCAGCAGCCTCGAGCTGTTCGGGATCTCCCGGTTCATCGTGCTGCCGATCGCCGCGGCCCTGGTCTGGGTGCTGGTCGTCCACGGCACCTACAACAGCGTCGAGAAGATCTTCCTGGTCTCGTCGACCGTCTTCGTCTGCTACATCTTCGCCGGCATCCTGGCGCACCCGGACTGGAAGGCCGCCGCCTTCGCCACCGTCACCCGGCCGCAGGAGGTCGGGACCGGCAACTACCGCTATCTCTACATCTACACCCTGATCGGCCTGGTCGGCACGACGGTCGCGCCGTGGATGCAGTTCTATCTGCAGGCGTCGGTCGTCGAAAAAGGCATCACGGCGCGCCAATTCAAGGCGGCGCGCTGGGACGTCATCGTCGGCAGTCTGTTCGCCGCGGTGATCGCCTGGTTCATCATCGTCGCCTGCGCGGCGACTCTGCACGTCGTCGGGCGGACCGAGATCCACGACGCGGTCGACGCGGCGCAGGCGCTGCGGCCGCTGGCCGGGGAGTACGCCTACATCCTGTTCGCGGCCGGGCTCTTCAACGCCTCGTTGTTCGCCGCGACCGTCCTGCCGATCTCGACCTCCTACACGGTCTGCGAAGGGCTCGGATTCGAGTCCGGACTGGACAAGAAATTTCACGAAGCGCCGGCGTTCTACTGGCTCTATACATTGCTGATCGTCGCCGGAGCCGGCGTGCTGCTGGTGCCGCGAGTGCCGCTGGTGCCGATCATGGTGCTGTCGCAGGTCGTCAACGGCATGGTCTTACCGTTCGTCCTGGTCTTCATGCTGCTGCTGACCAACGACCGGGAGCTGATGGGCGAGCACGTCAACTCGCGCCGCTACAACATCGTCGCCTGGACCACTGTCGGCGTGATGATCGCGTTGACGTTGGCGATGGTCGTGATGCAGCTGAGGGGCGGCGGCTGATGCCGCGCGGATCGGGAGCCCGATCCGGAACACGCCACTCGTCAAACCAGTCTACCCACCTGTATCTGTACCCGCAGGGTTGTCGGGCGGCGATCCTTCGCCGGTCGCGGACGGGACAACGGTCTTTGCGGCCATCTTGCCGCTGCGCAAGAACCAGCCAATCAGACCGACGGCGGTGAGCCCGAGTGCGCCCCGCTTCAGGAACCGCTGCCCTCTCGACGCCGGTGGCTTGCCGAGCAAGGCGCGGTAGACTTCCGCTTCAGGCGGCACGGTCGGTCTGGGTCGTCCGCGCCGGTCAGCGGCTGGCACCCAGCGCGACAGTGCGGCAAACGTTTCCGAGGCACAGACCGGGCATTGCTGCTCGTCGTGCACCTCCTCACAGTCGAGACAGAGACGCGCCGCCTGAAGTTGCATGATGCAGTCTAATCCTGGCGTGTCCGGATTCCGGTCACGGTTATCGCGTGGTGAAAGTCCCGGCGAGCACCGAGGCCGGTGCTGCGCCCGGCTGGCAAGGCGCGAAGCGCGAGAATACCGGGAATATTTGAGCGATGAGCAACACCGCCAGGCGGGATGCAGCGCCGGCCGAATGCCGGCGCGACTTTCATCACGGGCTGTTAGCCCCTAGAGCGCCCGGAGGAACGCGACCAGGTCCTTCTTTTCCGGGGTCGCGAGCTTCAATCCGAGCACCAGGTTGAAGAACTCGACCGTATCGTCCAGCGTCAGCAGCCGATCGTCGTGGAGGTAGGGCGGCGAGTCCTTGATGCCGCGGAGCGGGAAGGTCTTGATCGGACCATCCGTCGACGCCAGGCGGCCATTGATCAGCTTCTCCTTGAAGAAGCGCTCGGCCTGCAGGTTGTGCATCAGGTTGTCGGTGTAATACGGCGCCATGTGGCAGGCCGAGCATTGCGCCTTGCCGAAGAACAGCGCCTCGCCGCGCCGCTCGGCCTCGCTCGTTTTCGCCGGATCCAGCCGGCCGAGAATGTTCAGCTTCGGCGCCGGCGGGAAGTCGAGCAGGTTCTGGAACTCGCCCATGAAATGGACCTGGGTGCCGCGGTCGAGCGGGTTCACGCCCTTGCGCGCCGCCCGCGTGTGGTCGCCGTCGAAGTAGGCGGCGCGCTGTTCGAACTCGGTGAAGTCCTCGACGCTCTTCATCGCACGCTGTGAACCGAACAGACGCTGGATGCCGACGCCGCGCAGCGACGGCGTGTCGATGCGGTGCCGGTGATCGTTGGGCCTGATATCGCCGACAGTATGGGTCGAGGCGTTGGTGTGGCCGTTGGAATGGCAGTCGAAGCAGGCCACGCCCTGCGACGCCTTCAGGCTCTTGCGGTCGTCGGTCAGGTTGAACTGCTGCTGCGGAAAGGGCGTGAGGAGCAGCCGTAAACCCTCGAGCTGTTTCGGATTGAGAATCTGGTTGAACAGCCGCTCGAAGTTGTCGAGCGTGACCAGCTCGCCCTTCGACACGTCGCCGAGATCGGGGCGGGTCACCAGGAAGATGCCGGCCGCCGGCGTTTCGGGAATGAGATGATCGGGCAGGTCGAAGTCCAGATCGAAGCGGGTCAAATCCCGCTGCGTCTGCTTCTTGACTTCCTCGATCAGCAGCTTCGGGAAGACCATGCCGCCGGTTTCATGATGTGGGTGGGGCAACGGGTAGAAGCCCGCCGGCCACGCATCCTGGGCCTTGATCTCCTCCGGCGTCATCGCCGCCAGCCGCTCCCAGGTCATCCCGCCGGCCAGCTTGACGCGGACGCCGTCTTGTACCGCCTTGCCGCGCGACATCGTGACGCCCGGCGCCGCCCGGTTCGCCAGGTCGTAGCGAAGGTCGAGCAGGTCCTGATGCCGCTTGGCGAACGTGGGCTTCTCCTGCTGATTACGCTGGATGACCTGGGCGAGCGGCTCGGTCTTCACCAGCGGATCATCCTGCCCGAACAGCGCGACCGCGCCCCACAGCGTGGCACCGCAGATGGTCCCTGCCGTGACGAGACCGTGACGAATAGTCAGACGCATACGTGACCTCCAGAGGAGGATCGATGTCCTCCACGAATCGCCCCGTTATGCGAGGACCGTGCCGAGATTGAGTGGTACCAGGCGTGTCGACTCAGTCGCCGCCGCTGCCCTTGAAGTGATCATCCTCGTCGGCGAACAGCACGTTGAAGCTGGTCAGCGATCCGTAGCAGCCGCTGACGTAGATCTGCAGCTTGACCTTGACATCGTCGGGAAGATCCGACGCATTGACCTGCTGCTCGAGCGTGCGCAGGCGATTCCTCAGCATGACCACCTTGTGGAAGAAGGTCTCGATCGGCCAGCTCTTTTCCTGCATGCCCGCTGTTCCGGGCCGAAGCACCAGGGTGCCGCCGCGCCACTTCTCGGCCGGCACGACTGGCGAGATGCCGCCTTCCTCGCGAATGATCCGGCGCAGCAGCAGTTCGAGATCGTCGGTATCGGCAGGGGTCATGGCCGGGGCTATCCTCTCGCGATCGCTGACGACGGGGAACGGCGCCGCGTCCGCCGTCGAGCGTCGGATGCTCGCCGACGGCGGCGGCGCGGCCGCTGATGGCGCCGCACCGAACCGCGGGCCGCCGCGGTAGTTGTGCTCGCTGTGGCAGTAACCGCAGTCGACGCGAATCGGGCGGCCGTTGCCGTCGACGACGATCACCGTGTGCATCCGGTCGCTCTTGCAGGCCCGGCAGAAGTCCTCGATCGACTCGCCGGCGCGATACGTCCGGGGCGGTGACATGGCGATGTATGATCGCACGATGCAGCCATCCGACAGCATCCTCTTTAGTGGCGGCGCGCCGGGCGCGGAGGCCGAGTTCGGCGCCTGCGCGGAGCGGCACGGCATCGAAGAGGTCAATTTCACGTTCGACGGCCACAAGATCCAACGGCACCGCGGCGTGCGGGTGCTCAACCACGAAGAGTTGCAGGCCGGTGACGTCAGCCTGGAGTACGTGTCCCGACTCATGCATCGCCGTTACACGGACAGTCCAACGATTCGCAAGGTGCTGCAGACGCTCTGGTACCAGGTCAACCACGGCCAGGAGATTTACGTCGTCGGTACGATTCTCGAGGATGGCACGGTCCGAGGCGGCACGGGCTGGGGCGCCGAGTTCGCCAAACTGTGCAACAAGCCGCTGCACGTCTTCGATCAGGACCGTGATGGCTGGTTTCATTGGAGCGGCACGGAGTGGACGGAGCTCGGCCAGTCCGCCCTGCCGACGATTACCCATCCGCACTTCACGGGAACCGGAACCCGAACCATCCGCGACAGCGGCCGGCGCGCCATCGAAGCGCTCGTCACCCGATCGTTTGGAGCCTGACCGTCTCCACCGCAGACGTCGTCATCGTCGGCGCCGGTGCTGCCGGGATGGCGGCCGCCGTCTTCATCCGGCGCGCCAATCCGGCGCGGTCGGTGCTGCTGCTCGACGGTGCCAGGAAGCCGGGCGCGAAAATCCTCGTCAGTGGCGGCAGCCGCTGCAACGTCACCAACCGGGTGGTGTCTGAGCGCGACTTCTGGGGCGGGCGCCCGACGCTGATCAGGCGCGTCTTGCGAACGTTTACCGCCGACGACACCATCCGCTTCTTCCAACTCCTCGGCGTTCCGCTGCACGAGGAGGCCGGCGGCAAGCTCTTCCCCGACACCAACCGGTCGCGCGACGTACTGGCCGCCTTGCTGCGCGGCGTCGATGGCGCCGGCGTCGGGTTGCTGGCCGATCACCGCGTGCTCGACGTCAGCGCGGCCGGTCACCCGATGGCGGCACTCGATCAAAGCGGCCGCTTCACGGTCGTCACCGGGCGGGGGACGATCGGCTGCCGCTACCTCGTGCTCGCCACCGGCGGCGAATCGCTGCCGAAAAGCGGCAGCGACGGCGCCGGCTTACGGTTCGCCCGACGCCTGGGCCACTCAATCGTGCCGACGACGCCGGCGCTGGTCCCGCTGCTGCTGGACGACGCTGATGGCGCCTCGATCCACCGCCGGCTGTCCGGCGTCTCCCACACGGTGGCGCTGCACCTCTGGACTGACGGCCGGATCGCCGTCCGGCAGCACGGATCGCTCCTGTGGACGCATTTCGGCATCAGCGGGCCGGTCGCTCTGGACATGTCGCGCCACTGGCTGCGGGCGCAGGCCGACGGCCGCACGCCCCGCTTGACGGCGAGCCTGTCGCCCTCCCAATCGTTCGACCAGCTCGACGCACACTGGACGTCGGCGGCAGCGACGCGGCCGAAGACATCCCTGCTGATCGCGCTTTCAGCTCACGTTCCCGGATCGGTCGCCGCCGCGCTGCTCACCCGGCTGCAGATCGACCCGGCTGGTGAACTGGCGCATCTCACGCGCAGCGACCGCCGCCGCCTGGTGCAGGCCCTCGTGGCGTGGCCGCTGCCTGTCACCGGCTGTCGCGGCTACAGCCACGCCGAAGCGACCGCCGGCGGCGTGACGCTCGACGAGATCAATCCGGCGACGATGGAGTCGCGGCGGTGCCCGGGACTCTACCTGGTCGGCGAAATGCTGGACGTGGACGGCCGCATCGGCGGATTCAATTTCCAGTGGGCGTGGTCGAGCGCATTCGTCGCCGCGCAGGCGATCGGCCGCCGGCCCAACTGAGACGCGGCTCATGCGCCTTCGGGGCGGCGGCCGGCTTGCGAATGGCGCTGGTTGTGCGTAGGCTCTGGTGTGCTCCGCGTACTCGACTCCGCGTCCGAGGTCCTCGTCGCGCAGGCGCGCGACCTCCTGTCGACGCTGCGCGATGCCTTGACCGAGTACGGCGCAACCGGTCAGGACCGCGCCGCCCTGGCCGCGTCGATGCGCCAGCTCGACGAGCTGTTCCTGCTGGTGATTGTCGGGGAGTTCAACGCCGGGAAGAGTGCGTTCATCAACGCCCTGCTGGGACAACCGGTGCTGCTGGAGGGCGTGACGCCGACCACCGCCCAGATCCAGGTGGTGAAATACGGTGACGTTCCGGGCCGGTCAACTGATGCGCACGGCCTGCTGGTGGTGACGGCGCCGGTCGACCTGCTGCGCGACGTGCACATCGTCGACACGCCGGGGACCAACGCCATCGTCCGCGAGCACGAACGGCTGACAACCGATTTCGTTCCGCGATCCGATCTCGTTTTGTTCGTCACTTCGGCGGATCGGCCGTTTGCCGAGAGCGAGCGCGTGTTCCTGACCGCCATCCGCGACTGGGGCAAGAAGATCGTCGTCGTCCTCAACAAGATCGATATCCTGAGAACGCCGGCCGAGCTCGACCAGGTGCTGACATTCGTCAGCCAGGCCGGCCGGGACCTGCTCGGCGTCGAGCCCGACGTGCTGCCGGTCAGTGCGCGGCTCGCGCAGCTCGGCAAGCAGGGTGACACATCGTCGTGGGCGGCCAGCCGTTTCGAGACCTTCGAACAGTACTTGCGGCAGACGCTCGATGGACGCAACCAGTTTCGGTTGAAGCTGGCCAATCCGCTCGGGGTCGGTCTGGCGCTCGCCAACCGCTTCGCGACGATTGTCGGGGAACGCCTGGTCCTGATGCAGGAGGACCGGCAGCTGATCGCCGACATCGATCGGCAGCGCGCGGTGTATCGGGAGGACATGGGGCGCGGCTTCGCGCTCCGGATGGGCGCCGTCGAGAACGTGCTGGCCGGCATGGAGGCGCGCGGGCATCACTTTTTCGAGGAGACGCTGCGCCTCGGCCGCGTCGTCGATCTGCTGAATCGCGCGCGGGTGCAGAAGGAATTCCAGGACAAGGTCGTCGCCGACGCACCGGCGCAGATCGAGCGGCGCGTTACCGAGCTGATCGACTGGCTGGTCGACCAGGATTTCCGCCACTGGCAGGCGGTCACGCGGCTGCTGGCCGATCGACAGCGGCAGCACGCCCCCCGCGTGCTCGGGGCCCCCGAGGTGGGCAGCTTTCACGACGACCGCGCCCGCCTGATGGACTCGGTCGGCCGCGAGGCGCAGCGGGTGGTCGACGGCTACGACCAGCGGCACGAAGCCGGGATCATTGCCGATCAGGCGCGGGTGGCCGTGGCCGCCGCCGCGGCCGCCGGCGGCGCCGCGGTCGGCCTCGGCACCCTGGTCACGATCGCGGCATCGACGGTGGCCGCCGATGTCACGGGTATCCTGCTGGCCAGCGTGGTGATGAGCCTCGGCTTCCTGATCATCCCGGCCCGCCGGCGGCGGGCGAAGGCGGCGCTGCAAGAGAAAGTGACGGCGCTCCGCGCCCGGCTGGCGGCCGCGTTGCTGAAGGAGTTCGCCAACGCCCAGGAGCAGGGCGCGCTCCGGCTGGCCGATGCCATCGCTCCCTATGCGCGATTCGTGCGCGCCGAAGAGCAGCGCTGGAGCGACGCGCAGACGGTACTCGCCACGCTGCGGGAGCGCACCGGCGGCCTGCTGGCCGAGCTGGCCCGGCCGGGCGCCGCCGGCTCACACCAACCCGGACCGACCTGATCGGCGACTCGCGATCGCGGCCGGCTCGGCTCGCCACCGATGAGTTGAACTTGAACAGCCGGTCAACTAATTTAAAGTGGTGACCATCGCCGCGCCCACCACAGCCGGCCGCTCCGCGAGCCGCCGATCGCGCCGGCGCCGCCGGACCCAGCCAACGACGACGACCCGAATCGACATCCTGAAGAGCGCCGCGGTGGCGTTTCGCAAGCTCGGCTACCATGGCGCGACCGTCGAACAGATCGCCAGCGCCCTGCACATGAAGAAGGGGAACCTCTACTATTACTTTCGCAGCAAGGAAGCGATCCTGTTCGCCTGCCACCAGTACTCGCTCGATTGCGTGATCGAGCTGCTGGAGGAGATCGACCGGAGCGACGCCCCATCCGACGACAAGCTGCGCCGCCTGATCACCGCCTTCGTCCACACCATTCTCGACGAACTGCATGGCACAGCGCTGTTCCTCAACCTCGAGGCGCTGTCGCCCGCCCATCTCCGGACGGTGATCGCACGGCGGGATCGCTTCGATCACGGATTGCGGCGAATCATCGCCGCCGGGGTCGATACCGGCGCGTTCGGGCCGCGCGATCCGAAGCTGACGTCGTTTGCGATTCTCGGCGCCGTCAACTGGATTCCACGCTGGTTCAAGCCCGACGGCCTGCTGACCTCGCAGGAGATCGCCGACCGGTTCGCCGACTTCCTGATCGCCGGCCTGAGCGGATCACCAGACACTACCGGCCCGCGGGCGTGACCATCCCCGACACCTCGCTGCGACGGCGAACCTGAAGGATCTGACGGGCAGGGTTGTCGGGGACGCCTTTCAAGGCGTCCCCAGACCGGGACGGTCGACGTGCTACGATCGTCAGTCCCCATGGCTACGATCGTTCCGCTGACTGTCGTCAAACCCCGCGAGCCGAAGCCGGACTGGCTGAAGGTCCGCGCGCCCGGGTCGCCGAGCTATCTGCGCCTCAAGGGGCTGATGCAGGACCTCAACCTCCATACGGTCTGCGAGGAAGCGCGCTGTCCCAACATCGGCGAGTGCTGGAACCACGGCACGGCGACCTTCATGATCCTCGGCGACGTCTGCACCCGCGCCTGCTCGTACTGCGCGGTCGCACACGGCCGGCCGGGTGCGGTCGACGCCGCTGAACCGGAGCGGGTCGCCCACGCCATCCGGACCCTCGGCCTCAACTACGTCGTCATCACCTCGGTCGACCGCGACGACCTGCCCGACGGCGGCGCCTCGATCTTCGCCGAAACGATTCGCCGGACCCGCGCCGGCCTGACCGCGTGCCGGATCGAAGTGCTGATACCTGATTTCCAGGGCCGCGAAGCGCCGCTGCACGCGGTACTCGATGCCGGCCCCGACGTGTTGAATCACAACACGGAGACCGTGCCGCGGCTCTACCGGATGGCCCGCTCCGGCGGCCGCTACGCCCGGACGCTGGAGCTGCTCGACCGATCACGCCGCTACGCGCCGAACATCCCGACCAAGACCGGCGTCATGGTCGGCCTGGGCGAGACGCACGACGAGCTGGTCGACACCTTCGCCGATCTCCGACGCGTCGGGTGCGGCATCCTGACCATCGGCCAGTACCTCCGGCCGTCCAGCGGTCACGCGGCGATGGTCCGCTACTACCATCCCGACGAGTTTCGCGCGCTCAAGCAGATCGCGCTGGAACTGGGATTCGTCCACGTCGAATCCGGTCCGCTCGTCCGCAGCTCCTATCATGCCCACGAAACTGCGGACGCCTACCAGGCGGCAGCGCGCTCCTGATTAAAGCAACATAAACGCGCCCTTCGCCACCGAAGTCGACAGATTTGTCGATATCCCCTCATTCAGGCAGGTTGCGGGCGCGACTCGCCAGTAACGGCTCGAACTTTTCTGTAAAGCGCCACGCCAAAACTGTCGCACCTGCCAGCCGCCGTGGACCCCCTGAGACACCGGCAGCGAAAAATGCTCAGGATTTCCGTCCGATTGACCTCGCGGCCAGACCGCGCGCTGGCCTGCCTCTTGCTATGAGGCGTTCGCGGCGGCGTGGTCATCGCCGCAGTCGAGAAAGAGGCAATATGGAATTCGAAGCCGTTCTTCGTCGCGTCCGTTCCGAGTTCGTGGAGATGCCGGGCCTGCGGGTGACGCCAGCGCAGGCGACCCGCTTGTGGGGCCTCGAAGGCGACGCCTGTCAGAAGGTGATCAAGGCGCTGATCGATGCGTCGTTCCTGCGCTGGACACCGGCTGGAGCCGTGACACGGGCTGAATCCTGAGGGAGGTCCGGAGCGTCGTCCCCGCCGCACCGGGCTGAAGTGGCGGCGACGCTCCGTTCGTCCGCCGCTTCTCTCTGCGCGTGGCCGACCGTCAGCTCTTCGCTTCGGACTTCTTCCTGATCGGCCGATAAACGTGGGTCGCCTGGCCGTAGAAGACCTCGGCCGACTCCATCACGGTTTCCGTGAGCGTGGGGTGCGGGTGGATGGTCAGCTTCATGTCGGCCGCGGTGGCGCCCATTTCGATCGCCAGGGTCCCTTCCGCGATCAGCTCGCCGGCGCCGGCGCCGACGATGCCGACCCCGAGCACCCGGCCGGTGTCCGGATCGAGAACCAGCTTGGTCAGACCGTCCAGCCGATCGATTGAGATGGCCCGGCCCGACGCGGCCCACGGAAACCTGGCGATCGCGACGTGCCGCTGTTCCTTCGCCGCCTGCGTCTCGGTGAGACCGCACCAGGCGATCTCGGGATCGGTGAAGACGACTGCCGGAATCGCCAGCGGTTCAAAGGCGACGTTCTCGCCGACGATCACCTCCACCGCGGTCCGTCCTTCGTGCGACGCCTTGTGCGCCAGCATCGGCTCGCCGACGACGTCGCCGATCGCGAAGATCGACGGCTCCTCCGTCCGGCGCTGCCCGTCGACGAGGATGAAGCCGCGGCGATCGACCGTGACGGCGGTGCGATCGAGACCGGGAATATCCGAATTGGGCCGCCGGCCGACGGCCACCAGCACGTTGTCGAACAGCTGATCAGGCTCCGTCACGCCGGCCCCTTCGAGCGTGACGCGAATCCCGTCCGGCCCGGCGGTCATCCGTGCGACCTTGGTGTCGAGCAGCACGGCCTTCACGGTCTGGCCGATCCGCCTGGCCAGGACGTCGACGAGATCGCGGTCGGCGCCAGGCAGCAGACCGGACGTCATTTCGACGATGGTCACCTCGCTGCCGAGCGTGGCGTAGACGCTGCCCAGCTCCAGGCCGATGTAGCCGCCCCCGACCACCAGCAGCCGGTTCGGCACGCGCGGCAGATCGAGCGCCGCCGTCGAATCCCAGACCCGGTCACTGTCGATCGACAGCCCGGGCACGCTAACTGGCCGCGAGCCGGTGGCCAGGATTGCGTGATCGAAGCGCACCGTCTCGGTCGCGCCGTCGGCCAGGGCGACACTCAGGTTGTGCGGGTCGACAATCTCGGCCAGGCCCTTCAGATAGCGCACCTTGCGATGCTTGACGAGCTGCCCGGTCCCGCCGGTCAGCCGTCCGACCACCGAGTTCTTGAAGGCGCGCAGCTTGTCGAGATTGATCGTCGGCTCGCCGAAGTCGACGCCCCACGCCGCGGCGTGGCGCGACTCGGCAACCACCTTGGCGACATGCAGCAGCGCCTTGGATGGGATGCAGCCGCGGTAGACGCACACGCCGCCCGGGTTGTCCTCCGGATCGATCAGGACGACCTGCAGGCCGAGATCCGCCGCCAGGAACGCCGCGGCGTATCCACCGGGGCCGCCGCCGACGACTGCGAGTTGCGTCGCGATTGAGGGGGTGAGACTCATCCGTGCAACAACAAAAGAAAGGGTTGCTCCAGCGCTTCGATGATCCAGCGGAGGAAACGGATGCCGTCGGCGCCGTCCACGACCCGGTGATCATAGGACAGCGACAGCGGCAGCATCAGGCGCGGCACGAATTGCGTTCCCTGGTAGACCGGCTCCATCCGGGCGCGCGAGATGCCGAGCACTCCGACTTCGGGGGTGTTGACGATCGGAGTGAACGCGGTGCCGCCGATGCCGCCAAGGTTCGAGATGCTGAAGCAGCCGCCCTGCATCTCGTCGAGGCCGAGCTTCCGATTGCGCGCCTTCTCGGACAGCTGCGACAGCTCGACGGCGAGCTGAATGATGCTCTTGGTGTCGGCATCGCGGATCACCGGCACCAGCAGGCCGCGGTCGGTATCGACGGCGACGCCGATGTGGACGTACTGCTTCTGGATGATCTCTTCCGCCGCCATGTCGATCGAGACGTTGAACTGCGGGAACGCCCGCAATGCTGCGGCGACCACTTTCACGGCAATCGCCGTGAACGTCAAATTGCCGCCGGCCGCCTCCACCTGCTTCGCGTAGTGCTTGCGCAGCTCTTCGATTGCCGTCACGTCCGCCAGGTCGTGCTGCGTGACGTGTGGAATGGTGGTCCAGGCGGCGGTCAGGTGCTGCGCGGTCTTGCGGCGCACGCCGCGCATCGGCACCCGCTCGACGCCGCCCCATCGGCTGAAGTCGGGCAGCGGCGCCGCGCCGGACACGCCTGTCGCCGCCGCGCCGACGAGGCGATTGACGTGCGTCTTGACGTCTTCCTCCGAGATGCGTCCGCCGCCGCCGGTGCCGGGAACGTCGTGGATGTCGATGCCGAGTTCCCGCGCCATCCGGCGAACCGACGGGGCGGCCGGGGCGGGCGGGACTTCCGGCCCGGCTGGCGCGTCCGCCGCGGGACGGCTGCCGCGGCTGATGTCGACGACCTTGTCGGCTCCGGTCGCCCCACTCCTCGCCCGCGGTGATGCGGCGGGGGCGTCGTCCGCGTCGTCCGGTTCCTGCGGCGTGGCCTTCTTGGCAGAGTCCGATTTGCGGCGCGCTCCGGCGCCAGCACTGGCCGATGCGCGCTTCGCATCGACCGGGGGCTGGGACGCCTCGTCCTCCGGCGCCTCTTCGTCGTCCGGATCGGAGCGGCCTGACTCGGACGCGCTCTCGGCCCCGCCGGCCGGGTCATCCGTGCCCGGCGGTGCGATCGTCTCCGTCTTCTTGGCGGGTTTCCGATCGGACTTGGCTGCCGCTCGATCCGCCTTCGCGGTTGGCGCGGACCTGGGGGCAGGTGCCGACTCGCTTCGCTCGGGCTGGTCCTGGTCCGGCTCGTCGGCATCCTTCGAACCGGCGCTCTCGTCGGCGTCCTCGAGGGTGAGAATGGTCTGGCCGACCTTCACTTTGTCGCCGGCGCTGACCTTGATCTCCTTGACCTTGCCGGCAACCGACGACGGCACTTCGATCGTCGCCTTGTCGGTTTCGAGCTCGAGAACCGGCTGTTCTTTCGCCAACGTGTCGCCCGGCTTGACCATGACGCGCAGGACGTCGCCGGACTCAATCTGTTCGCCCAGTTCGGGCAGCTTGAACTCAGTAGCCACGGCAGAAGAACCTTTCACGGCCCGGGACGCTGGCCCCGCACGCCCACACGCGGTGCGGACCTGCAGCGCCGGCCCGGCGCCCCGGGTGGTTGCCCGGAGGATTGATAGTGGTCACGAAACTGCCGGGTTCGCCTTCTCCGGATCGATCCCCAGCGTGTTGATGGCCCCGCGCACGACCTCGACATCCAGCTTGCCCTCCCGGGCCAGCGCGGCCAGGGTCGCGACGACGACATAACGGTGGTCGACTTCGAAGAAATTGCGCAACGCGACCCGGTTGTCGCTCCGGCCGAAGCCGTCGGTGCCGAGCGCCGTCAGCGGGCGCGGCAGCCAGCGGTCGATCGAATCGGGCAGCGCCTTGACGTAGTCGGACGCCGCGACGAGCACGCCGGGCGCATCCTTCAGACACTGCGTCACGTACGGTTGGCGGGGCGTCTCGCCGGGATGCAGCAGGTTCCAGCGCTCGCAGCTGTTACCGTCCCGATAGAGCTCGCTGTAGCTGGTGACGCTCCACACGTCCGCGCTGACGTGGTACTGCAGGTCGAGGATCTCCTGCGCCTTGATGACTTCCGGCAGGATGGCGCCCGAGCCGAACAGCTGGGCGCGCAGCGGGGCGTCCGGCTGTGACCCGGCACGGAACAGGTACAGACCCTTCAGGATGCCCTCGCGCGAGCCGGCCGGCATCACCGGCATCGCGTACTGCTCGTTGCCGACGGTCAGGTAGTAGAAGATGCTTTCCTGATCGGTGTACATGCGCCGGATGCCATCCTCGATGATCACGGCGATCTCGTAGGCGAAGGCCGGATCGTAGGCGGCGCAATTCGGATAGACCATCGCGAACAGGTGGCTGTTGCCGTCCTGGTGCTGCAGCCCTTCGCCGGCCAGCGTCGTGCGTCCCGCGGTGCCGCCGAGCATGAAGCCGCGCGTCCGCGAATCGGCGGCGGCCCAGATCAGGTCGCCGATGCGCTGGAAGCCGAACATCGAGTAGTAGATGAAGAACGGGATCGTGTTGACGCCATGGGTCGCGTAGGCGGTGCCGGCGGCAATGAAGGACGACATCGATCCGGCCTCGGTGATGCCTTCTTCGAGGATCTGGCCGTCCGACGCTTCCTTGTAGTAGAGCAGCGTGTCCATGTCGACCGGCTCGTAGAGCTGGCCGGCGTGAGAATAGATGCCGACCTGGCGGAACAGCGCTTCCATCCCGAACGTGCGCGCCTCGTCCGGCACGATCGGCACGATCAGACGGCCGAGGTCCTTGTCGCGCAGCAGCTTCGACAGCAGCCGCACGAACACCATCGTCGTCGACGCCTTGCGGCCTTCCGTCCCCTTGTGGAATTCCTCGAACGGCTCGGGCGAGACCGGCGCCAGCGGCTCACTGCGCGTCTTCCGGCTCGGCACGAAGCCGCCGAGCGCCTTGCGCCGCTCGAGGAGATAGCGGGTCTCGACGCTGTCTTCCGTCGGACGGTAGAACGGCGTCTTGGCGATGTCCGCGTCCGACACCGGGATCCCGAACCGGGTCCGGAATGCCCGCAGCTCGTCCTCGTTCATCTTCTTCTGCTGGTGGGTGATGTTCTTGCCCTCGCCCGCCTCGCCGAGGCCGTAGCCCTTGATCGTCCTGGCCAGGATCACCGACGGCGCGCCCTTGAACTCGACCGCGGCCTTGAAGGCGTTGTAGACCTTGACCGGATCGTGCCCGCCGAGCGTCATCTTCTTGAGCTGGTCGTCCGACAGGTGCTTGACCATGTCGAGCAGGCGGGGATCGACGCCCCAGAAATGCTCGCGGACGTAGGCGCCCGACTCGACGGCGTATTTCTGATACTGACCGTCGACGATTTCGCCCATCCGCTTGATGAGGAGGCCATCGCGATCCTTGGCCAGCAGCGGATCCCACTCGCGGCCCCAGATCACCTTGATGACGTTCCAGCCGGCGCCCCGGAACGCCGCTTCCAGCTCTTGGATGATCTGTCCGTTCCCGCGCACCGGGCCGTCGAGGCGCTGCAGGTTGCAGTTGACGACGAAAATCAGGTTGTCAAGCTTTTCGCGGGCCGGCAGCGTGATCGCCCCGAGGGCTTCCGGCTCGTCGGTTTCGCCGTCGCCGAGAAACGACCAGACCTTGCCGTTCGTCTTCGGCTTGAGACCACGATCCTCGAGATACCGGCTGAAGCGCGCCTGGTAGATCGCCATCAGCGGACCGAGGCCCATCGACACCGTCGGGTATTCCCAGAAGTCGGGCATCAGCCAGGGGTGCGGATACGACGACAGTCCGCCGCCCGGGTTGAGCTCGCGGCGGAAGCTCGCCAGGTGCGACTCGTCGAGCCGCCCTTCCAGAAACGCCCGCGCGTAGACGCCCGGCGCCGCGTGGCCTTGAAAGAAGACAACGTCGCCGTCGTCGCCGTCGCGGCCGCGGAAGAAATGATTGAAGGCGACTTCGTAGAGCGTCGCCGCCGACGCGAACGTCGAGATGTGGCCGCCGATGCCCTCGTCGGCCTTGTTCGCGCGGACCACCATCGCCGCGGCGTTCCAGCGGACCAGGCTCTTGATGCGGCGCTCGACATCCGGGTTGCCCGGCATCAGCACCTGGTCGTCGGCGGGAATCGTGTTGAGATACGGTGTGTTGGCGGTGAACGGCAGCTTGACGCCGTTCTCGGTGGCATGGACCGTCAGGTCGCGCAGCAGGCGCGCCACCCTGGCCGGACCACCGGTCTTCAGCACATAATCGAGAGACTCGAGCCATTCATGCGTTTCAACGGCTTCGAGCTCCGCCGCATCCTTCGGGGCAATTTGTCTCACAGACCCAAGTTCCTTTCGTCCGAGAGTGAGCGCGGCTGCTGTGTTCCCGCTCGCCATGCTGAGTCAGTCGAGGGGTCCGTGAACGGCGCGACGCCGCCGGCGGACGACCAATTGTAATCTGTTGACGCGAGGGAGGGGAAGCGTGCGGGGTGGGTTGTCGTCATTCAATTTTGTCGTTTTTTTGCCGGCAGGCGCGCCCTTTGTCGCTTTTTCGCCGACGCCGGCGCCGACCGCACCGATCGTCCCGCGGCGTGTCTGTCGCCGATGGTGATCTCCGTGGCACGCCGCCCCGCTCGATCCGACCCGGCCGGCCCCGCCGATTTCCGGCGGCCCGCCCTGCAGATGGTGCATGAACAGATCGTGGCCTGCGAACGCTGTCCGCGCCTGCGCACCTACTGCCAGCGAATCGGCCGCGAGAAGCGGCGCGCCTACCGCGACGACATCTACTGGGCCCGGCCGGTTCCCGGCTTCGGCGATCCCCTGGCGCGCCTCCTGATCGTCGGGCTCGCGCCGGCAGCTCACGGCGCCAACCGGACCGGCCGCGTATTCACCGGCGATGGGGTCGGCGGCTCGGGCGACTTCCTGATGGCGGCGCTGCATCGCGCCGGTTTCGCCAGCATCCCGACCTCCCACCGGCCCGACGATGGGCTGCTGCTGCGCGATGCGTATATCGCGGCCGCGGTGCGCTGCGCGCCCCCAGACAACAAGCCGACGCCCGAAGAGATCGTCAACTGCCTGCCGCACCTCGAAGCAGAGCTCGACGCACTGCCGCGGGTCCAGGTCGTGGTCGCGCTCGGCCGGATCGGGTTCGACGCCTACCTGCAGCTGCTGAGACGGCGTGGGCCTGGAGCGCGGCCCCGACCGGCGTTCGGCCACGGTCTGGCGCACCGGCTCCCAAATGGCCAGGCGCTGATCGGCTGTTACCACCCGAGCCGGCAGAATACCAACACCGGGAAGTTGACCGCGGCGATGATGGACGACGTGTTCCGCGCGGCGAGGCAGGCGCTGACACCGTCGGAGGCGTGAAGGGACCACGTTTCAGAATCGTACGTGGCGTCCGACTTTAGTCGGACTACGGATCAATCCGGCTGAAGCCGGATCCCACGTACGAGGGGGACCATCAGATCCGGCCGGTCCGTGATCAACGCGTCCGCCCCCGATGCGAGCAGCCGCCTGGCGTCTGCCGGCTCGTCCACCGTCCAGACCTGAACACCCAGGCCGGCGCGATGCGCCGCCTTGATGAAGCGCGGCGTGACGACGCGGGTACGGCCCGCCCATTCCGGGATCTGGTAACCGGTGTACCTCGCGCGCGGCATCGGCAGCCGGCACCAGGATCGGTAGAGCGCCCACCGCACTTCGGACCCTGACGCGCTGGTGGCGAGCGCCGGCTCGGCAGCTCGGGCTGCGCGAAGCAGGCCGGTGCCGAACGCGCCCAGGCAGACGCGATCGATCGCACCGGCGGCACGGACGGCGTCCACCGTGGCCCGCGCCAGCGCCACGCGATGACCCTTGAGCTCGACGATGATCCGGACGTCCCGATAGTGATGGAGCACGTCGGTCAGCGTCGGCACGTTGATTCCCCGGCCGCGGAACGGAAACCCGGCGGCGGCGCCAAAGCGGAACCCGGCGTCGGCGCGCCCGAGCTCGGCGGCGGTCCGTTCCGCCACCGGGCCCTGGAGATTTGTCGTCCGGTCCAGCGCGTCGTCGTGGTGGACGACGACGATGCCGTCGCGTGACAGGTGCACGTCCAGCTCCAGGCCGTCCGCGCCAAGGGCCAGGCCGTTGGCAAAAGCCGTCAGGGTATTTTCCGGGGCCAGCGCGCTCCCCCCGCGATGCGCGAAGACGAGCGGCCGGGGCGACGCGAAGAACTGGTGCAGCACGGTGGCGGTGAGTCTACCCACCGTTGCGCGGCGATCACAATGCAGCTGACGTCTCCAGGAAGAACCCGGTCGCGCCGATCGTCGCGGCGGCAGGAGGCGACGCCATTCCTTCAGTGCGATCGTGGCCGCCGCTGCGCCCATGATGCCCGTCCACTTCGGTTAGAATCGATCCATGTCGGCCTCCATCCAGACGCTCGGCGATCTCCGCAAACAGTCCGGCCCGCGCCCGCGGCCAGTCAAGCAGGAAGTGCGGGACAATCTCGTCCGCAAGCTGCAGGCTGGCGAGACGCTCTTTCCGGGCATCGTCGGCTACGACGAGACCGTCATCCCGCAGCTGGTGAACGCGATCCTGTCGCGCCACAACTTCATCCTGCTCGGGCTCAGGGGTCAGGCCAAGAGCCGGATTCTGCGCGGCCTTGTCGATCTGCTCGATGAACAGATTCCGGTCGTCCCCGGCTGCGAGATTCACGACAACCCGCTGGCGCCGCTGTGCGCCGCCTGCCGGGCGCGTCTGGCCAAGGAAGGCGACGGTCTGCCGGTCGCCTGGCTGCCGCGCGAAGCGCGGTTCGTGGAAAAACTGGCCACACCGGACGTGACGATTGCCGACATGGTCGGCGACATCGACCCGATCAAGGCGGCGCAGGCGGGTCTGAACCTGTCCGACGAGCTGACGATGCACTACGGGCTGCTGCCGCGCGCCAACCGCGGCATCTTCGCGATCAACGAGCTGCCCGATCTGGCCGGGAAGATTCAGGTCGGTCTGTTCAACATCCTGCAGGAAGGCGACGTCCAGATCAAAGGCTACCCGATCCGCCTCAAGCTCGACGTCATGCTCGTCTTCACGGCCAACCCGGAAGACTACACCGCCCGCGGCAAGATCATCACGCCGCTCAAGGACCGCATCGGATCGGAGATCCGGACGCACTATCCAGCGACCCGCCAGAATGCCATGGCCATCACCCGGCAGGAGGCGTGGACCGACCGTCCGGGCGGCATCAAGGTGGAGATCCCGGACTTCGTGCGCGAGGTGGTCGAGGAGGTGGCGTTCCAGGCGCGATCGGACCGCAAGATCGACAAGCGTTCGGGCGTCAGCCAGCGGCTGCCGATCACGACGCTCGAGCTCGTGGTGTCCAACGCCGAGCGGCGCGCGCTGCAGTGCGGCGAAACCCTCGTCGTGCCGCGGGTCACCGACCTCTACGCCGCGCTGCCGTCGATCACCGGTAAGTTCGAGCTGGAATACGAGGGTGAGCTGCGCGGGGCGGAGCAGATTGCCCGCGATCTCATTCGATCGGCGGTCGGCAGCGTCTTTACCGGCATCTTCGACGGGGTCGACACCCGCAAGGTGATCGAATGGTTCGATCTCGGCGGCGCGCTGCCGCTGAGCGATGCCTCGTCGGCCGACGAGGTGGTCGAGCTGTCCGGCGGCGTGCAGGGCCTGCGCGAGTTGGCGGAGCGCGCCGGCCTGCCGCCGGGCGCCGCCGCCCCGGCGGTCGCCTCGGCGGTCGATTTCGTGCTCGAGGGGCTCTATGCCCAGAAGAAAATCAGCCGCAGTGACGAACGCGGCTATGCCGCCAACGAGGCCCCGCCGCGGCGTCAGGCGCGGCGCGAAGAACCGACGCTCGACGAAGAGATCCGGATGCCGACGGGGAAGAAGAAGTACTACAACTAGCCAATTAGGAATTGGAAATTAGGAATTAGGAATTAGGGATTCGTGAAGTATCGCTATACCAAGTTCACTGGCGAAGAGCTCGGCGATCTGGATCTTGAGGATCTGGTCGCCAAGCTGTCCGATCTGCTGCTGTCGAGCGGCTTCGGCAGTCCCAACGCCATGGACGAAGGCGATCGGACCATGCAGGCGCTCCACGACGCGATCCTGGATGCGTTGTTCAACGGCGGCGTGCTGCCGGAGCAGACGCTCGAACGGCTGCTCGGCGACCCGGCCGACGCCGATCAGTCCGACGCGCGATCGAAGCTCGAGGAACTGATCCAGCAGATCATCGATCGCATGACCGAGGAGGGCTACATCACCGCCGCGCCCGACCTCGACGCGGAACGCGAGCGCCGCCAGGGCCGCGGCGGCGGCGGCGGTCCCGACGCCCCGCAGTCGACCAGGTTCGAAGTCACCGACAAGACGCTCGACTTCCTCGGCTACCGCGCCCTGCGTGATCTGCTGGGCTCGCTCGGCAAGAGCAGTTACGGCCGCCACGACACTCGGGAACAGGCCACCGGCGTCGAGACGACCGGCGCGCCCAAGCCGTACGAGTTCGGCGATACCCTCAATCTGGACGCCGCCAGCACGCTGCTGAATGCAGTCCAGCGCGAGGCGCGCGAGGCGCGTGAGCGCGACGGCGGCGCCGCGGCGACCGCCGCCATCGCCGGCAATCCGGGCCTCCGCCACGCCGCCGCCCGGATCAACGTCACCCACGAAGACCTGATGGTCGTGCAGGGCGAGTATCAGAGCTCGTGCGCGACCGTGCTGATGCTCGACTGCAGCCACAGCATGATTCTCTACGGCGAGGATCGATTCACACCCGCCAAGCGGGTGGCGCTGGCGCTGGCCCAGCTGATCAAGACGCAATACCCTGGCGATGCCCTGAACGTGGTGCTGTTCCACGATTCAGCCGAGGAGATTCCGCTGGCCGAGCTCGGCCGGGTCCGGGTCGGTCCCTATTACACGAACACCCGCGAAGGTCTGCGGCTGTCCCGGCGCATTCTCGATCGCCAGCGCAAGGACATGCGGCAGATCATCATGATCACCGACGGCAAGCCGTCCGCCCTGACCCAGCCGGACGGCCGCATCTACAAGAACGCCTTCGGCCTCGACCCGTTCATCGTCGCCGAAACCTGTGCCGAAGTCGCCGCCTGCCGCAAGAGCGGCATCATGATCAACACCTTCATGCTCGCCCGCGACTACGACCTGGTCAGCTTCGTCCGGCGCGTCGCCGAAATCTGCAAAGGCAAGGCCTACTTCACGACGCCGTACACACTCGGACAGTACGTGCTGATGGATTACATGGACAAGAAGACGAAGACAATTCACTGAATCGGCGATCGGGCGTCGGGTGATCGGCGATTTCGATCGCCCATCATCCGCTCGCCATATCACCGATATGAAGACTCAGATGTCTGATCTCCTGCCAATCTTCCCGCTGCCGAACGTCGTCCTCTTTCCCAACGTCTTCCTGCCGCTGCACATCTTCGAGCCGCGCTACCGCGAGATGGTGGCTGATGCGCTCGACAACGACCGCATGATCGGCATGGTCCTGCTGAAGCCGGGCTGGGAGCACGACTACGAAGGCCGGCCCCGCATCTATCCGATCGGCTGCAGCGGCGTCATCACCCACGCCGATCGGCAGACCGATGGCCGCTTCAACATCGTGTTGCGCGGCGTCGAGCGCTTCCGCGTCGTCGAGGAAGACAACAGCCGCTCCTACCGCCGCGCCCTGATCGACCCGGTGCTGGAGCGAACGCTCGAGCCCGAGGATCGCGCGATCCTGCGGCGGCAGCGATCCAAGCTCGAGGCCCTCGTCGCCCCGGCAATCGAGCGCCACTTCGAGCCGGGCGGCGGCGAGGCGAACGCGGCGGCCGGTCCGGTCGATCCGATGATCCCGTCCGGCATGGCCGACGAGGATCTCGTCAACGCGCTGGCCCAGTACCTGGACCTGGAACCGGTCGAGAAGCAGGCGCTGCTCGAGCGGCACTGCCTGCGATCCCGTGCCGAGTCGCTGGTCGAGCTGCTCGAAATGAAAGTGCTGATTGCCCGCACGCCGCGCGGCTCGCAGCTGGCTCACTGAGGCGCGTACCTGCAATCCGCAATCCGCAATCCGCAATCCGCAATCCGCAATCCGCAATTTAGACTCTCTCCATCCGCCCGGCGATGGTGGCGACGATTTTTTCGCCGTGGAACCGGCCGTTCTCGATGAAGACGTTGCTGGTATCCCGCCCGCAGATGGCGCCGCCGGCGAGGAACAGGCCCGGCACATTGGTCTCGAACGTCTCGGGATCGTAGTGCGGGACGTTCGTGTCGCCCAGCACGATGCCGGCGCGCTGCAGCAGATCCCAGTCGGTGTGATAGCCGACCAGCAGGAAGACAGCATCGGCCGGCAGCTCCTCTTCCGCGTTCGATCCGGCTGTCGTGATGACGACCGACGCCGGGCGGATCTCGGTGACGCTGCTGTTGAAACGGGCGGCGACCGAACCTTCCTTGATCCGGTTTTCGATGTCGGGCCTGACCCAGTACTTGATGGTCTTTTTCAGTTCGGAGTGCCGGTGCACGAGCGTGACGTGGGCGCCGGAACGGAACAGCTCGAGCGCCCATTCGGCGGCCGAGTTGCCGCCGCCGACGATGACCACCCGGCGGCGATAGTAGGGATGCGGCTCGCTGTAGTAGTGGTGGACGTGCGGCAGATCCTCCCCCGGCACGTTGAGCCGGTTCACCGCGTCGTAGTAGCCGATCGCGAAGATCACGTTCCGGGCGTGCCGGACGCGCTGGACCCCTCGGGCCGACCGCGTTTCGACGGCAAACACCGCCGACGCCTCGCCTGCTGGTTCGCCACCGGCCTCCAGTTCGCGCTCGACCGAGAGGACCGTCTCCTCGAACGCGATCTGCAGTTCGAACGCCTCGACCACCTTGCGGTAGTATTTCAACGCCTCGACGCGGGTCGGCTTCTCGAACGGCGAGACGAACGGCAGGCGGCCAATCTCGAGCAGTTCCGGAGTGGTGAAGAAGACCATCTGCGGTGGAAAATTGAAGATGGAATTGACGAGCACACCCTGCTCGACCACCTGATAGTCGAGCCGCCGCTGCTGGGCGGCAATGGCGGCAGACAGCCCGGACGGCCCGGCGCCGATGATGAGGAGATCGCGAACGGCCATCTGTCGATCATAGTCCGACCGGACGCCGGGACCAGGCGCCGCCGGGTTGACCGTACACCCCCGTAATGGCCCGTTCAGCGCCCCAGACCGACCATTCACTGAAAGTCGCTCAACCAAGCCTTTATTCATCTATGATTTACCGGAAATTAACCGTCCGCTTCGTCCGGCGGATCCCGAGGAGATGACGCGAATGCATGCACCCATCAAGTACGTCGAGAAGGGGCTTTCTCTGGCCGCCAACGGCGCCTGGGTGATCTTCAGCAGCCTGAACAAGATCAAGCAGCGGCCGTCGTTCACGCCGAAATGGTCGGACAAGCCGCTGCTGAAGTCCTATGAGAAAACCAAGCCGCCGCTCGGCTGGCCGCGCGAGACCGACTCGCTCTGCCCGGTCTGTACCCGGGAGGCGCGCCAGGCGATTCTCGACGGCAAGCAGGATGTCAGCATCCTCCTGAACGAGAAGGTCGGCGAGATCAAGGCGACCATCCTCGAGCGCGACGGCAAGATCCTGATGGTCAAGGATTGTCCGCTGCACGGCCATTTCGAGGACGTGATGGCGATGGACACGGAGTTCTTCAAGCACCTCGAAGAGGTGTTTCCGGGACGGGACATCCGCGCCCACAGCGACGAGAAGCTGCACAACCACGGCAGCAGCACGATCCAGCACGGCCGCGGCTCGGTGCTGACGGTCGATCTGACCAACCGCTGCAACATGATGTGCGACCCGTGCTTCATGGATGCCAACCAGGTCGGGTTCGTCCACGAACTGACCTGGGACGACATCAAGATGGTGCTCGACAACGCGATCAGCATCAAGCCGCGGCGGCAGATGTCGGTCCAGTTCTCGGGCGGTGAGCCGACCATCTCGCCCTACTTCCTCGACGCCGTGCGCTACGCCCGCAAGGTCGGCTACAACAGCGTCCAGGCCGCGACCAACGGCATCGAGTTCGCGAAGCGGCCGGAGTTTGCCCGCGAAGCGGCCGAGGCCGGCCTGCGCTACGCCTACCTGCAGTTCGACGGCATCGGCAACGCGGCCAACGCGCATCGCCGCGTCGGCAACCTGTTCGACGTCAAGCTGCGCGCGATCGAGAACCTGCACAGCAACGGCGTCGACATCGTGCCGGTGGTGACCATCGTCAACGGCGTCAACAACGAGCAGGTCGGCCGGATCATCGAGTTCGCGCTCGACAACCCGAAGACGATCAATTTCCTCTCGTTCCAGCCGGTCTCGTTCACCGGCCGCGACGAGGAGATCACCGACGAGCGCCGCCACGCGCAGCGCTACACGCTGTCGCACCTGGCGCACGACGTCAAGAACCAGACCGGCATCGGCGAGCCGATCC
>JBDTRR010000024.1:0-74463 GCA_039931615.1 Acidobacteriota bacterium
GCCAGCAGGGTCAGCAAGGCCAGCAGGGTCAGCAAGGCCAGCAGGGTCAGCAAGGTCAGCAAGGCCAGCAAGGTCAGGGGCAACAGGGCCAGGGGCAACAGGGTCAAGGGCAACAGGGCCAGGGGCAACAGGGTCAAGGGCAACAGGGTCAAGGGCAACAGGGTCAAGGTGGGCAGCAGGGTGGCGACCGTAACGGCGGTCAGCAGAACGCCGCCGGCACCAACGGCGGGCTGGCGACCAATCCCCAGCCGTCCGGCGCCTGGCTCGGCGGCGATGCTCGACCGAATGGTAACGGCCGCGCTTACAGCGGCGACGAGGTCCGGCAGTTCCGGCGCGAGTATCAGGAGCGCGTCCGCCAGGCCGAGGACCTGCGCCGCGTCCTTGCCGACGCCGGCGCCAGCACGCGCGACCTGAACGAGATCATCAACCAGCTGCGCGGGTTCGACAGCGAGAAGCTGTACAACGATCCCAGGGGGCTCGAGCAGCTGCAGGCGGCGGCGCTCGACCGGCTGAAGAAGTTCGAGTTCGATCTTCGCAAGAAGCTCGGCTCGGACAACAACCAGTTGGGGCTGTCTGGCTCCGACGAGGTGCCGGCGGCCCAGCGGCAGAACGTCGAAGAGTACTTCCGCAAGCTGGCACAGTCCGGAACGCGTTAGTCCCTTCAGGGGCTGGGGTTTCGCTTGTACGTGGTGTCCGCCTTCAGGCGGACCTCCCACGGTCCGGCTAACGCCGGACACCACGTACAAGCAGCCCCCGATTGAAGCCCCCCCATCCTTTGATGCGTCCCATCCTGGCGCTCGGTCTCGTGGTGCTGACGGCACTCCTCCCGTCCAATGCCCTGCTGCGCGCGCAAACCGACCTCGACGCCTTCATGCGCCAGGTCCTGGCCCGCCGCGACGACAACTGGAAGAAGCTGCAGCAGTACATCCTCGACGAGCGCGAGCAGGTCGAGGTGCGCGGACCGGACCTGCAGCCGCTTTGGGGCGAGCGCCGCGATTACGCCTGGTTCATCCGCGACGGCTTCTTTGTCAGGAGCCCGGTCACGTTCAACGGTGTCGCGATCGGCGAGGCAGAGCGCCGCAAGTACGAGGACGAATTCCTGCGCCGCATGCGCGATCGCGACCGGCGGGCGCAGCCGGCGGCCGCGCCGGCCCCCGGCGACGGCGGACAGGCTGCGACGTTGCAGCCCGGCGAAGGAGTAGACGGTCTGCTCCGTCAGATCCGCGAGCCCCAGTTCGTGTCGTCGGCCTATTTCCTCCGGTTCAAGTTCGAGGAAGGCAAGTACGCCATTGTCGGCCGCGAGACGCTCGACGATCACCCCGTCGTGCGCGTCGAATACTATCCGTCCAACCTCTACAGCGACCGGCAGCGCCGCCGGATGGCGCGCGACCACGATCCGCGCGACCCGCAAGACGCCGAGATCCAGCGGATGATGAACAAGGTGGCGCTCGTCACGATGTGGATCGAGCCGGACGCGCATCAAATCGTCAGATACACCTTCGACAACATCGACTTCGATTTCCTGCCCGCGCAGTGGCTGATCCGCCTCGGCAACGTCCGCGCGACGATGGGCATGCACCAGCCGTTTCCCGACGTCTGGCTGCCGCGCGACCTCGAGTTCCTGGTCGATGCCCAGGTCGCCGTCGGCCGCTTCGATGTCCGCTGGAGCGTCGCGTATCGCAACTACCGGCTGCCCGACGTGAAATCGAAGTTCAGCGTCGTGCCGGAACGGTAGTGATCGCGGCCGTTCTCTTCACCGCTCTCCTCTTTCCTCAAGCCGCTCCCCCACCGGAGGTCCTCGCCGACGTCCAGGTCCGCGGTAACGTCGCGACGCCGGACGCCGAAATCCGCCGGTTGGCCGGACTCGAGATCGGGATGCGCGTCGAGGCAGACGTGACGGCGCAAGCGGCCGAGCGCCTGCGCGGGACCGGGCGATTCGATCGCGTCGAGGTGATGAAGCGCTACGCGTCCCTGACCGATCCCACGCAGATCGTCCTCGTCGTGCTGGTCGACGAGGGCGCCGTGTCGATTCAGAGGACCGGCGATCCGGCCAACCCGACGCGCGTCGTCCGTCGCCGGTGGCCGAACCTGTTGTTCTTCCCGATCTTCAGCGCGGAGAGCGGCTACGGCGTCACCTATGGCGCCCGTCTCACCCATCCGGAGCCGGCCGGTCGCGACAGCCGCATCTCGTTCCCGATGACGTGGGGCGGCCGGAAGCGGATCGCGGCGGAGTTCGAGAAACGCGTGCCTGACGGCTGGGTCACCCGCGTCGAAGCGGGCGGTTCGGTGTCGCGGCAGGTGAATCCGCTGTTCGATGCCGACGACGACCGCCTCGCGCTGTGGTTCCGGCCGGAGCGTCAGATGACGCGGTCGGTGCGCGTCCGGGCGCTGACCGGCTGGCAGCGGACGTCATTCCAGGCCGGGTCCGACCGGTTCACCAGTTTGGGAGCCGAAGTCATTGTCGACACCCGACTCGATCCCTTCCTGGCTCGCAACGCGTTCTTTGTCCAGGCGGCGCGAAGCCGGCTCGCCTTCGACCGTCGGCCGGCGGTGACCACAACCGCGCTCGAAGCGCACGGATACCTCGGCCTGCCCGGTCAGACGATCCTGGTCGCCAGCGCGAAAAAGGACGGGGCGGACGGTCCACTCCCCAGCAGCCTGAAGCCGCTGTTGGGCGGTCCCGGCAGCGTGCGGGGATTCCGCACCGGCGCCGCCGCGGGCGATTCGCTCGTCGCTGGAGCCCTCGAGCTGAGAGTGCCGCTGACCTCACCGCTCAACTTCGCCAAGGTCGGAGTCAGCGCCTTCGTCGACGCCGGCGCAGCCTACGACAGCGGGGAGCGGTTTGCCGATCAACCGGTGCAGCGGGGGATCGGCGGGAGCGTGTGGTTCGCCGCGGCGTTCTTCCGGTTCAACATTGCGGTCGCGCACGGAATCGGCGCCACGACGCGCGTTCACGTCGGCGGCAACCTCACGTTCTAGCGCATTTTTCACTTGTCACCCAGTGTCCGCCTTCAGGCGGACCTCCCACGGTCCGGCTCCAGCCGGACACTACGTACCTCGAGCCGGACACTACGTGCAACGAAGCGGCGGGGGGGCGGCAATGGAATGGGCTATCATGCCTTGACTCCCGACAACGACGGCCGACCGACGCTATCTGATCGCTCTGGAAGAGGAGCCGGCATGAAACGGTTGAGGCTCGTAATCCTGGTTGTGCTCGCCTGCGGCCTGACCGGCCAGGCCCAGCAGCCCGCCCGCGGCGCCGGCAGCCCGCTCCTTGCCATCGTCCAGTCCGAGCTGCAGCGGAACTTCGAGGGGCTCAAGAAGGAGCCGGTTCCGCCCTATTTCATCAGCTACACCCTGCACGACATGCGCACCACGCGCATCAGCGCGGCGTTTGGCGCCCTGCAGCGCAGCGATGAAGCACGCAACCGGTTCGCCTCGGTCGAAGTCCGCGTCGGCGACTTCTTGCTCGACAATACCCACCCGCTGCGCGGCGACGCCGGCGCGGCGCGGCCCCGGACCAGCGCCGTCTCCCTCCCGCTGACCGACGAGCCGAAGGCGATCCGTCTGGCGCTGTGGCGGGCGACGGACCGCTCGTTCAAGCAGGCGGCCGAGGCGCTGACCCGCGTCAAGACCAACGTCGCGGCAAAGATCAAGGACGACAACCCGGCGCCCGACTTCTCGCGCGAGGAGGCGCAGTCCTACGCCGGCGCCCTGGCCGCCTATTCAGTGGACACCAGGACGTGGGAAGCGCGTCTGCGCCGGCTCTCAGCGCTGTTCACCAGCGATCCCTTCATCTTCGACAGCGACGTCTCGCTCTCGATCGAATCGGACAATCGCTACTACACCAACAGCGACGGCTCACAGGTCGTCACCGGCGACCTGACCTGGCGCATCTTCATCCAGGGGATGACCAAAGCAGCGGATGGCATGGAGCTGCCGCTGTATGCGAGCTACTACGCCAGAACCGCGGATGGTCTGCCCGACGAGAAACAGCTGACCGCCGACGCCCGCGAGATGATCGGGACGCTGGCGAAACTTCGCGTCGCGCCGCTGGTCGATCCCTTCTCGGGTCCGGCGATTCTCTCCGGCCGCGCCGCCGGCGTCTTCTTCCACGAGATTTTCGGTCATCGCGTCGAGGGCAGCCGCCAGAAGAATGCCGATGACGGGCAGACCTTCGCCAAGAGCGTCGAGATGCCGGTGCTGCCGTCGTTCCTGAGCGTCGTCTTCGATCCGACCCAGCGGAAGATCGGGAACACTGATTTGGTCGGCCACTACGTCTACGACGACGAGGGCGTCAAGGCCCGCAAGGTGACCGTCGTCGACAAAGGCGTGCTCAAGACGTTCCTGCTCGGCCGGGCGCCGCTGCTCGATTTTCCGCAGTCGAACGGCCACGGCCGTGCGCAGGCCGGCTACCTGCCGATGTCCCGGCAGTCGAACCTGATGGTCGAATCGAGCAAGATGGTCACCGCCGAGGCGTTGATGGACCTGCTGCGGCAGGAAGCGCGCCAGCAGGGCAAACCGTTCGGTCTCCTGTTCGAGAACATCGAGGGCGGGTTCACCTTCACCGATCGGTCGCGGCCCAACGCCTTCAACGTCCGGCCGAACATCGTCTACCGGATCTATACGGACGGCCGGCCGCCCGAGCTGGTGCGTGGCGTCGACCTGATTGGCACGCCACTGGCCGCGTTTGGAAAGATCGTCGCCACCAGCAACAAGACCGAGGTGTTCAACGGGGTGTGCGGCGCCGAGAGCGGCGGGGTCCCGGTTTCTGCGTCGGCGCCTGCCCTGCTCGTCAGCGAAGTCGAGGTGCAGAAGAAGTCGCAATCGCAGGAGACGCTGCCCATCCTGCCGGTTCCCGAGCAGAGAAGGAAGTCCTGAGATGTCCGTCCGATTGCTCGCCACGGCCGCAGGCGCCGCCTTGTGCGGCTCGCTCGTACTGACGCCGGGGGCGGCGCTGCGGGCCCAGGAGTCGCCGACCATGGCGGCGATGATCGACGAGCTGCAGCGGTCGATCGCCGGCCTTCGATTGAAGGACGAGCCCGACCCCTACTACATCGCCTACGAAGTCGAAGAGGTGACCGACACCAACCTGGAGGCCAGGCTCGGCGCCATCGTCGAGGATGCCTCCCGGCGGGTCCGTGCGCTCCAGGTCGAGGTGCGGGTCGGCGACTACGCGTTCGACAGCTCCCGGTTCGTCACCGGCAATCGCGGTTCGGGCGAGGGTGCCGTCCTGGCCCCGCTCGACGACGACTACGATGCGATGCGCCGGCAGCTGTGGCTGGCCACTGACGCGGCCTACAAACGCGCCGTCAACGTCTTCGCGCGAAAAAAGGCGGCGTTCCAGAACCGGACGACCACCGACGCCCTGCCGGATTTCTCCAAGGAGTCGCCGGTCGAAACCGTGCTGCCGCCGGGAGCGCCGGGCGGCTCGAGTCGTGACTGGCTCGATGGGATCAGGGAAATCTCGGCGGCGTTCTCATCGAGCGCTGACATTCATTCATCCGACGCCTCGCTGACCGAGACGCACGGAACTCGCTACTTCGTGAACAGCGAGGGCTTCAAGAGCATCTCGCCGATCCAGTCGGCATCGCTGCGCGTCAGCGCCGACACCCAGGCGGCCGACGGCACCCAGCTGCGCGATTCGTTCGGGGTCGTCGAGAAACGGACGCAGGACCTGCCGCCGCTCACTACGCTCGTCGCCCGGGCTCGCGACCTCGCCACGCGGCTCGCGGCCCGGCGCGACGCGCCAATCGGTGAGGACTACACCGGACCGGTACTGATCGAAGGCGAGGCCAGCGTCGATCTGGTCACCCAATCGCTGATGCCCTTGATGCTGGCGCGCCGGGCGCCGGACGCCGACAACCAGCGGACGGTGCAGGGAGCGCAGAGCCAGGTCACGCCGTTCCTGACCCGGATCGGACTGCGCGTCCTCCCCGATGCGTTTTCCGTCAGCGACACGCCATCGCTCGTTCAATTCGACGGCAAACCGGTGCCCGGTTCCTACACGGTCGACGACGAGGGCGTGAAGGCCAGGGACGTGTCCCTCGTGGAAAATGGCAAGCTCGTCACGCTCCTGACCAGCCGGACTCCGCAGCGCAAGCTGCTTCAGTCCAACGGTCACGGCCGGGGCGGTTCAGCGCAGGCGGGCGTCTTCCAGATGCAGAGCACGCAGGCCGTGGCGTCTGCCGAATTGAAAGCGAAGTACCTGGAGCTGTTGAAAGCGCAGGACAAACCGTTCGGCTACATCGTCCGAAGTATCGGCGCACCGGCCGGACCGGGATCGGGACCGGTCATCCTGGAGCTGTTGAAAGTGACGCCGGACGGCAAAGAGGAACCGGCTCGCGGCCTTCGCTTCGCAACCATCACGGCGCCGACGTTCAGAAACATCCTCGAAGCGTCGCAAGAGCGGCAGCTGCAGAGCTATTTCATCGGGCCGTCGGCCACCGTCGTCTCGGTCGTGGCGCCGAGCCTGATCTTCGAAGAGCTCGAAGTTCAGCGGATCCAGGACGTGAACCAGCGCCCGCCGATCGTGCCGTCACCGCTCCAGGACTGATCGCCGGCCGATCCTGTAACCGAACCGCGGGTGAATCGATTCCGAAGTAGCGCAGACCTTCAGGTCTGCCCGACACGGCAGGCCTGAAGACCTGCACTACGAGTTCTTCCCCGAACGGTCCGCCTCAAGGCGGACACTACGTACGAGAAGCTTCATTAATTCTTCTGCTGGGCATGCCGGACGGCCAGCTCGTATTGCCGTTCGACCACCTTGACGTAGCCGCGCAGCAGTTGCTCGATCTGCTCGGCGTTCTCGGCCGTCGCGCGCTGCAGATAGGAATCCACCGCTTCGCGCGCGGCCCGATGCGGTGTGGATTCGGCCCCCGGCGATGAACCGGCGGCGAGCTGGCGTTTGATCTCCTGGAGAGCCGGCATCCCGTGCTGCGAATCAAGCACGGCCATGAAGACCTCGACCACCGCGCCCAGATCGTCGCGTTCGATGCCGCGACGCTCGAAGATCGATTGAATCACAGCCGGATCACCGGCAGCCGTCCCGTCCTCGAGGACCACTGCCACGATTCGTGCGGTCGCATCGGCCGGTACGGCATCGAGTTGAATGATTCGCGCCTGGCCGGGATTCAGGCGGTCGAGCCGCTCAGGGAAACCGGCCACGTCCCTGGTCGCCTCGCTCAAATACGCGTCGACCGTCAGGATCGATTGGCGGGTGCGGCCCTCACCAAGCGCCGTGGTGATCGCCAGGCTCCAGGCGTTAACCGGCTGGGTTCCGGTGTTGGTCAATTCGACCTGACTCTCCGGACCAGTGACGAGATGGCTCGCGGCAACCGGGAGGTCCGCCGCCTGAACGGCGGCCCCCAGCAGCAGCGAGCTGAACAGCAGTTTGATCATGCGGTTACTGCTTCGGGGCGATGGTCAGATCATCGATGACGCGTTGCACGCCGTCGGTGCGTCGGGCGATTTCCATGGCGCGGGCGCGAGCGGCGGCGGTCGGTACCGTGCCGCGCAGCCTGACGATGCGCTGATCGCAGTCGACGTTGATGTCGCTGCCCTTCAGGACGTCTTCACCGACGAACTGTGACTTCACCTTCGTGAGGATAAACGCATCGGAGAGCTCCGAGCTGACCTTGCTGACGCCTTCCTTGGTCTTCTCTCCGACGACGACGGCACCGTCCCTGGTCTTCTCCCCGACGACGACGGCGCCTTCCTTGGTCTTTTCCGCGGCCGTCACGACACCGTCGACGGTCTTCTCGCCGATGTTGACAGCACCGTCCTTGGCTTTTTCACCGGCCTCCTTTGTCACTTCCTTGACGGCCGTGCCGGCTGCCTTCGCCGCCTCGCCAGCCTCCTTGGCCGCTTCCCTGGCCGACCCGCCAGCTTCCTTGGCGGCCTCCTTGGACTCCGCGAGTGTCCCCTTCGTCCCGACCGCGACAGCGTCGCCGGCCGTGCGGTCGACCACCAGGCGGTTGTCCACGCGGGTGACACCCTTGACGCGGGCGAGTTGCGCGGCGCGCGATTTCTGGTCGCTGTTCTCGACGGTGCCCGTGAGAGTTGCGACGCCAGCGTCGACGGTGACCTTGACATCGTGCTTCTTGAGCGCCGCGTCCTGATGAACGCGCGCCTCGATCTGTTCGATCAGCGTAAGGTCCGAGGTCTTGACTGTGGCCGATTGCGGCAGGGCCGGGCTGGCCGACGCCGCGCCAGCAACGAGGGCAAGGCCGCAGACAAGGCCAATCATCGTAGATTTCATGGATCTGGTTCCTGTGGTTGAGTATCGACAGCCGGGCTTGTCTCGACTGCCGCACTGAAACAGGTGCAAACGACGAACCAACGGTTGGCTCAGCAGCTGACTACGGCAGACCTGAAGGTCTGCACGACGGCAACCACGGTGGGTCGGGTCGGCTCGGTCGGATCGTGGATAGAGGTTCAGTCGTAGTGCAGGCCTTCAGGCCTGCCGTGGCGGGTCCTGACCGGCCTTCGGGACGCGTTTGAGTGGCGTCTCCGCTACCGTCCTACTCCCACAGCCATGCCGCGCCGCGTACGCCGCTGGAGTCGCCGTGCGCCGCTCGCACCAACCGCGTGTTGACGCGGTCGGAGAAGACGTACGCGCCCCACCGGTCGGGAACGTTGGTGTACAGGCGATCGAGATTCGACAACCCGCCGCCCAGGACGATGACGTCGGGGTCGAGCAGGTTGACAACGCTGGCGAGGGCGCGGGCCAGGCGGTCTTCGTAGCGCGTCAGGGACGCGACCGCAGCGGGCTCATCCAGCGCTGCGCGCCTTGCGATCTCCCGGGCGTCGCCGCCGGCGCCGCCACCGGAGGCGGCATCAGCAGCCAGACCAGGTCCGGACAGGAACGTCTCGATGCAGCCGCGGCGGCCGCAATAGCAAAGCCGCCCCGGCCGCTCCGCGTCGACCGGCGCCGGGAGCGGATTGTGTCCCCACTCGCCGGCGATGGCGTTGGACCCGACCCAGACCCGCCGGTCGACGACGATGCCGCCGCCGACGCCGGTGCCGAGGATGACTCCGAAGACCACGCGCGCGCCGGCCGCCGCGCCGTCGGTCGCCTCGGACAAGGCGAAGCAGTTCGCATCGTTGGCGAACCGGACCGGCCGACCCAGCGCCGCCGGCAGGTCATCGGCGAGCGGGTGGCCAATCAGCCACGTCGAGTTCGCGTTCTTCACCAGACCGCTCGCCGGCGAAATGACGCCCGGAATGCCGATGCCGACGCTGGCCGTCGTGCCGGCCGATCGCTCCAACTCGCGGACGAGCCCGACGATGGCGTTGATGGTCTGCTGATAATCGCCGCGCGGCGCCGCGATCCGTGTGCGCTGACGCACCCCGCCATCATGGTCGAGCATCACCCCTTCGATCTTGGTGCCGCCGAGATCGATGCCGATCCGCATGTGGGACCAACCGTACCATGATTTCCAGGGACCGGGAGCGAGGCTGGACGTTGGTGAGGTTTGGTCCCTCGGTCCTCGGTCCTTGGTGCTTGGTCCTTGGTGCTTGGTCCGTCCCTGGTCCCTGGTCGTCCTTGGTGCTTGGTCCTTGGTCGTCCCTGGTCCTTGGTCCCTGGTCCCTCGTCGAGCATCTGCGTCCTCCGCGCGCTCTGCGTCCTCGGGTGGTTCGGATCGGCGGCTCCGTGTTATCGTCCGGCATGCGCACCATCTTCGTGCTGTCACTGGTGCTGGCGTCCTCAATCGCGTGTGGACGCGGCGCGCCGGCCGGTGGATCCGCCACAGCGCCGCCGACCGCGGCGGATGCCAAAGCGTTCCTGGACACCGTCAGCGCCACCATCGTCCGGCTCGGCGTGGCGCAGAGCCAGGCCGGGTGGGTGCAGCAGACCTATATCACCGACGACACCGAGGCGCTCAACGCCCGGACCAACCAGGACTACATCGATGCGGTGGCGCGGTTCGCCAAGGACGCCACCCGCTTCGACACGGTCGAAGTCCCGCCGGATCAGCGTCGTCAACTCAATCTCCTGAAGCTGTCGCTGGTCATGGCGACGCCGGCCAATCCCGGCGAAGCCGAAGAGTTGACCCGGATCGCGGCGCGGCTCAATGCCACCTACGGCAAGGGACGATGGTGCGCCGACCCCGACAAGCCGGACACCTGCCTGAACATCGACGACATCACCAAGGTGATGGCGACCGTCCGGGACGAAAAGCGGCTGCGCGAGGTGTGGGAAGGGTGGCACACCATCGCGCCGCCGATGCGGAGCGACTACGCGCGCTTCGTCGAGCTGTCGAACAAGGGGGCGCGGGAGCTTGGCTTTACCGACACGGGCGCGATGTGGCGGGCGAAGTACGACATGCCGCCCGACGATTTCATCAAGGAGCTCGATCGACTGTGGGATCAGGTGCGGCCGCTCTACCAGGAGCTGCACGCGTACGTCCGGATGAAGCTGCGCCAGAAGTACGGGGAGGTCGTGCCGGCGGCCGGGCCGATTCCGGCCCACCTGCTTGGCAACATCTGGGCGCAGGACTGGTCGAACATCGATCCGCTGGTCGCGCCCGCCAACGCCGGCGCCGGCTTCTCGCTGACTGAGATTCTCAAGCGGCGGAACATCACGCCGCTGGAGATGGTCCGCACCGGCGAGAGGTTCTACACTTCGATCGATTTCCCCAAGCTTCCGCCGACGTTCTGGGAGCGATCCCTGTTCGTCCGGCCGCGCGATCGGGAAGTGGTCTGCCACGCCAGTGCCTGGGACATCGATCTCAAGGAAGATCTCCGCATCAAGATGTGCATCCAGCAGACCGAAGAAGACTTCACCACGATTCACCACGAGCTCGGCCACAACTTCTATCAGCGGGCGTACCAGGACCTGCCGGTAATCGTCCGCGACAGCGCCAACGACGGCTTCCACGAAGCGATCGGCGACACCATTGCGCTTTCGGTGACGCCCGAGTATCTGGTGAAGATCGGACTGCTCGACAAGGCGACGGACGCCTCGCGCGACATCGGACTGCTGATGTCACGCGCCCTGGAGAAGATCGCGTTTCTTCCCTTCGGACTGCTGATCGACCAGTGGCGGTGGAAGGTGTTCGCCGGAGAGGTGACGCCGGAATCCTACAACCGGGCGTGGTGGGAGCTGCGCTTGAAATACCAGGGAGTCGCTCCTTCGTCTGCGCGCGGCGAGCAGTTCTTCGACCCCGGGGCCAAGTATCACGTTCCCGACAACACGCCCTACACCAGGTACTTCCTGGCGGACATCCTCCAGTTTCAGTTTCACCGCGCCCTGTCGAAAGCGGCCGGCTGCACGACGCCGCTGCATCGCTGTTCGATTTACGAGAGCAAGGAGGCCGGGAAACGGTTGAACGCGATGTTGGCGATGGGACAGTCGCGGCCGTGGCCGGACGCGCTCGAAACGCTGACTGGGTCCAGAGTGATGGACGCGACGGCGATCCTTGATTACTTCGCGCCGCTCAAGCAGTGGCTGGATGAGCAGACCAAGGGGCAGGCGGTGGGATGGTGAGTCAGTTCACGACTGACAATTCACAATGGTGCCGCGCCGGTGCCTGCCCTACTGAAGGGACAACAGTTCGGCGAGCACGAGGAAGCCGACTGCCATGCTGGCTGCGACACCCAACGCGCGCACCACCAGGTCGCCTACCAGTCCGATCATGAGCCAATCGCAACGGCCAGTGTGAGCCGACCTCACTCTGCGGCGTTGCCTCCCGCCGCCTGCTGTTGCATGAAGTCTGCCAGTTACTGGGCGGCGATGTCCTGAACGACTTTTTGCGCCAACGGCAGGCTGGTCGTGCACTTGGGATCGTCGATGCGGCATTTCGCGAGCGTGTTCTCGCAGCCGCACGTGCACGGATCGGTGTTCAGCTTCAGAAGGGCCGCCGTCCGCTTCGCCGGCGTGAGGTGCGCGAGGTCGACGCCGGGAATCTCGGTCGCCTGGGCGGCGTTCTCGAGGCGGGCCGGCTGGCCGCGGTCGATCTGCTCGATTGACGCGTTCACCGGCAGACCGGCCAGCGATCGCGTTTCCTGCTCGGTGATCACCGCGTTGAGCATGCCGACGTGCCGCTGGACAACCCGGACTTCGCGATCCAGGACGAACGAGGTCGGTAGCGCCCGGATGCCGGAGAAGACGCGCTCGAGGTCGGGCGTCATCATCACGATCGGATAGTTGATCTGATGCTCTTCCGCGAAGCGCCTGACCGGTTCGACCGGGCCTTCATCCTGCGACACACCGATGATCTGCAGCTTGTCGCCGTATTTCTTCTGCAGGGCGACCAGATCGGGGATCTCGGCCCGGCACGGCGGGCACCAGGTCGCCCAGAAATTGACGATCGTCACCTTGCCCCGCCAATCGGCGGAGGAGAGCGAGCGGCCATCCAGATCGGTCAGCGTGATCGGTTGCACCGCGGCCGGATCGCGAAAGAAGCGCAGCGTGACCTTCTCTCCGGCCGGCATCTCGCTCAACGGATCGTCACCCGGCGCGGGAGAACTGCTACAGGCCCCGGAGACCGCCGCCAGGGCGAGCAGAACGGCGATCGCGGACCCCCACCGTCGCGTCTTCATGGTGCCTTTAGGTTAGCATGGTCCGGCTGGTTTCTCTTCCCTTACGTGGCCGTCAATACCTCACTCGAACAACGGGTCGCCGCCCGGGGCCGCGCACTGGCAGACGCCGGCCTGCGGCGCGCCCTGCTTCCCCCCCACGGCATCGACCTCTGCTCGAACGATTACCTGGCCCTGGCGGGGCATCCGGCACTCGCAGCTCGGCTGATTGAGGCCGTCCGCCGCGGCGGGGTCGGCAGCACCGGCTCGCGGCTGCTCCGCGGCGAGCGCGAGGCCTTCTCCGGGCTCGAGCACCGGTTCGCCGCGTTCAAACGGACCGCGCGGTCGCTCTACTTCTCCTCGGGCTATCTCGCGAACATCGCCGTCCTGACGGTATTTCCGGAGGCGGGCGACGTCATCCTGTCCGACGAGCGCAACCACGCGAGCCTGATTGACGGCATCCGTCTGTCGGCGGCGCGGCGCGTCGTGTTCCCGCACAGCGACGTCGAGGCGCTCGGCCGCCTGCTCGACCAGCATCGCGGCGACGGCCAGGCATTCGTCGTCGTCGAATCGCTCTACAGCATGGACGGCGATATCGCCCCGCTGTCCGGTTACGCGACGCTATGCCGTGCAATGGGGGCGGCGCTGATCGTCGACGAGGCGCACGCCGTCGGGGTGTTCGGCGCCGACGGCAGCGGGCTGATCGAGGCGTCCGGCATCGACCGAGACGTCTTCGTGTCCGTCAACACGGCCGGCAAGGCGCTCGGCGTGAGCGGCGCCTTCGTCGCCGGACCGGCGTGGGCGATCGATCATCTCGTCCAGCGCGCGCGCCCGTTCATTTTTTCAACCGCAGCGCCCCCGGCCGTCGCCGGCGCGCTCGAGGCCAGCCTGGAAATCGTCTCCGGCGAGCCGGAGCGGCGCGCCACGTTGCTTCGGTTGTCGGCTCGCCTCCGCACCCGGCTGATCGAGGCGGGACTCTCGGTTCCACCCGGTACTTCCCAGATCATTCCGGTCCTGCTCGGCGCGAATGAGCGGGCCATCCAGGTCGCGACGGCCATGCAGACGCAGGGATTCGACGTCCGCGCCATCCGGCCGCCCAGTGTGCCGGCGGGGACCGCGCGCCTGCGCCTCACCGTGAACGTCGGTTTGGCCGACGAGATCATCGACAGCTTCGCCACCGCCCTGGGACTGGCAGCACACGCCGAAATCAGCGGCTGACGAAGACGCCACGAAATCACGACAACACGAACTTCCCTGCGATCCTTTATCTGTGCGCGGGGTCCGGATTTAGAGCGTGTGAAATCTCGCGTTCCAGAATCCTCCCTGGCGTCCGACTTCAGTCGGACCATGGGTCAAATCCGGCTGAAGCCGGATCCCACGTACCCATGGTCTTTTTCGTGCTTTCGTGTTTTCGTGGCTCAGGACCGTTACTTGCCGACCGCGTGCACCAGATCCTTCTCGTTGTCGAGACAGTGGTAATCGAGCAACTCGGTGTCGGGAAAAAGCGTCTGATTCAGCGTCACGGTCCACGGCCGGAGGTAGGCCTTCGGATCGTCCACCGTCAGGGCGACCTGGAGGTTGCCGTAGTTCACCCGCCGGAATCGCTCGGTCAGCGTCGCGGCATCGCTCAGGGGACTGCCGTTCCGGTCGAGCCAGGCGCCGTCGCGCAGCCCCGTGGTTCGCACCACCAGGGTGTCGCCCTCCCACGCGCCGACGGAATACCCGTTCCAGGATGGCTCCGGATCGCTTGGCAGCGGCCGTCCGTCGAGGAAGATCTGCCGATAGGTGACATCGCGCTCCGAGAGGATCAGGAGCAGGCCGGGCAGCTGGATGATCTTGCGGGGCGGTGGAAACGTCAGGATGCGCACGGCTCCGGCCGGACGGCACGCGGCCACCGGATCGTCCCGGCCCAGCTCGGCGGAGCGCTGCTCGACCAATGCCGCCGCCCACGGCTGATAGGGCAACCCGCCCGGCAGCTTCGCGCCGAGATTGATGAATTCCGGCGCGGCCGGATAATCGGCGCAGCCCGATGACGGGCAGTCTCCATGGAGCACCCAGATGCCCGAGAAGTCCGGCCGCCGATCGCCGGTGCGCGGCGCCGGCGCCGCGAGATTCGGTTTGCCGCTCGACAGCCGGGGGATTCCCGGAGTCGGATAGTGGAGCCACTGCGCCGCCGCCGCGCGCGGTATGGCGAGTGCGCAGACCAGCGCGAGTGTCAGTCGAACAGTCATGGTCACATCCCGTGCGGCGGATTCGAGCGGATTATACCGGCGAACGCAAAAGGACTACCCTAACAGCCTGTGCGCATCCGCGGTCTCTTCGTCACCGGCACCGACACGGGCGTCGGCAAGACCGTCGTCTCAGCCGCGTTGATGCACCGCTACCGGGCGTCCGCGGCGCTCCGCTACTGGAAGCCGATCCAGACCGGCATCGAGCACGACGACGACACGGCTGATGTCGAGCGGCTGGGCGGCTGCCGCGCCGGCGAGCGCGAAACGATGGGGATCCGTTTGCCGCGGCCGGTCTCCCCGCACCTTGCCGCACGATGGCATGGCACGACGATCTCCATGCCGTCCGTCCTCGCGCCGCTGAACCACCTGCCGCCGGATGCGCCGGCCGGGAGTCCCGGCCCGGCCAGCGGGACCACCCAGTGGATTGTCGAAGGCGCCGGCGGCGTGCTGGTACCGATCAACGAAACCGAGACGATGGCCGACGTCATGAGCGCGCTGGACCTGCCGGTGGTCGTCGTGGCACGGACCGCTCTCGGGACGATCAATCACACCCTGCTGACCCTGCAGGCGTTGCGCCAACGGGCCCTGCACGTGGCCGGCGTCGTCATGGTCGGCGACCGGAACGGGGAGAACCGGGACGCGATCGAAAAATACGGCGATGTCACGGTCATCGGCGAGATGCCTTACTTCACCCCCCTCGATACCGCGGCGGTGGCCGGCTGGGCGGCAACCGGGATCGACCGCGACGGCCTGCTGCTCCAATGGCTGCGATGATGCCCGGCGGCTCGCTGATCGATCGCGACCGGGCGCACCTCTGGCATCCCTACACGCAGATGCAGACCGCGCCCGCGCCGCTGCCGATCGCCAGGGGCGAGGGGGTCTATCTCTACACCGAGGACGGCCGGCGGCTGCTCGACGGCATCTCGTCGTGGTGGGTCAACATCCACGGCCATGCCCATCCCAGGCTGAACCAGGCGCTGCTCGATCAGGCGGCCCAGCTCGAGCACGTCGTGTTCGCCGGCTGCACGCATCGTCCGGCCGTGGAACTGGCGGAGCGCCTGATCGATCTGTTGCCGGGCGGACTGACCCGGGTGTTCTACTCGGACAATGGATCGACGGCGGTCGAGGTCGCCCTCAAGCTCGCCCACCAGTACTGGCGGAATCGCGGTCAGCCGGAGCGCGGCACCTTCATCACCCTGCACTACGCCTACCACGGGGACACGGTCGGCGCGATGTCGGTCAGCGAGGAGTCGGTGTTCACCGACGCGTTCCGGCCGCTGCTGTTCCAGGTCAGGCGCGCCGACGCGCCCTACTGTTATCGCTGCCCGGTCGGGCTCGAGCGCGCCAGCTGCCGGATCGATTGCCTGGCCGGCCTCGAAACGGCGTTGCAGGAGGCCGGCCCCACGGCTGCTGCGGTACTCGTCGAACCGATGCTGCAGGCCGCCGGCGGGATGATTGTCTGGCCAAGCGAGTTTCTTGCCGGCGTGCGTCGGCTGTGCGACCGCTACGGCACGCTGATGATTGCCGATGAAGTGCTGACCGGATTCGGCCGGACCGGCCGCATGTTCGCGTGTGAGCATGCCGCGGTCTCGCCTGACATCATCTGTCTGTCGAAGGCGATCACCGCGGGCTACCTGCCGCTCGGCGCCACCGTCGCGACCGACGCCGTGTTCGAGGCGTTCCTCAGCGACGATCGGGCGAAGACCTTTTTTCATGGCCATTCCTTCACCGCGAACCCGCTGGCCTGCAGCGTCGCCCTGGCCAGCCTCGACCTCTTCCGGGAGTACGACGTGTTGGCGCGGATCGGCCGGCTGGAAACCAGGCTCAGGGACGGCCTCTCGAGGCTCGCCGGGCTGCCGAGCGTGGGAAACGTCCGCGTCATCGGCGGCGTCGGCATCGTCGAGCTGGTCGCCGACAAGGCCACGCGCCGGGCCGACGGCTATCTCGACGGCATCGGACCGCGGCTGTCCGCGCGGTTTCTCGAGCGGAACCTGTTGCTTCGTCCGCTCGGCAACGTTGTGTACTTCATGCCGCCCTACTGCATCACCGACGACCAGGTCGACTGGGCCCTGGAGCAGATCGCGGCGGTGCTGACGACCGTCACACCCGGCTGAATGCTGCCGGTATCGTTATTGCTCAACCACCGTTGACTGAGCGGTCGGATGCACGTTCTGCGTCGCACCCGCATACAACGCAGTGGTTTGAATGTCGTGAATCGCCGTATCGCACCTCGTGCCCCGGACCTGGATGCCGCAGCTGAAAAACCGGTCGTGCTGGTGGTGGACGACGATTTCGATGCGCGGTCGATCTTCTCGATTTACCTGAGGGCGGTCGGTTGTACTGTCTTCGTGGCGAGCGACGGCCGGGCCGCGCTCGACAAGGCTGACGAGCTGGGGCCGGACGTGATCGTGATGGATCTGGCGATGCCCAGGCTCGACGGGTGGGAAGCGATTCGCCGTCTACGGCAATCGAGCTGGACGCGTGCGATTCCGATCATCGCGGTCTCGGCGGTGCCGCTGTCGCGAGAAACGGCTTTCCAGGCCGGCTGCGACGCTTACCTCACCAAGCCGTGCGAGCCGAATGCGTTGTGGTCGCAGATCCGCAGCCTGCTCCGCCTGCCTCCCGGGCCCGCGACTGCCTGAGTCCGAAAAAAAGGGGTCGGGAGTCTTTTTCGCAGGACCAGCGCCGGAAAAGACTCCCGACCCCTTTTTTTTCGCACAGGCAATACGGTACAGCGGCCCGGCGCTGTAGGGTAAACTCCTCGGTATCATGCTGCATACGGGTCGGCACTTCCTCCAGATTCCAGGTCCCACCAACGTTCCGGATCGGATCCTCCGGGCGATGGACCAACCGGTCATCGATCACCGCGGACCGGAGTTCGCCGCGCTGACAATGGAGGTCCTGCACGCACTGCGTGCCGTCTTCCAGACCAGCGGTCCGGTCATCATCTTTCCGTCTTCCGGCACCGGCGCCGCCGAAGCGGCGCTGGTCAACACACTGTCGCCGGGCGACCGCGTGCTGATCTTCGAGACCGGGCATTTCTCGCAGGTCTGGCGCCAGGTGGCCGAGCGGCTGGGTCTCGACGTCAACTATCTGACCGGCAACTGGCGCAGCGGTGCGTCCGATCTCGATCTCGAGGAAGCGCTTCGCAACGACGCCCAGCATGCCGTCAAGGCAGTCGTCGTCGTCCACAACGAGACCTCGACCGGTGTGACCAGCCGGCTCGCCGATCTGCGGCGGGTCATGAACGGGTTGGCGCATCCCGCGCTGCTGATCGTCGACGCGGTGTCGTCGCTGGCCTCGATCGACTATCGGCACGACGAGTGGCAGGTTGACGTCACGGTCACCGGTTCGCAGAAAGGCTTGATGCTGCCGCCCGGTCTCGGCTTCAACGCCGTTTCCGAGAAGGCATTGGCGGCCGGCCGGACTGCCAAGCTGCCCCGGAGCTACTTCGACTGGCAGGACATGCTGGCGCAGAACCGCGCCGGCTTCTTCCCCTACACCCCGGCCACCAACCTGCTCTACGCGCTGCGCGAAGCGCTGCTGATGATCCAGGAGGAAGGGCTGGCCAACGTCTTCAGGCGCCACGATCGCCACGCGGAAGCGGCCCGGGCCGCCGTCCGGGGGTGGGGTCTCGAGGTGGTCTGCGAGGATCCACGCGAGTATTCGAGCTCGATGACGGCGTTCTTCATGCCCGAGGGACACAACTCCGATCAGCTGCGATCGGTGATCCTCGATCATTTCGACATGTCGCTGGGTACGGGCCTGTCCCGGCTCGCCGGCAAGGTGGTCCGGATCGGTCACCTCGGCAGCTTCAACGATCTGATGCTGGCGGGAACCCTCAGTGGCATCGAGATGGGCCTGCGGATTGCCGGCGTCCCCTACCGTCCCGGCGGTGTGATGGCCGCGCTCGACTCGCTCGCGCTCGCCAATCAGCCGGCCGCGCGCGTCGCCTCGGTGACGTAGGACAGTTTGAATACGACGATCGCTCCCCTTCCGCTCAGCTCACACGCCAAGCCGGTTGATTCATTTGCCCAGGCTGCGGATCTCGAGCGGGAGCTGAAACGCGTCGTCCGCGGCGAGGTACGCTTCGATCGCGGCAGCCGCGCGATGTACGCCACCGACGGCTCGAACTACCGCCAGATTCCCATCGGTCTGGTCGTCCCCTGCGATGCCGACGATGTGGTCGCCGCCGTGGCGGCGTGCCGGAAGTACGACGCGCCGGTCCTGGCGCGGGGCGCCGGCACCAGCCTGGCCGGCCAATGCTGCAACGTCGCCGTGGTGTTCGACTTCACGAAGTACATGAACCGGATCCTCGAGATCGATCCGGCCGGCCGCTTCGCGCGCGTGCAGCCGGGCGTGGTGCTCGATTCCCTGCGCAATGCCGCTGAGGCGCACCAGCTGACGTTCGGGCCGGATCCGTCGACGCACAGCCGGTGCACGCTTGGCGGGATGATCGGCAACAACTCGTGCGGCACGCACTCCCTGCTCGCCGGCAAGACGGTCGACAATGTCGAAGAGCTGCAGATCCTGCTCTATGACGGCACCCGCCTCACCGTCGGCGCCACCAGCGAGAGCGATCTCGCGGCGATCGCCGGCGCGGGCGGACGGCGCGCCGAGATCTACGCCGGCCTGACCGCGATCCGCGATCGATACGCGGAACAGATCACCGCCCGCTTCCCCAGGATTCCCCGGCGGGTCTCCGGCTACAACCTCGACGAACTGCTCCCCGGCGGGCCGTTCAACGTCGCCCGCGCGCTGGTCGGCACGGAAGGGACGTGCGCGATCATCCTTGAAGCCAAGGTCACCCTGATCCCGAGTCCCCAGCACCGATCGCTGGTCGGACTCGGTTATGCCGATGCCTTTGCCGCCGCCGATCACGTGCCCGAGATCCTGGCGTTCCAGCCGATCGGCCTCGAGGGCTTCGAAGGCAACATCATCGACGGACTGCACAAGAAGGGCGTGCCGAATCTCGATCTGATCCCGGACGGCCGCGGCGTGCTGCTGGTCGAGTTCGGCTTCGACAATGCCGCCGACGCGCAGGCGACGGCGGCGCGGTTCATCGCCCACATGCAGCAGGTGGCCGGCGCGCCGACGACGCGGTTGTATTCGCCGGGTGAAGCGCGCGCGATGTGGAAGATCCGCGAGTCCGGACCACGCGCCGCGGCGGCGGCCCCGGGCGCGCCGCTCGAGTGGGAAGGCTGGGACGATGCGGCGGTGGCGCCGGAAAAGCTCGGCGCCTATCTGCGGGAGCTGCGGGCCCTGCTCGACGAGTACGACTATCGGACGGCGTTCTACGGACACTTCGGCCACGGCTGCATCCACATGCGGGTCAGCTTCGACCTGTTCACCGAGGAAGGGATCCGGAAGTACGGCGAGTTCGTCGAACGGGCGGCCGACCTCGTCGTCAGTTACGGCGGCTCGCTCTCGGGCGAGCATGGCGACGGCCAGTCGCGCGGCGCGCTGCTGCCCAAGATGTTCGGCCCTGAGCTGATGGCCGCGTTCCGCCAGTTCAAGGCGGTCTGGGATCCCGGCAACCGGCTCAATCCCCACAAGCTGATCGACGCCTACCTGCCGACGGAGAATCTGCGGCTGGGCGCCGACTATGCGCCGCGTCAGCCGCGGACGCACTTCCAGTTTCCCGAAGACGGCGGATCGCTGGCCACAGCCACCCTGCGCTGCGTCGGCCTGGGTGAGTGCCGCAAGCACGATAGCGGCTCGATGTGCCCGAGCTACATGGTGACGCTCGAGGAAGAGCACAGCACCCGCGGCCGCGCCCACATGCTGTTCGAGCTCCTGCAGGGCGAGGTGGTCCAGGACGGGTGGCAGGATGAGCACGTCAAGCGCGCCCTCGACCTGTGCCTGTCCTGCAAGGCCTGCAAGTCCGAGTGCCCGACCAACGTCGACATCGCGACCTACCGCGCCGAGTTCCTGTCGCACTACTACGAGGGCCATCGTCGTCCGCTGCATGCCTACGCGTTCGGCATGGTCGATCGCTGGCTGCGTCTGGCGGCACTGGCGCCGGGACTGGCCAACGCCCTGTCGCGCGCGCCCGGGATCAGCCGTATCATCCAGCGGGCATTGGACCTGGCGCCGCAGCGGCAGCTGCCGCGAGTCGCCTCGACCACCTTCCGGCAGTGGGCGCGCCGCGGCGGGATCCGGACGGTGGGAAAATCGGCCCCCTCCGGCGGGCGGCCAGCCGCCGCCGCAGGCCGTCCACAGGTCATCCTGTGGGTCGACACCTTCAACAATTACCTGCGTCCGGAGACCAGCCAGGCGGCGCTGTCGGTGCTGCAGGACGCCGGCTGCGAGGTCGTCGTCGCCGCGCGCCGGCTGTGCTGCGGGCGCCCGCTCTACGACTTTGGCCTGCTCGACCAGGCCAAACAGTACCTGCGGTCGATCCTCGACGAGCTCGGCGAACAGATCGACGCCGGGGTTCCGTTGATCGTCCTCGAGCCGAGTTGCGCGTCGGTGTTTCGCGACGAGCTGCGCAACCTGTTTCCGGCCGATCCGCGAGCGGCCCGGCTACGGGCGCAGACGATGCTGCTGCCGGAGTTCCTTCAGTCCAAGGTGCCCGGCTATCAGCCGCCGCGTCTCGACAGGAAGGTCCTGCTGCACGGGCATTGCCATCAGAAGGCGATCATGAAGATGGGCGACGAGGAGTCGCTGCTGCGCCGCATGGGGCTGGAGCTGCAGCAACCCGATTCGGGCTGCTGCGGGATGGCCGGTGCCTTCGGTTTCGAGGCCGGGAAATACGCGGTGTCGCAGGCGATCGGCGAGCGGGTGCTGCTGCCCGCTGTGCGCGCCGCCGCGGCCGAGACGATGATCGTGACCGACGGCTTCAGTTGCCGCGAGCAGATCCAGCAGGCGACCGGCCGCCGCGCGATGCACGTCGCGGAGGTCCTGCAGATGGCGATGACGAGCGGATCACGGTCCGCCTGAAGGCGGACACTACGTACGGACAGAATCACCAACGATCCGCCTGCAGTCATTTCTCCATGACAAGGATGGGTGTCGTACGTAGTGTCCGGCTTCAGCCGGACCGTGATGGGACATTCAGTCGTAGTGCAGGCCTCCCGCCTTCGCGCGGGTGTTCAGGTGCACGCGCTTCGGCGGACCGCCGCAGCCTTTGGCGAAGGCTGGTCAGGCCTGCTGATTTTTCGACAGCTTTCTGGTCGGACCGTGGCTGGGGCTCGAGCGGGAACCGGTCACGGCCCGCCATCGGCAAGCAACTCGGCAATTTCACTCTCGGAAAACCCGAACTCCGCCAGCACTTCGCCGGTATGTTCGCCGAGCAGCGGGGCGCGGCGCGTGGCATCGGCCGGCGTCTCGCTCAATTTGATCGGTGATCCGAGCGTGCGCAGACGGCCGAGCACGGGGTGCTCCGTGGTCTGCACCATCCCGCGCGCGGCGATCTGCGGGTCGGCGAACACCTGCTCGTAGTCGTTGATCGGGCCGCACGGGATCTCGCGCGCTTCGAACGCGTCGAGCCAATGCCGGCGCGGCTGCGCGGCGGTCACCTCTTCAATCAGGGCGGCCAGCCTCGGCCGGTTGCGCATCCGGCTGGCGTTGTCGGCGAACTCGGCCGACTCCCCCCACTCCGGGTGCCCGAGCGCGCCGGCAAGACGCTGGAACAGCCGATCGGTGTTGGCGCCGATCGTCACGTAGCCGTCGGCGCACCGGATCGCCTGGTAGGGTGCGGTCATCCGGTGGGCCGACCCCATCGGCTGCGGCGCGCCGCGGCCGGCGAAGTATTCCGTGGCCTCCCAGACCGACAGCGCCACTCCCGCCTCGATCAACGACGTGTCGACCTGCTGCCCGCGTCCGGTACGATGGCGATACTGCAGGGCGGCGAGAATGCCGGTCAAGGCAAACAACGCGGCGCCCAGATCGGTTACGGGCAGACCGACCTTGACCGGCGCGCCGCCGGGCTCGCCGGTCGTCGACATGATCCCGGAGACGCCCTGCGCAATCAGATCGAAGCCGCCTTTCAGGCGATCGGGACCGGTCTGTCCGTAGCCGGAGATCGACGCGTAGATCAATCCGGGATTGCCGGCGGCCAGGGCCGGGTAGTCGAGGCCGAACGAGCGCATCACCCCGGGCCGATAGTTCTCGATTACGATGTCGGTCGATCGCGCCATCCGGGCGAACGCGCGCTGGCCGGCGATCGACTTGAGGTTCAACACGAGACTGCGCTTGCCGCGATTGACGGCGTTGAAGGCGGCGCTCTCGGTCCCGACCGCTCCGACCATCCGTCTGGTCGACTCGCCGGCGGGCGACTCGACCTTGATGACGTCGGCGCCGAGGTCGGCGAGGATGACACCGCAGAAGGGCCCGGCAACGAACTGCGTGACATCGAGAACGCGAAGACCTTCGAGGGCGCGGGGCGGCATGGGGGACTGTTCCGGCGTTGAGCGTCAGCCTATTCTGCACTTTGCATTCGGCATTCCGCATTTTTTATCGCATTCTGCATTCCGCATTTTTCTATCCGACGGAGGATTTCTTGTCCAGCCAGCAGACGATCTTTGAAACCCGCGGCCCGATCGCGACGCTTACCTTCAATCGCCCCGAGGCGCGGAATGCGATGACCTGGGAGATGTACCAGGCGCTGGTCGACGCCTGCGATCGGGTCGACGACGACCCGGCGATCCGGGTCTGGGTGCTGCGCGGCGCCGGCGGCAAGGCGTTCATCGCCGGCACCGACATCAAGCAGTTCGAGGCCTTTCGCGACCCGGGCGCGGGGATCGCCTACGAGCAGCGGATCGACGCCATCCTCGATCGGCTCGAGCGCGTCGCCAAGCCGACGATCGCGCAGGTCCAGGGCTTCGCGGTCGGCGGCGGCTGTGCGATCGCGCTGATGTGCGACCTGCGCGTGGCGACGCCAGACTCGCGGTTCGGCATTCCGATCGCGCGCACGCTCGGCAACTGCCTGTCCGGCGCCAGCTGCAGCCGGCTGGTCGACCTGATGGGGCCGGCGCTGATGAAGGATCTGCTGTTCAGCGGCCGGCTGATGGACGGAACCGAGGCGCACGCCCATGGACTGGTGACCCGGCTCGAGCCTGGTGACACCATCGAACAGGCGGTCGAGGAGTACGCGGCGCGGATCGCGGGGCACGCCCCGCTGACCATCCGCGCCACCAAGGAGACGGTCCGCCGCATCCTGGCCGGGCGGCGGCTCGCCGCCGGCGAAGATCACGATCTCATCACGATGTGTTACAACAGCAGCGACTTCCGGGAAGGCGTGGAGGCGTTCCTGTCGAAGCGCGCCCCCAGATGGACCGGAGAATAGCCGCGCGAGCCGTCACGCGATCGGACGCCCTATGAATGTCGCCGCCCTCTCCGTGGCCGCCCTGGTGCTGGCCATCATCGTCAGCTGCGTGACGTCGCTCAACGTCGGCATCCTGGCCATCGCCCTGGCCTGGATCGTCGGCGTCTACTTCGGCGGCATCCCGATCAACACCGTCATGAACGGCTTTCCCGGTCAGCTGTTCCTGACGCTGGCCGGGGTCACGCTGCTCTTCACGCTGGCGCAGGGCAACGGGACGCTCGACCGGCTGGCACACCACGCCGTCCAGTTGTGCCGGGGCAGGCGCGGCGTGGTGCCGATCATGTTCTTCGTCCTGGCGGCGGCGCTGGCCTCGATCGGGCCGGGCAACATCGCGACCGCCGCGATCATGGCGCCGATGGCAATGGCCACGGCCGGCCGGATGGCCATCCCCGGCTTCCTGATGGCGATCATGGTGGGCAACGGCGCCAACGCCGGCTCCCTCTCCCCCTTCGCCCCGACCGGCATCATCGTCACCGGGCTGATGGCCCGCACCGGCATGCCGGGCTTCGAGGGTCAGACCTACCTGTACAATCTCGCCGCCCACGCGATGGTCGCCTTCGGCGGCTATTTCCTCTTCGGCGGCTGGAAGCTGTTCACGACGTCCGGCGGATCCGCCGCCGCGGCGGCGCTGCCGGCCGAGGGCGGCCGGTTCGAGCGGCAGCACTGGCTGACGCTGGCGATCATCACCCTGCTGATACTCAGCGTCATCGTCCTGAAGGTGAACGTCGGCATGGCGGCGTTCGCGGGAGCGGTGGTGCTGGTCCTGCTGAAGGGCGGCGACGACCGTGAGGCGGTCCGGAAGATGCCGTGGAACGTGATCCTGATGGTCTGCGGCGTCACCGTGCTGATTGCCGTTCTCGAGAAGGCCGAGGGCATCGACCTGATCGTGTCGCAGATCGCGCGCTTCGCCACGCCGCACCTGGCGACGGCGGAGGTGGCGTTCCTGACCGGCATCGTGTCGGTCTACAGCAGCACGTCCGGCGTCGTCCTGCCGGCGTTCCTGCCGATGGTGCCGGGCCTGGCCGCACAGATCGGCGTCGCCCCGTTTGCCCTGGCGACGTCGATGAACATCGGCGGCCATCTGGTCGACGTCTCGCCGCTCTCGACGATTGGCGCGCTGTGCATTGCGGCCGCCCCGGCCGGCGAGGACACACGCGCGCTGTTCAACCGGCTGCTCTTCTGGGGACTGGGGATGTGCGTCGTCGGCGCGCTGGTCTGCTGGGCGTTGTTCGCGCGGTGATCACGGGCATCTGCTAAGATCCCGGACTTCAAGGAGCGACGAAGATGGAACGAACGATCACCCGTGTGATCCGGATGGCGCTGGCGGCGGTCGTACTCAGCGGCGTCTCGCTGGCGGCCCAGCAGCAGGACTTCAGCAAGGTCGAAATCAAGGCGACAAAGATCGGTCCGAGCTTCTACACGCTCGAAGGTCAGGGCGGCACGATCGGCGCCCTGGTCGGGCCCGACGGCGTCTTCCTCGTCGACAGCCAGTTTGCGCCGCTGACCGACAAGATCGTCGCGGCCGTGAAGCAGATCTCGCCGACCCCGATCAAGTTCGTGGTCAACACCCACGTCCACGGCGATCACACCGGCGGCAACGAAAACCTCGGCAAGCTGGGCGCGATCATCCTGGCGCGGCCGGAATTGCGGGCGCGGCTGGTCAAGCCGGCGCCCGCCGCGAACGGCACCACTCCTCCGTCGGCCCCGGCGGCCGCCCTCCCCGTGGTGACCTACACCTCGAAGACCACCGTCTACATGAACGGCGAGGAGATCCAGCTGATCCCGATTCCCGCCGCGCACACCGACGGCGACACCCTTGTCTACTTTCCCGGCCAGGACGTCCTGATGATGGGCGACTACTTCCGCAGCGCCGGCTACCCGAACATCGATCGCGCCAACGGCGGATCGCTCAAGGGAATGATTGACGGCCTGCAGGCCGCCGCCGATCTGGCCAAGCCGACGACCAAGGTCGTGCCCGGGCACGGGACGGTCACCGACAAGGCCGGCCTCGCCGCGCACCGCGCCATGATCATCGCGATCCGCGACAAGGTCGCGCCGCTGGTGCAACAGGGCAAGACGCTCGAGGAAGTGGTCGCCTCGAAACCGACCGCCGACTTCGACACCAAGGTGCCGATGCCTGGGACGACGGGCGAGAGGTTTGTTGGACAGCTTTACGCCGAGCTGAAGAAGTAAATAAGCGCTTTGCCAACCTTGGCGTTTGGCTTTTCTAGCCCAAGTAGGCAATCAGCGGCGTCAGCGTAAACGGGCTCAACAGCGTCGACAGGAACACCGCGCTGGTGACGAACGCCGGCGCCGCATCGAACTCCAGCGCCAGGATCGTGGTGACCACGGCGACCGGCATCGACGCCAGGACGACTCCGGCCTGGCGCGCGGTGCCGGTCAGACCCAAGCCCCACGCCAGCCCGATCGCCAGCAGCGGCGCCACGACCAGCGACAGACCGACCGCGACGAAGACCACCTTCGGGCGGGCCGGGATGGTCGCCCGCTCGAGCTGCATGCCGAGCACCAGCAGCATCATCGGCAGCGCCGCGTCGCTCAGCAGCGAGATCGGCCGCATCACGACGAGCGGGAGTTCCCGTCCGGTCGCGATGACCATCGCCGCCGCGGCGACTCCGTAGATCGCCGGCACGCGGACGACGCCAGCCAGCGCGCGGCGGGCGTTCCCGCGCCCCGAGGCGGCCAGGAACACACCCACCGTATACGTCATCAGCGACCCGACCACGAAGTAGACCGTCGCGTAGGACAGCGCCTCCGGGCCGAACGCGAACAGGACGACCGGGAGCCCGTAGTTGCCGCCGTTGGAGAAGATGACCACCAGCAGGAACGCGCTCAACTCGGGCCGGCTGAGACGGAGCGGCACCGCCACCAGACGGGCAATCAGCCCCATCCCCGCCGCCACCAGCAGCGCCAGGACCGCCATCTTGCCGAACAGCGGGCCGACCAGCTTCGACGTCACCAGCATTCTGAACACCAGGCTCGGGACCAGCGCGTAGAACACGATGTGGGCGAGCGTCCTGACGCTGGCCTGCAGGTAGCGGGCGAGGATGAATCCAATCCCGGCGACGACGAAGACCGGCATGATGTCCGAGGCGAAAATGGAAAGAAGGAGGTTCACGCGCTATTCTCCGATGTGTGACCCGGCCGCTCTCGCGCCCGCGATCCCCGACCAGGGGACTGCTGCTCGGGCTGATCATCACCCTGGCGGCAGTGACAGCGTACTCCCTCTACGTCACCAGCCAGATCACCGGCCTGCGCGAGCTGCAGCGCGGGCTGGCGGACCGCAACCGGCAGGACTCCCTCCAGCTGCTGCGCATCCAGAACGATCTCAACTCGCTCGGCCTGGCCATGCGCGACATGCTGGACGCCGACGAGCCGTACCCGCTGACCGCCTGGTCGGCGCAGTTCGACCGCCTGCGCGCCGAGCTCGATAGCGCGTTGAAGCGCGAGCAGGAAGTGGCGGTCGCGCGCCGGACGCCGGAGCAGCAGCGCTACCTCGCCACGTCACTGGCGCAGTTCTGGGATGCCGCCGACCGCATCTTCGCGCTCGCCGGCAACGGCCAGGAGGCCGAGGCGCGCGTCCAGATCAGGCTGTCGCTCCAGGCGCGCCAGGCGGCGCTCAGCACGGCGGTCGCCCGCCTGCTGGTCGAGAACAACGGGAGCGAGGAGCAGACCGCTCAGCGCGTCCAGGACATCTACGATCGCGTCCAGCGCCAGGTCTACTGGCTGCTGTCGGCGGTCCTGATCGCGATCGTGCTGACCAGCCTCTACCTGATTCGATCCAACCGCCGGCTGTTCGCCGAGATCGGATCACTGTCCGCCCAGCGCGGCGAACTGGTGCAGCGTCTGATCGCCGCCCGCGAGTCGACGCTCCATCACATCTCGCGCGAGCTGCACGATGAGTTCGGGCAGATTCTGACCGCGATGGGCGCGATGCTGGGGCGCGCCGGCCGTCACGCGCCGGAGGGATCGCCGCTGCGCGCCGAACTGCGCGAGGTCCGCGAACTGGCGCAATCGACGCTCGACAACGTGCGCAGCCTGTCACAGGCGCTGCATCCGTCGATCCTCGACGAGACCGGGCTGGAGAGCGCGATCGAATGGTATCTGCCGACCGTCGAGAAACAGGTCGGCCTGACCATCGCTTATCAGCGCGCCGGGCCGGCGCTGCCGGTCAACGGCACGGCGGCGATTCACGTCTACCGCGTGCTGCAGGAAGCGCTCAACAACGTCGCCCGCCACTCGGGGGCCGACCGCGCCTGGGTGCGGCTGACGCAGGACGCCGGCATCCTCGAGCTGGAGGTCGAAGATCATGGCAAGGGGCTCGGTCCGACTCCGGGGCGCGGACTGGGCGTCGTCGCGATGCGGGAGCGGGCGGAACTGCTGGGCGGAGCGATCGAATTCCTCGTCCCGGCCACCGGCGGCACGCTGGTGCGATTGAGGGTACCGTTGGAGGCGGCGGAAGGCACGCCCTGAACATGGCCGAGACGATCACCGTTCTGCTCGCCGACGATCACAGCCTGGTGCGGCGCGGTTTCCGGCGTCTGCTCGAAGACGACCCGTCGATCGTCGTCGTCGGCGAGGCGAGCGGCGGCGAGCAGGCGATCCAGCTCGCGGCGGAGCTGCAGCCTCGGGTCATCGTCATGGACTGCGCCATGCCGGGCACCAGCGGGCTGATCGCGACCCGCCGGATCCTCGAGCACGCCCCGGGCATCGCCATCCTGATGCTCAGCATGCACGCCGAGGAGACGCTGGTCCGCCAGGCGATGGAGGCCGGGGCGCGCGGCTATATCCTCAAGAGCGCGCTCGACCTCGACCTGGCGGCGGCGGTGCATCGGGTCGCCGCCGGGGAAACCGTGCTCGACCCCGCGGTGTCGCGGCCGCCGTCACTGAAAGGCGAACGCACGCACGGGCTGACGCCGCGTGAACTCCAGGTGCTGCAGCTGATCTGCGACGGCCACTCGAATCGCGAGATCGCCCGGAAACTGGCGCTGAGTGCCAACACGGTCGCGGTCCATCGCGCCAACATCATGAGCGCGCTCGACATCCACAAGACGGCGGAACTGGTCGTCTACGCGATCCACCACGGCCTGGTCACCCTGCCGTGAACCGGCGCGCCTTCATCGAGCGGACCGCCGGCGCCGGACTGGCGGCGGCCTGGCCAGCGGGCGCCGCGGCGCAGGCGCCGCCACTGGGCTTCCGGCTGACGAACGTCACCGGCGCGGCCGGCATCGACTTCCAGCACAACAACGGCGCCTACGGTGGCCGGCTGTTGCCCGAGACGCTGGGATCGGGGTGCGCGTTTCTCGACTACGACGCCGATGGCTGGTTGGATATCCTGCTGGTCAACGGCATGGACTGGCCCGGCCACGGCCGCCGCCGCTCGACGCTGCGCCTGTTCCGCAACAACCGCAACGGCACGTTCACCGATGTGACGCGCCGCGCCGGCCTCGAGGTCGAGATCTACGGGATGGGAATCGCCGTCGGCGATTTCAACAACGACGGCTATCCCGATCTCTTCATCAGCTGCGTCGGACAGAACCGGCTGTTCCGCAATACGGGCCAGGGCACGTTCCTCGACGTCACCCGATCGAGCGGGCTCGGCCGCCGCGTCGGGCTCAGCACCTCGGCGCTGTGGTTCGACTTCGACCGTGACGGCCTGCTCGATCTGTTCGTCTGCAACTACGTCAAGTGGTCGGCCGAACACGACGTCTTCTGCAGCCTCGACGGAAAGCAGAAATCGTACTGCACGCCGGAAGCGTACCGCGGCGACAGCTGCTGGCTGTTCCGCAACCGCGGCAACGGCACCTTCGAGGACGTCACCGCCACCAGCGGCGTCTTCGACTCGAGCTCGAAGGCGCTCGGCGTGGCGATGCTCGACGACGACCGGGACGGCTGGCCCGACCTGTTCGTCGCCAACGACACCCAGCCGAACAAGCTCTACCGCAACCTGCGCAACGGCCGGTTCAAGGAGGTGGCGCTCGGCGCCGGCCTGGCCTTGAGCGCGGAAGGAAAAGCGCGCGCCGGCATGGGGGTCGACGTCGGCGACTTCGACGGCTCCGGCCGGCCCGGCCTGGCCATCACGAATTTCGACAACGAGATGATCGGTCTGTATCGGGCGACCGGCGCCGGCATCTACGAGGACGTCGCGACGCGGGCCGGCATCGGCCAACCGTCGCGCAGCACGCTCGGTTTCGGCTGCGCCTTCGTCGACCTCGATCTGGACGGCGCGCTGGATCTGGTCGTCGCCAACGGCCACATCGACGAGACCGTCCGCAACATCCGCGGCAACACCGGGTACGCCCAGCCGCCGCACCTGTTCCTGAACCAGGGCAACGGGACGTTTCGCGATGTCGCGGCGGCGGCCGGCGCCGATTTCGTGCAGCCCCGGGTCGGACGGGGGCTCGCCTGCGGCGACTTCGACCGCGACGGCGACGTCGACCTGCTGATCACGACAAACAATGGTCCGGCGGCGCTGTTCCGCAACGATCAGCTCGGCGGCAACCGCAGTCTCAGGTTCCGTCTCGTCGGCACGAAATCGAATCGCGATGCCATCGGCGCGTCGGTGCGGCTGTTCGACAACGGCGCGTCCCAGTCCCGTCTGGTGAAGAGCGGATCGAGCTATCTGTCGCAATCGGAACTGACGGTGACATTCGGCACCGGCCGCCGCGATCGCGTCGATCGGGTGGTCGTCGATTGGCCGAGCGGGCGGACCGAAGAGTTCAAGGGACTCGCCACCGGCCGCACCTACGAGATCGTCGAAGGCAAGGGCCTCACACCTTAGCGGGCAACGAGATCCTCAAACGCGATCTGACGACCTCGCGTGCGCCGCGTGGCGTTCCCCCAGGAGGCTCCCGGCCAGCGCCGCAGCCCCCCAGACGGCGACGGCCGCCGCGCCGAGTGCCACCCCCGGGCTCCGCTCACGGAGGCGAATCGCGTCGTGCAGGTCGCTCGCCAGCCGCATGCCGAGCGCCAGCGGGCCGCCACCCCTGAGGAGCATTGCCCCGACGATGAGGTCGCGAGCGCCGAGCATACGGCCGAGATCAGGATCGTCGCCCATCAACCCGGTCAGGCTGCGCGGATGGACAACGCCCCAGACTCCGAACGCAAGAGAGCCGAGGCCGAACAGTTTCACCGAACCGTCTACAAAGTTCATGATGATGGTCAGCAGCATCCGGGTCAGGGTTCGTCCGGGCAAGGCCCAGGGGCACGTCGGTCGGATGGGCTACTCTTGACCGCGTCCTCCAGGGCCACGCTGGGCCTTGACGGCGCTCCGCAGCTTCTTGGACGCCAGCCGCTTCTCGCGCGCGCCCGGTCGCGGCTTGGTCGGCCGGCGCCGCTTCGGCCGGCGCGCCGCCTGCTGCAACAGCACCAGCAGGCGCGCCCGCGCCGCCTCACGGTTCTGCGACTGCGTGCGGTGCTCGCGGCTGTCGATCAGCAGCACGCCGCCCGCCGTCACCCGCTTCCCTCCCAGCACGATCAAGCGCTCCTTGACGTCCGGCGGCAGCGAGGAATGGCCGATGTCGAAGCGCAGTTCGACAGCCGTGGTGACCTTGTTGACGTTCTGGCCTCCCGGCCCGGACGCCCGGACGAAGTGCTCCTCCATTTCGCGGTCGTGGACGACGATGGTATCGGTGACGCGGAGCATTCTAGTACCCACGCTACCATTTCCTGCGGGTCACTGATTCCACGAAAAGGGGTCGGGTGTAAAATGACCACCGGTGCTCAAGCTCAAGGAGGATGACGTGAAGCGTGTGCGGATGTTTACTTTGCTGACTCTGCTGGCGTGTCTCGCCGTCGCGGCCACGGCGGCGGCGCAATTCGGACATCCCTTGAAAGGCACCTGGAGCGGCGACTGGGGTCCCGACAAGAACAACCGGACCCACCTGTTGATCGAGATCAAGTGGGACGGGAAGGCGTTGACGGGAACGTTGAATCCCGGCCCGGACGCCGCACCGCTGCAGAATCTGACGGTCAACCCGGAGAGCTGGATCGTCCATTTCGAAGCCGATGCCAAGGACGCCTCCGGCAAGGCGGTCCGCTCAATCGTCGACGGAAAGGTCGAGAACCTGGGCGCCTACGACCGGATCATCACGGGTACCTGGAGTCAGGCCTCTACGAAGGGCGACTTCAAGATCACGATGAACTGATTGCGAACAGGGTTGGTTCGAACAGAGGCGGGTCTCGCGCTTTTCTTTGCGCGGGGACCCGCCTTTTTCTTTGCGCGGGCGGGGCTGGTAAGTCTAGCTGCGGGGAGCTACTTGCCGGAGAACACCGGCTGCCCGAAATCGTCAGTGAGACGCTGCAGGTACTTGTTGTTCTCCTGGCAGATGTATTCGGACAGTTCCCCGTTGGCCGTCCACGGGATATCCCACGCCACGGTGAATGGCCTGGTATAGGCGCCGAGGTCGTCGATCATGGCCTCGTAGTGGAGGGTGCCCTTGTTGGGCCGCGAGAACCGCTCCACCACGTGGAGCATGTCGGTGTGCGGATGGCCGAAGTAGTCGAGCCAGGTTCCTTCGTTGAAGCCGACGACGTCGACGACGAGGGTGTCGCCTTCCCAGCGGCCGACCGAGTGGCCGAGGTAAGTCGGGTTGAGGGCGTCTCCCTTGGGATGCTCGCGGCCATCCATGAAGATCTCGCGCCAGATGTGCGTGGCGCCCTCGAAGATCATGATGATCCGCTTCTGATCGGGCAGCTGGATGATCTCGGCGGGATACGGAGTCGCCATCATCCGCGGGCCGCCCGGTGGCAGGCAATAGCCTTCGGGGTCGTATTTCGAGAGATTCTTCGAGTTGTAGTCGTAGACGGCCGCGGCCCACGGCTGGAACGGCACCCACGGCTCTGCCTTCGCGCCGCCACGTCCGCCGCCGCCCCCGCCTTCGCCACCACCCAATGGTGCGGCGCCGCGGGCGGCCGGAGCCGCCCCGCGGCCTTCGCCCGCCGCTGGCGCTGCGGTACCACCCCCGCCTCGGCGTCCCGCCGGCGGTGCGAGCAGCTGCCCATCGGGGCCGATCGCCCGGGCGCCCATGTTGGTGATGTACGGAACGCTCCAGATGCCCTTTTCACCGGGCACTCGTCCGAGATTGATCGTGCCGTCGGCCAGTCGCGGAGTCGGTTCGGGTGGTCCCGCCTGACGGCCGCGGCCGCCCGCAGGAGCCTGCGCTGCAGGCTGTGCTGGAGCTTGGGCTGGAGCTTGGGCAGGAGCTTGAGTTGAAACGGCCACGACTGACAACACCATCGTCGCGGCCGTCGCAACTGCCAACTGGCCGATCACACGAGTTACCACCCTGAGCCTCCGTCGCGACAGATGACGATCGCGCACGATCCGAGAAGCCGCGTCGACGGCCCGGTGCCGCCGTGTTTGCGGCCCGGCGAAGCCGTCCTTAAGGCCCGGCGAAGCCGTACTTAAGGCGTCGTGCCCTGGCTCGACGCCGCGAACATCCGCTTGCCGTTCAGCATGACGGTGCGGGCGTTGCCGATGTTGCTGCCGTCTTTCGCGCGGCTGCCCTCGACGATCACGACGTCGCCGATCTTCATCGAGTTGCGGGTCCAGCCCTGACGCATCAGGCCGTTCGGGCTGCCCATTTCCATGCCCCAGTTCGCCACCTTGCCGGTCGCGTCATCCTTGACGTCGATGTAGAAATACGCGTGCGGATTCATCCACTCGATCTTCGTCACCGTGCCGGTGACCTTGATCGGTTTGTTCGCGTCGAATTCGGCCGCAAACGAATGATGTGCAACCATCGGTACGCCGGACAGCAGTACGGCGATACCCGCAGCGAACATTGCCAACTTGATCTTCATCGATCCCTCCATACTGATGTGGTCAGACTCGCCCGAATTGTACACCGCTTCCGGTTCAGTCGGCGGCAAATCTCGACGTCCGCGCGCGACTATTTTCGTAGGTCCGTGCCCGGGTGTCAAACCAGAATTTACCAGTTGACATGAAAACCCGCCCGAAGCTGCCGGCCGGCATCATCGCCAGACCTCTTGACGCTATGATCTCCGTGCCCGAGCCTGCGATCAGCAAGGAGCCACCCGTGATCAAGCCGCCCGTGACCAAGGCAATAAACCTCCTGCCCGCAATCGCCGCCGCCCTGGCGTTGGCAGTCTCAAGCACCGGCGGCCTTGCGATCGGCGCGCAAACCGCCCGCCCCGACGCCAATGCCGCGGCCCCGGCCCCACGTCTCGCGAACGGCCGCCCCGATCTGACCGGCGTGTGGATGCCGCCCTACGTGCCGGACATGACCCGGAGCGCTCGTGACCAGCGCGGGTACGCCGAGCCGCCGTTCTCGCCCGCGGACACGCCGCAGGCCCGGCAGGCGATCTACGCCAGGGGTAACCGGGCCGAGTTGCCGTTCACCGCCTGGGGCCTCCAGGATTGGTCGGCCTATGACGCCGCCGACGGCGACTACACCGGCAGCTGCCTGCCCTACGGCCTGACGCGCTCCTTCAACGCCCCCTACCCCTACCAGATCCTGCAGAGCGATCAGTCGCTTGCGGTGCTGTTCGAGCTCAACACCTGGCACCACCTGATTACCTTCGCCGACCGCCATCCCGCCGAACTCGATCCGACCTGGTTCGGCCACTCCATCGGACGCTGGGACGAAGACACGCTGGTCGTCGACACCATCGGCTTCAACGGCTACACCCGTCTCGACACCATCGGCCACCCGCACAGCGCCGCGCTTCACGTCACCCAGACCTTCGCCCGTACCGATGCCGACCACATCGCCTACACCGTGACGATCGACGACCCGAAGACGTACACGAAGACGTGGAACAACGAGCGCGTCCTGACGCGGCTCAAGACGCCGCTGCTCGAGTACTCATGCGAAGAGAACAACAAGAGCCTGTGGGACGGCCGGATCAAGGCGTGGACGCCGCCGTGGGCGACGAAGAAATAACCAGAAATGCAGAGTGCGGAATGCGACATGCAGAATGAGATGCGGACGGTTGCGCACTACGAGCGAGGCGGCTGGTTCAACGTCCTGAGCGCCTCGATCACCTCCCGATACGTCGCGGGGCCGTCCGGACCGAACTGCGCCCGCAGATTCGTCCCGGCCACCCAATCCTGCCGGCGCGCCGTCGCCTCCGCCATGATCGGGTCGATGCCGATCGTCCGTAGCGTCTCCGCCACTTCTTCCATCTCGCGCGCGCGCCGCGCGCCGTGGACGACGACGCGTCCGGTCATGTAGTCGGCGAGCTTGGTCCAGTCGATCCCCGGAAAGCTCTCGGCGAGCGAGGCGAAGACAAGCTGGTCGGCGCCGAACTCGGTCGCGGCAAGCACGCACTCGACCAGCAGCGCTTCGAGACCCTTGACCACGATGCTCCGGCACATCTTCACTGCCGCGGCGCTGCCAATCGCGGCCGCCGGCAGGACCTCGAGCCGCATCCCGAACGGCGTCATCGTTTCGGCGAACAGCCGTGCCGCCGCACCGCCCAGCAGCATCGGCACCCGATGCCCGTACGGCAGGACCGGCGCCATCACCGCCGCCTCGACGAACCGCGCGCCGCTGGCGTCGACCACCTCCCCAATCTGCCGCTTCAACGCCGGCGAGACCGAATTGAGATCGACGTAGATGTGATCCGGCCGCAGAAAAGGGGTCGTCTGCCGCGCCGCGTCCAGCGCCGAGCTCGAGGTCACCGTCGAGAACAGGATGCCGGCGGTTCGCGCCAGCTCCCCGGATGAGCCGACCAGCGTGGCGCCGCTGGACGAAGCGCGCGCCTGGAATCGGGCCGACAGCTCCGGCGTTGCCGCGGCGATGTCGAAGGCAACGACCCGCTCGATGCCGGCGCGGCGCAGGCCGCCGGCGATCGTCGATCCCGCTTCGCCGAAGCCGATGAACCCGATGGTCGGATGCCCGGTCGTGGAATGACTGCTCACAGTTGAAAACGGAGGTGCCGGCATGCAGACGGCCGACGGCTCACCCCCCTCGTACGTGGGATCCGGCTTCCGCCTTCGCCAAGGCTTCGGCGGACCGCCGTAGCTTGAGCGGAGGCTGGTCAGCCGGATTGATTTGTCGTCCGACTAAAGTCGGACGCCCCGTACATGTCGAGATCGGGTCCGACGCGTCAGAACTACCTGATCAACGCCTCGCCGCCGCGGCCACCGGGCTGGCGGCGGGAACGGCCGACCCGCCCGGCACATGACGACGCACCACCGCGAGGGAGGCCAACGCCAGCGTCATCGTCCCGGCGATGATCGCGAAATACCTGGCCGGCCCACCCGTGTCGAGCGCCCAGCCGCCGAGCGTCGGGCTGATGACGCCGCCAATCCGGCCAAAGCCGACCGCGGTACCGACCCCGGTGCCTCGGATCGACGTCGGATAGACATGCGCGGCGAGCGCGTACATGGTGGTCTGCACGGCGTTGATCAAGCCGCCGGTCCAGGCCAGCATCACGAAGACCAGGACGCTGGCCTGCGGGCCGATCGTCATCAGCGCCATCACGATCGAACCGGCCACCGCGCCGGCCGCCATCGTCAACATCGAGAGGCGCGACCCGACCCGCATGATGACGAGCGCCCCGACAATCGCGCCGGCGACGCCGCCGAAATTGAAGGCGGTCAGTCCCCAGCTGGCGATGCCGACGTCGAACCCGGTACGGGTCAGCATCCGCGGCACCCAGTTCGTCCCCATGTAGACCGAGAGCAGGCAGAAGAAGAACGACGCGCACAGCGCCAGCGTATCGCGGCGGAATTCCGGCACGAGCAGCTGGCCGACCGACGCCTGTGCCACCGCCTTCTCGCGACCGTCGACAAAGGCGGTATCCAGGGGGACCACGTGGCCGAGTCGTGCCATCAGTGCGCGGAGCTCGGGCCAGCGCTCCTTGCTTCGCGTCAGAAAGCGCGGCGACTCAGGCAGAACCTTGAACAGGACGGCGCCCAGCACCAGCGGCACGATGCCGCCGATCAGGAACAGCGCCCGCCATCCGAGGGTCGGCAGAACCAGCCCGCCAACGATCCCGGCGAGGGATCCGCCGAGCGGAATGCAGACAATCGTCAGCGTCACCGCGAACGGCCGCTGCCGGCGCGGCACGTATTCTGAAGACAGCGCCGCGGCATTCGGCATCGCGCCGCCGAGACCGAGCCCGGCCAGGAACCGGAGCGCCATCATCATCACGACGCCGGTCGAAAACGACACCAGGATGGTGAGCAGCCCGAACAGCATCACGCTGCCGAGCAGCGCGACGCGGCGGCCGAGACGATCGCCGACGGCGCCGCCGATGAAACCACCGAGCATCATGCCGACCATGCCGCTGGTCAGCACGTAGCCGAACGCCGCCTGCGGTTCACCCCACTCTTTCATCAGGACCGGAATCGACGGCGGCAGCAGCTGGTTGTCGAGGCCGTCGAGGATGATGGTCAGTGCGGTCGCGAACACCAGCAGCTTCTGGTAACCGCCCCACTGCCCCTCGTCGAGCGCCGCGCCGACGTCAAAGGTCTTCATGCCTGGCCCGTCGCCGACGCCATGGCCTGCTGGCCGCGTTTGTGGGTGGTCGAGAAGATGACGTGCAGCGACATCAGTGCCTGCAGCGGATGCGCACCGGCGGCGGCGAGCGGCCCGACGTGCTCGCTGACCAGACCGCCCTTGCCGACGTTGATCAGCTCTTCGGCAGCGGTGCGCTGTTCGCCATGCAGGTCGTATTCGTCGGCGACCGCCGCGAAGTTGTTGAGGACGCGCTCGCGCAGCTCGGCGCTGTGTCGCGACTCGAACAGCAGCTTGTTCAAGCCGTAGGCCTCGGCCGGCGGATGCTTGTAGAACTGGAAGCCCCGATTCTGGAACTGGAACCCGCCGAACTGCTTCGCCACCGCCAGCGAGGAGGCCTTGTGCGCGCGCTGCGGGAGGAACCGCATCATGCCGAGACCGTGATGCCAGGTCGGAATGTAGTCGATCAGTTCGCCTTCGGCCGGGCCGATCGCCCCGAACATGATCGCCCAGCTGAGCATCTCGGTGTTGCCGACTTCGTCGAGCTGGGTGCCGGTCATGTCGAGCAGCGCATCGGTCTGGCCGGTCTCGAACTGGGACAGCAGCCAGCGGTCGAAATCGAACTCCGGGTGCAGGTACTTGGTCGTGCCGGGAAAGTGCGACATGCCGCCGCTGGCGACGATCGCGACGCGCTCCGGCCGTCCCTTGACGATCGCGGCGATCGCCTTCCCCAGTGCCGCGCAGCGCCGCGGCGTCGGCAGCGGCGGCACATAGACATTGGTGAAGAACGGAATCACCGGGATGTCGCGGGCGCCGATGACGTATTCGAACGGCACCGAGAACGCGTGGCCGAGCTCGGCATCCTCGGAGTAGGCCATGTCGAAGCCATGGTCGACGACCAGCTGGTTGAGGATGTCCTCGGCCATCTCGCGGTGGATCGGCAGATTGTGCTCACGGCCGGCGAACCTGGCCTGGGCGAGGTTCCCGGCGACAATCGCGAACGTCGGGACGCAGGTGACCGAAAACGTCTCGACGTGATCGGCGCCGAAGAACAGGATGACATCCGGCTTGGTTTCATCGAGGACCGTGCCGAGCTCCCGCATGGCGGCGCCCGCCTGCTCGAGCTGCTGAGGGTTCTCGTCGGGCGGCCGCGTGAACATGTAGGGGGTATGGCAGGTGCCGACCGCCGCAACGATTTCGCCCATGATCTGTCTCCTTCGCCGTGAGGGGAGGCTGGAGGCTGGGGCTGGAGGCTGGGGGCCGGGCGCTGGAAAGACTCTTGTTTTCCAGGCCCTGGCCCCTAGACCCAGTCCCCAGCTCCCCGGTCCCTACTCTTCATCCACATACTGCACACCCAGCTCGGTCAGTCTGGCCCGCAGTCCATAGAAGTCTAGCCCCAGTTCACCGCTGCGCAGCCGCTCGCGGACCTGCTGTTCCTTGGCGACGCGCTCGCCGCCCAGCCGCGCGACGTCAGCCGCCGCCTCCCGCGCAATCACCACCACGCCGTCGACATCGGCGACGATGACGTCGCCGGCGCGGACCGCGGCGCCGGCGCACACCACCGGACGGTTGACCGAGCCGGCGGTCGCCTTGACGGTGCCCTGGGCGTGAATCGCTTTCGACCAGACCGGGAACGCCATCGCCGTGATGTCCGCCACGTCGCGGACCCCGGCGTCGATCACCATCGCGGCGATGCCGCGGGCGCGGCACGAGACGGCCAGCAGCTCGCCGAACATGCCGTCGGTCGACTCCGACGTCGTCGTCACGACCAGGATGTCGCCGGCCTGGCAGACTTCCAGCGCCGCGTGAATCATCAGGTTGTCGCCGGCCTGACAGGAAACGGTGACGGCGCTGCCGGCGGCTTTCGCGGCGTCGTAGATCGGACGCATGTAGGGACGCAGCAATCCGGTTCGCCCCTGCGCTTCGTGGACGGTCGCCACACCCTGCGCGCCGAGCTGGGCGATGACCGCGGGATCGGCGCGTTGAATCGTTCGAACGATGGTCGGTTTCATGGACATCAGCTGCCGGGAGCCGGGTTTACACCGTCCCGAGGTATTGGTTGATCCGCGGGTAGACCTTCCGCGCGTTCCCTTCGAAGATCTGCTGCCTCTGTGCCGCGCTCAACCAGCTCACGTTGTCGACGTACCGCCGGGTGTCGTCGAAGAATTGTCCGGTTTCCGGATCGATGCCGCGCACCGCACCAACCATCTCCGACCCGAACAGGATATTCCCCAGCGGCACGATTTTGAGGAGCAGCTCGATCCCCGCCAGATGATACACGCAGGTATCGAAGAACACGTTGTTCCGCACCAGCTGATCGAGCGGCGGACGTTTCATGTCCTGCGCCAGGCCGCGGTACCGCCCCCAGTGGTAGGGCACCGCCCCGCCGCCGTGCGGAATGATGAAGCGCAGCGCCGGAAAGTCCTTGAACAGATCGGCGGCCAGGAACTGCATGAACGCCGTCGTGTCGGCGTTGATGTAATGCGCGCCGGTGGCATGGAAGTTCGGGTTGCAGGAGGCGCTGACGTGGACCATCGCCGGCACGTCGAGCTCGACCATCTTTTCGTAGAACGGATACCAGTAGCGATCGGTCAGCGGCGGCGCGGTCCAGTGGCCGCCCGACGGATCGGGATTGAGGTTGCAGCCGATGAACCCCAGCCCCGTGACGCAGCGCTCCAGCTCGGCGATGCAGTTGGCGAGCGGCTCGCCCGGAGTCTGTGGCAGCTGGCAGACGCCGACGAAGTTGGTCGGATAGAGCGCGCAGACCCGGGCGATCAGATCGTTGCAGTGCTGCGACCAGTGCAGGCTGGTCGTCGCGTCGCCGATATGGTGGCCCATCGCCGAGGCGCGCGGCGAGAAGATGGTGAGGTCGGTGCCGCGCTCCCGCTGCAGCTTCAGCTGGGCGGTCTCCAGGCTCTCGCGGATCTGATCGTCGCTGATGTCGACGGTGCCTTTCGACGCCGGCCGCAGCGGATTGGCCAGCCGCGCGATCTGGTCGTCCCGATAGACCTGGAGCGGTTTCGGCGCGGTCGTGTAGTGCCCGTGACAATCGATGATCATGGATGCACCGCCAATTTGGTCTGGTCGGCCGCTGCCCGGCGGCTCATCCGGCCATCGCCCTGTCAATCCGATCCAGCAGCGCCATCGTCGGCACGACGCTGGCGGCGCTCGATTCGGGCTGGCGTCCCTCGCGGATGGCGCTGACGAACTCGACGTCCTGCCGATCGAACGCCGGCATCGGGTCGAGCGCGACGTCCTTACCCTCGCTATCGGTCATCGAGTCGCGATAGACCTTGTAGGTGTCTTCTTCCCCGATGTAGCGGTAGAAGCCGCCGAACGGCCCCTTGTTGTTGAACGACATCGCCATGCTGAAGAGCGGGCCCGCCTTCGACTTCATCGCCACCGTGAGATCCATCGGGATGCCCAGATCGGGGTGGTCCGGGCCCTTCTGACCCCAGACGTCCCAGTCGGGATCGTCGAGCAGCCACTGCGCGATGTCGACCGAATGGCAGCCGTGATGCCACAGCAGGTTATCGACCCACGATCGCGGCTGGCCGTGCATGTTCAGGTTGGTGCGGCGGAAGAAATAGGTCTCGACCACCATGTGCTGCAGATGGAACGTGCCCTCGCCGATCCGCCGCTTGATCTCCCGATGCGGGCTGGAGAAGCGGCGGGTATGGGTGACCATCAGGGTCTTGCCGGCGTCACGCGACGCCGCCAGCATCCGCCCGGAATCCGCCAGGTTCAGGGCCATCGGGATCTCGACCTGGACGTGCTTGCCTTTCGCCAGCGCGAGCAGCGTCTGGTCGCAGTGCTGATCGCTCGGCGTCGTCAGGATGACCGCCTCGACGCCGGGACGGTCGAGACACGCCTCGAGACTCGTCGACGAGAACGGAATCCCGTACTCCTGCGCGAACTTCCTGCCGCTGTCTTCGGTGCGGCTGGCAATCGACACCACGTCGACGCCATCGATCTTCTGCAGCGCCTTGGCGTGGATGACGCCCATCGCCCCGGTACCGGCCAGGCAAATCTTCATTGAGCCTCCGCTTCGCTCCGGTCGAGGCGCCTCTCCGAGACCGCCGCGTCCTCGACCAGGTTCTATTCTTCTATCAACCGCGTCGGAACCGTCACCGCCATGCTGCGCACATCCTCGTCGGAGAACCCGGCATCGAGCAGGCGCTGGGCAAACATGGCGAACCCCTCGGCCACCGGCGGGTTGATCGTCTGCCCGAGGTCGGTGGAAATCACCGCGCGCGACACGCCTGCCTTCCGGATGTTGGCGAACGCCAGTTCCCACGGCGCCTTGTTCGTGAAGGTGGTGGTGAAGCAATGCTCGATGATCGCCCCCAGGTCGGCGAGCTCCTTCTGCTCGTCGCCGGTCAGGCTCTGCGAGGGAAATTCGGCATGGGTGACGACGACCTTCTTGACGCCGATCTCTTTGGCGCCCCTGACCAGCGCGAAGATCTCCTGCCGGCCGACGTGGCCGGTGGCCAGGATCATATTGTGCTTGGCGATGCGCTCGAGGCAGCGGCGGGCCGGCTCGGTCAACGTCCCGGCCTCGTCGATGACGGTCAGCGGCGGCGGCGAAATCCCTTCTGCCGCCAGCTCGCGCTGAATCTTGGCCCAGAAGGGCAGCTTGGCCGAGCCGCCGTCGAGGCGCCCCGCGGTTTCGTTCGCCGCGTCGACCGTCGGGAACCACACGATCTTGCATCCGGTGCGGCCGGCCAGCTCGACCGCCACCGGGTTGAGCCCGCCGACGCTGTGGTTCAGGGTAATCGCGCCGAACACCTTGCTGCCCGGCACGGCCTTGGTGACGACCTGCGCGCGCTCGCCGGTCTGCAGGTAATGCGATTTGAGCACGAAGCCCTTCAGGCCGTGGGCGAGGAACTCCTTTGCACAATCGATGTCGTCGATGCGGCGCGCGATGACATCGGGCCCGACGTGGATCTGGAGGTCGTAGGCGCCTTCGAGCGCCTTCCAGGCGCGGTCTGAAATCCGGATTTCTTCACTTGTCGTTTCTGGGCTCATCTTGTCCTCAACGCTGGCAGCCCGCGGTGTGCCGCCGCCCGGCCGGGCTCAATCGCGAACCGGACATTCTACCTTGACGGCGCGACTTCAGACCGACGGGCCGGATGGCACCACATTTCGCCAGGAGTCGTAGACTGTCACGCGATGAATCCGATGGCACCCTGGCTGACCCTGTTGCGCGAGCAGCGATCGACGAACTTCGCCGATCTCACCGGCATGCTCGCCTCCTTCACCATCCCGGTGTCCGACCGGCTGCTGAGCCGGATGATCGCAGAACGACTGCCCCGCTCGTCGCCGGTCAGCGAGCTCCAGCTGCACGCCGAAGACGGCAATCGGATCACCGTCGCCGTGAAGCTCGGGCGGCTGGCATTTCTTCCCGCGATGCGCATCCGTCTGATCATCGTGCGGCAGCCGGATCTCCCGGCGTCGCCGGTCCTGGTGTTTCGCATGGTGCTCGAGGGCGCCGCCGCCCTGGCCAGTCCGGCGCTCCGCTTCCTGGAGGGGCTGCCGGCTGGGGTGCGTGTCGAGAAAGACGAGCTGTCGATTGATCTGGCGACGCTGCTCGCACAATACGGAGCCGCGGAGGCGCTGGCGTTCGTCACCGCCCTCGAGCTGACCACGTCGAGCGGACGGGTCATCGTCTCCGGCCGCCTGGCCCTGCCCCCGCGTGGGCCAGCCGTGTCCAGTTAGGCGTGTTTTTAGGTGTACATGGGGTCCGCCTTCAGGCGGACCGTGATGGATTTCGTCGTCGTGCAGGCCTTCAGGCCTGCCGTGTCTGCCTTGAGGCGGACCTGTCACAGTCCGGCTGAAGCCATCACGGGCTGAAGCCGGGCGCCACGTACGGATGAAAAGCTGAGGCCGGCGCTACGCGCACACGTCCTCGCGGAAGCCCGCCTGCCGCCACGCGGCCAGGTGGCCGTCCAGGTAGACAACGCGCTGAAATCCGTGTCTGCGAAGGACTGCGCCCGCCAGCCAGGCGCGGGGTCCGTGGCCGCAGTAGACGACCAGCATGTCGTCCGGCGAGGCGGCAATCTGCGAGCGGCGGACCGGCACCGCCCAGAACGGCATGTGCTGCGCCCCTGGAACATGGCCGCGCGCGAATTCCGCCCAGGACCTGACGTCGAGAATCGCTGGCGCGATGCCGGCCTCGATCTCCGCCAGCAGGGTCGCTGCCGTCATCAACATGACCAGGCCGCGACTACAGCTCGCGCCAGACGCGTGCGCCTTCGGTGCGAAACGGTCCCTCGTAGACAGCTCCCTCCGCACCCACCGCGCCGCGCACCCGCTCCGCCAGGGTCATCCCGGCCTGCTCGCCGTCGACGATCCCGTACACCGCCGGTCCCCATGAGCTCTGGCCGACGCCCGACGCGCCCCAGTCGGCCATCCGGCGCACCAGCTCCTCGCTGGCACCCGGCGCGAACGTCCCCCCCTGGACCGGCGCGAACCAGCGGCCGTTGATCGCCTGAATCGCGCTCAGTGCCGCGCCGAACGTCGCGAGATCGCCATCGGCAACCGCCGGCAGCAGCGCCATGACCACGAGATGGGCGACCCGCTCGGCATCGCGCTCAGGCGGGGCAGGCATCGCGGCGAACGCCGCGTCCTCCTCGTGCCCGCTGATCCCCGGCGTCGCCGCAGGCACCGCGACGATGCAGCGCCAGGTCGGCGGAAAAGACAGCCGGGCCAGCAGCGGCGGGACGCCATCGTGGCCCCGGCGCCGCCCGCCCTCGAGGATGAGACCGCCGCCGGCAAACGCCCAGGTGCCGATCGCCGATCGTTGCGCGCGGCCCACCATGCGGGCGAGCGCCGGGGCATCGGCGGCCACCCCATGGAGCTCGGCGAGCGCGCGCGCCACGGCCAGTGCGAGCTGCGTGCCCGAACCGAGCCCGACATGTGACGGCAGCCTGCGGTGCACGCGTAAGCGCGCACCTCCCTCGAGGCCGCAGCCGGACAGGAAGCGGCAGGCGAAGCCGGCCACGCGATCGGCGTCCGCCCCTTCCACCTCCAGCGTGCCGGCTGCCTCGGCCGAAACCAGCAGCGACGGCGCCGGCGCCGCGGCACCGATACCGCCGAACCAGCGCCCGAGCTCGCCGCGCAGGTCGATCAACCCGAAATGCAGGCGCGCGGCCGCTTCGACAAACACCGTGCCCCGCTCGGACGCGGACATCGTCGGCCCGCTCATCCTGATCCAGCACCAGCCGGGACCGACCGGATGTAATCGATCAGCAGCGCCATCGCCTCGCGCTGATCCGGACCCGCGGTCTTGTCGACGATGACCTGGAGCCGCGCCAGCTCCCCGTCCAGGAAGGATCGCGGCAGCAGATGTACCCGCGTGGCATAGATCGCGGCCTCGAGCACGGCGTGGCCGGCGCGATTGAACCCGATGAAGTCGCGCCGCGTCCCTCGATGCACCACGGTGGTCTCGATGCGCGAGCGGGGCGGCGTGCTGTCAATCGATTGGACCTCGACCTCACGCCATGAACAACAGTCCGCGAGCACGACGCCGCGGACGATGGTGGCCGGCACAGTCGGAAACGTCGGGTTCGAGATCGCCGCCCGTGCGAAGACCCGCACATCGTCGGTGAGGTTGACGACCGCGGCCCCGGCCGCGATCACATTCCGGTAGGTGGCCGTTTCGAGAAATGGCTTGAGGACGATCGCGTCGCCGTTGGCGATCGGGTCCCACTCGACGCCCATCGGTGCGCAGTTGACCGCGCCGTCGCCGGCAACGGTCGTGACGATGGTTTCGACAATCACGATCCGGCTCGCGTCTCCCGGGCCACGAGCGCGGCGTAGGCGGCGGCGATCTCCCGGGTGACGGATCCAGGCGTGCCGCGGCCGATCGGATGCTCCCCCACCCGCACGAGCGGGGCGATCTCCCGCACCGAACTGGTGAGGAAGGCTTCCCTGGCGGCCAGCAGCTCGTCGAGTCCGAACGCCCGCTCCCCCCCCGGCATGCCACGCGCGCGTGCGACCTCGAGCACGGCGCCACGCGTGACCCCGGGCAGCACACCGCAGGACACCGGCGGCGTCAACAGCGTGCCGCTCTGCGTCCAGACAAAGAGATTGCTGGACGTCGCTTCCGAGCAATGCCCCTCGAGGTCGAGAAAGATTGCCTCGTCGGCGCCGGCACGGCGCGCCTCGAGCCAGGCCGCCACGGCGTCGGCGTAGGCGAGCGTCTTCACCCCGGCCGTCATCGCGCGCTCGTTGCGGCGGCCCGACGCGACATGCGCCGTCAGCCCGGCGTCGTAGATCCCGGCCGGAAAAATTGGCAGCGGATTGAGCGCGAGAATGACCGTTGGCCGGGGAAGGTCCGGCGGCGCAACGCCCGCTGGGCCAATGCCCCGGGTGACGGTCAGCCGGATGCTGGCATCGTGCGGGCCGGACGCGGCCAGCGCGACCGCCATCCATTCCTGCAGGTCGGGCGGCGCCGGAATCTCCAGCGCCGCCAGCGACTGCGCCAGCCGTGCGACATGGCGGTCGAGCCGGAACACCCGGCCGGCGTACGCCCGCATCGTCTCGAAGACGCCATCGCCGAGGGTCAGGCCGCGGTCGCGCGACGAGATGTGGAGGCCGTCGGGCGGCTGTCGTTCGCCGTTCACCCAGACGGCCGGCAAGTCGTTGCTCATCGCGGGTTCACCGGACCAGCGCCACCGGCGGCGGAACGAACCGATCAGGCGCTGCGCCGTACAGATGATCCCCGGCTGCGGCGTGAGCGCCGTCGGCCCGGTTGGGCAGCTCGTTCGGACGCCCCCGCTCGCCGTGCAGGAACCGGTCGAGCAGGGGGTAGCCGTACTCGGTCGCCGCCGATTCCGGATGGAACTGGACGCCGACCACCGGCGCCGTCAGGTGCTCGACCGCCATGATCTCGCCATCGTCTTCGGCCGACGCGAGGACGCGCAGCGATGACGGCAACGACGCCGGATCGATGACCAGCGAATGGTACCGGGCGACGCGGAGCGGCGACGGCAGCCCGGCGAAGACGCTGGAGCCGTCGTGCGTGACCAGCGACGTCTTGCCGTGCATCGGACGTCCGGCGCGGACAATCGCGGCGCCGTAGGCGGCGCCGATGCATTGATGCCCGAGGCAGACGCCGAAGATCGGCGTCGCGGCGCCGAATCGCCGGATCAGCGCCGTCGAAATCCCGGCTTCGGCGGGGGTGCAGGGCCCCGGCGAGATGATGATGTGGGTCGGCGCCAGCGCCGCCACCTCGTCGAGCGAGATGCGGTCGTTTCTTCGCACCACCGCCTCGTCGCCCAGCTCGCGCACGTAGCGCGCCAGGTTGTGGACGAAGGAGTCGTAGTTGTCGATGAGCAGAATCATGGCCCCCCCTCGCTCGACGACAACACGCCGCCACCGATTGTATTGCGGATTGGCGCCGCGCCTTCGGTCAAGTTGGTCAACCGCCGGCTCGATCGCGATCACGCCGGGACGACCAGCGCATCGATCATCGCGCGCGCCTTGTCGAGCGTCTCGCGGTACTCCTGCTCGGGATCGGAATCGGCGACGATGCCGCCGCCGGCGCTGAAGTAGACCCGGCCGCGGCGCGCGATCGCCGTGCGGATCACGATGCTGGTGTCGAGCGCGCCGGTGACGCTCCAGTAGCCGATCGAGCCGCAGTAGACGCTGCGTTCCGACGGCTCGAGTTCGGCGATGATTTCCATCGCCCGCACCTTCGGCGCGCCGGTGATCGAGCCGCCGGGAAAGGCCAGCCGCAGGGCATCGAGGGCGGTGCGTCCGGGGGCAAGATCGCCGACTACGGTCGAGACCAGATGATGGACCGTCGGGTAGCGCTCGAGCGCGAACAGCTCGGGAACCCGGACCGTGCCCGGCGCGCAGACCCGCGACAGGTCGTTGCGCATCAGGTCGACGATCATCAGGTTCTCCGCCCGATCCTTGGCACTCTCCGTCAGCGCCTGGCCGAGCGCCCCGTCGTGCTCGGGGCCGACGCCGCGCGGGCGGGTCCCTTTGATCGGACGCGTCTCGACACGGCCGGCGACATCGACGTGGAGGAAGCGTTCCGGCGAGGCACTGATGACCGCCGCGCCGGGAAACTCGAGGAACGCGGCAAACGGCGCCGCATTCTGCGTCCGCAGACGACGGTAGAGCGCCCACGCCGGCTCGCCGAGCGGCGCTTCGAAACGCTGCGACAGGTTGGCCTGGAAGATGTCGCCGGCGAAGACATACTCGCGGACCCGGGCCGCGGCATCGAGATACGCGGCATGCGTGAACGACGACCGCAGCTCGAGCCGCGGATCCCACCAGCCGCCCTCGACGGGATACGACGGCGCCGGGTCGCCGCGGCGATCGGCGGCCCCTGACAGCGTGTCCGGCGCCGGCACGATCACGGTCGATCGCCGCACGACCTGATCGGCCAGCCGCCGCCGCACCGCCGCCAGGCGGCCAGCGGCACGCCGCGCCCGGGCCGACGGCGAGGTCTCCGGCATCCCGGTCGAGATGAGCCAGGCGCGCCCCGCGTCGTGGTCCCAGGCCAGCACCCAGTCATACAGGCCCAACACCACGTCGGGCAGCGCCAAGTCGTCGTGGCGCGGTGCCGGGAGGCGCTCGAGCACGCGGCCCCAGTCGTAGGCCAGGAAGCCGGCCGCCCCGCCTTGAAACGGCGGCAGGCCTGCCACCGGATCGGCGGCGTGCGGGGCGAGCAGCGTCTCGATCGCGGCGAGCGCATCGCCGGAATCAACGGGAGCGATGCCGGTCGCGGGATCGAGGCATTCGGTCCTGGCCGCCTTGCTGCGGACGACGGCCACCGGGTCGGCGGTGAGAAACGAATAGCGCCCGAGCCGGGTGCCGCGGGCGGCGCTGTCGAGAAAGAGACGGTAGGGCAGCCCTTCGAGCTGCTCACAGCAGTGCACCGGATCCGGCACGACATCGAGTTCGTCGACGAGCGGCACATTCACCACGGCGTGCCTGCTACTCCCCGGGTTCGCCTGAATCCGGCGTGCCGGCGCGCCGGGCCGGGCGCTGCGTCAACCGGATGTGTTCGCCCGCCGCATCGTCTGGCGGCGTGAGATAGCCCCACGCCAGCGCGCCTTCCTGCCGGTAGGTCTTGCCAAGCGTCATCGCCAGGCTGGCGCGCGCCAGTTCCTTGCCCAGGTAGAACGCGTGGCCGGCGTCGTCGACCTCGAGCTGCGCGAAGATCTGCTGGATGTCCGTGCCGCGGATCAGGCGCTGGCTGTTCAGCACGGTGATGCCGTCGCGGTCGGCGAAGATGCGGTAGTTGGGATCGGTGAGGCGGGACTGCAGCGCCTGCAGCTCCTCTTGCGTGAAGGTCAGCATCACCGGGTCCTTGACGGTGACCAGGCGGTCGTCGATGCCCTTGGGAATGGTCCGCTGGGTCACGGCGTAGTGCATCAGCCGGCGCGCCACGTCGATTTCGCGCACCGCGCCGCGCGCCCAGGCGATGACCTCGGTCGTCAGCACCGCGCGCACGCCCAGCTCCTGACAGACCGCGATCAGCATCGCGTTCACGCCGGTCGAATCGGCCGCCGTCAGCTCGGTGAGGTTGCCGATGCCCATCAGCATCTCGGCGTCGGGATAGCGCCGCCGCACCTCGGCGTAGCGCTCGAGTGACGCCATGAAGCCGAAGCCGATCGGCTCCACAATCGGATCGATCAGATAGGGCACGCCCCACGTCGCCAGCTTCTCCAGGCTGGGATCCAGCGTGTCGAGCGGCCCGCCCAGGTCCGGCACCACCACCACGCGCGCCCCGGTTCCCGCCAGGTCGCGTGCCACCTCGATATTCGAGCCGTTGACGCTCAGCACCAGCCGGGCACCGGCGGCGACGGCGGTGCGGATCTCCCCGGGGTCGAACGTGTCGACGCTGACCGCCAGGCCTTCCGACGCCAGTTCACGGACGATCTCGCCGAGCGCGGGGAACGGCAGCCCGGGCGTGCAGCCGACGTCGATCACATCGGCGCCCGACGCGTGGAAGTAGGCCGCCTCGCCGCGCAGCGCCGCGCGGGTCAGCTTCGGCGCGTTGTTGATCTCGGCGACGATCTCAATGTCCCAGGCGCCGTAGTCGCGGGCCGATGCCGCGCGCCCGAAGTGGCGCGGGATCTCGCGCAGATCTTTCGGCCCCTTTTCCGCCGGCACGCCGATGCGGTCGCCGATCACCGCGGTGTCGCCCTCGCAGAGTCCCGGGATCACCACGAGGTCGGCTCCCTCCGGCACCTGACCGGGCTGGTCGAGATGGCGCGCGATCCAGGGCGTGGTCATCAGTGCCGCGACGGTGATGCCGAGCACGGTGACGTCGCAGGCGAACGGCGGCGCCATCTCCGCCAGCACGCGCCGCAGCGCCGGTTCGGCGAGGCGTCCGGTGACGAACAGCACGCGCCGCGGCGCGGCTACCACGAAAAAGGGGCCGTCCCCCTTTTTCGCGACATCATCCCCGCGGGTCGCCGCCCCGCACGAACTTGGCCGGTGTCCCTTCGAGCGCACCGCCGGCGGCAGGACGCCACAGCGCGAGATCCTCGATGCGGCGGGCGAGGTCGAAATCCTTGTCCGTGATGCCGCCGGCGCTGTGCGTATTCAGCTTGACCGTGACGCGGGCATACGTCACCGCCAGGTCGGGATGGTGGTAGGCCGCTTCCGCGAGGAAGCCGATCGCATTCACCAGCATCAGCGTCGTCGGCCACCCGTCGGTCTTGTAGTTCCGCCGGATCCACCCGCCCTCGTAAAACCAGCCGGGCAGCGCCTGCAGCCGCTCGCCGATCTGCGACTCGTCGTAGACCGATTCCTTCTCTCTCATCGCCTGCCATCCCATCCAACCGGCTCACTGCCGGTCGATCATCGTTGCCGCATCACATCACCACGCCGCCACCGACCAGGATCGCCTGGCCGGTGAGGAACGCCGCCGCCGGCGAGGCGAGAAACACCGCGGCGCCGGCGACGTCCTCGGGCACACCCCAGCGTTTGAGTGGCGTCGACAGGGCCACCTGCTGGCGCAGGCGATCGTTCGCGCCGGCGCCGAATGAAGTCTCGATCCAGCCGGGGGCGAGGACGTTGACGCGCACGCGCGGCGCCACCGAACGCGCCAGCGACTTGCTGAAGGAGAGCACGCCGCCCTTGACCGCAGCATACAGTTGCGGGTTGGCGCCGGCCATGCCGGTCAACACGTGATCCCAGCTCATGTTGATGATGACGCCGCCCCGCTCCTGCGCGGCGAGCAGATCCGCCGCCTGCCACGACGCGAGCATCGTGCCTCGCAAATCGACGGCCAGCAGCAGGTCCAGCTTTTCGATGGTCGGCAGCGCGGCGCCCGCGCCGGTCAGGATGTCGGCCCCGGCGTTGTTCACCCAGACGTCCAGCCGTCCGAGCGCGTCGCGGGCGGCCGGGCCGACGGCGCCGACCGATGGCCCGTCGGCGAGGTCGAGCCGCACGATGGCGGCGCGGCGGCCGAGCTCCCGAATCTCGCGCGCCGTCTCCTGCACGCCGCCTTCATTCGCCCGATAGGTGATCGCGACGTCGGCGCCGGCGCGGGCGCAGGCGATCGCAATCGCCCGCCCGATCCCACTGGAGGCGCCGGTGACGAGCACGGCGAGACCCGCCAGGCGTGCGTCAGCGCTGTCGGTCATCTGCTGCGGATCATACCGCGGGGGCAGAATGCGGACACGCCAGTCACCAGTTCAGCAGCGGCAACGGCAGCGGGATCAGCGGCGGGATGTCGAACTCGTCACGCGGGCGGAGATCGGTGTTGATGTCGCCGCGGTCCGGCAGTCCAGAGGATTGTCCGTCCGCGTGCACCGGACCAGCCAGATACGGCTCGAGCATCGTCGCGATGTCCACCCCGGACAATGCGAAGTGACTGGCCACCTCCGGCTGACCAAGACGCGCCCGGATCGCCGGCCCGTTCATGTCAATCGGTGCGTCGCTGCCGATCATGATCGCCTGAGCGTGCCAGACATAGGGAAAGACCGTCCGGAAGGTGCGCACGACACGCGCCGTCGGCGCCCAGGTCACCGCCAGGCCGCCCGGGTTGAGATGGTCGCGCAGCAGGCGAAAGTAGGCGTCCGAGTAGAGATTGCCGGAATAGGCGCTGGTCGGATACAGCGCGTCGGCTTCGATGATGTCGTATTTCCGGCCGGCGCGTCTCAGGTAGAGGCGCCCATCGCCGGAGACGTGCTCGATGCGTCGATCGGCCAGGATCGCCCGCACGCCGGGGTAACCGTTGGTCCGCGACAGCGCCCGCAGCGTGACCAGCTGCGGCGCGATGATTTCGATCGACGTGATGCGCTCCAGCTCGCGCCGGCCGGCCAGGCCGAACAGCGTGTCGCCCGATCCAAGACCAATCACCGCCGCGCTGCGCGGGTTCGGATGGGCGAATGCCGGCAGCGCACCGAGCACGGTGTGCACGCCGCCGTAGGGAATCCAGCTCTGGCCCAGACCGTTGATGACGACGACGACGCGGCCGAAATCGGGCCGGTCGGCTTTGAGCACCGCCAGGCCGGATCCGTCTTCATCGACGATGACGCGCGACGGTGTCGTCCCGTGCAGTCTGGCCCAGAACAGCGTCCCGGGCGGCATCGCCACGGCGACGCCCGCGACGATCAGCGCGCCGCCGGCGTAGGCGGCCGCCCGCGCGCCAGCGCGCCGCCGCAGCGTGAGCTCGCGGACCGCCAGCACACCGAAGCCGGCGCTCAGGAGGAAGACCAGTCTCACCGTGCCTGGCGTTCCCAGGTGGTCGAGCAGGACCCACCCGGTGACGAAGGCGCCCAGCGTGCTGCCGAGGATGTTCGCCGCCAGCAGCGTGCCGACACGGCGGCCGACGTGCGCGAGGTCGGTATGCACCGCCCGCTGCAGCAGCGGAAAGGCGAATCCCGCCATGAACGTCGGCGGACCGATCAGGGCGGCCGGCAGCAGCACGTACAACCGGACGAACAGCCGGACGACCTCGGGCCCGCCGGAGCCGGGCGCGGCGCCGACACCGATGGCGTACCTGATCTGATCGACGACGGCCCGGATGTCGATGGCCTCATTGCCGCCGAAGTAATCGACGAACCATTCCATCCATCGGGCGCGTCCCAACAGCGCGACCACCACGGCCAGGCTGAGCGCGGCGTAGGCACCCGATCCAAACTGCAGCGCGAAGAATCCGAGCGCCGGCCGCCGCACGCGCGCGGCGACTGCCGCGCCCGCCGCCGCGCCGAGGCCGATGCCTGCAAGATAGACGGCCAGCAGCGTGCCGAAGGTGAAGGCGGTCGACTTCAGCAGCACGCCCAGCATCCGGAACCAGACGATCTCGAGCGACAGCCCGATAAACCCGGACACGGCAAACAGGCCAGCCCAGGCCACGACCGGCAGGCGGCTGCTGGATCCGGCGCCGGCCGCTTCGGAAGTTTCAGCCGTCGACGCCGTCTCGTCCCGCGGCACCTGTCGGGCCTGCGCCAGCGCGATCGCGGCCGCCGCGCAGGCGATGTTCAACAGGGCCGCGGCGCGCACCGCGCCCGTGATGCCGGCCTGCGGCAGCAACAGCCAGGTCGTGGCGACGGCGCCGGCTGCCGCGCCCAGCGTGTTGGCGCCGTAGAGCCAGCCGACGGTCGAGGCCGCGCGCCGCACGTCGTGGGTCAGCCCGCGCGCCAGCAGCGGCAGCGACGCGCCCATCAGGAATGTCGGCCACAGCAGCGCGAACATCAAGACGAGGGCGGTTGCGCCGAGACCGATCTGCACCTGTCCGAGCTGTCGGTAGAGGAAGTCGTAGAACAGGGGCGGACTGACCAGGCCGAATCCGGCGACGCAGAGCTCGGCTGCCGCGAACAGCGACAGACTGGTCCGCCGCGAGACCCGATCGGCAAGCTGACCGCCGCCCAGGCTGCCGCAGCCGAGACCGGCCATGAAGGCGGCGACGACGATCGTCGCGGCGTGGACATCGGCCCCGGAAAAGATCACCAGCATCCGCTGCCAGGCGACCTGGTAGACGAGCGCCGCGGCGCCGGAGGCAAAGAAGATGGCGAGCGCGGGCAGCACCGCCGCCCGCGAGGCCGGCGTGCGGCCGGCCTTCGCCGGCAGACGCGACGCGTCCACGGCTCCCCTTCCGGTCAGCCGGGAGCGACTCATTTCCGCAGGAGGTTGGGATGGGCTGGCTGTGGCGCGGCGAACCCGGTGACAATCGGTCGCAGCCGGCGTCGTTGGCGTCGTGATGTCGGCGAACTCGACGCTGAATCAGTCATGATCGAAAGATCGGATGCCGTCACGCCTTGCCGCCACGCCGCTCACCGATGCGAGCCGCCCCGGAATCACACTCGGGAATCATATCGTAGCCGCTCGCGCCGGCACAGAACCCGCCGGCGGGAAGGCCAGTCCAAGATTCGGCTACAGCCCGACACCACGAACCCTCAATATTTCGTACGTGGGATCCGCCTTCAGGCGGACCTGCCACGGTCCGGCTGAAGCCGGACCCTACGTACGAGACGAGGAGCGCTCCAGTTGATAGATTTGGCGCAGATGCGGCTCCTGGTCAGTGTCACGAGCGCGGCGGAAGCGGCCGCCGCGCTGTCGGGCGGCGCGGATGTGATTGACGCCAAGGATCCCCGGCGCGGCGCACTCGGCGCGGTGTCCCCGGAAACGCTCCGCGCGATCCACGCCGTCGTCGACCCGGGCCGCCTCGTGACTGCGGCACTCGGCGACGCCCGGGACGACGCGACGATCGAACAGGACGCCCGTGTATTCACGGCGGCCGGCGCGGCGCTCATCAAGGTTGGCTTTGCCGGCATCAGCGACGCCCAGCGGATTGGCGGGCTGATCGCGGCGGCGGTGCGCGGAGCCACTGCCGGCGGCGGCGGCGTGGTGGCCGTGGCCTACGCCGATGCCGCGGGCGCCGCGAGCCTCGCGCCCGGCGCCCTGATCAACGTCGCCGCACGCACCGGGGCGGCGGGACTGCTGGTCGACACGGCGGAGAAAGGCGGCCCTGGCTTGCGCGCGCTCGTCCCACAGCGCGAGCTCGCGGCCTGGGTCGCCGAAGCCCGAGCCGGCGGCCTGTTCGTGGCGCTCGCCGGTCAGCTGACGGCCGGCGATCTTCCGTTCGTGCACGCCGCCGGCGCCGCCATCGCCGGCGTGCGCGGCGCCGCGTGCGATGGCGGCCGGACCGGCCGGGTGTCGGCGGAGCGGGTGCGCCGGCTGCGGGCGATCTGTGAGGAACTGAACGGAGGGAAATTGTGAGTGGTGCGAGTTACGAGCACAATTCACAATTCACAATTCGCAATTCGCAATTCACAAGCCCATTGCCCCGACCCGCGGGCCGTCGCCACCACCTTTGAAATTGTGAATTGGTGAATTGTAAATTGACCCAATCCCCCCTACCACCTCACCTCGTCCACCCGATCGGCCGCGACGATCACGCTGGTAATCCCCTCCGGCAGCGCGTGTGCGAAGTACGGATCGACAAGTTCGCCCGTCGCTCCCGGCGGCTTGATCAGCACCAGCAGCCGCGCCCCGACGGCCCCGGCGATCCAGGCAGCGAGACTGTCGCTGGTGACGTCCCAGCCGTGCGGCAGCGGATCGGCCGCGCGCAGCCAGCGCGATGGCGCCAGCACCGGCACGCGGCCGGCAGCGATCGCCGGAGTAATCCCGGCCGGATCCTCGACCAGTCGGGCGCCGGTCAGCCGCGCCGCCACCAGATGGGCATACTGGTCCATCGCCAGCACCGCCATCCAATGCGCCGCGGCATCGGCGAGGCCGTAGCGGCGGTCGACGTCGCGGACGACGTCGGCGAACGGGCCGCCGCCGGGCACGACCAGCAGCGCGCGATCGCGGGCCGCGGCGGCGATCGCCCGCAGCGCGCGATCGAAATGCCCGGGATGCGCGAGCAGGCCGCCGCCCAGCTTGACCACCGTGCCGACCATTCCCGCTTCAAAGCCCGACGGTGGGAGGTCCGCCTCAAGGCGGACACTACGTAGAGATAAGAAGCTCTCCCTGGGGCCGCGGTCCGCAGCCGATGATCGATGCGGCGAGTGAAGGCGGACCTCAGCGAGGAAGGGCGACGTTGGCGGCACTCCTTCAGTGATGCCGGCGGTCGGTCCCTCGACCCGGCCCTCCTCCGCCAGCACCTGCTCGAGCAGCAGCGCGACGGAGACCGCTGGCGCGCAGCGCGACGCGGGCTCGCCAAGCTCCGCCGCCAGCGGGTCGATCGGCATCCCCGCTTCCAACGCGGCCGCCGCCGCCAGAAAGGCCCCCAGCCCGGTGACGACCACGGTGGACAGCGACGGGTGGCGCGCCCGCACCCGCGCCATCGCGGCGGCAACGCGCGCGACCTGCGCCTCGGCCAGCGCGGCAGCAATGCCGGACACGGCCGCGTCGTCCAGGAGATCGCGATCGGCGCAGATCACGCGCGCCAGCCGCACGCCGGCGGACTCGCGCGTTGCGGGGCGGCCGTCCGGAGTCGGGCAGGTGTAGTCGGCCGGGTCGAGATCGCCGCGCCAGAGGTGCACGTCGCCGGCGATGGCGAATCCCTCCGCCGACACCCCGGTGAGCGTGCCGGCGATCATCACATGGCTGGCGATCGCCTCGGCGGGCGTGCGGAGCGCGCCGCTGTAGACGAGTTCGCCGGACGCCAGCCGCTCGGGATCGGTCCGCCCGACGGCGGCGACGCTGCCGCCCACAATCGGGATGATGTCCGTCGTCGTCGTACCGACGTCGACCAACAGGGACTCGGGATGGTGCGCGGCGATCGCCCGGGCGGTCGCGGCCCAGTTGGCAGCGGCCACCGCCAGCGGCTCCTGACGCGCTTCGCCGATGGTCAGGAAGCGGCCGTCCACGGCGTAGACGCGAACCACGGCGGCGCCGAACGCCGCCTCGATCGCCGCCAGCACGAACGCCACGCCAGCGCGCTTGGTCCGGAACATCTGCGACAACTCGGCGGTCATGGTTACGGCGTGCGCCGACGCCGCGCCGCCGCCGACCTCGCCCGCCAGTTCGCGCAGCAGCGGCACGAGCGCGGCCGGGTCGCGCTGCAGCTCGTAGGGCCGGCCGCACGCCGCGCGCACCACTCCCCCGGCGACGCGCGCCACCTTGGTGTTCACGCCGCCGATATCCCAGCCGATCACGTGGGACATCAACATCGACCCGACTGGCCTGAAAGGCGCCGCGACACATGACAACAGTACATCGTCCCGCGCCCAGCCCATGCCTGCCCGGCGCCGAAGGCTGACGATCGCGCCGCTGTCATCCTCGCGACCGGCCGTCGATTTGAGTTTCAGCGTTTGACACGCCAAGATCGGTCGATATGGCGTCGCTGTCATCCCATGCCGACCCGCTCGCCCACACCACGGCGGCCGTCGATGGTCTGATGACCGATGCTCGTTCTGCTACCTTTCAGTCTGGAGTCGACGCCGCGCGTCTGATGCAAGCCAAGACCGAGGCGGGCGGCTCTGGACGCGGAGACGAACCGTGGACACCCCTGATGCCGGCCCGATCTATCGCACCAGCCTGCCCTGGAACCCCGAACGCCCGGAGACGACGATCATCACCTGCGTCGATGGAAGGTGGTACCAGCAGTTCCAGGAGTTCGCCCGCGTCCACCTGGGCGCCGGCGCCCGGACCGATTTCCTGGCCGTGCCCGGTGGAATCGAGCCGCTGACACTCGGCGATCGAGTGCCGAACGACTTCGACTTCTTCCGCCGGCGCATCGAGGCGCTGGTCGAAGCGCACGGAACCCGCCGGTTCGTGGCGATTGCCCACGAGGACTGCGCCTGGTACAAAGCGCAGCCGGCCGGGCTGGGCGCCGGCGATGCCCGGGCGCGCCAGATCGACGACCTGCGCCGGTCGGCGGTCCTGTTGCGGGAGATGTTCACGGGCGTCACCACCGAGACGTATTACGCGCGTCTCAGCCGTTCGCGACCGGATCAGGTGGTCTTCGATCGGGTCTGAACCTGTTGAGGACGCAGAGGACGCAGAGACGCAGGGGGATGCGGCAACGGAGATGATCCGCTGCGGATGATCGGCGTCATCGATCTGCTCGCCGGACAGGCGGTGCACGCGCGAGCGGGGCGGCGCGAGAGCTACCAGCCGGTGCAATCGGCCGCCGGTGAAGCGGTCGGCGGCGCTGCGCTGGTGCTGGCGCGCGTCTATCTGGCGCGAGCCGGGTTGACCGAGCTGTACGTCGCCGATCTCGACGCGATCCAGGGAGGCGCGCCGCAGGACGCCGCGACCGCGGCGATCGCCGCCCTCGGCACGCCATTGTGGCTGGACGCCGGCATCTCGTCCGCCGATCGGGCGCGCGAGGCCCTCGATCGCGGCGCCACGCATCTCGTCGTCGGGCTCGAAACGCTGACCTCGTTCGAGTCGCTGGCCACCATCTGTGCCGGCGTCGGCAGCGAGCGCGTGGCGTTCAGCCTCGACCTGCGCAACGGCGTGCCGATCGTCTCGAGCGACCGGCTGCGCTCCGGCGAATCGGCGCCGGCCCTCGCCGCGCGTGCCGCGGCCGCCGGCGCCGGCGCGGTCATCGTCCTCGACCTGGCGCATGTCGGCACCAGCACCGGCTTGGACGTCGGCCTGATCGCCCGGATTCGCGACGCGGTGCCGGATCTCATCCTGTTGGCCGGCGGCGGCGTCGGTGGGCCGGAAGACCTGGCGCGGCTCAACGCCTGCGGCTGCGATGGCGCCCTGATCGCAACGGCGATTCACGACGGCCGGATCGGCGCGGTGGCAGTCGCAGCGGCCGGCCGGATGATCAGGCCAGACCGACGATCCCAGCGGTGATCACGGTTGTCGTCCCGGCCTTCTCAGATGGCCGGCCTGAAGGCCTGCACTACGACTGATGGGCAAGCTGCCGCCCGGCAAAGTCCGGCTGAAGCCGGACACTACGTACAACACACGTTGGCAGTTCAGAGCGTTTCGCGATACACCGCCGACTGGCCGAAGTTCTCTTCCACTTCCATCTCGATCGCCAGCATCTGGCGCCCGCCCAGCGTCGCCAACTCGGCGCGCAGCCGCTTGACGAGGAGCTCGGCCAGCATCTCGACGGTCGTGTTCGGGACCGGCAGCAGGGCGCAGTCCCTGATGGGAAACACATACCGCGGCTTTCCGTCGTAGGTGACGTTGACCGATTCACCCTCTTCGACGATGCCAATCTTCGGGTTCTCGAGCGGCAGCAGCACCTTGTGGTCGATCTCGTCGCACAGCTTGCGCATGATCTTCTTGAGGACCACGAAGTCGAACACGAACCAGCTCTCTGGATCGAGCGGGCCCTCGATGGTCACCCGCACCCGATAGTTGTGGCCGTGCAGCCCCTCGCACCGATGGCCGGCAAAGGTGATGAAGTGTGCCGAGGCGAAGACGAGATAATCCTTGGTAACCGAGACGCTGAACTCACCGCGGGGCGCCATGTCATCCTCCAACCCTCTGCATTCTATGCGGACCGCTGGTCCGGCTGAGCCCGGCTCTCACACCCCGGACGCCGCCGCAGCAACCGCCAACGGCCGGTCAAAAGGAAGGAGACGGCAGCAGCTCCCTCTGCCACCCACCCTGGAGCAGCACGACGAAGATGGCAGCCGCCGTGAGGTCCGCGGTGGTGCCGGGATTGGCCGTGTTGCGGTCGCCGCGCAGCCGGCGATCCAGGTCGTCGATCGCGCGCCGCCCCGCCGGCGATCGCACGCCGCCTGCCGCCAGCACCGCACGTGCGCGCTCGGACACCTCGGCGGCGACGACGATGCCGGCGCGCCGTGTGACATGGGTGTCCGGGGCCGATCCGAGCAGCGTCAGGAACGTTTCGACCACCGCATCGTCCCAGGACAGGCCGTCGCGGCGCCCCTGATCGAGCGCCGGCACCCCACGGCCGAACGTGGTCTCGAAGGCCGTCGCGTACTCGGCAGCAATGCCATCCCGGTCGGCGGCGAGCCGCATCGCGTCGAGCAGCGTCACGTCCGGTTCGGCGGCAACATCCTGCGACTCGACGGTGCCGAGCCCACCAGGCCGGGCGCGGCGAATCGCCGCGTAGACCTCACGGGCGTCGTCGACGGTTGTCGCCTCCAGCACATCGCGGACCCCGCGGCGCAGGTCGGCCGACAGCAGCGCCGCCCGCGCCAGCGGCGCCAGCAGCAGCACGATGCCGAGATTGGTGTTCGATCGGGTCCAGCGCTGCGTCGCCTCGATGGCATGGCGCACCGTCGCGCCGAGCGGCCGGGTCGCGGCGCCGGCGATCGGCTCGCCAATCGCCGCGGCGCTGGCGAGGAAGTCTTCGTAACGGGCGTCGGCAAAATGACGGCCCGGCGAGACGTTGCCCGGCTTCGGGGCGCTGGCCTCGAGGAGACAGGCGAGCTGCGCCGCGACCGCGACGTCCGTGGCCTGGAGCCCACTGTCCGAGTGCAAGGGTGTTGTCACGGTCTCGTCAGCGCGACTCGTTTCGTGGTCTCGTGCGTCGTCGTTTTCGTGCGCGTCCCGTGCTTCGCTTTCGTGCCTTCGTGCTTTCGTGTTTTCGTGGCTCCGTTTTGGCGGCCCGATCACTGCTCTCAAGTAGGGAGCTCCGCGACGCTCCGGCGCGCCGACACCCGGACCGCGAGGTGATCGACGATCGCGCCGGCCACATCCAGCCCGGTCGCCTGCTGCAGCCCCTGCCAGCCCGGGATGCCGTTCACCTCGAGCACGAACACGCGGCCATCGCGGGAGGGCAGGAGATCGACGCCGGCATAGTCGGCGCCGACCGCCGCCGCCGCGCGCACAGCCAGACTGCTCCACTCCGGCGACAGGTCGAAGCGGCGGGCCAGGCCCCGGCGCGACACATTTGTGCGCCACTCGCCTTCCGGCGCCAGCCGTTCGATCGCTCCGAGCACGGCGCCGCCGACCACGAACACCCGCACGTCGCGGCCGCCGTGATCGACGGCGCGCTGCACGTAGAACACCGCCCGCACCTGCTCGAGCGCCCGCACGACGCGGAAGGCGACGTCGGGATCGCTCACCCGCGTCATCCCGTGCCCCATCGATCCGAAGATCGGCTTGATCACCACGCCGCCTTCGTCGGCCGGATCCCGCAGCATCGCCCGGATGGCCGCCATCGCGTCCGCCGCCCGCTCGCACACCACCGTCTCTGGCGTCGGCAGCGCCGCCTCCTGCATCAGCGCGGTGGTGTAGAACTTGTCGACGGAGCGCTCGATCGCGCCGGGCGAGTTCATCACCATCACGCCCCGATGCTCGATCCAGTGCAGCGCGTCGACCCGATAGATGATCTGCTCGAGCGATCCGTCGGGAATGATCCGGGCCAGCACCGCGTCGGCGTCGAAGATGTCGCGGGATGGCGCGGCCGCGCCGGATTTGAGGCCGGCGGCGCCACCAAACCGCGCCACCAGACTCTCGTACGGAAGGACCTGGCTGTCATGCCCGCGCTCGGCCAGCGCGCGGCGCAGCTCGTCGGTGTGCCATCCGGTCCGCACGCTGAGGATGATGACGTTCATGGACACTCGATTCTGAAGTCGTGCAGACCTTCAGGTCTGGCCGACACGGCAGGCCTGAAGGCGGCACTACGACAGTCAGCAGCAAAGCGCCTCACCCCTCGTAGAGCGAGGCGCGCAGGACGTCGGGATTGAGGCGGCCGGCGTGAAACGTGCGGCCGCTGCTCGAGCTCGACAGCCACACTTCGGCCGGGCTGAATAGCATCGGGTCGATCTTGTAGAAGTCGTGATCGTAGCGCTTGAAGAGGTCGTAGAACGGCGTCCCGTAGTCGGCGGACCCGGACGCCGGCAGCCGCTTCGTCAGCGCCGCCAGCTCATCGTCGTCGGCACGCACGACGTAGCGGGCCTGTCCCCCGTAGAGGATGCAGTCGTTGGTACGGCCGATCGCCCGGGTGTCGCTGCGCGCGGTCGGCGGCAGCGGCGCCGTCCCGCTCGCACTGATGACGCGGTTGACATCGAAGCCGATCGTGTCCATCTTGTGCAGACCGGTCTCGATCATCCGCGCGACGATCTGCACGCCGCCGGCGAGACTCGCCGTCGGCGCGACGGCGAAGGTCAGCGCCGCCGGCGCAACGCCCGCCCTGGCCGCAACCCACGCCGCCACGTCGTCGGTCGGCAGCGCGCGTCCTTCGAGCACCAGCACGCCGCGGGCGGCGTCCTCGACGTAGCCGAGTTTCGCGAACAGTTCCTTCTCCACCCGCGCCTGGGCCCGAAGCGGTCCGGATCCCATCGCGAAGAATCCCTCGGGGTTGATCGCCCAGCCGGCATATTGCGACGCCATGCAGGCCGCGGCCGGGTGATCGGTCCAGACGTGCAGACCGGGCCACGGCTCGCCGCCGATGGTCAGCGACGCCGCCGCAACGTGGCCGAGGCCACCCAGACAGATCTCCGCGAGCAGCAGACCGGCCGCGAATCCACCCGGCACCTCGACACCGGCGTCCAGGACGCGGGCGCCGCCAGGAAGGGTCTGCACGCCAAGCCGCAGCTCCGCCGCGCGGGCGGCTGCTCGATCGGCCAGCGCCCACGCCCGCTCGTTCATGTCCAGACCGGTCGCCCCGGAATTCATTCGCGTTGTCCCTCCTGCCGCATAGCCGCCATCTGTACGTGGGGTCCGGCTTGAGCCGGACCGTGGGAGGTCCGCCTGAAGGCGGACCCCACGTACGCATGAAATCCGCAGGTGTGGGCCCGACGTTCGGATTGCTCCCCTCCCATTATTCACAAACGATATACTCTCGCGCATCCAGCTGGAGAGGGACATGGACACACACGTCAAAATCCTGGGCGTCCTGCACATCGTGCTGGGCGCGCTCGGCCTGGTCGGCGCCGTGCTGCTGATGCTGATCTTCGGCGGCGCGGCCGGCATCGTCGGCGCCTCCGGCGATGCTGACGCCGTCGCCGCCCTGCCGATCATCGGCGTCACCGGCACGGCGCTCGTCGTCCTGGTCACCGCCCTGTCGCTGCCCGGCGTGATCATCGGGATTGGCCTGGTGCAGTACCGGTCGTGGGCGCGGATCGGCGGCCTGGTGCTGTCGATCTTCGATCTGATCGGGGTGCCGTTCGGCACCATCCTCGGCGTTTACGGCCTGTGGGTCCTGCTCTCGAAGGAAACAGAGCGCGCCTTCACGCGATCGCCGATCGCGCCGCTGCCGTAGCCCGCCCTCGCATCCCAGCGTTTCGGACAGTCCAAGGAGCGTTTCGGTGAAAAAGTCTCTCGGCCTTCTGGCCGTCCTCGTCGCCGGCTCGATCAGCATGTTGACGACGGTCGGTACGGCGGGATCGCAGGCGCCGGCCGCCCCCCCGGTGGCATCGCCAGCCGCACCCGCACAGCCGCCCGCGGCCGGACGCGGCGCCCCCGGCACGGAGAGCGGATTCGCCACCTTCCAGACCCGCTGTTCGGTGTGTCACGGCAACCCGGCGGTCGAACGCGCACCGTCGCCGGCGGCGATCCGTGAGATGCCGCCGGAAAAGATCTACGACGCGCTCGTCTCCGGCACGATGCAGGCACAGGGCCAGGGCCTGACCGATCCCCAGAAACGCATCGTCGCCGAGTTCATGAGCGGCCGCCCGCTGGGAAGTGCCAGACAGGGCGACGCCCAGTCGATGCCGAACCGGTGCGCCAGCAACCCGGCGCTGACCGATCCGGCGCAGGGCGCGTCGTGGAACGGCTGGGGCAACGATCTGGCCAATACCCGGTTCCAGCCCGCCCGCGCCGCCGGCTTGACGGCTGCCCAGGTGCCGCAGCTGAAACTGAAATGGGCGTTCGGCTATCCGACCGGCGTGTCCGCCAACGGCCAGCCGACGATTGCCTCCGGACGCGTCTTCGTCGGCAGCGACAACGGGTTCGTCTACTCGCTCGACGCCGCGACCGGCTGCGTCTACTGGTCGTTCGAGAACGGATCGATCGTCCGCAACGCGCTCGCGATCGGACCGGTCCGCGGCCAGGGTGCGGCGCGCTACGCGGTGTATTTCGGTGACGGCAAGGCCAACGTCTTCGCGCTGGACGCCCAGAACGGCAAGATGCTGTGGAAGGCCAAGGCCGATCCCCACTTCATCGCCCGCATCACCGGCGGCACCAAGCTGTACAACGGGAAGCTGTTCGTGCCGGTCTCCTCGTCCGAGGAGTTCAGCAGCGGCAATCCCGATTATCCCTGCTGCACGTCGCGCGGCAGCGTGGTCGCTCTCGACGCCAGCACCGGCAAGGAACTGTGGAAGGCCTGGGTGGTGCCCGAGGAGCCGCAGCCGTACAAGACGCAGGCCAACGGCGTGACCCTGTACAAGCCGGCCGGCGGGGCAGTGTGGAACTCGCCGACGGTCGATCCGGTCCGGCAGGCGGTCTACTTCGGTACCGGCGATGCGACGACGGCGCCGTCGCCGAAAACGACCGACGCGATCATGGCGGTCGACCTCAACACCGGCAAGCTGCTGTGGTCGTATCAGGCGACCGAGAACGACGTATTCATGGGCGGCTGCAACGGTCCGGTGAAGAGCGAAGCGTGCCCGACTCCGCTCGGACCGGACATGGACATCGGCAACTCGCCGATGCTCAAGACCCTGCCGAACGGCAAGCGCGTGCTGATCACCGGCACCAAGGACGGCGACGTCATCGCCCTCGATCCCGACAACAACGGCGCGCTCCTCTACCGGATCAATGCCGCGGGCGGCCCGGTCGGCGGCGGCAGAGGCGGCCGCGGCACGATCGTCTGGGGCGGGGCGGCCGACGACCAGTTCGCCTACTACGGGGTGGCCGGCGCCGGACTCGCGGCCGTGCGCCAGGCGACCGGCGAAAAGGTCTGGACCTTCCTGCCGCCGGCGCCGCCCGGGGGCGGGCGGGGCGCGCAGCTCGGCGCCGCGCCGACCGCCATCCCCGGCGTCGTGTTCGAAGGCGCCTCAGACGGCACGCTCTACGCGCTGACATCCGCCGAGGGCAAGGTCCTCTGGCAGTTCAACACCGCTCAGGAGTTCCAGACGGTCAACAAGGTTCCCGCCCATGGCGGCGCGATCAGCGTGTCGGGGGCGGTGGTGGCCGGCCGGATGGTCTTCGTCGGATCCGGCTACGCCGTCGGCAGCGGCGCGTCGGCGGGGAATGTGCTGCTCGCGTTCGGCCTCGAGTAACAGCTTCGGGATGGCTGCCCGGTCGCTTCGTCCCTTTGTAAATTGTGAATCGTAAATTGTGAATTGTTGACGATCCCTCGTCGGTTCACTGGGTAAACACTCGGGCCTTTAGCGGAAAGGGGGGAAACGTGCGACGGACCTTCTATTCATGGCTGCTGCGGCTCACTCCCATCGTGTCCCTGCTCGTCTGGGTGACCCTGCCGGCGACCGGCCAGGGCGGCAGCGCCGCCGGCGAGTGGCGGAACTACGGCTACGATCTCGCCAACACCCGATACTCGCCGCTCGACCAGATTACCGCCGGTAACTTCGGCAACCTCGAGATCGCCTGGCGGTTCAAGACCGAGAACCTGGGTCCCCGGCCCGAGTTCAACCTCGAGTCGACGCCGCTGATGGCCAACGGGGTGCTGTATTCCACGGCCGGCACGCGTCGGTCGGTGGTCGCGCTCGACGCGGCCACCGGCGAGCTGCTGTGGGTGCACGGCGAGAACGAGGGCCCGCGCGGCACCAGCGCACCGCGCGTCCTGTCCGGCCGCGGCCTCGCCTACTGGAGCGAGGGCCGCGACGAGCGGATCTACTACGTCACGCCCGGCTACCGCCTGGTCGCGCTCAACGCCAGGACCGGCGTGCCGGTCACGTCGTTCGGCCAGAACGGTGTCGTCGATCTGAAGCAGGACGACGATCAGGAGATCGATCCGATCACCGGCGAGGTCGGGCTGCATGCGACGCCACTGGTGACGAAGAACGTGGTCGTCATCGGCGCCGCGCACCGGCCCGGCGGCGTGCCGCGCAGCAAGACCAACGTCAAGGGCTTCATCCGCGGCTTCGACGTCCGGACCGGCAAACGCCTGTGGATCTTCCACACCATCCCGTCGCTCGGCGAATTCGGCAACGACACCTGGGAAAAGGATTCGTGGAAGTACACGGGCAACGCCGGCGTCTGGGGCCAGATGGCGATCGATGAAGAGCTCAACATGGCCTACCTGCCGGTCGAACTGCCGACCGGCGACTACTACGGCGGCAACCGCCCGGGCGCGAACCTGTTCGGCGAAACCCTGGTGGCGGTCGATCTGACCACCGGCCAGCGCAAGTGGCACTACCAGTTCGTGCATCACGGCATCTGGGACTTCGACATGGCGGCGCCGCCGATCCTCGCCGATATCACGGTCAACGGCCGGGCGATCAAGGCGATCGCCCAACCGACCAAGCAGTCGTGGCTCTACGTCTTCGATCGCACAAACGGTCAGCCGGTCTGGCCGATCAACGAAAAGGCGGTCCCGAAAGGCGACGTCCCCGGCGAGTGGTACGCGCCGACGCAGCCGTTCCCGACCAAACCGCCGGCGTTCGACCGTCAGGGCGTGTCGATCGACGACCTGATCGACTTCACGCCGGAGCTGCGGGCCGAAGCGGTCAAGCTGGTCTCGAAGTACAAGATCGGCCCGATCTTCACGCCGCCGGTTGTCAGCAGGGTCGAGGGCCCGCTCGGCACGTTGATGCTCCCGTCTGCGGGCGGCGGCTCGAACTGGGCCGGCGGCTCGTACGATCCCGAAACCCACATGGTCTATGTCTTTTCGCAAACCACGCCGACGTCACTCGGGCTGGTACCGGCGCGCGATGGTAACGACTTCGGCTGGGTGTCGGGCAACGCGGCAACGCTGGCTGCTCAGGCTGCCCGTGGGGCCGCCGCGCCGGCAGCGGGGGCGGGTGCGGGACGAGGTGCCGCGCCAGGGCGAGGCACTGCTCCTGCGGCCGCGCCTGGGGGCGCCGCGCCTGCGGCCGCTGCGCCGGCTGGCGAAGGCGGCGGGGGCGGCGGTCTGACCGTGCGCGGGCTGCCCCTGATCAAGCCGCCGTATGGACGCATCACGGCGATCGACGTGAACAAGGGCGAGATCGCCTGGCAGGTTGCGCACGGCGAGACGCCGGACAACATCCGCAATCACCCCGACCTGAAGGGGCTGACCATCCCGCGGACCGGTCAGACCGGCGTGATTGGCAACGTCGTGACGAAGACGCTGGTCATCGCCGGCGACCGCCAGGTCACGACGCTCCCCGATCGCCCGCGCGGCGCGATGCTCCGGGCCTACGACAAAGCGACCGGCAAGGAAGTCGGCGCCGTCTACATGCCGTCGTCCCAGACCGGTTCGCCGATGACCTACATGGTGAACGGCAGGCAGCACATCGTCGTCGCCATCGGCAGCGCGAACTTCCCCGCGGAACTGGTGGCGTTCCGGCTGGCGAACTAACGGCCCTTTTCGTACGTGGGGTCCGGCTTCGGCCGGCCCCCCCGTTACGAATGGGAATTGTGCCTCTACTTGATTGGTGAATAGTCCGTCGCGCTCATGAAGACGTTATCCACCTGAAGGGCGACCTGCATCTCGGTGCGGGTCTTCACCCAGTCCGGATCGGCGCCGAACGCCGCCCATGCCGCATCCCGGGCGGCGGCGTCTTTGTAGGCCAGGATGTAGATCAACGTGTTCGGTTTGCTGACCGGCTGCCAATACCCGATGATCGCCATCCCGTGCTTCTTGAAGAGCGGGGTGGTCTTCTCGCGGAAACGCGAATGCAGCAGATCGATCGAGCTGCCCTCACGGACGGTGTACGTCCTCAACTCGAAGCAGCGCGAATCCTTCGCGACGTTCTTGACGTCGGCCGGCAGGTTGGGGCCGCATGGCGGCGTCGGCGCCGCCGCCGGTGCGCCGCGCCCGGCTTGAGCGGGCTGCTGGTTGAGTACTCCGGCCAGGGGAACGCCCGGAACCGCACCGGCAGGCTGGGCCTGTGCCACCGCCATCGTCAATCCAACGTACGCGATCAGACCGGCCGTGCCGGCATACAGCAATCGTCTCGTCATCGCTTCTCCTCCAAGCCGACATCATATGCCGCCCTCTCCGTCACCGCACTCGGCAGCCAGGCGAGGGGCGTTCGTCTGCGGATCCGTCACGGTCCGGCTGAAGCCGGACCCCACGTGCAAATGAAAACGATGGCAAAAAGCTGTACGCTGCGCGACGTGACCACCATCCAGGAACGGACCACCGGCCGGATTCCCCCTGCGGCGATCCTGGCAGTCGGCGCCAGCGCCGGGCTGTTGTTTGCGATGGAGCCGTTCGCCGCCAAGGTGCTGCTGCCGCGGATGGGCGGCACGCCCTCGGTCTGGAACACCTGCGTGATGGTGTTTCAGATGCTCCTGCTCGCCGGGTACGGCTACAGCGTGCTGATCGTCCGCACGGCCGACATTCGGAAAGGGCTCGCCATCCACGCCGGGCTGGTGGCTGTCTCGATTGCGCTATGGCCGTTCGCCGTCCAGGCGTTGTGGCTGACCCCGCGTCCAGGCTGGCCGCCGGTCGCCTGGGTCACGGCCGCCGTCATCGCCGCGATCGGTCTGCCGTTCGCGATTCTTTCGGCGACCTCGCCGCTGCTTCAGGTCTGGCTCGCCCGCGGGTCCACCGAACCGCTGCACGTGCACCGGCTGTACGCCGCGTCGAACATCGCCAGCGTCATCGGGCTGGTCGCCTATGTGACGGTGCTGGAGCCCTTTGTCGGCGTCCGCCGCCAGAGCGTGGTGCTGTGGCTGGGGTACGCCGGCGCCATGATCATCGCGCTGATCGTGGCGCGCCGATCGGCGGCATCGCCGGTCGCCGTCCGCGCCGTCGCTCCGGCCGCCGCCACCCTGGACAGCGCGGCCCAGAGCACGCCACCCGGTGTTCCGGGATACGACCGTCCTGCCTCGACCTTCCGGCGTGCCTGGATCACTATTTCGTTTGGCGCGTCACTGTGCCTCTACGCGGTCAACACCTACATCGCGACCGACGTCGCGTCGTTTCCGCTGCTGTGGTGCCTGCCGCTCGGCGTCTTCCTGATCGGCTTCGCCGCCGGCTTCTCGCCCGCGGCGGCGCGCTGGCGTGTCTGGCTGACGCGCCTGGCCAGGGTGGCGGCGCTGGCGGCGCTGGCACAGGTCGTCTGGGTGGAAGACTCGCGGACGGTCTGGGTCGGTCTGCTGGCGCCGCTGCTCGCGCTCGCCTTCCTGGTCACGGCGCTGGCGACCGAGCTCGCGCACCGCCGCCCGGCCGAGGATCGACTCGCCGGCTACTACGCGTGGATCGGCCTGGGCGGTGTGATGGCCGGCGTCGCCAGCGTCATCATCCTGCCATGGGCCTGGTCCTCGTTCTCGGTCGCCAGCGTGCCGGTGGTGTCGAACCTGACCCAGGTGCTGCGTTCATTGTCGTCGGTGCTGCTCACGCAAGCGGTCCCCGAATACGTCGTCGCGCTGCTGCTGGCGCTCTGGCTGATGTCCAATCGGACGGCGCCCAACAGCGCCTGGCAGCTGGCGATGAGCGTGTCGGTGGCCACGCTGGTGGCGGTGGTCGGGACCCGGCTGCTGTCGTCCGAGTGGTGGCTGCGCGAGCGCCTGATCCTGGTCGGGACCGCACTGGCCTGCGCGCTGATCGCCAGCTCGTACGGCACGCGCCTGCTGGCCGGCGGCCTGACGCTGGCGATCGTCGGCGGCCTGGTGCAGCGGCCGGACAACGAGCTGTTATTCGAGGCCCGCAACTTCTTCGGCACCAGCCGCGTCCTGCGTCAGGGCGACGTCAACCAGCTCAAACACGGCACGACGCTCCATGGCATCCAACCGTCGAACGAGGAGGCCACCCGCCCGGCCAGCTATTACAGCTGGTCGAGCCCGCTCGGGCGGGTCATCGACCGGCTGCACCCCCAGCACGTGCTGTCGGTCGGGCTCGGCGTCGGCACCGTCGCCGCCTACGGACATGCCGGCGATCGCTACCGGTTTCTCGAGATCAATCCGCTGGTCGAGCAGATTGCCACGAATCCGCAGTGGTTCACCTACGTCACCGCGGCGCGCGGCCGGGGTGTCGCCCTGGACATCGCCATCGGCGACGGCCGTCTCCTCGCGCAGTCGCTCGACGATGACGGCTGGGATTTGATCGTGGTGGACGCGTTCTCCTCCGACGCGATTCCCGTTCACCTGCTCAGTGTCGAAGCGGTCGAGCTGCTCGGCCGCAAGTTGAGCCCGCGCGGCATCCTGGCGTATCACGTCTCGAACCGGTTCTTCGATCTCCATCCGGTCGTGGCGGCAGCCGCGGCCCGCCTCGGCATGGCGTGGGCGCTGCAGGACAGCGAGGGTCTGACCGCGATCGACTACGGATCGAAATGGGTGATGCTCGCCCGCAGCGACGAAGCGGCCAGCGCCGCCGGCCTGACCGACCCTGGCTGGGAGCATCCCACCGAAACCGCGGCGGCGGCACCATGGACCGACGACTGGGCCAATGTGCTCGGCACGATGCGGACCTGGAAGTTCTGGACGAAAGAGGAGTGAAGGGGAATTGTGAAATTATGAATTATGAATTGTGAATTATGAATTGAATCAGCTCACCAGCTCATGCAGCCGGAAATGGTGCTTCCCGAGCTTGCCGCCGTAGTTGCCCGCCGAGATCGCGATCACGCCCGGCCGGCAGGCGGCGGCGATCCCGGCCCGCAGCGCGCTCTCGATCGCGATACGGTCGAGGCCGTCGACGACGATCTCCAGCACTGAATTGACGGTCTCGGGCAGCTCGCTCTCGACCCCGGGCCGTCCGCGCAGCGTCGGACAGTAGGCGTCGTTGGTCGACGCGATCATCTTCTTGTAGCGCCGGGCGCCGACCTTGCTGCCCGCGCGCACGATGCCGCCAGGGAACGGCAGCACGACGCCGCGGACCGTGCGCATCGCCTCCACCGCGGCTTCCGCCGCCGTCAGCGCCGACCGTTGATCGGCGCCGAGGATCAGGAAATTGCCGCCGCCGATGGCGCGCTGGATCCCGAACGCTTCCTGCACCAGGAACTCGCCTTCCATCACCGGGATCCGCCAGTAGCGCACGCCGTCGAGCACCTTGCTCGATTGGAACTTGTCGCCGAAATGGCGCAGCTGGCCGCCGACGACGACGCGTTCGGCGGCGTCGGGCAGGCCGTCGAAGCAGGCGGTGGTCGGACAGGTCAGGACGGTCTGGCCGACCCGATCGACAAGCCGGCTGGCGAGGCCGGCGGCGTCGAAGCCGAACAACAGCACGCTCACGCCGGGGCGGCCATCGGGCGTCTCTTCGGCAGACAAATTGGCCTCGATGCCCGCTTCCACCTTGCACCCGATCACCGAGGTGGCAAAGCCGGTCATCGACTGCCCCGCCGTCGTCGCCCAGGCTGGTGACTGTGCCGTGATCAGGACCCGCGCGGCGCGCATGTCGAACGCCTCGGCGAAGGTGTCGACGATTTTTACGCCTCCCCGCTCCATTTCCGATCCGGTCACGTCGTTCATCGCCCGGCGTCGCCTCCGCTCCGCAACTGTCTTTCGTTTGAAGAGGCAGTGTACAGCAGGTATAGAATCCACGCGGATCTGGGTCACGTGGGGCTGGGGATCGGGGGCTGGAGGCTTGGGGCTGCGGGCTCGAGGCTATGCGCGGCCTGGACGGAGTGTTCGCACACATGAATCATCACCACCGCCGTTACCTCGCCCTGCTGGGCGCCGCGCTGGCGATCGGCGCGCCGATCGCCGTGCGATCCGAAGACGGTCGTCAACCGGCCGCGAAGGAATGGGCGACGGTCAACGGCGACCTGAGCAACACGCGTTACTCGACGCTGACGCAAATCGATCCGCAGACGGTCGGCCGGCTCGCCGGCGCCTGGACGTCGGCGGCCTTCGACGCGCCGGGCGCCGGGCGCGCGATGCCGGTGGTCAGGGATGGCCTGCTGTTCATCACCGCCGGGTCGCGGATCAACGCCTACGACGCCAGGACCGGGGCCACCGTCTGGAGCCACGCCACGGACACGCCGCCGACGAGCGCGGCGCTCGGCGAGTACAACCGATCCACCCGTGGGCTGCCGAATCGCGAGGGCGTCGCGGTCGGCGACGGACTGGTGTTTGCCGGTCTGACCAACAGCCGGGTGATTGCGCTCCGCGAGAAAACCGGCGGGGTGGCGTGGGACGTCTTCGTCGGGATCGAGCCGGCGCGGGCAGGCCAGGGCGTGTCGGGCGCGCCGGTCTATGCCAACGGCCTGGTCATCGTCGGCACCGCCGGCGACACCGGGTTCCGCGGCAAGGTGGTCGCGCTCGAGGCGCAGAGCGGCCGCAAGGCGTGGGAATGGTTTGCCGTTGCCGGAGCGGGCGATCCTGGTTACAAGACCTGGCCGAAGGACACCGACGCGTGGAAGACGGGCGGCGGGGCCGTCTGGCTGGTTGGCGCGGCAGATCTCGATCTGGGCCTGGTCTATTTCGGCACCGGCAACGGCGTGCCGCAATACGCCGGCGACACCCGCGCCGGCGACAACCTGTATCTCTGCTCCGTCGTCGCGCTCGACATCAAGACCGGCAAGCTGCGGTGGCACTATCAGACCATCCGCCACGACATCTGGGAGGCCGACATCGCCGAATCGCCGGTGCTGTTCGAGGCGCCGATCGGCGGCCGCGTGCGCAAGGGCATCGCGGCGATGCGTACCGACGGCTATCTCTTCATGCTCGACCGCGAAACCGGCAAGCCGCTGATGGCGATGGAGGAGCGCAAGGTCCGGCAGGATGCGCGCAGCCATACCGTGTCGACGCAGCCGTATCCGGTCGGCGCCGACCCGGTGCTGCCGGATTGCGGCGAATGGAGGAAGCAGCCGATGCCGTCCGGCTTCGAGCTCGGGTGCTTCTTCGCCCCCGCATCGCTCGACACGCCGAACCTGCTCACGCCGGCGTGGGGCATGCGCGTCGTCCCGATGGCCTTCAGCCCCCAGACCGGATACTTCTACGCCATCGGCAACTCGTCGCTGCAGTGGTTCAGGCGCGCCGAAGATCCGTACATCTTCATTCTCGGTGCCGGCAAAGTGCCCGGGCTGCCGCAGGGCCACGCGGTGATGGCCGCGATCGATAGCCGCACCAACAAGATCGCCTGGAAGCAGGACTTCCAGGGCGGGCGTCCGGCCGGTGCGCTGGCCACCGCCGGCGGCCTGCTGTTCCAGATGATGCCGGACGGCAATCTGGTCGCGCGGGACGCCCGGACCGGCGCAACGGCCTGGCAGTTCCAGACCGGACAGGCCGGCGGCGGGCCGGCGGCGAGCTATGAGATCGACGGCGAGCAGTACCTGGCCGTCGGGCTGAGGAACAACGTGATGGCGTTCAAGCTGGGTGGCGCCCTGGCGCCGGTGGCCGCGCCGGCGCCGGCGCCGCGCCCGGCGACCGCGCCGCTCTTCACCGGGCAGATTCAGGACGTCAACCGGATCGAGATCGTCTCGAACATCCGCGACAACTCCAGCGGCGGCGCCCGGTTCATGACCGACGAATATGCCTTCAGCGTCTACCGGGCACGCGTCAAGGTCGGCACGCAGGTGCTGTGGGTGAACAACGGCCAGATGCGGCACACCGTGATGGCGGAAGACGGCTCATGGACCACCGGCCCGCTGGCGCCGCTCGAAGCCGGCGCGGTCGTGTTCGACAAACCGGGCACGCATCGCTATGTCTGCAAGGACCATCCCTGGGCGAAGGCCGAGCTGACCGTGGTGCCGTAGGACATCAAGTGAAGGGTGGATGGTCCGGCTGAAGCCGGACCCCTCGGACGCAATTGGGCCAACGTTTTCGGCCACGAAGGCACGAAGACACGAAGAAGACGGACGAGGGGGCTGACAAGAAAGCCCTAATCTTTTCGTGACTGCGAACGCGCGCGCTCGGCGGCACAAGCCAGGCGTCGTCGGCTATCCGTTCCACACTTCCGCGGCCAGCGGAAGCTCGTTCAGCTCCGCCCGGGCCTCGCGCCACATTGGGTAGTGTCTCGTCATCAGCGTGAGGAACCGCTCACTGTGAGTCGGTGCGATCAAGTGGAGCATCTCGTGTACGATCACGTACTCGAGCAAGTCTTTGGGCTTCTTCACCAGCTCGGTGTTGAGTCGGATGTGTCGCGCACGATGATTGCAGCTGCCCCACCTGGTCTTCATGCGCTGCAGAAAATAGCCGGCGACCTCGACCCCCAGCTTCGGCTGCCACCTGCGGATCAGCGCCGGCACGACGCCGTGCAGGAGTGACTTGTGCCACTCATGGATCACCGTCTGGCGCTTGGTCCTGCCGGTGCCGGGCCGCACGGTGAGCACGATCCTGCGGTGGCTGAGCCGAACGGAAGGCTTTGCCTCCTGCTCCCGGACGGAGAGCAGATAGCGCCTGCCCCAGACGGAGTGGCTCTCCCTCTCGACGAACTGACGGGGTGTTTCCCTCGCCTGAGCGCGCAGCTTCGTCTGCTGATCGCGGATCCAGCCGAGCCTGGAGACCGCGTAAGCACGGGCTACCTCCAGGCGCGTGCCGGCGGGCGCGACCAGCGTGACGCGGCCAGCCGGCGGATACACCGACAGGTGGACATGCTTGATCTTCTTGCGCGTCACGGCGATGGCGATCCCGCCGAGATGGATGAACTCGGGCATCAGTAACCGGGCTGGTTCTTGATGAGTTCGAAGAGCGCCACGGTGACCTCGCGGTCGCGATCGAGCAACGGAAACAGCGCGTTCAGCACCTGCGCTTCGCGCGCCTGGTCGCCCTTCCATCCCGCCGGCGCTCTCTCTCGAACTGTCCGGTCGATCTCCAAGGCCAGTTCCACGCACAGGTCTCGGTTGTCGCCATAGTCGGGACTGGACTCGGCGACCCTTGAAGGCCGGTTCCCCGCAGCGAGAATGCGCGGCAAATTGTTGTAGACGACGATCGCTTCGCGCATGCCGTGCAGGGCCGCCGGCACACCAGCCTCGGGTTCTTTGGCCGCGAGCCGCTTCGCCAGGTCCTCGGCCTGGCGCAAAAACGCCTCGTAGGCCGCCGTATCGGCGCGGTTCTGCTTGATTAGGTCATCGAGCAGCTTCGACATCTGCTCGTAGAACCGCGGATCGGTGAGCTGCTCGCGGATGATCGTCTTGCG
>JBDTRR010000025.1:0-74179 GCA_039931615.1 Acidobacteriota bacterium
GAAGACAGCGGAACTCGCATCGCCGCGCAGGACGGCCAGCGTGACCTCGAGCAGCAGGTGCGGGAGCTTGTAGCCGCCGCCGGTCTTTTCATCGCCCCCAGCCGTTTCGTAGAAGGCGTTCCGGTGCGACAGCGCGCCTGGCAGCTTGTAGGTGAGCCCGATGTTCAGAATCCCGTCCATCGAGTTGTTCGCCTGCCGCCGGTTGCGCTTGCCAATCGGGAACGGCGCCAGCAGCCAGGCGGGCGTCGGAATGACGTAGGGGTTGACGTTGATCTTGACATTCGCCGGCACCTGATTGGTGTCGCCATTGTCGTCGAGCGTGAATACCGAATCCGCCGAGTAGAGCAGATCGACCGACTTGCCCTGGCCCTCCACACAGCGCGCGATGTTCATCGCGGCGGCGCCGCCGTTTGAATGACCGACCAGGATCAGCGGGCTGGCCTCGAGTAACCCGAGGGCGTCGCAGATCTGTCGCCACTTGGCCTGGTGCAGGTGCTTGACGTTCTGGTTCGGCAGCAGCTTGAAGGTGAGACCCTTCCCGCCGGTGGTGGCCAGGACGAGGGGATCGGCGTTGACGTCTTTGATGTACTGGTCCATCCGGTCGCGGACTTCCTTGGGGTTCATCGCGTCAAAGCCGCCCCCGGACAACACGACGATGACGCCCTTGCTCAGGTCCTGGGCGGCACTCGAGCCCGCTTGACGGGCCGCGGTCTTTCCCGGACGAGGTGGGGTCTTCCTTTGACGAACCGGGGTCTGACTTTTGGGTTTCATGATCGACGTCTCCTGTTCGACGTTGCGACCGCGCGCACGCGGTCTATCGCTTCTCGAGCCCGATTCTGACACCACGCCGAGCGCGGTCGCGCCGCACTGCCGCGCGCTTCTTCGCGGTCTGAGGCGGCGGCCCGCTGGATTTCAGCGCGGCGGCGGCCGCCAGTCTGGCGGCGCCTCCGGCCAGACGCTGTCCGGGCTGACCGGATCGGGCTGGTCTGCACCCAGTCGTTCCGGTCGAATGTCGGCGGCGACGAAGTCTTCCGGCGCCACGGGATCGCCGGCGAGACGCCTCAACAGCGCGAGCTGTCCGGCATGAGTCATCGCGTCTGAAAATGGGCCTTGCAGGAGGCGCTCCGGAGACATGCCTCGCTGGAGCGGCGTCGCCCTGACGTGGCGGGCGAGGTCGTCGAGCATCTCGTGAAATCGGCGGATCTCGCCGGCCAGCGACGGCAGCGGGTCGGGGCGATACTCCCCGCCGACGAAGAACGTGCGCGCATATCCGAGCACGCTGGTCATATGGCAAACCAGTTCGGCGGGTGTCCGCACGCCTTCTGCGGCACGGAACATTCCGAAGTCCGCGGGCGAGCCTCTGAGCGCCTTCTGCGTGCGATAGGCCAACGCCGCGAGAAAGTGACCGAGCAGGTGTCGCTCATCCGTCAACTACTTTCCCACCATGTGAGGGACGTCCTTGTTGTTCTCCTCGCAGATGCTCTCGATCAAGTCGGTGTCCGGCAGCAGGGTCCACGACAGCTTGACGTTCCACGGTTTCGTATACGCCTTCGGATCGTCGATCGTGACGTCGATGTCGATGTGTCCGATGGTCGGCCGGGTGAACCGCTCGGTCACGCGCAGCGACTCGGTGGCCGGCAGGCCGCGCATGTCGAGCCAGGTCTTCCCGTTCTGCCCGATGGTTTCGACGACGAAGGTGTCGCCGTCCCATCTGCCGACGGAGTATCCCATCCAGGTCGGCTGGGGATCGCGCGGCAGCGGCCGGCCGTCGGTGAAGATCTGCCGGTAGATGGTGCGTGATTCGTGCAGGAACAACGTCAGATCCGGCGTCTGAACCAGCTTCATGCCATCGGGAATGTTGTTCTTTTCGGGAATGCCCGACGGCCAGCAGCGTGCGCCGGGGTGATCCTTGCCGTTGTTCTCGATTCGCTCCTGATAGACCGCCGCGGCCCAGGGCTGCAGCGGCACCTCTCCAGGTTTGAGATCGGCAGCGAGATTGAGCAGGTGCTTGACCGCGTTGGTCGGTACCCAGAAGCCGGAGAGGTCGGGGTGGCCGTCGGCAGTCCGGCGGGCCGGCGCGGTCAGGTCCACCTTGCCGTCGGCGGTCCTCGGCACGTTCTTCCAGGGGTAGGGCTCCCACTGCGCACGTGCCGATGACGGCGCCCCCGAGACGATGGCCAATGCGGCCAGAGCCAGACGCAGTCGCTGCGTGGATGTTTTGATCATGGCGATTCCTCGGGCGGATTCTACCAGAGCGCCGATCGTCGAAGTTGTATGATTCCCCCCATGAAAACCCGAATGGCTCTGTTCGTGTCGCTGCTGGCGACGCTGATCTGGACCGCCGGTCCGCTGCGCGGTCAGTCGGGGGCGAAAAAGGGCGAATGGCCGACCTATGGCGGCGATCTGGGCCACACGCGCTACGCGCCGCTCGATCGGATCAACGCCGCGAACTTCGGCAATCTCGAGGTGGCCTGGCGGTTCAAGACCGACAACCTGGGGCCGCGGCCGGAAATGAATTTCGAATCGACCCCGCTGATGGTCAACGGCCGCGTCTTCTCGACCGCCGGGACCAGGCGTGCGGTGGTTGCGCTCGATGCGGCGACCGGAGAACTGCTCTGGGTCCACGGCGAGCGCGAGGGCCCGCGCGGTGCGGTGGCGCCGCGGCAGCTTTCCGGCCGGGGCCTGGCCTACTGGACCGACGGCAGCGAGGAACGGGTGCTCTACGTCACGCCAGGCTACCGCCTGGTGGCGCTCGACGCCAGGACCGGTCAGCCGGTGCCGGGGTTCGGGCGGGACGGCGTTGTCGACCTGAAGACTGAGTTCGATCAGGATCTGAACATCGATACCGCGCCGGTCGGCCTTCACTCCACCCCCATCGTCGCCAGGAACGTCGTCATCGTCGGCGCCGCGTTCGAGACCGGGGCGAACCCGAAAAGCCGCGGCAATGTGAAGGGCGCGGTTCGCGGCTACGACGTCCGCACCGGGAAGCAGCTGTGGCTGTTCCGAACCATTCCGCAGCTGGGCGAGTTCGGCAACGACACGTGGGAAAAGGACTCATGGCGGTATTCGGGCAATACGGGTGTGTGGGCCCAGATCTCGGTCGACGAGGAACTGGGGATGGCCTATTTGCCGGTCGAGCTGCCGACCCACGACTACTACGGCGGAGAGCGGCCGGGGAACACGTTGTTCAGCGAGAGCCTCGTCGCCGTCGATCTGCTGACCGGGCAGCGCAAGTGGCATTACCAGCTGGTGCATCACGGCATCTGGGACATGGACATCCCGTGCGCGCCGATTCTGGCGGACATCACGGTCAATGGCCGGGCGATCAAGGCCGTGGCGCAGCCGTCGAAGCAGGGGTTCCTTTACGTGTTCGACCGCGTGACCGGCCAGCCGGTGTGGCCGATTGAAGAGCGGCCGGTTCCCAAGGGCGATGTGCCGGGTGAGTGGTATTCGCCGACGCAGCCGTTCCCGACCAGACCGCCCGCCTACGATCGGCAAGGTCTGTCCATCGATGATTTGATCGACTTCACGCCGGCGCTGCGCGCCGAGGCGACCAGGCTGGTCGCCCGCTACAAGATCGGGCCGATTTTCACCCCGCCGGTCGTGAGCAAGGCCGAGGGGCCGATCGCACTGTTGACGATGGCGGCACAGGCGCCGGCGACCAACTGGCCCGGCGGCTCCTACGATCCGGAAACACACACGCTGTATGTCGGATCGCAGAGCGCGGTCGCGGTGATGGGGCTGGTTCCGCCCCCCGCCGGCACTGCCGATGTGCGGTATCACCAGGGCACGGTGCTGAGCGGCGCGCGGACCGCCGGCGGATCGGGCGCGAGTGCCGGTGCCGAAAGCGGTGGCGCGGTCCAGAGTCTCGATGTCCAGGGCCTGCCATTGATCAAGCCGCCCTATGGACGAATCAGCGCGATCGATCTGGACCGCGGCGATATTCGCTGGCAGATCGCCAATGGCGAGACCCCGGACCGGATCCGCAATTCGCCGGTCCTCAAGGGGCTCGACATTCCGCGTACCGGCCGGCCCGGCATCATCGGCACGCTGGTCACCAGGACGCTGCTCATCGCCGGCGAGCCTGGCTTCGGACCGACGCCGTCGGGGCAGCGTGGATCGATGCTGCGGGCGTACGACAAGGCGTCCGGCAAGGAAGTCGGGGCGGTCTATATGCCGGCGCCGCAGACCGGATCGCCGATGACCTACATGCTGAACGGTCAGCAATACCTGGTGGTGGCGATCAGCGGCGCGAACTACCCAGGCGAGCTGCTCGCGTTCAAGGTGGCGGAATAACGCGAAGACGTGACGACGGAACGCGCCGCCGCCGGACCATTGAGCGGTCCGCCACGAGGCCGACCGTCGTCACCCGTCATGTCGACCATTCCTGAAAACCTGTCGGACTTCGTCAAGGCGGCGCTCGCCAGGGGAGTCCCGCGTACGGACATCGAAGCGGTGCTCCGGCAGGCCGGGTGGACGGCCGCGCAGATTCGAAGCGCGCTCGCCGGTTTCGCTGACGCCGATTTTCCCATCCCGGTGCCGCGGCCGCGTCCGTATCTCGACGCGCGCGAGGCGTTTCTCTACCTGGTGGTGTTTTCGACGCTGTATCTGAGCGTGTATCACCTCGGCAGCCTGCTGTTCGACATCATCGACGCGGCGTTTCCCGACGCCGCCGCGGCGGCGTCCAGCCAGTACGCGCGCCAGTCGACGCGCTGGTCGATGGCGTCGCTGATTGTCGCGTTTCCAGTGTTCCTCTCAGTCTCCTGGCTGGTCGGCCGCGACATCGCGGCCGATCCGAACAAGCGGCAGTCGAAGGTTCGCCGGTGGCTGACCTATCTGACGCTGTTCCTGGCCTCGGCCACGCTGATCGGCGACGTCATCAGCCTGATCGACAGTCTGCTGGGCGGGGAACTGACCGGGCGCTTCGTGTTGAAGGTTCTCGTGATTGGGTTGATGGCCGGGACCGTCCTCTGGTACTACCTCTCCGACATCAGGCGTGAGGAATGAGGAAGGCGATCGCCTGGTCGGCGGGCACGGTGGTCCTGTGTGCGCTGGCCGGCGGCTTCTACCTGGTTGGGCCCCCGGCCGCCGCACGCGCGCAGCGGCTCGACTCCCGCCGCGAAACCGATTTGCAGGACCTCCGGCGGGCGATCGACTTGTACTGGACGCGAAACAGCCGCCTGCCGGACACGCTCGACGCGCTGACGGGCGATGCCGGGACCAACATCGACTCGCGCGACCCGGAGACCGCCAAGCGTTACGGATATGGCGTGAAGTCCGCCGGCACCTACGAGCTGTGCGCCGGGTTCGCGCGCGACTCGCAATCGGGCAACGGTTTCTGGTCGCACGGTCCGGGACGCCGGTGCTTTATGATCGAGGCGAAGACGGTCCGTCCCTGACGTGCGGCTTGGAGGTTGCTGGACTGGAGCTGGAGCCAGAACGACGTTCGCGAGCCAGGCGTCATTCTTAATTTCCTAATATCTGTTGCCGCGCCGTTGCTGCGCCGCCGCAAACTGCTCCAGCAGCGGGTCGGTCTTCGCCAGCGAGATGCAGGCGTCCGTGATGCTCTGACCGTAGACCGCCGGTCGGCCCGGGACGTAGTCCTGCCGGCCTTCCACCAGATGACTCTCCAGCATCGCCCCGAACACCTGCCAGGAGCCCGCCGCGACCTGCTCGCACATCGACGCCGCGACATCGACCTGCTTGCCGTGATCCTTGAGGCTGTTGCCGTGCGAGCAGTCGATCATCACCGTTTCGCGCAGCCCCTTGGCGGCCAGCTGCGCGCAGACCTTGCTGACATGTTCGGCCTCGAAGTTGGGGCCGGTCCGCGTACCGCCGCGCAGGATGACGTGGCAGGTCTCGTTGCCGGACGTCTGAAAGATTGCCGACACGCCTTCCTTGGTCACCGACGGGAACCAGTGCCGTGAACGGGCCGTCAGGACCGCGTCGACCGCGGTCTGGGTATTCCCGTCCGTGCCGTTCTTGAAACCGACCGGCATCGACAGGCCGGACGCCAGCTCGCGGTGGATCTGACTCTCGGTCGTCCGCGCTCCGATCGCCACCCACGACGTCAAGTCGGCGATGTGCTGCGGAATCTGCGTGTCGAGGAACTCCGACGCGGTCGGCAGGCCCATGTCGTTGACGTCGAGCAGCAGCTGTCGCGCCAGCCGCAGCCCCTTGTTGATGTGGAAGCTCTCGTCGAGATCGGGATCGTTGATCAGCCCCTTCCAGCCGATCGACGTGCGCGGCTTCTCGAAGTAGCTGCGCATCACGACGATGAGCTCCTTGGCGTAGCGGACCGCCAGGGGCTGGAGCCGTTCCGCGTACTCGAGCGCGGCCCGGGTGTCGTGAATCGAGCACGGTCCGACAATGACGACGAGCCGGGGGTCGTGCCCGTCGAGCACGTTGGCGATCGCCACGCGGGTGTCCGACACGATGTTGGAGACGCGCTCGCTGATCGGTATCTCTTCGAGCAGGATGGCCGGCGGGATGAGCGGCCGGGTCTGGGTGATGCGAAGGTCGTCGGTCCGTCGGAACATATATCGGAAGATTACTGCACCTCGCCGGAATTGCGAATGGCATCCCGCTTGCTGATACGGATGGCAACCGCGCTCGTCCTGCCCTCTGCGGGACGGCAAAGATCCCACCCAAACGGACGGAGGGTAGAAACAACGCCCTCCGGCTCGCCCATGTACGGACCGACGAACGCTAAAATGGTGCTGATATACCCCCCCTGTGTAACTCGAGGGCGCAGTGATACCGCCAATGGACACACCTTCAGGCCTGACGCACGCCGGCGGCGTGGTCCGCCGCGTCGCGGACGAAGGCCCCTTGATGCTGATCGTGCGATCGCGGCGCCCACCCTACTACTGGGTCCTGCCGAAAGGGCACATCGAGGCGGGCGAGACGCCCGATCAGTGCGCGCGCCGGGAAATCCAGGAGGAGGCGGGCGTCGATGCGGTTCCCTCGCATTACCTCGGTGAGTCCAGCCACATCGCGCTGATCGGCGAATCGGTGCACGCGGCGTGGTTTCTGATGGAGTTCGCCGGCACCGTGCCGGCGCTCGAGAACCGTGAGATCCGGTGGTGCACGTTTGACGAGGCGCTGGAACTCGTCACGTTCGAGAACCTGCGGGACATCCTGACGACGGCCGAGCGAATCAGCCGGCAGCCCCCCGACGCGCCGTAACCATCCGCCCGAGGTGCTTCTCTACGGGTGAAGCGCCGGAGGTGGTTGATGAAGCGATTCGGAGTTCCTGTCGGGGCGTCCACACTGTTGGCCGTGGGCGTCCTGCTCGCTGCGTTTGCGGGGCGGAGCCGCCTGCCCGTGGCACCGCCTCCCGCCCCCTCCCACGCAACCCGCGCCGGCCTCGACGCGTCCTTCCCTGACGATATCCGCAATCTGATCTATTCCTGGGATCCCGATGACCGCCGCCCGGCGTCCGAGCGGACGCGCCTCCTGCGCGATTTCATCTATGAAACCTTCGAAAGCTCAGCCTGGATTCCGCAATCGCTCTTCGAGCACAACGTTGTCGTGCAGGCGGTCGTCGGCGATGTCGACACCATCGTGCGTGAGAAGGTCGGGCTGGTGCTGTGGCCGGAGAACGCGCTGATCAAGGCCTACGGGATGGCGCCCGGTTTCGCGCCGGAGGGAGTGCCGCCCCAGCCGCTCAAATGGACGGTCAACTGCGTGTTGTGTCACACCGCCGAGATCGACGGCCGCGCCTACTTCGGCGCCGGCACCAAGGTCTTCGACGAGAAGGTGCTCGGCGACGCCCTCAAACTGCTGACGCACCCAAGCCGGCGGCTGACGGCGGGATGGCATTCCACGGACGATCGGCTCACCGGCCTTGCCCACGACATCCTGACCCGCCACCATCACGACAAGATCGACGCGCTCACCCGCGGTCGATCGACGGCGTTCGCCGCCTCTCATGTGGAGTTGTACATGCGCCCGCATGGCGGCAGGATGCCGGCGGAGGCGGAGGTCGGCCGGGGCGATGTCAAGGTGCCGCCGCTGTGGCACACCGCCGCCAAGCTGCCGGCCGGACGATGGTATGTGGACGGCAGCTTCCATGGGTCCTTTCCCCTGATGGCGTCGTCGATGGAACTGGAAAAAGATCGGTCGTTCGACACGCTCGAGGCGCTCGTGCTGCCGAAAATCAAGGAGGAATTCGCGACGATTGTCCGGCACCTGAGGCCGCCGCCGTATCCCTATGCCATCGACGGGGAACTGGCCGCCCGGGGGCGGTCGCTGTTCTACTCCGCGGATGTCGGCTGCTCCCGCTGCCACGGTGTCTACGACGGCACGGGCGGCGTCATATGGCCGGCCCGGCACCTGGATGTCGGCACCGATCGGTCGCGCCTGGATGTGGTCTCGCCGGGGTTCATCGCCGCGTTCGACGGCAGTCCGATCGCCGCCGAGGGCCGCCTCGCCAGGAGCGAGGGCTACGCGGCGACGCCGCTCACCGGCGTGTGGGCAAACTATCCCTATCTCCATAACGGCAGCGTGCCGACGCTGCATCACCTGCTCGGCCCCATCAGTGAGCGCCCGCTGATCTTCGAGGTGAAGGCGGCGCGGCATTTCGATCAAGAGAGAGTGGGGCAGCGCCTGTTCATCGACCCTGCAGCGGCGCGGTCGACCGAAGCGGTGCGACTGAGCCGGTTTGGCGACGATCGCGACTGGTTCAACGCGTTGCGCCAGGGGGGCGGAAACGGCGGACACGACGTCTGGGGTCAGATCCGGACGGACGCGCGGCGGCGTGCGATCATCGAGTACTTGAAGACGTTGTGACTGGTATCAAAAAGGGGCCGTACCCCTTTTACGGCCGGCTGCTCGCCCTGGGTATCGGTCTCGCGTCGGCGTCCGTGCCCGCGGGCGCCCCTGTCACCGACCGCGCCGCGGCGGCTGCGTGGCGGAGTCGTGGAGTGCAAGCGGGCTACAACCTCGATTACGACGAGGCGGTGGCCGCGTTCGAGCAGGCGATCGAGGCCGATCCCACTGACCCGGCGCCGCATCGGCTGATGGCGGCGACGATCTGGATCCGGCTGTTGTTTCAGCGCGGAGCGATCACCGTCGACGACTATCTGGGCGAAGCGCGTTCGGACCTGGCGCGTGACCCGCCGCCGCCGGCAATGGACACCTTCTTTCACACCCATGTCGATCGCGCCCTGGCGCTGGCCGAAGCCCGGCTCCGAGATGCCCCGGCCAGCGCCGATTCACACTACCAGGTCGGCGCCGCGACGGCCTTGATGGCGACCTACGCGGGGACGGTGACCGGGTCCGGACTGAGCGGATTCCGTCCGGCGCGCCGTGCCTATGACGAGCACGAGCGGGTGATGGCCATCGACCCCCGCCGCAAGGACGCCGCTCTCGTGGTCGGGACGTACCGATACGCGGTGTCGACGCTGTCGCCGCCGTGGCGGCTGCTGGCGCACCTGGCCGGCTTTGGCGGCGGCCGCGCCCGCGGCCTCCAACTGGTGGAGGAGGCGGCGGACTTTCCGGGCGAGGTCCAGACCAACGCCCGCTTCATCCTGATCCTGCTCTACAACCGCGAAGGGAGGTACGACGATGCGCTGCGGGTGATCGCGCAGCTGCAGCGGGAGCATCCCGGCAACCGGCTGCTCTGGCTGGAGGCGGGCGGCACGGCGCTGCGCGCCGGACGTCCGGCCGAAGCCCGGCTCGCGATCGAGCGGGGGCTGGAGAAACTGGCGCAGGATCCACGACCGCGCGGCTTCGGCGAGGAAGCGCGATGGCGGCTCGCGCACGGCACGGCGCTGGCCGCCCTCGGCGAGCGGCAGCCGGCGGAGCAGGTGCTGCGGGCCGCGCTCACCGCCGAGGCGCGCGACTGGATCCGCGGCCGTGTGCACAACGAGTTGGGCACGCTCGCCGACCTCGCCGGCGATCGCGCCGGTGCGACCGCGCAATACCGGATCGCCGTCGCGCTCTGCCAGGCGGATCATGACCCGGCGTGCGCGGACGAAGCGAAGCGCCGGATGCGGCGTGGCGGACCGGCCAACGCGTCGCCGACCCGGTAGAACCCTTGAGAATCGGAGACTTGACTCAACAAGTCAGGGTTTCCGGGCTCGCAAATGACCTATCGCGGGCCGAGGCCCTGGCTGGGCCGGAGGCCCGCTAGAATAGGGGGTGCCCGAAACCCAGGCTCCGATCCTTCACGCGGCCGCCGCGACCGCACGTCTCGACAGCCTGACGCGCAGCGATCAGGAGGCGAACACGACGTTTGCCGTCCTGGCGGCAATCAGCTTCTCACATCTGCTGAACGACACGATTCAATCGCTGCTGCCGGCGATTTATCCGCTGTTGAAGGCAACGTTCGCACTGAGCTTCACCCAGGTGGGACTGATGACGCTGGCGCTGATGTTGACGGCGTCGCTGCTGCAGCCGCTGGTCGGGCTCTACACGGATCGCCGGCCGGCTCCGTACGCACTCGTCATCGGCATGACGTTCTCCCTGGTGGGCCTGCTGCTGCTGTCGGTGGCGGCGACGTTTCCGATCCTCCTCGTCGCCGCCGGCCTGATGGGAATCGGTTCTTCCATCTTCCACCCGGAATCATCGCGCGTCGCCCGGATGGCGTCCGGCGGACGGCACGGCCTCGCCCAGTCGCTGTTCCAGGTCGGCGGCAACATCGGTTCGTCATTCGGTCCGCTCCTGGCCGCGTTCCTGGTCGTGCCGCGCGGCCAGTCGAGCATCGGCTGGTGCTCGCTGCTGGCGTTGATCGCGATCGTCGTGCTCTGGCGGATCGGCGGCTGGTACCGGATCCACCGCCCGGCAACGGCCGGCCGCACGACGGCACGCTCACCAGCCACCCCGCACCCCACGCTGTCTCCACGGCGCGTCGGCTGGTCGCTCGCGATTCTGGGCGCGCTGATCTTTTCCAAGTACTTCTACCTGGCCAGCCTGACCAGCTACTACACCTTTTATTTAATCAGCAGGTTCCACGTCTCGATCCGCACCGCACAGATCGATCTGTTCGTGTTCCTTGGCGCCGTCGCCGCCGGCACCATCCTCGGCGGGCCGATCGGCGACCGATTCGGCCGTAAAAAGGTGATCTGGGGATCGATCTTCGGCGTCTTTCCGTTCACGCTGTGGCTGCCCTACGCGGATCTGTTCTGGACGTCGATACTCAGCGTGCTGATCGGCCTCATCCTCGCCTCGGCGTTCTCGGCGATCGTCGTCTACGCCCAGGAATTGGTGCCGGGGCGGGTGGGACTGATCTCGGGCGTCTTCTTCGGGTTTGCATTCGGCATGGGAGGACTTGGCGCCGCGGTGCTGGGCCAGCTCGCCGATGTCATCGGGATCGAGGCGGTGTATCACATCTGTGCGTTTCTCCCCCTGATCGGCCTGCTGGCGGCCTTCCTGCCAGATCTGGATAGACCGCTACGTACGAATCCTGTTCGAGCGTAACAGCTCCGCGACGCCCCCCCCGGATGCAGTGGCACTGCGCTTGCTGTTCTGGTTGGCAACTTCGCTCGTTCCGCACTCTGCGGGACGGCAAAAACCAACCACAACGAACGGAGGGCGGCAAAACCGCCCTCCGTCTCGCCACGAGACCTCGGCGACCGTCAGCGTGTCGTCGACCACCAGCGTCTCAGCGTCTTCCGCTTCTGCGTCCTCCGCCTCCTCGGCGTCCTCGGCGTCAATGAAGCCCAGTGTCCGCAATCTAGACGCACCGTGAAAAATGGTTGATCAAGCGCGACCGTTTCATGGAATTGGAACACTCCAGGGCAAAAAATCGCGAGATGAAATGCGCGTCTGTGTCGCTGTGTGTTCGTGGTTGCCGTGCGAAGGCCAGCCGCCAGCGCAAAGGTTCCGCGAGCCGAAACTGGCATCCCCATTGCTTTGGTTGAAGCAACTTCGCTCGTTCCGCACTCTGTGGGACGGCACATTTCCCACCCCACGAACGGAGGGCGTACCACTGCCCTCCGGCTCGCCATGTACGCGCTGAATACTCGGTGCCGTCCCGAGCGACGCCTATGACAAGCTGGTGGGCGGCATTTTTACAGACTGTGAGTGACTGATGACGCTGACGGCCAAAGACCTCGACGATCTTCGCTATGCCAGGACGCTGCTCGAGCACCCGAGCCTGGCGGCCAGAATGACCGGCATGCTGGGCGCACCGATTGAAAAAGGACTGATGCTGCTACCGGCCAACCTGTCGGGCGCGCTCAGCACCGCCACCCGCGTCGCGTTGACCCGCGCGCTCGATGTCGCCGTGGTGACCATGGACGATCGCGGGCTGCGTCCGGCGGCCAACCGCCTGCACAAGCTCACATTGGCCGCGACCGGGGCCGTGGGCGGAGCCTTCGGCCTTTCCGCACTGGCGATCGAGCTGCCGCTGTCGACGATGGTGATGCTCCGCTCGATTGCCGACATCGGCCGCAGCGAAGGGGAGCAGATTCAGTCGGTCGAGACGAGGCTGGCCTGCCTCGAGGTCTTCGCGCTGGGCGGCCGACTTCAATCCGACGATGCCGGTGAACTCGGCTACTTCGCCGTCCGTACGGCGCTGGCCCGGGCGATGGCCGAGGCGGCGCAATTCATCGCCGAACGGGGCGTCGCCCGCGAAGGCGCGCCCGTCCTCGTCAAGCTGGTGGCGCAGATCGCCGCCCGCTTCGAAGTCGTCGTCTCCGAGAAAGCCGCCGCGCAAGCCCTGCCGCTGATCGGTGCCGCCGGCGGCGCCATCGTCAACCTGCTGTTCATCGATCACTTCCAGGACATGGCCCGCGGCCACTTCATCGTCCGGCGCCTGGAGCGCGCCTGGGGCGCCGAGGAGGTCCGGAAGGCGTACCAACTTCTCGCTCCGCCCTCGTGATTCGCAATTGTGAATCGTGAAGGAGCCGATTTAATTGTGAATTGGGAATTGTAAAGTTCTCTGCCGTCCCGGTAGGCGCGATGACGGACCTGGGTGAAAGCGGTTGTGGTGGGCGCGGACGCTGACGGCCGACGCCCACCGGCAGTCAGCCCTGGCGTGGGCGGCTAATCGGCCGCCTGACCGCTTTCATTTTCACAACGCGGTCCCCGGCGGCCTTGGCCTGCCGCAGGGCCGGCGGCGGCGGACGATGCTTCTTCCCCGGTGCGTCGACCTTGCCACCACTCCGCCCACGTGCCGGGAGGGCAGCCGGCGCATCTGCAGCTTTGCCTCCCGTCCCCAGGTGCGACAGCAGGTCGGCCGCGCCGTCCTGGATCCGGCTGATCTGGTCGCGCATGTATTTCGGATCGAGCCAGCCTTCCGCCCTGGCCTGGACGGTCCCGATCAGCCGGCCCATCTGTTCGGCCAGCGCCACGAATTTCTGCTCGACGCCAGCTGCCGCGGCGCCATTTGCCCCAGCAATGCTGTCGTCACGGGATTCAGTTGATGCGGCTGCGGGCTTTCCGGTCCTGGGGTTCGCGGTCTTGCGCGGCATGCGGATCTCCTTCCGCATTCACCCTATGCAAACGCGTCGCCGCCCACCCGCGGGGGACGGCGAAAGACCGTTCGTTCACGCGACTATTCACCCTTCGACTTCAACCGTTCGTCGTTGTCCTTGAGGAATGCGCGGATTTCCTCCGCCATATCGAGCAATTTCGCCCACTGCTCTTTGTAGAGCGTCACCGGGAACCGACCGAGCCCGTAAACGGAGACGCCGCCTTTCTCACTCACCTTGAGGCTGACGCTGCGGCCGCGTTGACTCTTGAGCCGTTCGTTCTCTGCCTGCAGCCGTGCCAGTTCCGCTTTCAGATCCTCTTCTGCCATTGATGACTCCCGCCGGGGATAAGCTGCTCTCTGTCTATTTCAACTGATCGGCGACCTTGGCGACCCCGGCCCTGGCGCAGGCATCGTCCATGTCCTGGCTGGATCCCGAGCTGCCGACGCCGCCGATGGTGTCGTTGGCCACCTGAATCGGCACGCCGCCGCCGAGCGCCAGGATGTCCGCAACGTCGCGCTGCGGCGCCAGTGTGGGATCGCTGGCGGTGCGCTTCTGGAATTCGAGCGTGCTGGTGCGGAACATCCGCGCGGTGTAGGCCTTTCGCCTGGCCATCTCGACCATCTGCGCCGTACCCTGTTCATCGCGCAGGATCACCATCACCTGCCCGGCCCGGTCGACGACGACCGCCGCCGTGCTGAAGCCTTTGGCCTTGCACTCGGCGAGGGTCGCCTCGGCGATGGTCTTGGCCATTGCCAGCGACAGGTTGCGCTGCAGCACGACGCCCTGTGCGGTCGCGCCGTCGGACGCGATTACGGCGATGCCGATTCCCGCCAACGCTTTCAGGATGTGGGACATGAGCCGGGATTCTATCAGCGGGCGGCTCCGGCCCGAAAAAGACTCCCTGAAAAGACTCCCGACCCCTTTTTTTTCTTCTTACGGGCCCGGTTCGAGGCGGAGCAGCGCGCCGGGCGCTTCGGCGGTCACCACGTAGAGCAGGCCGTCCGGGCCCTGGCGGATGTCGCGGATCCGTTGCTTGAGCTCCGTCAGCATCGGCTCGCGGCGGATTTCCTCCCACTTGTCATTGAAGACCAGCCGCTCGACGTGGCCGGTTCGCGGCACCTCGCCCTGCCGCAGCCCGCCGACGAAGATGTTGCGCTTCCAGGCGGGAAACCGATCGCCGGTGTAGAACGTCATCCCGGTGACGGCGATCGAAGGCACCCAGAAGAGCACCGGCTCCTCCATGCCGTCCATCGACGGCCTCATGCGCGCCCCGAGGTAGTTGCGGCCGTAGCTGACCATCGGCCAGCCGTAGTTCTTGCCGGCGCGGAGGATGTTGATCTCGTCGCCGCCGTTCGGCCCCTGCTCGGTCGACCACAGGTCGCCGGTCTCCGGGTTGACCGCCAACCCATGACCGTTGCGATGACCCAGCGTGTAGATCGCCGGCTTGTAGCCAGGCCGGCCCGCGAACGGATTGTCAGGCGGCACGCTCCCATCGTCGCGCAGACGGATCACCTTGCCGGCGTAGTCGTTCGGATCCTGCGACCGGACCACGTCCGCCCCGACGCCGGGCGCGCTGATGGTCATGTAGAGCATCCCGTCACGGCCGAAGGCAATGCGGGACGACTCGGTGTCGGTGGCGCCCGACTCGAAGATATCGCGGACGTTGGTCAGCGCCTGCCCGTCCCAGGTACCCCGGGCGAGGGTCGATGCACCGGCCGGCGCGACTGCCGCGCCGCGGCCTCTCGCCGGCGCGACCGGCGTGCCCACCGGCTTGTGGTACGACAGGTAGATCCACTTGTTCTCGGCGAACCGCGGGTGCAGCACGACGTCCATCAGGCCCTGCAGGCCGGCCGCCCGGACCGGCGGCACTCCCGCGACCGGCGTGGGGTCGAGTACACCGTTGCGCACGATCCGCAGACGGCCGGGACGTTCGGTCACCAGGATCGCGCCGTCCGGCAGGAAGGCGATCGACCAGGGCTGGTCGAGGGTTTTCGTCATCACGATCAGGCGCAGGCTGCGCTGTTCAGCCGACTCCAGCATGATCGGGCCGTCCGGCACCGGCGGCGCCGGCCAGTTGATCCCGGGCGGCGCGAACGCGGCCACCGCGGCCGGCTGCGGCGGCGTCTGCTGCGCCCCGGCCGGCACGATGAGCACGAGGCCGAGCACGACGGCCAGCAGACCGGCAGATTGGGGCAACCGCAGCGAGCGCTTCATGGAATCCTCCTGGGTGAGGGCTCAGTATAGCGAGACGCGGAAAATACTCCCGACCCCTTTTCACTTCACGGCGGGCGCGCTCCGCGGGATGCGTACCTCCGCCACCGGTTTGGAGTATAAGAGCGCTGGCTGAGGGGATGAACGCGGCGTCCGGATGAGCCGGACCGCGTGCTGGCAGGGAGAAATTCCATGAAGAAGGTGTTCGGCGTCGCGTTGATGGGAGCGCTGCTCGGCGGGATCCTGCTGGCGGCGGTCGAATACCGGCCGGTCGCCGGCTGGCTGAAGCTCGCGGACGGCCGCCCGCAGATGGGCAACCAGCATGGCGACGTGGCGGTCAGTTCGAAGGGGGAGGTCTACGTCAGCGTCCAGGATCCACAGGCTGGACTTCAGGTCTACGCGCCGGACGGCGGGTTCCTTCGCAACGTCCCGAACGCGCCGCCCGATTTTCACGGCTTCGTCATCCGCCGGCAGGCGGACGGTGAGTTCATCTTCGGCGTGCGGCTGCGCGAACAGACCATCGTCAAGATGACGCTCGACGGTCAGGTCGTGCTGACGATTCCTGCGGCGGCGATTCCCGACGAGTTCAAGGTCAGGAATGCGCGCAGCAACCAGTTGGCGCTGGCGCTGACCGGGATGGATGTGGCGCCCAACGGCGATCTCTACGTGACCGACGGCTATGCCAGCGATTTCATCCATCGCTTCGATCGCACCGGCAGGTACCTGAAATCGTTCGGCGGCAAGAAGGAGCCGTACAGCTTCAGCACGCTCCACAAGCTGGCGATTGACACGCGCTTCCAGCCGGCGCGCCTGATCGCCTGCGACCGGGCCAACAACCGCGTCGTGCACCTGTCGCTGGACGGCGACTTCATCGGTGTCGTCGCCAAAGACCTGCGGCTGCCGGCCGCGGTGGTCATCTCCGGCGACTACGCCGTCATCGGCGAACTGCGGGGCCAGGTCAGCGTGCTGGACAAGACGGGGCAGGTCGTCGCACAGCTCGGCACCAACACGGGCGACGGTGTCGGGACGAATCAGCTCAAACCGGAGCTGTGGCAGACCGGGCTGGTGGTCTCACCGCACGGCGTCGCGATCAACGAACATGGCGATCTGTTCGTGTCCGAATTCAACATCTTCGGGCGGGTGCACCGGTTCAACCGGGAGTAGATCCGAAGAAGGAGCACGGCCCTTTTCGTGGGGTTGAAAAGGAGCCGTACCCTTCTTTTCTACTGTCCGCGTTCCAGCGCCCGCGCCGCCGTCAGGATGTAGGTCAGACCGTAGTTGCCTTCGCTGCAGGCATACTCGAAGATCGGTCCCTCCCATTTTCGCAGGATCAGCTCGGCCGACCAGGGCCGCACCCAGGTTCCCGGATCGTCGACGGTGAACCGGTAGCGAATCGTGTCGGCGTCGACGCGCGTGAAGCGTTCCACCACGTGCATCTGCTCGCCGGAGAAAATGTCGGCGCGGGTCGTCGCCGGCGGTCCCCGGAACGGTGTCCGGTTGGTGAAGTTGGTGGTGTCGACGACCAGGGTATCGCCTTCCCAGCGGCCGCGCGGGTCGCCGTTCAGCATGCGGAGATTGGGTCCGACGTGGGCTCGTCCATCAGTCGGGATGACACGAATCGCCCGCATCAACTCGTGTCTGATGACGACGTCGGTGCCGGTCTGGAGAATGTGCAGGTTGTTGCCGTAGGTCGCGCCGATCATCGGCGGTCCGTCGTTGCCCCACGAGATGCAGCGCTCGCCGAGGCTCCGATACTCCGCCGCGTCGGCTGGACCGCGCCGGCTCGCCGCCGCAGCCCGCGCGGCCGCCAGCGCCTGCGCTGCCGGAGTCAACGGCGGGAGCTTCCCGTCAGCCGGTTCGAAGATCAGCGACGTCCGCCGGTCCGGCATGCCCTTGGAGTAGCTCTCGGTCTGCCAGAGCACGTTGTCGTAGTGGATGTCCTCTTTCGACTGGCTGTTTTCCTGCAGCTCCCGCTTTTTCTGGTAGGCGAGCGCTTCTGCTTCCGTCATTTCGCTCTTGCCGGCGAACTCGGCCGGCCGTTCGAGCGGGATGAAGGTGGCGTTGGTCCAGTAGCCCTGGAAATCAGGCCGGCCGTCGGGTGTCCGCGGAATCGCTTTGGCCGTCTCGGTCCGCTTCGGTGAGCTCTGCCCGCCGAGGGCGACCGGCGCCAGCGCCGCGACTGCCACGACCGCCGCCAGAGCGCCGAAAATCCGACTGGTCATCTGAACCTCCTGGACTGAATAACTGCCCCGGCTGATTCGGGGAGCAGGGGGGACCGGACGTGCCGGCATCTTAACACCTCGGCGCGTCGCGGGGGCTCCTGCGGAATTCACAATTCACAATTCACAATTCACAATTCATAACCTCGGCGTCCTCGGCGATATTCACAATTCACAATGTGTGTCGCGTCCGCCGTCTCAGCAGCAGCGGCGCCAGCAGCACCGCCAGGGCGATCGCCAGCAGCGCGAGGGACAGGGGTCTCGTGAAGAATACTGATCCGTCACCCTGGGAGATCGCCAGCGCCCGCCGGAACTGCTGCTCGGCGATCGGCCCGAGGATCAAGCCGAGGATGGCCGGTGCGACCGGAATGTCGAGCCGCCGCATCAGGAATCCGGCAAACCCGATCAGGTAGACCAGGCCGACATCGAAGGCAGAGTTGTTGAGGCTGTAGCTGCCGACCGTGGCAAACATGACGATGCTCGCGTAGAGGAGCGGCGTCGGGATCTCGAGCAGCCGGGCCCAGAGCGGCGCCATCGGCAGATTCAGAATCAGCAGCATGACGTTGCCGATGTAGAGACTCGCAATCAGGCCCCACACCAGTTCCGGGTTCGACTCGAACAGGAGCGGGCCCGGCTGCAGGCTGTACTGCTGAAAGGCGGCGAGCATGATCGCCGCCGTGGCCGATGTCGGCAGCCCGAACGTCAGCAGCGGCACCAGGACGCCGGTCGCGGCGGCGTTGTTCGCCGCTTCGGGCCCCGCCACCCCTTCAATCGCGCCGTGCCCGAACTCGTCCGGACGGGGCGACAGCCGTTTCTCCAGCCAGTACGAGAGAAAGGTCGGGATCTCAGCACCGCCTACCGGCAGGGCGCCGATCGGAAACCCGAGCACCGTGCCGCGGAGCCACGGTTTCCAGGAGCGCTTCCAGTCGCTCTTCGTCATCCACGTCCAGCCGGTCACCCTGGCGAACGCCGTGTCTTCGTGCCGCGTCGCCGCCACCGAGAGCGTCTCGCCGATGGCAAACAGCCCGAGCACGACGACGACCACGTCGACGCCGTCGAGCAGCTGCGGGATGCCGAAGGTGTAGCGCGCCTCCCCGGTCTGCAGGTCGATGCCGATCAGGCCGAGCGCCAGGCCGGCGAACAGGCTGACCAGGCCGCGAATCGGTGCGTCTCCCAGCAGCCCGGAGGTGGTCGTCAACCCGAGGACGATCAAGGCGAAGTACTCGGCCGGGCCGAACTTGAGCGCGAGCTCGGCCATCGCCGGCGCGACGAACGTCAGGCCGATCGTGCTGATCGTGCCGGCGACGAACGATCCGATCGCCGCCGTGGCCAGCGCCGCCGAGGCGCGTCCGGAACGCGCCATCTGGTGCCCGTCGAGTGTCGTGATCATGCTGCCGCTCTCGCCCGGCGTGTTCATCAGGATGGCGGTGGTCGAGCCGCCATACATCGCGCCGTAGTAGATGCCGGCGAACATGATGAAGGCGCCGACCGGCTCGACGTGAAACGTCACCGGCAGCAGGAGGGCGACGGTCAGGGCCGGACCGATACCCGGAAGAATGCCGACGATCGTCCCGAGCAGCACGCCGACGAATGCCCACAGCAGGTTTGCTGGCCGCAGCGCGACCTCGAATCCATGCAGGAGCGCGGAAAGGGACGTCACCACCAACAGCCGCCAAAAGGTACCAGGGACAGTTTCGAAACGCGAAAAAAGGTACCGGGTTTGATTTCCCGCCCGCGCACTAGAGCAGCCCCTCGAGGATTCCAGCGGGCAGGTCCAGGCCGAGGCCCTTCGAGAACGCGACATAGACGATCAGCGACAGTGCCGCCGAAGTCACGAGGTCGCGCACCGGCCGGCGGCTTCGAAACGCCCTTGCGACCAGCCAGAACTGAACCGCCGCCGCGATTGCGAACCCGGCCCGCTCCAGCAGGACGATGAACAGCACGAAGGCGAGCACGAAATAGCCGAACGGAACGAGGTCGAACGGTGTCGCCGCCGCGGCGGGCGCAACCGCCGGCGGCCGCCGCCGCGCCGAGATCGCCAGGATCGCACCGATCAGAATCATTCCGGTGGCGGTGGCGATGGGGAAGAAGCGCGGTCCGATCCGGTCGTAGCCGGCGCCCGGCGCAATGCCCCGGACTCCCGCGAGCAGCAGCAGGCCGAGGACGACGACCGACGCCGCGAACGTCGTCTCGGTCCTGCTCACTTGACCAGGCGGATCGACTTGAGGACCGTCGTCGCCCGCGCGTCCTCGTCCTTGAGGAACGCCTCGAACGCCGGGCCGGATTGATACATGTCAATCCAGTTGTTCTTCGCGATCAGTGTCTTCCAGTCCGCCGACTGCCGCATCCGATCCACTAGCGAAGTCAGGTCGGCGCGCTGCTGTGGGGTGATGGCGGGGGGCGCCATGACGGCGCGCCAGTTGGCGAGCGTCAGGTTCACACCCTGCTCGACGAACGTCGGGATATCGATGCCCGGGAGGCGCTTGTCACTCGAGATGGCCAGCGCCCGCAGACGTCCGGCGGTGATCAGCGACGTGAACTCGGCCAGCCCGTTGACGCCAGCCGGCACCTGGTTGCCGACCAGCGACGCGATGGTTTCGCCGCCGCCGGAATGCGGGACGTAGTTCATCCGGCTGACGTCGACGCCGGCCGCCTCGGCCAGCAGGCCGGTCAGCATGTGATCGGTTCCGCCGGCGGATCCGCCGGCGATCGGCAGACCCGGGTTCATCTTCCAGGCCGCGATGAACTCGCGCAGCGTCTTATACGGCGAGGCGGCGGGCACGACCAGGACTTCGTACTCGCCGGTCAGCCGGGCGATCGGCGTCACCTGCGCCAGCGTGACCGGCGACCGGTTGGTCAGCACCGCGCCGACCATGATCAGGCCGGTCACCAGCAGGACGTCGCCTTTCCCTTTCTGCGCGCTGACGAACTGCGCCAGACCGACCGTGCCGCCGGCGCCGGCGATGTTGACCACCTTGACGATGCGGGCCGCGCCGCTCTGCTGCAGCGCCTGCTGCATCGCACGGGCGGTCTGATCCCAGCCGCCGCCGGGCGCGGCCGGGGCGATCAGCGTCAAGGTCTTGATCTGCGCCTCGGCTCCCGATGCCATCAGGAAGAAGAATGCGAGGAGGAGGGCTACGGCCCCGGTTCGGATGCGGAAGGGCGCCTTCATCGTGGTTGGCTCTCGATGGCATTGCGCAGCAATGCGAGGGACCGATAGATGCCGTGGACGAACTTGCCGTAGGGAAGCGTCAGGAACAGACCGGCCACCCATCCCAGGTGGAGGATCAGCCACGGTCCCATCGCCGTCGATTCGCGCCCGGCCAGCAGCAGGAAACCGCTGATGCTGGTGAGCAGCAGCAGAACGAGAAACCCGACATCCATGCCGGCCTCATTCGGGTTGTTCATCTCTGGATTCCGCGACATCCTGATCCACAGCAGTCCGGCCGGTCCGATCAGCAGGCCGGCGCCGCCGGCCATGCCGAGGACGACCGGCACGCTGGCCAGCGGGTAGGGCGCTTCCCACCCCAGGACATGATGGTAGAACGCGGCCGCCGTTGTCGCGGCGCCGCACAGCAGGAAACCATAAAAGGTGAAATGGTGGTACCGCTGCCGGATCCGGGACGGCACTTCTCCGGGATAGGCGCAGCCGTGGCCGTCGCCGTCGAGGTAGCGGAGCGTGCAGGCGTCGGAAAAGGCACGCGCGATCGCGCGGCGATCGATCAGCGCCGCGGGCTGGCCGCCGACATCGCGCCAGAATCGCAGCAGCCCGACGATGAAGGGGACGCAGATCGCGATTGCGATGGCGCCGAACAGGCCGGCCATCACCCGGTACGGCACCACCCGGTAGAACGCCCCGTCCTGATCGGAATGCGCCGTCGTCAACACGCCGGGTTCAGCGAGGGCGATGACCGCGAGCAGCCACAGCGCCGGGATCAATACGGTGCCGGCGAGCAGCAGGAGACCGTTCCGTCTGAACAGCCCGGCGAAGATTCCAGGCCAGGCGTACTTGTGGAACGTCTCCTGGCGGATCGTCGACATCAGCCGCGGCACGTTGACGGCGAATTCGTGCGGCGGCGCGTACTGGCAGGAATACAGGCACTCCCCGCAGTTGTGGCACAGGTTCGCCAGGTAGAGGAGGTCGGCCTCGGCAAACACCAGCCGCCGTTCAATCGCCGGGAAGACGGCGCAGAACCCTTCGCAATACCGGCAGGCGTTGCAGATCCGCATCACGCGCTCGCCGTCCTGGATCAGGGTCAGCGGAATCGTCGCGGTGTCAGCCGAGCGCATGTCGTGCCGCCTCGTCGCCGGCGATGCGTCCGAATACCGTGCCGATCGCCATGCCCAGGCCCGCCAGGTATCCCTGGCCGAGGATGTTGCCCGACATGATCTCACCGGCGGCGAACACATTGTCGAACCGCGTCTCGTCCTGCAGGACGACCTGCGCGCGCTCGTTCACCGCGACCCCCAGATAGGTGAAGGTGATGCCGGGCCGGAGCGGGTAGGCGAGAAACGGCGGCGTGTCGAGCCGCCGCGCCCAATGCGACTTGGCCGGGTCGATCCCGGCGGTCGAGCAGTCGTCGAGCACGGCATGGTTGAAGATGCCGGGCCGGACCGCGGCGTTGAACGATCGGACGGTGTGATCCAGCGCCTCGGGGTCGAGCTCGAGCTTCACCGCCAGCTCGCGGATGGAGCCGGCGGTGATCGGCGGGTGAAAGGGGGGCACGAACCCGCCGATCGACCTGGCATCGATGATCGTGAAGGCGAGCTGATCCTTCTGCTGCGCGACCAGCCGGCCCCAGATCGCATAGCGCTTCGGCCAGAAATCCTCGCCCTCATCGTAGAAGCGCTCGGCCCGCGTATTGACCGTGATGCCGAGCGAAATGCAGTCGACGCGGGTGATGATGCCGCCGTCGAAGCGCGGCGCCCGCGCGTCGATGGCCACCGCGTGGCATTGCGCCGGGTCGCCGGCGGTCTTGGCGCCACCGTCCATCAGCAGGCGCAGCATCCGGCCGTCGTCGTACGGCGTGCCGCGAATCAGGAAGTTATCGGCCGCGGCGCCCCAGATCTCGCGCAGCCAGTCGAGATTCGCCTGGAACCCGCCGGCTGCGGCGACCAGCGTCCTGGCGCGCACCTCCTCGGTTCCGCCATCTCTCGTGACGAGGGCGGAAGTGAACCGACCGCCGCACAGGTTCAGCCCGGTCACCCTGGCGTTGTATTCGACCGCGACGCCGAGGCGCTCCGCCGCCCGATAGTAGCCGTTGATCAGCGCCTTGCCGCCGCCGAGAAAAAACGCGTTGGTGCGCGAGAGATGGAGCGTCCCGCCGAGCGACGGCTGGAAGCGGGCGCCGTGCCGGCGCATCCAGTCGCGGCAGCCGGCGGTCTCGCGGATGACGATGCGCGAGAGCCGTTCGTCGGTCCGGCCGCCGGTTACCCTCGCGAGATCGTCCCAGTATTCGGACTCGGCATAAACGCCGGTCAGGGTGTCGGCGGGCGCCTCGTGCATGCAGCGCAGGTTCCGGGTGTGCCGGCTGTTGCCGCCGCGGAAGTCCCGCGGCGCCGACTCGAGCAGCAGCACGCGCGCCCCGGCGGTCCGGGCCGCGATGGCCGCGCAGATGCCGGCGTTGCCGCCGCCGACCACCAGCACGTCGACGTCCCCAAGCATGGCGCAGCCATTAGACACTAAGGACCCTATTCTCGCCAGGGTCCTCACTTCGAGATGGTTTCCAACCCGGCCGCTTCGGGAACGCGATCGTTCTTGACCCTGTCGTCGGGCGGTGCGTATAGTCCCATGACAGTTGGACGTGAATTCCGGAGGACACCGATGATCGAATCACGCCGTGAATTTCTGAAGCTGGGAGGCGTCGCCGTCGCCTGCGGCGCGTTCGGCGGCGCCGCGTTGACAGCGGCAGACGAGCCGGCGCTCGGGCTGATCTTTCCTCCGCTCAATTATCCGATTCCGCCTGACGCGAAGCTGCTCTACCCGTCCGGTGTCCGGTTCCTGGGCAACGGCGTCGGCCTGCCGGGCGGCATGACCCCCGAGGGCTACGACGAGGCGATCCCGCGCGTGCTGCCGGCAGCGGAAGAGCTGGCCAGGCAGGGCGCGAAAGTCATCTCGGTGTTCGGATCCTCGCTGACCTTCTATAAGGGCGCGAAGTTCCATCAGGAGCTGATCAGCCAGGTCGCCAAAGCGACCGGCCGGCCGGCGACCACGCAGAGCAACGGCCTCGTCGACGGCCTGCGCACCGCCAATGCCCGCCGCGTCGCGGTGGCCACGGCCTACACCGACGTCGTAACCGAGCGCTTGAAGATCTTCCTGGAGGAACACGGCTTCCAGGTCACGTTCGCCAAGGGCCTTGGTTACGAGCGCATCCCTGAAGGCGCCGCGACGCAGGAGATCCTGTTCAAGCTGGGCGCCGATGTCTACGCCAACTCGAAGAACGCCGACGCGCTGGTGGTTTCCTGCGGCGCGTTGCGGACGCTCGAACTGATCGTGCCGCTCGAACAGCGGATCAAGGTTCCGGTCGTCTCATCGACGCCGCACGGACTGATGAACGGCGTCCGGATGCTCGGCGTCAGCCCGCGTTCCAGCGGCTACGGCATGGTCCTGGCCAAGGCGTAAGAGGCTTGTAGAGTGCGTTGCGTGTGAAAAAGCCTCGTGCTCCAGCATCGTACGTGGCGTCCGACTTTAGCAGGACTACGGATCAATCCGGCTCAAGCCGGATCCCACGTACGGGGGGCAGCCGGATCCCACGTACGGGGGGCGACCGGCACGATCACTGCACGTTCAGGAGCGTGACGTCGAAGACCAGCGTCGCGTTGGCCGGAATGGGCCCGGAGCCTCTGTTGCCGTAGGCCAGGTCCGGTGGAATCACCAGGCGACGCTGTCCACCGATCCGCATGCCCGGCACGCCGCGATCCCAGCCTGATATGACGGCGCCGGCCCCGAGGCGGAAGCCGTAACCGGCCGGGTTCGTTTCGAACTGGGTGCCCTTGCCGTCCGGCCGGCTGCTGTCGTACAGCCACCCGGTATAGCCGACGAGCACCTGATTGCCGCTATTGGCCGTGAGTCCGGTGCCGACGACGAGGTCGGTCTGTGAATACGGGGCGCTCGATGTCGGCGAAGGCTCCGTGCTGCTGCCGCAGGCGGTCGCCGCGGCGACAAGAGCAAGAACAACAAGCAGTCGGGTCACGGGCACGCTCCTCAGATGCTGGCCGTCTCATCATATAGAATTCGCGCGCGCGGCCGCTCCTGCCGCCGGATCTTCTAAAGGCAAGTCACAATATACGATTCACAATTCACAGGGCATTCTGCAGTCCGCATTCTGTCATCCGCATTTCAGACTACCCGCTCGATCGCCGCAATCAGCCGGTCGATATCAATCGGCTTCGACGTGTAGCCGTCCATGCCGGCTGCCAGGCAGCGTTGCTCGTCGCCCTTCATGGCGTGGGCCGTGACGGCGATGATTGGCAGATGTGTTCCTGAGGATTTCTCTCGGGTACGGATGATCGCCGTCGCCTCGCAGCCGTCCATGTCGGGCATCTGGACGTCCATCAAGATCAGATCGAAGACGGCGGCGCCCGGCCGATCGAGGGCGGCCAGCACTTCTCTGCCGGACGCCACCACCACCACCGCGTGGCCGAGCTTTTCCAGCAGGCGGGTGGTGACGAACTGATTGACCGCGTTGTCCTCGGCCAGAAGAATGCGCAGGGGGCGCCGTCCGCCGCGCCGGCTGACGGCGTGCGGCCGATCAGGACTGCCGGGCGGCGGCTGCACGACTCCGAGGATGGCCTCCAGCAGCTCCCGCTCGCCGACCGGCTTCATCAGGTGGGCCGCGATGCCGAGCGTCCGGCAGCGCGCCCCGTCGCCGTGCCGCCCCGATGTCAGCATGACGATCGGCGTCGCCGCGAGCGCCGGGTCGAGATTGATGGCCTCGGCCACCTCGAATCCGTCCATTCCCGGCATCTGCGCGTCGAGCAGAACCAGCGGCATCGCACCGCCGGCGCGCCGCTGCTGGCGCAGCGCCGCCAGCCCGGTCCGGCCGCTTGCGGCCAGCACTGGTTTCATCTGCCAGCGTGTCAGCATGGACCCGACGATCCGCCCGGCCGGGCCGTTGTCGTCGATGACGAGCACCGGCAGGCCGTCGAGCGGCCTGATTCGCGTCCCCTGATCGCCCGGTTGCGGCTCCGGCGTCGGTTGCCGGCCGAACGCGGCGGTGAAGCGGAAGGTGCTGCCGCTGCCCGCCGCGCTCTCCACCCAGATGCGTCCACCCATCAGCGCGACCAGGCTGGTCGAGATGGCGAGACCCAGTCCGCTCCCTCCATACTTGCGAGTGGTCGAGCCGTCGGCCTGGATGAACGGCTGGAAGATCGCCTGCTGCCGTTCTGCCGGCACGCCGATGCCGGTATCCGACACGCTGAACCGGAGCAGGGTGTCAGGGCCGGTGACCGGCCCGGCATCGACGGTGAGGATCACCTCACCCTGCTCGGTGAACTTGATCGCGTTGGCGACGAGATTGGTGAGGATCTGGCGGAGTCGGCCGGGATCGCCCAGCAGCGCGGTCGGCACGTCGGGCCCGATCTCGTAGGCCAGTTCGAGGCCCTTCGTGTCGGCCCGCGTCGCCAGCTGTTTGAGCGCCGTCGCCGCGCAGTCCCGCAGGTCGAACGGGATGACCTCGACGGTCAGCCGGCCGGCCTCGATCCGCGAGAAGTCGAGGATGTCGTCGATGACGCTCATCAGCGACTCTCCGGACGACTTGACCATGTCCAGATACTCGCGCTGCTCGGTCGTCAGATCGGTGTCGAGGGCGAGCTCCGTCATGCCGATGACGCCGTTCAACGGCGTCCGGATCTCGTGGCTCATGTTGGCCAGGAACTCGCTCTTCGAGCGATTGGCGCTGTCGGCCGCCTGTTCGGCGCGCTGCCGCTCCACGATCTCGATCTGGAGCGTGCGATTGGTGAGGGAGATCTCGAGCTCGGCCAGCTTCAGCTCCTGGATGTCGGTGCAGGTGCCGATCCAGTTGGCGACCTCACCGTCCGGCCCGCGCTGGGGCACACCGCGGATCAGCCACCAGCGGTAGGTCCCGTCGGCGCGGCGCAGGCGGCATTCGAGCGAGTAGACGCTCACGGTTGTCGTCGCCAGCTCCCAGGCCTGGCGCGCCCGCTCCGCGTCTTCCGGATGGAACGGCTTGATCCACCCGCCCTCCAGACTCTCCTCGCGGGTCATCCCGGTGTAGTCCATCCAGTGCTGGTTGAAGTACACGTTGCCGCCATCCGGTCGGGTGATCCAGACGATTTGCGGCATCGCTTCCGCCAGCCGGCGGAATTCCTCGGTGCTGGTGCGCAAGGCCTGCTCTGCCGCCTTGCGCTCGGTGATGTCCTGGACCTGGCCGATGTAGTAGCGCGGCTGATCCTGGCGGTCGCGAATCACCGACACGCTCAACAGAATCGGGACACTGTGTCCGTCTGCGTGCAAATAGCGCTTCTCGAACTGGTAGGAACGGATCTCTCCGGCCGCGAGTTGGCGGCTCGGTTCGGCGTCGATGTCCAGATCATCCGGATGGGTGATGTCTTGGTAGGTGCGCGCGAGCAGCTCGGGCTCGGAATAGCCGACCAGGTCGCAGAGGGCGCGATTGACTTTGATGAACCTGCCGTCCGGTGACACCAGGCCGACGCCGATCGCGGCCTGTTCGAACGCCGAGGCGAAGCGTTCCTCGCTGTCGCGCAAGGTCCGTTCGGCCTGCTTGCGGTCGGTGATATCGGTGACAATCCCGGTCAGACGGATCAGTGTGCCCGCGGGATCGCGGACTTGAAAGCCGCGGGCGTGGACCCAGCGGATCTCCCCGCCCGGACGGACGATCCGATACTCGATGTCCAGGCTCGGTGCATCGCGGCGGAGGGCGGCGAAGGCGGCGACGACCTCGTCGCGGTCCTCCGCCACCGTGAAACCGGCCCACTGCTGCGGATCGGCGCGCAGGCTGGCCGCCGAACGGCCCCAGATCCGCTCGAAGGCCGGACTGACGTAAAGCACGTCTTGCATGTCCGCCGACCGGACCCAGAAGGCATCGGTGATGTTGTCGACCAGGAGCTGGAAGATTTCGCTGACCTCGCGTAGCGCGCTCTCGGTTCGCTTGCGCTCGGTGATGACGCTGGCGGAGGCGACGAGGAAGACGACGACGCCCGCCGCGTCCCGCACCGGCTGCAGCGAGAAGTCGAGGTCGATGAACTGGTGGTCCGCCGCCCGCACCTGCACGTCGTAGCGGATCCCCTGTCCGCGCGCCGCCCCGGCGATCGCGTCGCGCAGCTGCTGTTGGACGTCGTGGGAATACGACCACTGGTAGGTCTCTTCGAACGGCCGGTTGAGCACATCCTCGGGCCGCAGGCCGCCCGCTGCCAGGGCCGGCTGGTTGGCCTCGATCAGGAGGCCCTGGGGCGTCATCAGGCCGACGAACATCGACGGCGCGAGTCCGTCGATCACGTCCCGCAGGCGCTGTTCACTCAGCCGCGCCGCTTCGTCGCTGAGCCGCAGCCGTTCGCGGATTTCGGACAGCTCCAGTTCCGCCGCTCGCAGGGCGCGGACGATATCGGCGGGCGGGTGTTTGACGTCCAGCGCGGCGGAGCTGCGGTTGTCGTCCATTGATGAAAAAGGGGCCGTACCGCTTTTCTCGATGATGGCAGGAGTCTGAACGGTCGCCTGTGCAGTTCAAGACACCCGCTGGCACGACCGGCTGGGCGGCCTTCTCGATCGCCGGGGTGGATCTACGACCTTTTGAATCTCGAGTTCGCGATCGCCGCCGGGACGCGGATTTGGGCCAAACGGCAGTAGCGGCCGGCGAAGTCCTGCGCTACAGTGTCGGCGCGTCTGTCAGTTGCCATCCTTTTTCCATCATCCGTGTCACGGAGGAATGCCGATGCGCTTCGCCCCGTCGAGGATCCTGGCTGTCCTGTTCTGCCTCACCCTGCTGCCGGCTTCTGTGTATGCACAGGCATCGATCACCGGCGTGGTCAAGGACACGTCCGGCGCCGTGCTGCCCGGCGTCACGGTTGAAGCGGCCAGCCCGACCCTCATCGAGAAAGTCCGGACCGCCGTCACCGACGGCAACGGGCAATACCGCATCGTCGATCTGCGCGCGGGCACCTATACCGTCACCTTCACGCTGACCGGGTTCAGCGCGGTCAAACGCGAAGACATCGAGCTGACCGGTGCGTTCACCGCCACGGTGAACGCCGACCTGACGGTCGGCACGGTCGCTGAAACCATTACCGTCAGCGGTGCGACCCCGATCGTCGACGTCCAGAGCGCGAGGCGGCAGGCGACGGTGAGCGGCGACGTCATTGCGACGATTCCCTCGTCGCGGGCCTATGGCGCCATCTTCAGCCTCAATCCGGCGGTGACGATGGGCGCCGGCGCGGCGCTGGATGTTCAGGTGATGCCCGGGCTGTCGGTGTTCGGCGGGTCGGGCGGGCGCGGCACCGAAGGGCGTTTGCAGCTCGATGGCCTCAATACCGGCGCACCCCTCAGCGGCGGCGGCACCTCCGGCTACGTGCCGGATCTCGGCTCGGCGCAGGAAGTGTCGTTCACGACGTCCGGAGGGCTGGGCGAGGCCGAGGTCGGCGGCCCGGTGATGAACATCGTGCCGCGGACCGGCGGCAACTCGATCAAGGGGAACGCCTACGTCGCCGGGGTGACCGGCGGGATGGTCGGGAGCAACTACACCGACGAGCTGAAGGCCCGCGGTTTGCGCACACCGGGCGACCTGCTCAAGCTGTGGGACTTCTCGGGCAGCGTCGGCGGTCCGATCAAGAAGGACCGGATCTGGTACTTCTTCAACGCCCGCGAAGAGGGCAGCTACCGATCCGTGCCCGGGATGTTCGCCAACCTGAACGCCGGGATTCCGGGGAAGTACACCTACGTCGCGGATCTGAGCCGCCCGGCGGTCACGGCCGGGAGCTGGCGGATCGCCAACCTGCGCCTGACCATCCAGCCGTCGACGCGCAACAAGTTCAACCTGTTCTGGGACGAGCAGCATCCGTGTCAGGGCGCCACGTGGTCGGACGTCGAGGACGGCTGCCGCCACCAGTCGCCGGGACAGATCATCGGCGGCGCGCCGGGCCAGGCGGGCACGTTCGGGACGGCGAGCGCCACCTCGTCGCCCGAGATCGCCAGCTATGCGGGCCGGGGCGCGACCTCGCATGTGTTCCAGCGCGTGCAGCAGGCGACCTGGAGCTCGCCGGTCACCAACAAGCTTCTTCTCGAGGCCGCGGTCGGCGGCTCCTTCAGCCGTTACGGCGGGCAGGAGGTGCCGGGGAACCTGACCCGCGGCCTCCCGCGCCTGGTCGAACAGTGCACGGCGGGATGCGCCAACAACGGCGGCATCCAGGGCTTGACCTACGGATCGCAGAATTTCGTGAACAATCAGGGGCTGCAGTCGACCTGGCGCGCCTCGGCGTCGTACGTCACCGGCGCGCAGAGCATGAAGTTCGGCTACATGGGCGCGTTCCACGTCGCCAACGCGAACTACTTCAGCAACGACACACACCTCATCTACCGCCTCAACAACGGGGTGCCGAACCAGTTCACGATGGACCTCAACCCCTTCAGCCTGCAGGGGCGCACCCGGTATGAGGCGGCCTACGCGCAGGAACAGTGGACCCTCGGCCGGCTGACGCTGCAGGGGGCGCTTCGCTACGAGCATGCGTGGAGCTACTTTCCCGAACAGCAGGTCGGTCCGGTGAAGTTCCTGCCGACTCCGGTGATCTTTCCCGAACAGCGCGGCGTCGTCGGCTACGACGACATCACGCCGCGGATGGGCGCCGCCTACGATGTGTTCGGGACCGGGAAGACGTCGCTCAAGGTGAACCTCGGCAAGTATCTCGAGGCGGCGACCAATCACAATACCTACTCCGCCACCAATCCCACCGCACGGATGGTGGGGAGCTCGTCCCAGTTGACGGCGCCGCCTGCGGTCACCCGCACGTGGACCGACGCCAACGGCAACTTCACGCCGGATTGCAACATCCTGGACCCGGCGGTGCAGGACCTGCGCGCCGGCGGCGGCGACTTCTGTGGCGGGCTGAGCAACGTCGCCTTCGGCACGGCGAGTTTTGCCAATTCCTACGATCCGGCGATTCTTCAGGGGTGGGGCGTCCGTCCCAGCGACTGGCAGATCGGCGTCTCGGTTCAACAGGAGCTGATGCCGCGAGTCTCGGTGGAGGTCGGCTACTACCGGCGCTGGCTGACGCATTTCAGCGGCACCAACGACACGGTCAACGACAACCGGCTGACCACCTCGGCGGACTACGACCGCTTCAGCATTACCACGCCGTCCGACCCGCGGCTTCCCGGCGGCGGCGGCGGCGTGATCTCGGGGCTGTATGACATCAACCCGGCGTTGTTCGGCCGCTTCGACAACTTCTCGACCTGGGGCAGTAATTTCGGCGAGGAGTACTCCCGCTACAACGGACTCCTGGTCAATCTCAGCGCCCGCACGAGTAACGGGATTACCTTTCAGGGCGGGATCAATTCCGGCAAGACGGTCACCGACACGTGTGACGTCCGGGCAAATCTTCCCGAGCTGGCGCTGACCAACCCGTACTGTCACGTCGATGGCGGGTTCGTCACCCGGGTCACCGGGCTCGGTTCCTATACGGTGCCCAAGATCGACATCCTGTTCAGCGGGACGTTCCGCAGCGACCAGGGCGCCACGCTGGCGGCGAACTACACGGTGACCAGCGCCGTCGCGGCGCAGACCCTCGGCCGCCCGCTCGCCGGCAATACCACCAACGTCACGGTCAACCTGCTCCCGCCCGGCACGTTGTACGGCGATCGCGTCAACGAACTCGACTTCCGGATCGCCAAGGTGCTGCGGTTCGGGCGGACGCGGACCAATGTCGGTTTCGACATCTACAACGTCCTCAACGCCAGCCCGGTGCTGACCTACAACTCGGCGTTCATTCCCATCTCGGCGGCGAATCCGAACGGGCAGTGGCTGGTCCCGACGTCGGTGCTGCAGTCGCGCTTCGTCAAGTTCAGCGCGTCGATCGACTTCTGATCCGTTTCCACTGACGAGGACGCAGAGGGCGCGGAGGGCGCGGAGGACGACGAGGACGACGAGGGGCCCAACCGGATCGCCGGTCATGTTCAGCAGCAGCTGGTGCGGAGATCATCGCGCATGTCCCTGGACCTGGATCCGACCTGGCTGTTTCTGTCGTTGATCCCCGGGGCGATCGGGTTCGTCTGTCTCGTCTACGGCAAGAAAAGGGGGAGTTGGCCCCACCTCGTCGCCGGCGCGCTGCTCACGGTGTATCCCTATTTTGCGACCGGCGTGACGTCGCTGATCCTGGTGGGCGCCGCCATCTGCGGCGGGCTCTGGCTGGTGCTTCGACAGGGCTGGTAGGTCGAGAGACGTCGGGACCGCATCGTCTCCTGTCCGGCCACCGGGAACGTCCGGTTCATGGCGTGATTCGCGCCGGCGGGCGCGCGACGCATCCTTTCGCATAAAATCGAGCTTCTGCTGCGTCGAAAAGAGGAGACGTTCATGGTTATGTGTGTCAGAAGATTCCGTCCGGGCGCGACCGGGGCGACAGTCGCATTGGTGGCCGGATTTGCTCTCTCCGTCGGCCTCGCCCTTGGTTCCGCACAGACCGCCGCAGGCAAGACCGTCTGGGACGGTGCATTCAGCGCCGCCCAGGCCGGGCGCGGCAAGGCCGTCTACGTGGCCGAGTGCTCGGGCTGTCATCTCGAAACGCTGCTGGGCGACGGCGGCGCATCCCCGGCGTTGATCGGCAAAGACTTCATCGGGGCGTGGGACAAGAAGCCGGTCAAGGACCTCTACACCCGGATTCGCACGACGATGCCCGCGACCAACCCGGGCGGCCTGTCTGATCAGGCCTACGTCGATATCACGGCGTACGTCCTGCAAATGAATATGTTTCCCGAAGGCAGCGCCGATCTCCCGCCGGATGCCGACGCGCTCGGCGCTGTAATGATTCAACAGACCAAGCCGTAACCCGGCTGTCGGGCGCGATGGGTTCTCCCTCCCTGCCGTTCCATGCCGCCACCGCCAGCTGGTTTGCCGAGGCGCTCGGCGAGCCGACGATGGCTCAGCGGCGCGGCTGGGCATCGATCCGTGAAGGCCGCCACACCCTGATTGCGGCCCCGACCGGATCGGGCAAGACGCTTGCCGCATTCCTGTCGACGCTCGACGATCTGCTGCAGGACGGACTGCGCGATCGATTGCCGGACGAGGTGCGTGTCGTCTACGTCTCGCCGCTCAAGGCGTTGAGCGCGGACATCCACAAGAACCTGTCCGCGCCGCGCCGTGGCCTCGGGCGCAGCGCCGCGGCGATGGGGCTCGAGGCGCCGCGCATTACGGCCGGCGTGCGGACGGGCGACACCTCGTCAGCCGAGCGGGCGGCCATGCTTCGTCACCCGCCGCACATCCTGGTGACGACGCCCGAGTCGCTCTACCTCCTGCTCACCGCCGAGCGCAGCCGCGCCATGCTGCGGACCGTGCGCACGGTCATCGTCGACGAAATTCACGCGGTGATCGGCACGCGCCGCGGCGCGCACCTCGCGCTCAGCCTGGAACGGCTGGCCGAGGTGGCGGAATCGCCGCTGCAGCGCATCGGCCTGTCGGCGACACAGAACCCGGTCGAGGAGGTCGCGCGCTTCCTGGTCGGCACCGCCGCGGTCGACGCAGCCGGACGCGCCGCGTGCGCGATCATCGACGAAGGCCACCGGCGGACCATCGATCTCGGGCTCGAGCTGCCGCGATCCTCGCTCGAAGCGGTGCTGTCGAACGAGGTGTGGGAGGAGTATTACGGCCGGCTGGCCGAACTGATCGAGCAGCATCGCACCACCCTGGTGTTTGTCAACACCCGGCGCCTGGCGGAACGGGTCGCCCGCCATTTGAGCGACCGTCTCGGTGACGCGGCCGTGACCGCGCATCACGGCAGCCTGTCGAAGGAGAAGCGGCTCGACGCCGAGACGCGGCTGAAGAGCGGACAGTTGAAGGCGCTGGTCGCGACCGCCTCACTTGAGCTCGGCATCGACATCGGCCACGTCGATCTCGCGGTGCAGATCGGATCGCCGCACCGGATTGCGACCCTGATTCAGCGCATCGGCCGTTCCGGGCACACCGTGTCGGGCGTACCGAAGGGCCGCCTCTTCCCGACCTCGCGCGACGACCTGATCGAATCGGCGGCGCTGCTGCGGGCGATCCGGCGCGGCGACCTCGACCGGATCGTGACGCACGACTCGCCGCTCGACGTCCTGACCCAGCAGATCGTCGCGGAAACCGCCTGCCGCGACTACCGGGAGGACGAGCTGTTCGATCTGGTGCGACGGGCCTGGCCGTTCCGCGATCTCGCGCGGCCAGCCTTTGACGGCGTTGTCGCGATGGCCGCCGACGGCTTCGCCACGCGGCGCGGCCGCCGCGGCGCGCTGATCCACCGCGACGAGGTCCACGGCCGGCTGCGGGGCCGGCGCGGCGCCAGGCTGCTCGCGCTCACGTCCGGCGGCGCGATTCCCGAGGTTGCCGACTACCGCGTCGTCCTCGAGCCCGACGACCTGTTCCTCGGTACCTTGAACGAAGACTTCGCCATCGAGAGCATGGCCGGCGACGTCTTCCAGCTTGGCAATACCTCGTGGCGGGTGCTGCAGGTCGCCGCCGGGACCGTGCGCGTCGCCGACGCCAGGGGGGCGCCGCCGAATATTCCGTTCTGGCTCGGCGAGGCGCCGGCGCGCAGCGACGAGTTGTCGCTCGCGGTCAGCCTTCTCCGCGCCGGCATCGATACCCGCCTCGACGCGCGGGCGGCCGGATCGGCGCTGGACCCGGCCGACGACCCGGTCAGGCGGACCGCGGAGTGGCTCGAGTCCGAGACCGGAATCGGCGCCGCCGCCGCCGACCAGGCGGTCGCCTACCTGGCCGATGCGCGGCGCACGCTCGGGGTGCTGCCAACCCAGGAGGTCCTCGTCCTCGAGCGCTTCTTCGACGAATCGGGCGGCATGCAGCTGGTGCTGCACGCCCCGTTCGGGAGCCGCATCAACAAGGCGTGGGGCCTGGCGCTGCGCAAGCGGTTCTGCCGCCAGTTCAATTTCGAGCTCCAGGCGGCGGCGACCGAGGACGCCGTGCTGCTGTCGCTCGGCCCGCAGCATTCGTTTCCACTCGCCGACGTCTTCCGGTACCTGCACCCGGCCACCGCGCGCGAGGTGCTGGTCCAGGCCTTCCTGGATGCGCCGGTGTTCCAGACCCGCTGGCGCTGGAACACGACGATCTCGCTCGCCGTCCCGCGCCACCGCGGCGGCCGGAAGGTGCCGCCGCAGCTGCAGCGGGCGATGGCGGACGACCTGATGGCGGCGGTGTTTCCCGATGCCGCCGCCTGTCTCGAAAACATTCCGGGCGACCGGCAGATTCCCGATCATCCGCTGGTGGCGCAGACGGTCCGCGACTGCCTCCACGAGGCGATGGACTTCGACGGCCTGGCGGCGGTGCTGGCGCGCATTCATGGCGGCGAGCTCCGGCTGGTCTCGCGCGATACGCCCGAGCCGTCGTCGCTCGCGCACGAGATCCTCAATGCGCGGCCGTATGCGTTCCTCGATGATGCGCCGCTGGAGGAGCGGCGGGCGCAGGCGGTCTGCGCGCGTCGAGCGAGCGAGCCGGCGTCGGCCGACGACCTCGGCGCGCTCGACCCGGCCGCGATCGAACGGGTGAGGGACGAGGTCCGGCCCGACCCGCGCGATGCCGACGAGCTGCACGATGCCTTGCTCACCGCCGGATTCTTCACGGTGGCGGACGCGGCTGTCGATCGCCACGGCTGGCTCGATCGCCTGATCGAGACCCGCCGGGCGGCACGGATCGCACTCGGCAACGCCGGTGGATCTCACATCTGGGCCGCCGCGGAACGGCTGCCGGAAATCATCGCCGTCCACCCGGACGCGCCGATCGACGGGCGGGCCACGGCGCCGGCGTCGCGAGCGGCGCGCGTCTGGACGCGCGAGTTGGCGATGGTCGAGCTGCTGCGCGGCCGGATGACGCTGGCCGGTCCGACCACTGGCGCGGCCCTCGCCGCGTCGCTGGCGATCGATCCGGCGGCGGCGGCCGCGGCGCTGATTGAGCTCGAATCGGAGGGGGCGATTCTGCGCGGTTCCTTCACCGGCGGGGCAGACCGGCTCGAATGGTGCGACCGGCGGCTGCTGGCCCGCATCCATCGCTATACGATGACCCGCTTGCGGGCGGAGATCGACCCGGTCAGTCCGGCCGATTTCATGCGGTTTCTCCTGGCGTGGCAACACGTGACGCCGGCGCACCGGCTGACCGGCATCGACGGGCTGCGCGCGGTCATCGGCACGCTGGACGGATTCGAGCTGGCGGCGTCGGCGTGGGAGCGCGCCGTCCTGCCGGTGCGGGTCGATGGCTACGATTCGTCGCTGCTCGACACGCTGTGTTTGGCCGGGGAGGTCGGATGGGCGCGACTGTCGCCCCAGGCGCCCAGCGAAGCCGCGGCGCCGGCGCGGCTCGTTGGCACGACACCGGTAGCGCTGTTTCGACGCGAGCACGGCGCGTTCTGGCAGGCCCTTCGCGACTTTCCTTCTTCGACCTTTCCTCCTTCTGTCGACGCGGCCAGGGCGCTGGCTTGCCTGCAATCGCGCGGCGCGTCGTTTCTCCGCGAGCTGGCCGCCGCGTGTGCCATCGACGAGGCGGCGGCGGCTTCGGCGCTGGGCGAACTGGTCGCGGCCGGTCTGGTCACATCGGACGGGTTCGCCGGGCTGCGGTCGATCGTCCGGGCGTCGACCGGGCGCGCCGCGACGCGCGAGGGCCGGGCCGGTTCGGCGGGTCGATGGTCGCTTCTCAGCCGCGACGATCCCGACGCCTCGCGCGACGCCGCCGTCGAGGCGCAAGCGTGGGCGTTGCTGCGGCGATACGGGGTGGTATTCCGCCGCCTGCTCGCGCGCGAGGCCAACGCCGCGCCGTGGCGCGAGCTGGCCCGGATCTGTCGCCGGCTCGAGGCGCGCGGCGAAATCCGCGGCGGACGATTCGTCTCGGGGATGTCGGGCGAGCAGTTCGCCCTGCCGGACGCGGTCGACACGCTGCGCGAGATCCGCCGCAGCACGGCGGACGGCCGGCTGATCACCATCAGCGCCGCGGATCCCCTGAACCTGACCGGCATCATCACGGCAGGCGAACGGGTCAGAGCCATCGAAAGCAGCCGCATCCTCTTCCGCGACGGTGTCCCGATGGCGGCGCTGCAGGGCGACTACCTGCGCCCGCTCGCCCCGATTGCCGACGCGATCGCCGCCGACGTGGCGAGCGCGCTGACCGGCCGCCGCATGCCGGCGGTAACGAGCGGATTCGTCGGGGCCTAGGAGCGGACGGGAAACGATTCTCGACACACCATCTCCGACCCGCCGTGTCGCGTATACTGAAGTATTCGTTCCACAGAGGAGTGACGTGTCGATACGCGCTGTCAAAGCCATCAGTCAATCTAAGCCGACGCTCGAAGGCGCCGGGGTACATTTGCGCCGTGCCTTCGGTGGACATCGCCCGGAGCTCGATCCGTTTCTGCTGTTCGACGACTTCCGGAACGACAATCCGAACGAGTATCTCGCTGGCTTCCCCTGGCATCCCCATCGCGGCATCGAGACCATCACCTACGTGCTCGCCGGGGCGGTCGATCACGGGGACAGCCTCGGTAATCGTGGGACACTGCAGGGCGGCGACGTGCAATGGATGACCGCCGGCAGCGGCATTTTGCACCAGGAGATGCCCAAGGGGGATGAACACGGCCGGATGCACGGGTTCCAGCTGTGGGCCAACCTGCCGTCGGCGTTGAAGATGACCGCGCCGCGGTACCAGGATGTCTCGGGCGTGGACGTGCCCGAGGTGATCGACGACGACGGCACGCGCGTCCGCATCGTCTGCGGCGAATTCTGGGGCAAACGCGGACCGGTCGACGGAATCGCGGCCGACCCGCGGTATCTCGATGTGTCGATCGGGCCAGGCCGGCGCAAGACGCTGCCGGTCGAGACGTCCCGCCACGCCTTCGCCTACGTGTTTGCCGGATCCGGATCGTTTCGCAATGCTTCCGATCCCCGCCAGGTCAGGACCGATTCCGTCGGCGGGACGACGGCGTCGCCGGCCGCTGATGAGGTCGGCAACCGTTCGCTCGTGATTTTCGACAACGGCGAAGAAGTGACCGTCCAGGCCGGCGAAATGGGCATGCGATTCCTGCTCGTCTCCGGCAAGCCGATCGAAGAGCCGGTCGCCTGGTACGGCCCGATTGTCATGAACACGCAGGCGGAGCTTCGCCAGGCGATTTCCGAGCTCAACCAGGGCACTTTCATCAAGTAGCAAAAAGGATCACCGTTATGCCGTATCCAGAAATGTTCGTCGCGCCGATGCGGGAAGAGCTGACCAGTTTGGGAGTGCGGGAACTGCGATCCGCCCAGGATGTGGATGCCGCGGTCACCGGTACCGCCGGTACCCTGATGATCGTGGTGAACTCAGTCTGCGGCTGCGCCGCCGGCAAGGCGCGCCCGGGGATTGCGCTCGCGCTCAGGAATGCGGTCAAGCCCGACGTCGTGGCCACCGTGTTCGCGGGCGCCGACGTCGACGCTACCGAGCGGGCGCGCGGCTATTTTACCGGCCACCGTCCGTCCTCCCCGTCGATCGCGCTGATGCAGGACGGGCAGCTGGTCTACATGCTCGAGCGCAGCCAGATTGAGAACCGCGACGCCTTCCAGATCGCAGCCGAGCTCACCACCGCGTTCGAGAAGTTCTGCCGCACGCCGGCCAGCGCCTGAGGACGCAGGCCGACCGTCCTGCGGGCCTTTAGACCGTGTGGAAAAATCGATTCTGAAGTGGGGCAGACCTTTAGAGGTCTGCCAGACACCGCAGGCCTGAAGGCCTGCACTCCATCGATTCTTCACATGCTCTCTGAAGGCCTGCACTACGACTGATTGCCGTCGCGATTGCGATGAGCGCGGCGGCATGATCGTCGGCCGCGGCTCTGTCTCCCGCGCCCCCGCCAGCGCACCCGCAGCCCGCTGAACCAGCGCCTCAATCTCGCCCGGCATCAACCGGTTCAGCGCCGGCACGTCGTCGATGATTTCCTCGACCGTCATCCGCTCGCGCATCAGGCCGCGCACCGCGTGCGCACTGGACCGCAGCAGGTAGTGACCGATCTCGTGGGCCGCGCTGCCGCCCAGCGCGCGGGCGACGAACCGCTGCTGTAGAGGCGCCGGCAGGGTATCGATGCGGCGGCCCAGCCATCTGCCGCGCGCCATCAGCGTCTGCGCCGCGGCGACCGAAACCGTCATCGTGTTCCGCGGCCGGCCGTCGACAAACTCGATCCACCCGAGGGCCGCGCCGGCCGGCGGCCTGGTGCGTTGGGTGATCAGCAGGCGAAGTTCATCATCGTAGAAGGCGGCGCCCGCGCCCGCGATCCCGCCGAAGTCGATCTCCGCATAGGGCCGCCAGATCTTCTGGACGGTTTCAATCAGCTCGGTCATTCGTATGCCGCTGATTGGCGCGGGCGACTCCATCCGGACCAGCAGCCGCAAGCGCCGTCCGCTGGTCGTCGACGTTTCGCTGCGCCGGGCGACAGCCGGCGATCGTGCCGGGCCCGGCGCCGGGGAACCGGCGCCGGTCTGGACGATGATCGCGAGCGCGGCCGCAGCAAGCATGTGCATGCCGCGTATCGTCGCGGCCGGTGCGGCCGCGGTCGACGCGAATGGGATGAACGGCGTGTTTATGTCATCGGACGGCGGCGATCGGAGGGCCAGCGGCGAGGGCGGCCGTCGAGAGCGTGTCTGGCGAGAGGCGGCGTCGTGAGCAGCGCTGGGCGGAGCACCGGGCGCTCCCACCGAACCTCGCCTGCCCGGGACCCGTCAAACCCGGAGTCGGCGACGGCCGCCGGCGGGACGAATGGCGGCGACAAATGTCATCGCCGGCGGTTAGCTGTGACGAGTCGCCATCCCGGTGTGACGAACCGGCGCCGGTCCGCTGCAGCTGTCTTGACCTCGGCTTTCGGATCCATTCATAGTGCGTTATGTCTGAGCGTTTGCAGGTTCCGGCGCTGCCGTTGTTTGTCATCGCGACCGCGCTCAGCGTGTCCTCGACGTTCCAGGCCTACTCGATGCGGCTGATCGAAGACGGCACCTCGTCGCCGCAGGCGATCCCCCAGCTGCTCGCGCTCAACCTTGTCTACTGGTACGTGCCGGCGCTGCTCGCGCCGACCATCGTTGCGGTCGCCCTGCGCTATCAGCTCGGTCGCGTGCGCTGGTCGACCCAGGCGCTGGTTCACGTCACCGGCGCGTTCGTCTATTCGATGATCCACACGGTGGCGATGCTGGCGACGCGGGCGGTGCTGTTCCCGAGCGGCCGCCCCGGCACCGCGCTGTCGCTGTGGACGTGGGCGCGGCGCGACTACCTGATGCAGCTCGATTGGCTGTTGATGACCTACCTCTTCGCGGTCGGCCTCGCCCACGCGCTGGCCTACCGGCGCGAGTCGGAAGCGCGCGCCCTCGCCGCCGCCCATCTCGAAACGCGTCTGGTCGAAGCGCAGCTCCAGGCGCTGCAGCGCCAGCTCCACCCGCACTTCCTCTTCAATACGCTGAATACGATCTCGGGCCTGATGCGGATCAACGTCGACGCCGCCGACCTGATGATCGATCGGCTTGGCGATCTGCTGCGGATGACGCTCGACACGTCCGGTATCCAGCAGGTGCCATTGAAGCAGGAGCTCGACGTGCTGAAAAAGTACCTTGAGATCGAGCAGACCCGGTTCGGCAGCCGGCTCAGCGTCGCCATGCACATCGAATTCGACGCGCTCGACGCCCTGGTCCCGAACCTGCTGCTGCAACCGCTGGTGGAAAACGCCATCCGCCACGGGGTGGCGCCGCTCTCGCGGCCCGGCTGGATCGCCGTTCACGCCGCGCGCGAGGGGACCCGGCTGCGGATCGAGATCCGCGACAGCGGCAACGGCCTGCCGCCGGAGCGGCTGACCGCCCTCAACCGCGGTGTCGGCCTCGGCAACACCCGGGCGCGGCTGACACATCTTTACCCGTCGGATCACCAGTTCGCCTTCTCCAACCTCGACGACGGCTTCAGTGTGACCGTCAGCATTCCATTCGAAATCGATCCGCAATCGGTCGAGTATGTTCGCGCCGGTGTCGCATGACGAAGATTCGCACGCTGGTGGTCGACGACGAACCGGTGGCGAGGGCGCGATTGCTCTCGCTGCTGGGCGACGAACCGGATATCGAGGTCGTGGGGGAGTGCGACAGCGGGTTACAGGCGGTGTCGGCGATCGCCCAGACATCGCCCGACCTGATGTTTCTCGACGTCGAGATGCCGGAGATGGACGGCTTCGAGCTGGCGCGCACGCTCGGGCCGGAGCGGATGCCGGCGGTCGTCTTCGTCACCGCGTTCGACCAGTACGCGCTGCGCGCCTTCGAGATCCACGCGCTCGACTACCTGCTCAAGCCGTTCAGCGCCCAGCGCTTCAAGTCGGCGCTGACGCACGCGCGCGACCAGCTCTCGCAGCGGCAGGCGACCAGCCTGGGCCGGCAGCTGCTGGCCATGATTCCCGAGATCCGCCGCCGCGAGCCGAGCGTCGATCGGCTGGTGGTCAAGTCGAGCGGCCGGGTCTACTTCGTCCGCACCGCCGACATCGACTGGTGTGAAGCCGCCGGCAACTATGTCTGCCTGCACGTCGGCGAGCAGTCGCATCTGGTTCGCGACACGATGGCGCACCTCGAATCGCAGCTCGACCCGCAGCAATTCGTCCGCATCCACCGGTGCACCATCGTCAACGTCGACCGGATTCAGGAGCTGCGCTCCTCGTTCAATGGCGAACATGTCGTCCTGCTGCGGGGCGGTGCCCGCCTGACGTTGAGCCGGGGTTACCGCGACACGCTGCAGGCCCGCCTCGGCAAGCCGTTCTGAGCAGCTCCTGGCACTCGATGGCTGGCGCGTGCAGTTTTCTCCGGCGAACGGGCGGTCAGCAGTTATGATGGCCGGGTACCGAAATGCGCCCTGCCCTGATGGTCCTGACGGCCGCCTTTTCGCTGTGCGTGGCGCTGCCTGCCCGTGCCGAGGACCTGCTGCTGGATCGCTTCCGCGATTTTCTCGAATCGCTGCGCGCGCAGGCCAACATCCCCGCCGTCGCCGCCGCCATCGTCGGCAGCAACGACATCCTGTGGGAATACGGCTTCGGCCGGCAGGACATCGATCGGGCCATTGTCACGCGGACCGATACGCCGTTTCACCTCGATGGCCTGACGCAGATGTTCACCGCCTCGCTGGTGCTCCGCTGCGTCGAGGAGGGCCGCCTCTCGCTTGACGACCGCGTGGGACAGTTCAAAGGGGTCAGCGCTGAGCCAGTCAAAGGGTCCAGCGCTGAGCCGGACGCGACGCTGCGGCAGATCCTGACGCACACCTCCGGCACGCCGGAGAACCCGGTGTTCGCCTATCGTCCGGAGCGGCTCGAACCGCTGAGGAACGCGATCCGCGCCTGCACCGACGATTCGTTCCGTGAACGGCTGGCCAACCTGCTGGCGCAGCTGGCGATGAAAGATTCGGTGCCGGGCCCGGACATGATCCATCCGGAGACGCTGACCGAGGGGATTCCCGACGACCTTGACGTCCTGCGCTACCGGCGCGTGCTGGCGCGGCTGGCGACTCCGTACGCCGTCGATCAACGGCGGGTGTCGCCGACCCAGTACACGGCCACCACCCTGACGCCAGCCAGCGGCCTGATCTCGACCGTCCGCGACCTCGCCAGATTCCACCTGGCGCTGAAAGACGGGGTGCTGATGCGCGCCGACACGCTGGCACTCGCCTGGCAGGCGCCGGTCGATCGCGACGGCCGCCGGCTGCCGCACGGCCTCGGCTGGTTCGTTCAGAGCTACAACGGCGAGACGGTCGTCTGGCAGTTCGGTGTCGGCGAGAACGGTTCGTCCTCGCTGTGGCTGACGGTGCCGGGGCGCGGGCTGACGCTGATTCTCCTGGCGAACAGCACCGGCCTGGTCCGGCCGTTCAACCTGGCCGCCGGCGACCTGACGGTCTCGCCGTTCGCGCGGCTCTTCCTCGGACTGTTTGTCCGGTAGGAGGGGCTTCGCGTGGGTCTGGCGCTGCGACTGCTGGCGGTAACGCTTCTCGTCCTGACCCCCGTGCGCGCGTCTGCCGAATGGCAGCTCAAGCCGTTCTTTGGCGTGTCGTTCGCCGGAACCACGACGCTGCTCGATGTCGAGAACGCGGCCGGCAGCGCCAACCGCGTGTACGGGATCAGCGGCCAGCTGCTCGGCGAGGTGTTCGGGGTCGAGGGCGACTTCGGGTTCGCACCCGGCTTCTTTTCGGGTGGCGACGACGACGGGGTGGTCGGCTGCCGGGCGTCCGCGACGCGGTGCGTGCTGCGCAGCAGCGTCAAGACATTCACTGGCAATATCGTCATTGCCATCCCGCGCCATCTGACGACCTACACCCTCCGGCCGTATTTCGTCGGCGGGGCCGGCCTCATGTGGGCAATCAGCGAACCAGTGTTCGGTCTGACGGGTGTGTCCAGCAGGCTGCCCGCGGTGGACGTGGGCGGCGGCGTGACCGGATTCCTGACCAGGCGGATCGGAATCGGCTGGGACGTCCGCTATTTCCGCAGCGTCGGCAGCAAGAGCGAACCGTTCCAGAGCTTCGGCCCCGAGCAGCTCTCGTTCTGGCGGGCGAACATGGCGATCGCGATTCGGTATTGAAACCGCGCCGCGACGTGGACGTTCCACCACGGGTGTCCGAATGCCGGCGGGACTTTTGCCACTGGGCTAAGATAGGGCGAATGAAGCGACGGCTGCAGACGGTGTGCGTGATCGGGCTCCTGGCGGCCGCGGCCGTCGTGGCCCGCGCCGCCGAGAGCTTCCGGATCGTGCCGATCGTCGGCGACGACAAGGTGCTGGTGTCCTTCGAGCTGGCCGATGGGTTCACCGACGAGGTCCGCGAAGCGATTTCGAGCGGCCTCCGGACGACCTTCACCTACGAGATTGAGCTGCGCATGGTCGTCCCGGTCTGGGTCGACCCGACCATCTGCACGGCGACCGTCGCCGCCACCGATCAGTACGACAATCTGACCAGGCAGCACAGCCTGTCGCGCACGGTCGATGGCCGCGTCGATGAAGCGAAATCGATCGCGGAGGACGGCGCGGCGGTCAAGCGCTGGCTGACAACGCTGACGCGGTTGCCGCTGTGCCAGACGTCGAAGCTGGACGCCAGCCGCGACTACTACGTGCGGATCAGCGCGCGGGCGCGGCCGCGCGGCAGCTCGCTGCTCGGCTGGGCCAACCCGGTCATCGGCCAGGCCAAGTTCACGTTCATCCCGTAGATGTGCGATCTCAATCACCACCATCAGGCCGGGCGCTACGGATTCATCGTCGACGTCCCCCAGGTCCGGGAGTTGATCGACGAGACGCAGCGGATCATCGCGGCGATGCCGACCGACCAGGAGCGCGTCGAGGCGCTGCGGCCGGCGTTCAGCCGCCTGCTGCAGGCCAGCGGCTGGCTGCCTGAAGAATGCGCCGCCCCGGACACCGGGAGCCGGATGGGCGGCGGCATCGGCCAGTACGCCCTTTATCGCGCCGAGGACGGCTCCCTCTGCCTGTTCTCGCTGGTGGTTCCAGTCGGCGCCGAGACGCCGGTCCACGATCACCTGGCCTGGGGCATCGTCGGCCTGTATCGTGGGACACAGGAAGAGACCGTCTACCGGCGGCTCGACGACGCCACCGTTTCGGGCAAAGCGGCGCTGGAGGTGTCGAAACGGCAGGCGCTGACACCCGGTGAATGCTACACGCTGCTGCCACCGGCGGACGACATCCACTTCGTGAAAACCACCTCAGACGTGCCGTCGATCTCCATTCACCTGCTGGCCAACGACACCGCGTGCGTGTGGCGTCATCGCTTCGACCCTGCCGCGGGGACCGTCAGTGCGTTCCGTTCCGGCTGCGCCAACGCCCCGTGTCCGCCTGAAGCCGGATGAGTGACGGTCCGGGGCAGGGCGAGTGAATCGGTTTCCCAATCCCCCGTCCAGGAAGGAGCCGCGATCATGGATCGCCGCACGATGATCGTCGGATGCGCGGCGGGCGCCGTCGGATTCTCAGCCACGCGTGCTGCCGCGAAGCAGGCTCCGCAGGGATCGCCGTCAAGCTTCGTCGCCGATGCCGAACGCGGGTTCGCGTCGACGCTGGCGCGCCGCGATTTTGCCGCCTTCCCGTCGTTCATTTCGGAAGACGCGATTTTCATCGGCAACGAGGGCGCGACCCAGGTCCTGCGCGGCCGGCGTGCCATCGCCGAGGCCTGGAAGCCGTACTTCGACGCGGCGCAGCCGCCGTTCTCCTGGGAGCCGGACCTGGTGCAGGTCATCGACTCGGGCACGCTGGCGATGACCAGCGGACCGGTCCGTAATCCACAGGGCGCACTGACCGGCCGATTCAACTCCGTCTGGCGTCTCGAGCCGGACGGACGCTGGCGCGTGGTCTTCGATCGGGGATCTCCCGTCTGCCCGCGCTGAGGACCAACCCATGACGACCATTCTGCAGAGTGTCCCGGTCGGCCAGCGCGTCGGCATCGCGTTTTCCGGCGGGCTCGACACCAGTGCGGCGCTGCACTGGATGCGGGCGAAGGGGGCGATCCCGTACGCCTATACCGCCCACCTCGGCCAGCCCGACGAAACCGACTACGACGAGATCCCGCGCAAGGCGCTGCAGTACGGCGCCGAGCAGGCGCGGCTGATCGACTGCCGCGAGCGGCTTGTCTCCGAAGGTCTGGCGGCGCTCCAGGCCGGCGCGTTCCACATCACCACCGCCGGCGTGCCGTATTTCAACACCACGCCGATCGGCCGCGCGGTCACCGGCACGATGCTGGTCCTCGGCATGAAGGACGACGATGTCCACATCTGGGGCGATGGCAGCACGTTCAAGGGCAACGATATCGAACGGTTCTACCGCTACGGCCTGCTCGCCAATCCCCACCTCCGGATCTACAAGCCATGGCTCGATCAGGCGTTCATCGACGAGCTCGGCGGCCGGAAGGAAATGTCCGAGTACATGCGGAGCGCCGGGTTCGCCTACCGGATGAGCAGCGAGAAGGCGTACTCGACTGATTCGAATATCCTGGGCGCGACCCACGAGGCAAAGGATCTCGAGCGGCTCGACACCGGCATCCGCATCGTCGATCCGATCATGGGGGTGCCGTTCTGGCGCGACGATGTCGCGATCCCGCCGGAAGTGGTCACCATCGCGTTCGAGGAGGGCTGGCCGGTCCGGTTGAACGACACCTCCTATCAGGATCCCGTCCAGCTGATGCTCGACGCGAACGCTATCGGCGGCCGGCACGGGCTCGGGATGAGCGATCAGATCGAAAACCGGATCATCGAGGCCAAGAGCCGCGGCATCTATGAAGCACCGGGGATGGCGCTGCTGTTCGCGGCCTACGAACGCCTGATCACCGGCATCCACAATGAAGACACGATCGAGCAGTACCGCACTGACGGCCGCCGGCTCGGCCGGCTGCTCTATCAGGGGCGCTGGTTCGATCCGCAGGCGATGATGCTGCGCGACTGCGCACAGCGCTGGGTGGCCCGGCTGGTCACTGGCGAGGTCACGCTCGAGCTTCGCCGCGGCAACGACTACTCAATTCTGGACACGCGCAGCCCGAACCTTACCTATCAGCCCGAGCGGCTGACGATGGAGAAGGGCGAGTCGGCGTTTACTCCGCAGGATCGCATCGGGCAACTGACGATGAGAAACCTCGACATCGGCGATACGAGGGAGAAGCTCGCCAGCTATGTGAAGACCGGGCTGCTCGCCGAGCCGCTCGGTCCGTCGCTGCCGCAGCTCCCCGACCGCGGCGGTGATACGCCGGCCCCCACCTCCGGCGCCGAGACACCGATGCCGAAGCCCGACGCCTGATCCGGCGGCGGCTGAGCGGCGCACGCTGCCTCACCCGGCTGTTGTTCACGGCTGAGGTCGCGATTCTTGCAACATGGACGGCCGGAGGATCGACATGCTGTATACATTGGCCGTCGTCCTGTTGATCGCGTGGTTGCTGGGTGTCGTCGGTACCTATACCATCGGAGCATTCGTCCACCTGTTGCTCGTGGTGGCGATTGTGTTGTTCGTGGTCGGACTGCTGAGCGGCAGGCGGACGATCGTGTGAGCCCGTTCACAGGCGTGGCGCGCACTTTTACCCGTATAAGGGTAAGTGTCGCGCCGCGCTGTCGTGAATGCGGCGACCAGCCGCTTTCGGTCTGCACCATCTTGTATTCAGGCCCGACCGATCAGGGCCGGCGGACGCCGTCATACTGTTCGATTGGCGGCGTGCCGTAGGTGTGGAAGCTTTCGGTGGTCTTCAGACCCCACGCCTGACCCTTCCGCCGTTCCGCTTCGGTCCAGACGACCGGCTGCCAGTCGGGCGCCAGCATCAAGCGCGCTCCGGCGCTGTCGATCTCGATCCGGTTGCCACCCGGCTCATACACATACAGGAAGAACGTCTGCTGCACGGCGTGCTTGTGCGGTCCGGTTTCGATGTGGACGCCGTTTTCAAGAAAGATGTCGGCCGCACGCAGGACTTCCTCGCGGCTGTCGACGGCGTAGGTGACGTGATGGAAGCGTCCGCGCGCGCCGTAGTGATCCAGGGTGAACGCCAGATCGTAGGTCTTGTTGGTGACGGTCACCCAGGCGCCGGCTTCCCGCCCGCTGTCGAGCACGATCATCTCGGTCGTCCGCATACCGAGAACGTCCTCCATGAAATGTCGCAGCTCGGCGACGTCGGAGGTGAGGAGGTTGACGTGGTCGAGGCGACGGACGTTGGCGCCACGCGCCGGAAACCGCTGTGCCTGGTTCTTGAGTGACGGCCGGAGATCGGCGGGCGGCGCGTACCACTCGGTCTCGTAGTAGATCTCCATGTTGTGGCCGTCAGGAGTGGTGAAGGCGTAGGCCGGCCCGTGTCCGAGATCGCCGTCTGTCCATCCCTTGCCGAGGCCGGACGCCTCGATCACGGCGACGCGGCGGCTCAGCGCTTCGGGACTCGTCGCGCGAAACGCCATGTGGCCCATCCCGGCCACCGGCGATGGGGTGAGCTTGAGGGTGTGGCGTTCGTAGTCGTCCCAGCCGCGCAGATAGACCGAATCGCCGCGCCGCCCGCTCTCGGTCATCCCGTAGACATTCGTGAAGAAGTGCAGGCTCGCGGCCGGGTCGGGCGTCAACAGCTCGATGTGGGCGAGATGGGCGAGGTCGAATGAACGCAGCGTCGATTGCATCGCCGCCTAGGGTATCAGAATGCCGGCGACGGGACCCTCCCCGTGGACGTCAGCGCGTCAGCCATTCCAGCGCTTCTCGAGCGACTGCCGCCGGGACCGTGTGCGGACCGGCGAATTCGCGGTAGGTCACGCGGTAGCCGGCCCGGCGCAGCTGCGGCACGATCTGCCGGCTGGTGACGTCGATCGCGAGCACCTGATCCGCGGTGCCATGTGACACGAAGATCGGCGGCCGGCCGGCCGGCGGCGCCGGGGTGATGAAGCCCGGTGAGAAGGCGATCAGATGGGTGAACAGATCGCCATTGGCCAGGCCGAGCGAGAGCGCGTACGATCCGCCGTCGGAAAAGCCGCCGATCGCCAGACGGGCCGGGTCGACGGCGACACGCTCGAAGGTGTAGCGCAGCGCCGCGTCGATGAAGGCGACATCGGGTCCGAAAATCCCGCCCACCCCGTCCCATGTGCCGCGCCGCGAGTCGGGTGCCAGCACCACGACGCCGAGCTGTTCGGCGAGGGGAAAGATGAAACCGACGTTGCGGGCGCTGCTCCCCGCGCCGTGCAGCATCAGGAGGAGCGGCGTTGGTCGCTGGGGGGCGAGATGCTGCGGGATGTACAACGTCGCGTCGCGCCCGGTTTTCGCCAAGCCGATCCGGTGCTCCCCGGGACCGATCGTCATCGCCGGCGGCACCGGCCGGGCCCGCAGACGGCCTTCAGCGGCCGAGCCGTCCGCGGCCGCGGACGGCAGCCAGGCCAGCGCGATCGCGCTCGCCAGTAATCCAAAAAGGGCAGGCGTCATTCTCGTCAGCTCAGAGCGTCCAGCGTCGAGGCACGGGCTCCATCAACCGGCCGCCGCCGCGAGCCGGGACGCGAATGGGACGGTCGTCGCGCCAACCGGAAGTCTGACGGCGGGTTTACGCCGTCGATTGCGCGCCGTCGCGGATCGCCTTCAGCGCCAGACGTTCCTCGCGGTTCGGATCGTTCACCACCTTGCACTCGTTGCCCAGGATCATCGTCGCCCGATCGGTGCTGTTGAACGCCGGCCACGTCGGCAGGTCCGGATGGTTCGGGCTGCCGGTGCGGGCGAATGCCGCCCACGCCGCACTCATCTTGTGGGCGAGCGCGTAGCGTTCCTGCCCCGCGCCGGTCATCGATCCCGCGATGTCGATGTTGTAGAGGACGAACGGGATATCGAGCGTGTGATACGACTTCATCTGTCCCTGGTGGACCGGGGATCGCCAGTTGAAGTAGTAGAGATAGTCCGCGGCCTTCCCCTGTGCCGACTTCAGCTCGGCGAGTGTCTGGGCGTTGGCGCGGCGGGTGTTGTCGGCGTTCATGATCAGCCAGACGTCGGTGTTGCTGATGCCGGGGTGCGTCTTGCGGTAGAGCGTGACCAGCGCCCGGGCGGCCGTCTCGTCGTTGCGCGCGATCCGCTTGACGCGGGTCAGCATCTCGTCTTCCGGCAGTTCGAGGGGCGGCGGCGGATCGCTCCAGCCGTCCTCGGTTTCCACCGACCCCTGCATCAACGGAACCGTCGCCGAGAACTCCGGCGCGTCGGGCGTCCACTGATCGCGCGGCAGCGATCGGCCGTCGACGACGGGTCCGCTCGCCAGCCCCTGGATGGCCGGCTGCTGGAAGAACGCCTGCCGCAGCTGCTCCCAGCGCAGCGTCTGCAGCTGATCGAGCTGAGTGGCTTTCAGGCCGAGCCTGGCCAGGAATTGCTCGGACGCCCTCGTTGCGCTGTCGCGCGTCGCGCCGCGCAGGGCCGACCCGCTCATCGCGATGGCGCGATGAAACAGGCCCCGGGCTGACGGCATGGCCATCGCCGTCGTGACCTTGCCGCCGCCGCCGGACTGGCCGAAGATCGTCACGTTCCCCGGGTTGCCGCCGAACGCGGCGATGTTGTTCTTGATCCAGCCCAGCGCGGCGATGATGTCCTGCATGCCGACGTTGCTGGAACTGGCCCACTTCTCGCCGCCGCCCAGATCGCTCAGGTGGAGGAACCCGAACAGATTGAGGCGGTGATTCACCGACACCACGACGACGTCTTCCTTGCGGGCGAGGTTGGTGCCGTCGTAGAGCAGCCAGTTGCCGGATCCTCCGGAGAACCCGCCGCCGTGCAGCCACACCATCACCGGCCGGTTGCCGTTGCCCAGCCCTGACGTGAAGACATTGATGCTGAGACAGTCTTCGCCCATCGGCTCGCGCCGATCGAGCGACCAGACTTCCGAGATCGGGCCGTCGGGATCCTGTGGTGATCGCTGGGTGACCTCGAAGGCGTCGCGCACGCCGGTCCAGGCAGCCGGCCTGGCCGGCGGCATGAAGCGGTTGGCGCCTGCCGTCGAGGCGCCGTACGGCACACCCCAGAACTGGTTGACCCCGTAACGGACCAGGCCGCGGATTTTCCCACCTGTCGTCGAGACAGCCGCGGTTGTCGCCAGCCCCCTGGAGTCCTGCGCGAACACGCGACTGAACGAGCCGCCCGCGAACAGCCCGGCGGTCGCCAATGCCCCGCGACCGAGAAAGCCGCGCCGATCGATGAGGTCAGATTTCATCGGTTTACTCCGTGGTCTTCCGAATTCCTAATTCCTAATTCCCAATTCCTAATTGCGAATCGTGAATCGCCCCCGCCCCACCCCGCCCCGCCCGCTCTCTACCGCCGCCCGCCTCGTCCAGCCCACGCCCACCCGTCAGCGGGCCGCCGGATGCTCTTCAGGTGGATCCGCCGCTCGGCGGCGTTGCGGCCGGGGCTCCCCGTGACGACGACCCGATCGCCCGGCTTGAGCGTCTCTTTGGTCACGCCCAGCTGGGTGAGCCTCGATGGGTTGGCCCACTCGGCGGAAAACTGCTGCAGTACCCCTTTGTCGTCCGGGGCCCTGAGGCGGACCCACGCGTGGGGCGCCCGGTATTCGAACTCCACGAGTTCGCCCTCGATCGACACCGATTGATCTTCAAGGTAGTGGGCGGGGAACGAGTGGTGCGCCGACGCCGGCGCGCCCAGCGCCGCGACGGCGGCGGCCAGAAGGAGAAGGGACGCTTTCATCTGTCAGCTCCGCTGCGTAAAGACGTGATCGCCCGACCGGCCTATAATACAGCCCGATGGCCGGAGGCTTCGACCATCGGCGAAAGGAGACGGTATGAACTGGCGGGTACGGCGTTTTACCGGCGTCTTGTTGGCGGTGGCGATCGTCGTCCTTGAGGCCTCGGGCTTCCACCCGGCGGCAGCGGCGCAAAGCGCTCCCGGCGCCAGGGCGGCCAGGCCCGACGCCCGGAAATCCTGGACGCCGCCGCGGACTCCCTGGGGGGATCCGGACGTCTCCGGCTACTTCACCAACAAGGACGAACAAAACGTCCCGTTCGAGCGTCCGGCCGAGTTCGCCGGACGGCAGACCATCACCGACGAGGAGTTCGCCGCCCGGGAAGAGCGCCTGCGCCAGCAGCTTCGCACCGACAATGCCGAGTTCGACCCCGCGACTGCCGACATCCGCAACGCCGGCGCAGTCGGGTCGCCGACGTCGCCGCCGCCGCACTGGCTGGACCGGCCGAAACCGAGCCGGCGGACGTCGATGATTGTCGATCCGGCCGATGGCCGGATCCCGCCACAAACGCCCGAGGGCCAGAAGCGGACGGCGGAGCGCGCCGCCGCGCGGGAGCAGGCGAGGGGCGGGCGGGGTCCCGCCGATTCCTACATCGACCGCAGCCTCTACGACCGGTGCATCACGCGCGGCCTCCCCGGATCGATGATGCCGGCCATCTACGGCAACGCCTACCAGATCGTGCAGGGGCCGGGCTGGGTCGGAATCCGCTACGAGATGATCCACGAAATCCGGGTCATCCCGCTCGAGACGCGCCCGCACGTGTCACCGCGCATCCGCTCTTACATGGGTGACGCCCGCGGCCGCTGGGACGGCAACACGCTGGTCGTCGAGACGACGAATTTCAGGGACGACGCGGCCTATCGCGGCGCCAACCCCGAGGCGGTCCGTCTGATCGAACGCTTCACGCGCGTGGCGGCGGACCAGGTCGAATGGTCCGTGACGATCGACGACCCCACCACCTGGGCGCGCCCATGGACGTTCGCCATGAACCTGACGCAGGACGACACGCAGCCGGTGTTCGAATACGCCTGCCATGAAGGCAACTACGCGATGTTCAACATCCTGACCGGCGCGCGCGCGGAGGAGAAGGCGGGACGCGCTGTGACCGGCGGCGGCGATGAAGGCGAACGGTAGCGCGTTACCACGCCACCATCGCGTCCTCGAAGATCGCCGTCAACTCGGCCAGGCCGGCCGGGCGCGGCGACAACGTCGTCAGGCGCTGCTGCAGCAGCGTGCCTTCCGCCAGCGCGGGGATGTCTGACGGTGTGTAGCCGATCGCCCGCAGGCCGTTCGGAACGCCAAGCCGCTGCATGAACCAGGTGATCCGATCGGCGACGACCTGCCCCGCCTGCGCGGGGCGGCAATCGCCGACCGCCACACCGAGAGCTTCGGCCGCCTGCAGGTGGCGCTGCGGGCTCGATGGCGCGGTGAAGCGGAAGACTGCCGGCGCGTTCAGGATCACGGACAGACCGTGCGGCACCAGCGGGTGATCGGCCACGTAGCCGGGGGCGCGATAGCTCCGGACGTGGCCGGCAACCGGGTAGGACATCGCGTGCGGCAGGTGGACGCCGGCGTTGCCGAACCCGACCCCGGCGTACGATGCCGCCAGCAGCATCCAGGCGCGCGCCTCATCGTCGGACGGATCGTCGACCGCGCGGACGAGAAACCGGGAGACGATGCGGAGCGCTTCGAGCGACCAGATGTCGCTGATCGGATTCGAGCCCTGATAAGGCGGCCGTTGCGACGGCCGATCCGGCCGCGGCCGCTCGGTGAACGGCAGCGCCGTATACGACTCGACCGCGTGGCTGAGGATATCGAGCCCGCTCGACGCGGCAACCGCCGCCGGCAGCGTCCGGGTGTTGTCTGGATCGAGATAGCCGAGCGTCGGCTTCAACCGCCGGCTGGAAATTCCGGTCTTGGCGTGGAGCCGTGTCACGTCGAACACGCTGACGCCGGTGGTTTCACTGCCCGTGCCGGCCGTGGTCGGAATCGCCAGCAGCGGCTTGAGCGGACCGGGGACGGCCAGGCCCCTGCCGATCGGCGGGTTCACGTAGTCGAGAAAATCGTCCGGTGGATACGCCGTGTAGAGGTTGACCGCCTTGGCGGTGTCGATCGTCGAGCCGCCGCCGACGGCGACGAAGGCATCGTAGGCGGCCTTGCCGGCGAACGCGATCGCGTCCCGGAACGATACGTCGTTCGGCTCGATCCGTACCCGGTCATAGAGGTCGTAGGCGACGCGGTTGTCCTCCAGCGACTGCCGGACGGTGTGGACCGGCGGCAGACGGCTGAGGGCGGGATCGGTCAGGACCAGCACGCGCCGGACACCGAGATCGGCGAGATCCATCCCGACCTCCCGCGTCACGCCGGCGCCGAAACGGATCGACGACGGTGTCATCTCGAACGCTGTCTCGTTGCTCATCGCCACTCCAGACCGCCACGAACGGCGTGCCCACATCGCCTGCTTGGGAACGAAGGGTCGACCAGGGTGACGAGGTCAGGACCCTGACCAGAATAAGGCGACATTATTCTGGCCAGGGTCCTTAGCGTACGCCGGAGCCTGGTTACGCCTGTGAAAGCGGCTCGGGCTGACTGGGCGAGCTAGTCTAGTGTCCCGAATCAGAGATTCGCTGACATATTCCGAACGGGGCATCCCGCCTCGCTGCGTTGCTCATCGCTCATTTATGCTCAATAAACTCGCTCTTCACGCCTTGCGATCCGGGCGCCGCGCCCGGAATATTTGTCACCGAATCTCTGATTCGGGACACTAGCGCGAAGCATTGAAGGCCGACTCGATCTCGTTCCGCACGGCGAACCCGGCCTCGATCGCGGCCCGGGTTTCGAAGGTCCCGCTGTTCGGTACGCTGCCTTGCGAGTAGAACAGGTAGAGGGTGCTGGCGTCGACCAGTGTGCGGTTCTCGAGCACTTCGATCGCGTGGCGCAGCTCGTGTCCGATCGATCCCATCAGATCCCGCGGCTTCTGGCGCAGGTCGATCAGGATCCGGAGAATCCGGTAATCGGCCGCGCGAGTCACTGTCATCGTCAGACAGGCCCGGACGCCGTGGCCGCAGGCGCCCGACTCGACATAGACGATGCCGTCGGTCCCCTCGATCGTCTCGAGCAGCCGCCGGAACGTCCGGGACAGGCTGGCCGCTTCGTCGATCAACCTGCGGATCACGCCATCGGTCGAACGGACCCGCGGGCTGGCGGTGCCGGCGGCGTGGACCGGAGTCGTCGGGGTTGCGGCAGCGGTGATGGCGGCAAGCAGGCAGGCCTGGAGCGCGCAGAGACGAATCCATCGGCCCGGAGCGTCGAACGCCATCGCGCGCACCTCGTCGCTCGCGCGGCCTCGTTCGGAGCGATTCCAGCCGATCGAAGAGTGATCCGGCTGGTGTCAGCTCGATCGCCCCGTCGACAACTCTGGGATCCGGGAATGCCGGCGCGCTTGTTCTCGCCCTTAGACGGATGTCGATGCGCAGAAGTTGACTGAATTGTTCGTCAGGGTTGTCCGGACCGGTCGAGACCAGGCGCATGCACTACAATCGCCTCGATGCGCCTGCGGTCACGCGCGCGTTGCGCCGCTCTGTTTCTCGCCGTCTGCCTGTGGAGCGTGTTCCTGGCTGGCGGCGTCCGGGCCGCCGACACGCTGCCGCCCCGCCTCGCGGATGGGGAGTTCTGGAGCATCGTGCAGGGCTTCTCCGAGCGCCCTGGATCGTTCCCGTCCGACAACCTGCTGTCGAACGAACGGGGGCTGCAGGCGATCATTCCCGAGCTGACGCGCCAGGTCCCGGCCGGCGGCGTCTACCTTGGCGTCGGTCCCGAGCAGAACTTCACCTACATGGTGGCGCTGCGGCCGCGGATGGCGTTCATCTTCGACATCAGGCGCGGCAACATGGCGCTGCACCTGATCTACAAAGCGCTGTTCGAGATGTCAGCCGACCGCGCCGAGTTCGTCTCCCGGCTGTTCTGCAGAAAGCGGCCGGCCGGCCTGAGCGCCAGCTCGCCGGTGGCGGAAATCTTCGACGCGGTCGGGCGCGTCGTCACGACCGAATCCGACTATGTCGCCAACGTCCGGGCCGTGGTCAGCCACCTGACCCGGACGCACGGCTTCCCGCTCTCGGCCGACGACCTGCTGCGGCTGCAGCACGATTATCGGGCGTTTTTTCTCTATGGGCCCGCCATCCAGTATTCCTCCAACAAGAACGGCGGTCGCCGCGCCAACGAGCCGACCTACGCCGATCTGATGGCCGCCACCGACGGCGGCGGCGAGCTCCGTGCCTTCCTGGCCAGCGAAGAGTCGTTCCTCTTCCTGAAGCGGCTGGAAACCGACAACCTTGTCGTCCCGCTGATCGGCAACTTCGTCGGCGCGAAGGCGATCCGCGCCGTTGGCGATTACCTGAGGCAGCGGAGCGCCACGGTATCGGTGTTCTACCTGTCGAACGTCGAGCAGTACCTGATGCAGGACGACACCTGGCCGCGCTTCTGCGCCAATGTCGCCGCGCTGCCGCTCGGCGAGACCAGCACCTTCATCCGCTCGATTCGCGATCGGACGCCGAACTCGCCGTTCGCGCTGATTTCAGAGCTCGGTCGCATGCCGGACGAAGTGAAGAACTGCGGCGTCTGAGCAACAACGCAGTCTAGAGGACGATCAGGCCGCGGCGCACGGCGCGGCGAACCGTATCGGTCCGATTCACGGCGCCCAGTTTTCCGGCGATCGACGCGACGTGGAACTTGACCGTCTGGTCGCTGATGCCGAGCGCGCTGGCGATCGCCTTGTTCGGCAGCCCTTCCGCCAGCAGCCCCAGCACCCCGCGTTCCCGCGCCGTCAACGGTTCCACCCCGCTGTCGGCATCGTCGCCGATCTGGAGCGGCGCGTCCGGTCGCGCCATCACGATCGCCTCGGCGTCGGCGCCCATCCGGCGGGCGTCCGCCGGAGAGAGGGCTTCACCGACGATCTCGATCGAGGTGCCGTCGAGTTGTGATCGAAGCCGTGCCCGATCGCGGGCCGGGCCGACGAGGATGACACGCATACGTGGTCGCGTTTGTCTCTATCCTACGTAGTGTCCGGCTTCAGCCGGACCGTGACGATCCGCGATGGCAATTACGCGCTCGGGCGTTCTCCGACCACCACGGTCACCTCGACTGCCGTACCGCCGCGCCGGATCCGCAGCGACAACGCGTCGCCGATCGGGGTGTCGAGCAGCCGGTCCATCAGGTCCTGCGGCGATTCGACCGGGTGCCCGTCGAGCGCGACCAGTAAATCGCCGACGAACACGCCGCCGAGCGCCGCCGGACTCCCGTCCGTCACGGCGACGACGAGCACGGCGTCGGTGCGGCCGTCGACGGCTTGACTCGGCGGCAGGCTGAGCGGTTGTCCTGCAATGCCCAGATATCCCCGCTTGATCCGGCCGTGTTCCAGAACGGTGCCGACCGTCCTCCACGCGATCGCCGTCGGAATCACCACGCCAAGACCGCGAATCGACGCCGCCGTCGCAATGCCGAGCAATCCGCCGCCCGTGTCGACAAACGCGCCGCCGGCAAATCCGTCGTGCATCGGTGCAGAGGTGCGGATGACTTGATCGATGGCGCGGTGGCGGCCGGTCGGCAGCGGACCGCCGATCACCGAGACGATGCCGGCGCTGGCGGTGACCGCGTTGCTCCACGATCGCGCCACCGCGATCGCAAGATGGCCGACGCGCGCCGCGGCGCCGGCCGGTGCGATCGGGGGTGCGGCCAGGCCGGCGACGCGCAGGACGGCGAGGTTGGTTGTCGGATCCCACCCGACCAGCTCGGCATCGAACGTCTGGCCGTCGTCCTGCCGGACGCGCAGACCATCCTCGCCGCCGAGCGTGCGGATCGTGGTGACGACGACACCGTTGCTATGGACCAAGCCGCTGGCCGGACGACGACGGCCGTGGACCTGGACGACGGAAGGGGCGACGGCCGCGACAGCGTCCGCCATTTGGGTCGAGAGTTCATTCAGCATGCGGCGATTCTGACAAACGCGGCCGCGCGCCGCATCACCCGAATGGGCGGCCGCGCAGAACCGGCTCTCGCCCGTCGGGTCCGGCTTCAGAGCCTGAGAAAAAATCGGGCGTCATGCTGGCGTCAGAGCCTGCTGACGTCGTCGTGCAGGCCTTCAGGCCTGCCGTGTCGGGCGGACCTAAGGGTCCGCACTACTTCAGTAGATTGTTTCGCACGCTCTTCAGGTGGACCGGACCGCGGAAGGCGCTCAGTCGTGGACTGTGGTGTACGCTCGGTATCAGATGTCACTTCGACTCAGCGTGCTCGATCAATCGCCGGTCGCGGAGGGCTCGACCGGGGCGGCGGCGTTGCGGAACTCCATCGATCTGGCGCAGTGCGCCGAGCAGGCGGGCTATCATCGCTACTGGGTCGCCGAGCACCACGGCACACCGATGCTCGCGTGTGCCAGCCCGGAGGTGCTGATCGGCGCGATCGCCGCCGCGACCGGGCGGATTCGTGTCGGCAGCGGCGGCGTCATGCTGCCCCATTACAGTCCGCTCAAGGTCGCCGAGACCTTCAGTATGTTGAGCGCCCTGCATCCCGATCGCATCGATCTCGCGGTCGGACGGGCGCCGGGCAGCGATCCGCTCACGGCGTTTGCGCTGCAGCGCGATCGGCGGCACCCGGCGCCGGACGATTTCCCCCAGCAGCTGGTCGAACTGCTCGCCTATCTCTGGGATCGCATGCCGCCGGATCATCGGTTCGCCCGTCTCGCCGCCCTGCCGGGCCGGCCGGCGCGGCCCGACATCTGGCTGCTCGGCTCGTCACCGCAGAGCGGCGAGTGGGCCGCCGAGCTGGGGCTGCCCTACGCGTTCGCCGACTTCATCAACCCGCTGGGCGCGGCGATTGCCGCCCACTACCGCCAGCGCTTCGCGCCGTCGCCCGGCAACCCGGCGCCACGGGTGACCGCGGCGGCGTGGGTCCTCTGCGCCGAGACCGACGATGAGGCGGAACGGCTCGCCGCGAGCAGCCGGATGGCCTTCACGCTGTTCCTGCGGGGGACCTTCATCCCGGTCCCCCCGGTCGAGACCGCGCTCGATTTCCTGGCGCGGCATCCGGGCAGCGTCGAGGCATTGGGCCAGCGCCGACGGAGCATTGTCGGATCGCCGGCCCGGGTGCGGGCGGCGATCGAGTCGCTCGCTGCCGAGTACGGCGCGGAGGAGGTGATGATCGTGACGATTACCTACGATCACGCCGCCCGGCGCCGATCCTACCAGTTGATCGCCGACGCCTTCGGAGCCTAGCGGCTGAACAATTCACGATTCACAATTCACGATTCACAATCTTGTAAATTGTGAATCGTGAATTGTAAATTCCTAGAAGGAGACCCACGACGCAAAGGGATCGTCGACACGAAGCACCGACTCCTGGTCGAACTGGCGCAGATAGCAGCGCCGGATGCTTTCGATCCGCCGGTTGCTGTCGTTGGCGCTTTCGATCGGGTAAAGCAGGATCAGGATGAACGACGCTTCCTTGATGATGTCCCCGGCGGAATCGCTGAACTGACCGTCGCCCTTCACCACAGTCAGGCCGTCCGGAAAGCGCGGCGTGATTTGACTGTCGAGAAACCCACGGAAGTCGTCGTCGCTCACCGGCGGACCCGCGGGCTTCTCGGTGCCGAAGAACAATTCGGTGCGCGCGAACGCCAGGGCGCTCTTGCGGCCTGGCGCCGGGATGGGCCGCCGCCGGAAGCCCCTTCGGAAGAAATCGCGCGCGGCGGAGTCGCCGATGACCGGCTTCGGCTGGGCCGGCAGGCAGGGATCCCTCGCGGTCTCCTCGCTTCCGCCGTCGTCGGACCGCTGCACCTGCGCGCCGCCGTCCGCGCTCACCCGCAGCGGTGTGGCGGCGAGAACGGTGGCGAGGATCGCGGCGGTGCCAAGGCTCGTGATCAGTCGTCGTTTCATCGGTGTCTCCTCCTGTTCGATTGATGTGAACGTCACGCTTCTTCGGCCAGCGCATAACGGGGATTGGCGGCCAGGCACTCCGCCTCGGGCAGCCCGAGCTCCTTCCGGACGATGTTGGCGCCCCGCACGATCGAGACCATCTTGTAGAACGCGATCCGCCGGCTCATGCCTTCGCGGCCGAAGCCGCAATCGCTGGTCAGGATCAGCCGGTCGGCCGGGATGTGCGTCAGCGCCCGGCGAATGAGGTCCGCGACCTGCTCGGGACGCTCGACCTGCAGGTTGCGGTGGTCGACGACGCCGATGGCGACCTTCTTGTCCGTGATCAGACGCCCGATCGCTTCGAGGTCCATCCCGTCGCTGGTGGCGCATTCGAACGTCAGCACGTCGACATCGAGCTGGTTGAGATACGGCAGCGCCGCCTGGTAGGACTGGTTGGTCGCGAACAGGCGCTGCTGCGCGGGATTGCCCCAGCAGGTGTGCGCCCACACTTCGGTCAGGTCGCGCAGTCCCCGAACGGTGTCATTGAAGATCTCGACGAAGAATTCGACCCCCAGCTGGGCGCCGCCGCCGCGCTGGATTCCGACCAGATGGATGTTCGGCTCCTCCATCTGGATGATGGCGCAGCCGGCGCCGGCCAGTTCCAGCAGCTCGTCGCGCATCGCCGCGCTGACGGCGCGAATCAGCGACTCCTGATCGGGGTAGTAGTCGTTGCCGACCGAGATGCCGATCAACTCCGGCGTGATGGTGCCGAACTTCACCGGCCGGCCGGTCATCCCCTGGGCGACCTTCCACAGCGACGCGTACTGCAGCGGCCCGCGTTCGATCCGGTCGACGCAGCGTGGCATCACGCGGCTTTCCATCACCTCGAAGATGATGTCGCCCTTGCCGGTGCCGCCGTAGCCCTTCCGCACCCGGTGATAGTCGCCGCCGCCCAGGCCCTTGAAGCGGCGGGCCGGATATTGAAACCAGCTCATGCCGCCAACGTCGGTGTCGAACCGGGCATCGCCGTCGGTCACGATGTCGAGGCCGGCCCGCTCCTGGTCGCGAAGATTGGTCCCGACCGCATCGGTGTACTGCTCGCGAAACCGCGCGTCCGCGATCGCGTCCCGGAACGGCCGCGCCGCGAGATTTTCGGTGTACCAGCTCGGCCGGGGCAGGGATCCGGTGATGGTCGCCGGCAGCAGCAGGTCCTTCGTCGCTTTGATCATCGGGGGCTACTATAGTCGCTCGATGTCGCCGGGGCGGCTGTAAGATCAGACCCCTGGGAGACAGACCGATGCGCATCCTGACCGCCGTCGTGTTCGCTGCCGCGGTGCTGTCCGGGGGACCGGGCGCCTCGGCGCAGACCAGCAGCTACAAGGCGCGGCTGGCGCCGGTGCCGGTAGCGAACTCGCGGGACGGGATCACCGGATTGGGATCGGCCAGCGCCACGCTGGCCGGACGCAGCCTGTCGGTTCGAGGCACCTTCGACGGGATGAAGAGTGCGGCGACGATTGCGCAGATTCATCTCGGGCCGCGCGGGATTCGCGGCCCGGTGATGTTCGATCTCAAGCTGACGAAGGGCACCAGCGGCACGCTGATCGGTACCTTCGCGCTCACGCCGGAACAGGTCGAGGCGGTGAAAGCGGGTCGATTCTACATCCAGGTGCACAGTGAGAGTGCGCCGGAAGGGAACCTGTGGGGATGGTTGCTGCCATGAAACGCTGCCTGGCTGTCTGCGCGCTCGTCGCGCTGGGGTCCGCCGCGGTCCGCGCGGACGTGACGGTCACGACGGAAGTGACCATCGACGGCCCGATGGCGGCGATGATGAGCGGCGCGATGCCGCGCCTGATCATGCGGGTCAAGGGCAACAAGGCGCGCACCGACATCGAGGTGATGGGCCAGAGCATGGCGACCATCACCGACCTGACCACGCGGCAGGTAACCGTGCTGACGGCGGGCCAGAAGACCGCCCAGGTGTTCGATGCCGCCCGGCTGCAGGGCCAGGTGGCGGGCGCCCCGGCGCCGCCCAGGTTCGACGCCACGTTCGAGCCGACCGGCAAGACCCAGACGATTGCCGGACAGCTCTGCGAGCAGTTCTCGTTCTCGACCTCGATGGACATGGCGCAGTTCGGCTCGTTCGCCCCGCAGATGCCCAAGGAAGCGCTGGAGATGCTCCAAGGCGCGAAGATGGTCACCAAAGGGGTGGTCTGGGTGGCGAAGAGCGCGCCGGGCGCCGCCGAGTACGCGGCCTACATGAAGGCCGCAATGGCGGCCAACCTGCTCTCGCCGCCGGTGACCGGCGGCGGGCCGGCGCAGGGCAACCTCGACCAGGCGATGCGGCTGTTCGGCCAGGCCGACGGCATCGCCTACCTGTCGGAGGCCGAGCTGTCGCTCGAAGGCAACGCGCCCATCCTCGAAATGCTCAAACAGATGGCGACGATGAAGATGACCAACAAGGTCACCGACGTCTCGGTGGCGCCGATCGGCGACGATCAGTTCGTCGTCCCGGCCGACTACACCGTGACCAGGCCGTAGTACGCCGTCAATCGTGGAGTCGGATCATGAACGTCCTGCTGCTGTCGATGCCGGATTCGTTCGAACACATGCCGGCGGTCGCGATCCGGATGCCGAACGGCGCGCTGGCCTCGCTGGCCGGTAATATCGATCCCCACCACCACGTCTCGATCGCGGATCTGATCCTGGTGCAGTCGAGTGTCCAGGACACGGTCGAACGGCTCCTCCGCGATCTGCAGCCCGACGTCGTCGGCCTGTCGGTGATGACGTTCCAGCGCACCACCGCGTTGCGCATCGCCCGCCTGATTCGGGCCCGTCGCCCGGAGACGCAGATCGTCGCCGGCGGCTACGACCCGAGCCTGGCGCCGGATGCCTATGCGGCGTGTCCGGAGATCGGGTTCATCGTCCGCGGCGAGGGCGAGCAGACGTTTCGCGAGCTGCTGCGCGCGCTCGAGGGGCGGATCGGGTTCGAGACGGTGGCCGGGCTGTCGTACCGGACCTCGGCCGGCGTCATCCGTAACGCCGATCGGCCAATCGCCCGCCTCGCCGCCGATCCGCCGCGCCTGCCCAATCGCGGCGCCCGCGTCATCGGCGGCTACACGCTGCTCGGCCGGCCGGTCGACGTGGTCGAGACGTCGAGGGGCTGCACCTTCGACTGCAGTTTCTGCTCGATCATCGAGATGCGCGGCCGCAACTTTCACACCTATCCGATCGAGCGGGTGCTCGCCGACATCGGCGACGCCAGACGGCATGGCGCCAGGGCGATCTTTCTCGTCGACGACAACATCACGCTGGACGTCCGCCGCTTCGCCGCGCTGTGCCAGGCGATCATCGACAGCGGCTTCGACGACACCGAGTATTTCGTCCAGGCGATGACCTCGCCGATCGCCCAGCACGGCGCGTCGCTCGCCCCGCTGATGCAACGCGCCGGGTTCCGGTATGTCTTCCTCGGCATCGAGAACATCCTCGAGGACGATCTCGCGTTTCTCAAGGCGGGCGCCAAGAACGCCCGCCGCGATCACGGCCGCCCGGCGGGCAACGCCACCATCGACGCGATCGATCATCTGCATCGCCATGGCCTGTTCGTGGTCGGCGGTCTGATCGTCGGCAATCCAGACGATACCCGGGCCTCGATCGACGCCAACCTGGCGTTCGCGCGCCGCTACGTCGACTGGCCGTACCTGCAGCATCCGACGCCGTACCCCGGCACGCCGATGACGCGCGAGTTCGTCGAACGCGATCTCGTCGTCGACCATGATGTTGCCCACTACGACGGGACGACCGCCGTGGTCCGGACCGCGCACCTGGCGGCGGACGAGGTCGAATTCCTGCGCTGGCGGGCCGAACGCTGGATGAAGGTGCGGCACATGCCGGCCGCGTTTGCGCACAGTCCCGGGTTCGTCCTGCGCCACGGACTGGCGATGCTGGCGCACACATTCACGGGAACGAGCCTGCGATCGGTGCTCGGATTGGAAGACGAGCGGACGGTGTTCGATCGGTATCGCGATCGGAGAAGACAGGTGCGTGATCGCCTGATGCCGGAGCCGGTCCTGGCGATGGAGTCCGCGGCGGCCGTCGTCGCAGACGATTGCTCGCGTGGTGACACGAGATCCCGTGCGACGGCATCCTGACGGACAGTCCACGTACGTAGTGTCCCGCTTCAGCCGAACCGTGATCTTTTTCCGTACGTAGTGTCCGCCTTCAGGCGGACCTCGCAGGGTCCGGCTAAAGCCGGGACACTACGTACAAACCGAAGTGCCAGTGCTACGGCGGAGGTCGGACGCCACGGGCAAACGGGAGGCGCGCTGCGGCGCTCGCCCTCAGCGCTTGAGCTTGTCGAGCAGCGCCCGGGCTGTCGCCTTGTACTGCTGATTCTCCGGATCCCACTCCGCGTCGAACGGCGCCGCCAGCGCCGCCTCCAGTTCAGCTCTCGCCTCCGCGTTCCGCCGATCGGCGACCAGCAGCTCGGCGAGAAACACGTGCGAGACGGTGCTGTGCGGACTGTATTTCAGCGAAGCGCGAAGATGTTCTTCCGCCAGTTTCCGGTTGCCGCCCATCAGCGTCGGCACCTTGGAATACCAGCGGCCGAGGGCGCGATCAGCCGATCCCTGCATGAACGAGGGGTCGATCCGCAGAACGGTCTCGAGCTCCTCCTTGATCGGCTTGCGATATTTCATCCCCGCGCGCATGCCGTAGGACTCGGCGATGGCGCCCATGTTCGCGGCGAGCCAGAAATGGCCTTCCGGACGGTCGGGAGCGACCGACACGGCGGCGCTCCCCGCCTCGACGCCGGCCTCGAGAAAGCGCCGCCGCTCCGCCTCGGGGGCGTGTCCACCGAGCCAATAGTCGACCCGCGAGAGCTTCCAGGCCACCTCGAAGTCCCGCCCGTCGCGCTGCAGCGCGGCGCCCCAGAGCTCGGCGGCGCGCCGGGCGCTGGCCAGCGTGAGGCGATCGGCGTAGAGACGGTCGGCTTCGCCGCGCCCGCTCGACTCGATCGAGCCGGGCTGGGCCGCGACGACCCCCCCGGTGACCATAGCTGTCACCATCCCGACGATGAGGCCAAGCCGCAGGCAGACTGCCGACATCGATCAACAATACGCCAGCTGATTGATCGGCGAAACCCGCTCTGCCGTAATGCACACCTTCGTCTCCAGCGATAATGTCCGCCATGTCAACCGTCGTCGTGGTGGGGGCCGGATGTTTCGGCGCGTGGACCGCGCATCATCTGGTCCGGTCCGGGTGCAGCGTGACGCTCGTCGATGCCTACGGCGCCGGCCACCGGCGGGGGAGCTCCGGCGGCGAGACCCGGCTGATCCGGATGGGTTACGGAGCTGAGGAGCACTACACCCGCTGGGCCTGGCAATCGCTGGAGATCTGGAAACGTCTGTTCGAGCGGACGGACCCGACGCTGTTTCGCGAAACCGGAGTCCTTTCGATGGCCCGCGAGCAGGACCCGCTCACGGCCGCGACGCTGGCGACGCTGACCCGCGTCGGGATCCCCTGCGAGCGGCTGTCCCGCGTCGAGCTCGAATCGCGCTGGCCGCAGGTCGACTTCACCACCGTACCCTGGGCCGTCCACGAGCCGGGCAGCGGCGTGCTGCTGGCGCGCCGGGCCGTCGCCACGCTGGTCCGCGATGCCGAGCAGCAAGGCGTGGTGTATCGCGCCGACGCGGTGGAGCCGCCGGCCGGCCGCGGCAGGCTCGCCGGAGTGACCACCCGGAGCGGCGAGACGATCGGCGCCGACGGGTTCGTTTTCGCCTGCGGTCCGTGGCTGCCCCGTCTGTTCCCGACGCTGCTGCAGGATCGTCTCGTCCCGACGCGCCAGGAGGTGCTCTACTTCGGGCCGCCGGGCGGCGACCGCCGCTTCGCGGCGCCGGCGCTGCCTGCCTGGATCGACTTCGGCAACGAGGTCTACGGCGTGCCGGATCTCGACGGCCAGGGGTTCAAGATCGCGATTGACCGGCACGGTCCGATCTTCGATCCTGACGCCGGCGATCGGACGACGCTCGCGACGGTGCCGGCGATCCGCGACTATCTTGCCCGCCGCTTTCCCGGCTTGCGGGATGCGCCGCTGATCGGGTCGGAAGTCTGTCAGTACGAGAACACCAGCAACGGCGACTTCCTGATCGATCGGCACCCCGAGCTCGAAAACGTCTGGATGGTCGGGGGCGGATCGGGGCATGGCTTCAAGCACGGGCCGGCGGTCGGCGCATACGCCGCCGGTCTGGTGACCGGGGGCGGCTCGTCCGAGCCGCGCTTCGGCCTCGCCGCCAGGCGGCGCGTTCAGCGCCGGACGGTGTACTGATATATACTCCCGCGTTTGGCGTGCCTCCCCGTCGCGTCGCGACACACGCACTGCCAGACCTCATGGCAATTCAGACGTTTCTTCTGAAAGGAGTTGTTCCACATGGCAGCGGATTTCTTCCTCGGTGAGTCGCTGGTTGGCGACGGCAACGAAGTGGCGCACATCGATTTGATCATCGGCTCCAAGACCGGCCCCGCCGGCGCGGCGTTCCTCCAGGCGCTCACCAACAACAAGGACGGCTTCACGACGCTCCTCGCGGTGGTCACGCCCAATCTCCCGGCCAAGCCCGACACCATCCTCTTCAACAAGGTGACGATCAAGGGCGCGAAGCAGGCGGTGCAGATGTTCGGGCCGGCCCAGGCCGCGGTCGCCCGCGCGGTCGTCGACTCGGTTGAAAGCGGCGTCATCCCGCGCGACAAGGCTGACGACTACTGCATCATGGTCGGCGTGTTCATCCATTGGGACGCCAGCGACGACAAGAAGATCTACGACTACAACTACCAGGCGACCAAGGAATCGATCGAGCGCGCGCTGGCGAACAAGCCGAGCCTCGACGAAGTGATCGCCGGCTCGAAGACGGCGAAGCATCCCTTCAGTCCCAAATAGGGGGCTCTTTCAGGACGCAGAGGGAGCGGCGGACGCTGAGGGCGCGACGGACGCGAGGATCTCTCAACGGTCTCGGTGACCTCCGCGTCCTACGCTTCCTCTGCGCCCTCTGCTTCCCCGGCGTCCTCGTGTCGAAGGTACTCCGTGCGCAAACTGCTCCTGCAACTCGATACCTCTCCCCACCCCAGCGTCTTCGACCGCGTGGTCGCCTACGACGCGGGCGCCGACGAGATCATGAGCCACGGCGGCGTCACCGAAGACGCGGTCCGCGATCTGGTGCACGGCTGCATCTTCACGCGTGGTCCGAAGGACCTGAAGCACACCGCCATCTTCATCGGCGGGACCGACATGGCCGCGGGGGAGCGGCTGCTGGCGGCCGTGCGCAAGGCGTTCTTCGGTCCGATGCGGGTCTCGGTGATGCTCGATTCGAACGGCGGCAACACCACCGCCGTGGCCGCGGTGGTCAAGCTGCAGCAGGCGGCCGGCGACGTGCAGGGACTGCATGCCGTGATCACCGCCGGCACGGGACCGGTCGGCGTGCGGGCGGCCGGCCTGCTCGCCCGGGCCGGCGCCGAGGTCGTGATCACCTCGCGGCGGCCGGAGCAGAGCGCGCCGATCATCGAGCAGATCCAGCAGCGGTTCGGCGGCGCGGTGCGCGCCGTCGGCCTCGCCGACGCGGCGCAGGCGCCGGCCGTGCTCGACGGGGCCGCGCTGCTGCTCAATACCGGTCCGGCCGGCGTCCGCCTGGTGCCGCGGACCGCGTGGGCGGGGCGCCCCGGACTGCGCGCCGCCGCCGATCTGAATGCGGTCCCGCCCCTCAGCATCGAAGGCATCGAGGTCGCCGACGACGGCGCGGAGCGGGACGGCGTGAAGGTGTTCGGCGCGCTCGGCGTCGGCGGCTTGAAGATGAAGATCCACAAGGCCTGCATCACCCGCCTGTTCGAGCGCAACGATCTCGTGTTGGATGTCGAGACGATAGCCGAGGTCGCGAGCGAGCTGGGCTAGGGATTGGGGACTGGAGCCAGGGCTGGAGGCTGGGGACTGGCGGCCAGGCCACGAAAATACGAAAACACGAAATCATGAAAAGCAGTGCTGTTTCGGTCACGCATCTGTAGGTGGTGTCTGCCGACAGCGGACCGTGATCGGAAGCAGACGTAGTGCAGGCTTGCAGGCCTGCCGTATCGGGCAGACCTGAAGGTCCGCACTACCAGGGATAGCCGATGGCCGAACCTTTGCCGCCGCGGCACGTCCTCCTCGCCGGCATCTCGACCCGGGCGATGGCCGACTCGGCGGCGCGCGCCGGCTTCGCGGTGACGGCGATCGATGCGTTCGGCGATCTCGACCAGCACGCCGCCGTCCGCAGCCTCTCGCTGCGCCGCGATCTTGACGCGCCGGTCAGTGCCGCCGCGGCTGCGCGCGCAGCGCACGGCATCGCCTCCGACGCGGTCGCTTACGGATCCAATTTCGAGAACCACCCCAGCGCCGTGCGCTCGCTCGCGGTGGGCCGCTCGTTGTGGGGCAACCCACCCGAGGTGCTGCGCCGCGTCCGCGATCCCCGTCTCGTCAGTGAGACGCTGGCTGGGCGCGGCGTGCCGGGGCCGGCGGTCCGCGTGCGGCCGGTCGACGACGCCGACCCGTCGTCCGCCTTCAGCCGCACCCGCTCGGCGTCCTCCGCGTCCTCAATCTCCGCGTTCTCTGCGTCCTCAAGTGGTTCAGATCGCTGGCTGGTGAAACCGCTGGCATCGGGCGGCGGCCACCGCGTGCGGCCGTGGCGGCCCGGCACCCGTATTCCGCACGGCTGCTACCTGCAGGAGCTCGTCGACGGCATGTCCGGGTCGGTGGTGTTCGTCGCGGCGGGCGGGCGGGCAGTGCCGCTTGGTATTTCGCGCCAGCTCGCCGGCGAGGGCGCTTTCGGCGCGTCGGGCTACCGCTACTGCGGCAACATCCTCCCGTCGGCGGAGGACCGGGTCTTCCCGTGCGATCGGGCGCTGGTCGACGCCGCCGGGACGCTGGCCAGTGTCGTCGCCGCGGAATTCGGCCTCGTCGGCGTCAACGGCATCGACTTCGTCGCCCGCGGCGCATCGCTGTATGCGATCGAAGTCAACCCGCGCTGGTCGGCGTCGATGGAGCTGGTCGAGCGCGCCTCCGGTCTGTCGATGTTCGGTGCGCACGCCGCGGCGTGCACGGCCGGCACGCTGCCGATCTTCGATCTGGCGCGGGAGCGGCGCCGCGTCCGGGCGATCGGTAAAGCCGTCGTCTTCGCCCGCCGATCCGTGGTCACTGGCGACACCCGGGCCTGGCTCGCCGATCCGGACGTCCGCGACGTGCCGCATCCGGGCGAGCGCATTCCGGCCGGCCGGCCCGTGTGCACGGTCTTCGCCGAGGCGGACGATGCGGCGGCGTGCCGCATGGCGTTGGCGCGGCGCGCGGATGCGGTGTACGCTGAGCTCGCCGGGCGGGAAGATTCGATGGTTCGGACCCGCTGAGAGCTGATACTGATGCCTGAAAGAAAGAGGTCAGCCATGCGTGCGCCATTCGGTTGTTGGATCGTCGCCGCGTTCTGCCTGTGCGCCGTGGGTGTCGCGTCGGGCCAGCAGGCGCCGGCGCCGGGCCGCGGTGCCGCGGCCGTCGTTCCGCCGCAGCCCAATCCAACCGGCCCGCTGTATCAGCACAAGGGCGAGCAGTACCGCGTCTACAACTTTCCAGGAACCGGCGAGTCGATTCCCTACCGGCTGTTCGTGCCGTCGAAGTGGACGCCGGGCACCAGGCTGCCGATGCTGGTCACCCTTCGCGCCGGCAACACCGTGGACGGGCCATACCGGGCGCAGAACGATCTCGTCAAGCAGGCGGAGCAGCGCGGCTACATCGTGGTCACCCCGATGGGGTACCGGCCCTTGAGCCAGCCGTACTACGGCAGTGCCTATCAGATCGCGCGGCCCGGCGCCGCGGCGCCGGCGGCGGGGTGGACCAGCCAGGAAAACGAACGGGCCGAACAGGACGTCCTCTACGTGATTGATCTCGTGGCCAGGGAATACAACGCCGATCCGGCGCGTCTGTATCTGCACGGCCAGAACCCGTCGGGATCCGGCGCGCTTCACCTGGCCGCCAAGTACCCGGACCGGTTTGCCGCCCTCGTCGTCAGTTCGGCGCCGATCGTCTACGACGCCTATCCGTTCGACCGGCTCAAGGGAAAGATGGCGATGCTCGTCATCCACGGCGACCAGGACGCGGTCAACCCGATCGACGCGTCGCAGAAGATGGCCGAGGCCGCGCGGGCGGCAGGCGTGGAGACGGTGTATGCGACCGTCCCGGGCGGGACCCACCTGGAGGCGTATCTGACCTACGCCTCGCAGATTTTCGAGTTCCTCGACCGGCACAAGAAGTAGTCGCACCAGGCCCCGTCTCCAACGCGTGTGAAAAAATCGATTCTGACGTAGTGCAGACCTTCAGATCTGCCCGACCCGGCAGGCCTGAAGGCCTGCACTACATCGACTTTTTTATATACGTCTGCCCGACGGGCGGTGACGTCAGTGCGAGGCGCCGCCGGCCAGCCCGATGGCGCTCCGCAGATCCGTCATCGTCGCCAGGCGCGGGCCGTGCAGCGCGGCGATCTGCCGGACATCGAGCTTGAGGCGCTGGATGTTCTCGTGCAGGTTGACCGAGAACGGGTTCGCCGTCGCCGGCGGCGGCGCATCGGCCGCGGCTGGCGTGTAGGCATCCCCTTCGATCAGGATCTTCTCCTTCGGCAGATAGATCATCAGGAACCCGTCGTTGTGGCCGCTGCCGGCGATGTCGTAGATCTCGATCGATCGCTTGCCGTCGGTGAGGACGTGCTTGTCGGCGACGGTTTCGAACTGCGCGCCCTTTTTGGACTGCGCCAGCCGGTCCGGGTTGAGCGTGTGCGGCGCCGCCCACGCCTGCTCGTAATACGGCTTGTTCATCTGGTGGGTCACGATCGTGGCGCCCTCGTCGACCCAGGTGCGCAGGCCGCCCGAGTGATCGAAGTGCACGTGCGTGTTGATCAGATAGCGGAGCGGCTTGTTCGGGATCGTCTCCTTGACCTTGGCGATGACCGCCAGCGAGCGCTCTTCGGACTGCGGCCCTTCGACGACCACGACATGGTCGGTTTGATCGATCGCGACGCTGTGATGGCTGCCGCCTTTCACGTAGTAGACGCCGTCGGCGAGCTTGTCGGCCGTCGTCACGACCGGAGGCACGGTCGCGGCCGCGACGCTCTCGGGGACTGGCAGATCGACTGCCGGATTCGCGGTGACGGACGAGACGGTGAGATCGAGGACCGGATGGCCGCCCTGGGTCCGCACGATGTGGCCCGGGAAGTTGAGGCCGGCGAAATCCCGGTAGTCGGAGAACGTCGTCTCGACCAGCGTGTCGCCGAGGACCGGATTGTCGATCCAGGTCTGGATGCGCTCGACCTGGTTCTGCGCATTGATCTTGCCGACGTACTTGTTGCGGCCGGCGGTGAAGGACACCTCTGAGCCGCCATCGCCCGCCTGCGACGTGGCGTTGTTCGCCTGGGCCGCCTTCAGGAAGCCGTGCGGCGTCGACCAGATCTCCATGGTTCGCTCTTCGACGGTGGCCGGTTGAGCCTGCGGCGCGGCGGCGGCGCCGGCCGCGGCGCCGGCCGCGACCGCCATGTTCCAGGCGGCCTTGCCGCTGACGTACTGATCGGGTCGCTGTTCCACCGGCGTCGGCCGAACCCGCGCCGGATCGATGGTCTGCTTGCGCGTCATCTGGACGCGCGCCGACGGGGTCTCATAGTTGATCGTCGTGGTGAAGCTGCTGACCTCGAATTGCGGCCACGGCAGCGTCGCATTCGGCGCCTGACCGAACTGGAACCAGCGTCCGGTGCCCGAGTACTCGATCGATTTGATTTCGCCGACCTTGAGCGCCGCGGCTGCCGCCGGCACCGTTCCCGCCGGTTGGGCGCACGCCGCGGCTATCGCCGATACCGCACAGAAGGCCAGAACTGCCTGCGCCCGGAACCGGAGCGATGGACCGTCACCCCGGAATCGTCCGTGGCGTCCGACTTCAGTCGGACGACGGAGCAATCCGGCTGAAGCCGGACCCCATGTACGAGACCCGCCCGACGATCGATGCCGTGTGGTGCTTCTCATCTCAATCTCCCAATAGAGGCTGAACAGTGGCCGGATCCGTATAAGGAAGTCGTCAGGAGTATAGGGCAACCCACCGTGCGCGCGGCTGCCCATGATGTGGCCCGGTCAAAAAAAAGTTGTGCTTCGACTCGTTCGCCGCTTGCGACCACCACCCGACACGGCGATAATGGGCGCCGACCATATGCGTCGCCGTCAGTTCCCCGCTCCTTTCCGAGGCACACACATGCGCGCGTTGATTTTGATTGTGGCTTTGACTCTTGTGTCTCTGGCCGGCACTGCGCCGGTGCAGGCGCAGGAGGGGCATCCGTTGAAGGGGTCCTGGATCGGCACCTGGACCGGCAACAAGACGCACGGCAACGACGTTGTCATCGTGATGAACTGGGACGGCAAGGCCGTCACCGGCATGATCAATCCCGGTACTGACAACATTCCGATCAAGGCAGCGACGCTCAACCCGACCGGCTGGGTCGTGCACCTCGAGGCCGACGGGAAGGACAAGGGGGGAGCGGTGGTCAGCTACGTCATCGACGGGAAGATCGAGAACCTGCCGCTGCCGAACCGCACCATCACCGGAACCTGGAAGAGCCAGAAAGAGAACGGCGCCTTCAAGATCGGCAGACAGTAGGAGAGTGGCGATGAAACTCGGCGCTCCGCGCGTGTTCGCTGCCGCCCTCGCCGGACTATTGCTGGCGACGGTGCCGTTGATCGCGCACCACGAAATCCTGGCGAAGTTCGACGACAAGAAACCGATGACGCTGAACGGCGTCGTGACGCTCGTCGACTGGCGGAACCCTCACGCGCACGTGTTCATGAACGTGAAGGACGCCAAGAACGAGGTCCTCAACTGGGCGATCGAGCTGGAGAGTCCGATCGACCTGGGAGAGAACGGCTGGAGCCGCGAGACGCTGCAGCCCGGCGATGCGATCGTCGTCGAGGGATGGGCGGCCCGCAACGGCACCCGCCAGGTCTGGGGAAATTCGGTCGCGGTCAAGGCGACCGGCCGCAAGGTGATGACGGTGGTGGCGAAGGTGCCGCCGCCGCTGCTCCAGGCGCGGCCGACTCCGCGCTGGCCGGACAAGCAGCCGCGTCTCGGCGCGCCGTCGCCAGGCTCAGCGCAGGGCTACTGGGCGTTTCCCAGCTCGACGGCACTGGTCGAGAACGGCGTCACGGCGCCGATGGATCAGTGGGGACTGTTGAAGAACATCGCGGATGCGCCGAAGGTGGCGCCGCTGCAGCCGTGGGCCCAGGCGCTCTACCTCGAGCGGCAGCGCCGCTTCCTGCAGGACGATCCGATGTTCCTGAACTGCAAGCCGCCAGGGGGGCCGCGTCAGTTCCAGCAGCCGTATGGCGTGCAGTTTGTCGAGGACCGCGAGCGCAAGCGGATCTTCGTGCTGATCGGGAGCGGCAACAGCAACTACCGGATCATCCAGACCGACGGGCGTACCTTCGCCGGCCAGGTCGGCGGCGACGACGACAACCCGCTTTATTACGGCCGGTCGGTTGCCAAATGGGAGGGCGATTCGCTGGTGGCGGATACGCGGGGCTTCAACGAGGACTTCTGGTTCACCAATGGCGGCCTGCCGCACACGGACCAGCTGCGTCTGATCGAGAAGTTTACCCGGGCTGATTTCGATACACTGAAGTACGAGGTCACCATCGAGGACCCCGGTGCCTACACCCGATCGTGGTCGGCGAACGCGACGTTGCGGTGGGTGGCGGCGGAGGAACTGCCTCGCTTCCTGTGCCAGGAGAATAGACCGTGAAATTCAGTGTTCCCTTTGAACGGAGGATCGACATGAGAGCGTACGTACTTGGTGTGCTGATGGCGGGCGGAGTGTTGCTGGCTGGCGGTCGTGTCGCCGCCCATCATTCGTTCGCGGCCGAGTTCGACAGCGAGAAGAAGGTAGCGCTGACCGGCACGGTCACCAAGATCGAGTGGACCAATCCTCACGTCTGGGTCTACCTCAACGTCAAGGACAAGGGCACCGGCGAGATCGCCAACTGGGGCTTCGAAATGGGGCCACCGCACCTGCTGCAGCGCCGCGGCTGGCGCCGCGACACGCTGAAAATCGGCGACGAAGTCAGCGTTGACGGATCGCTGGCCAAGAACGGCACCAAACGGCTCAACGCCAGAACCGTCACCTCGACCAAAACCGGCGGCCGCCCGGGGGAGACGCTCGATGCCGGATCGAGCCAGGGCGGTGTCAACCCGTGACGCACTCGATTCACACCGCGCGCTGATTCGGATATGGAGGAGGTCAGATGCGATACATCATTGTCCGTGCGGCGATCGTCTTGATGCTCACCCCTGTCTTCGCAGGACTGCTCGCAGGCGGAGGGCGCCTGGCCGCCCATCATTCGTTTGCGGCGGAATTCGATGGCAACAAGCCGATCACGCTGACCGGCACCGTTACCAAGGTCGAATGGACGAATCCGCACGTGTGGATTTATCTCAACGTCAAGGACAAGACGAGCGGGCAGGTCTCCAACTGGGGTTTCGAGATGGGGCCGCCGCACGGACTGCAGCGCCGGGGATGGCGTCGTGAGACGTTGAAGCTGGGCGATGAGGTGACCGTCGCCGGATCGCTGGCCAAGAATGGCGCCAAGCGGATGAACGCCCGCACCGTCACGCTGACGACGACCGGCGGACGTCCGGGTGAAACGCTCGACGCGCAGTCGAGCCAGGGCGGCGCCGCCATCGACTAGGGTCATTGGCCCCCGATCGCACACGGGGGAGGAACTGGCCGACGCGCCGCCGATCTGTTTGAGGAGGAAGCCAGATGCGACCACATCGTCTGATTCTGCGTGCAGCCGCGGTGTTGTTGTCGTTGCCGGCGGCTGCGCTCCTCGCCCAGCAGCCCGCGGCGCCGGCCCAGGGCCAGCCGGCCGCCCCGCCGGCGGGCCAGGCTGCGCCACCTCAGGGGCGTGGACGCGACAGCGTTCAGGTCGGCGTCCCAGGCGGCCGCGGCGGG